>JAUQXK010000144.1 GCA_030834695.1 Desulfobacterales bacterium
CCGCCATGGGAAAAGAAGGCATCCTCACCGAAATCGCGAATGATTTGATCCTTGAGCTGCATCAGGCCATATGTCAGTTCCAGCGGCGTCAATGGCTTTTTGAACTTGACCATCTCCTTCCCGCGCGCCATCGCTATTTGCGATTGGCAAACCACGGTTCCAATTATTTGAGCCTCAATCTCCTTTTCGTTATTACTCTTGGCCTGTTCCAAGCGGCGTTCGCCATCAATAAGGATATACAGTTCCTTATCGTCCGTAATTGCGACTTTGATCGGATCAAGCTCGGTGATGGTGCTAAGGTCATCGAAGGAATCGTGAACCTTGGAGCGAACGAAGAAGGCTGAGGTCACGATTTTTTTGATGTTCACCGTTGTAATGACAGCCTTTTTCATGGGCTTCACAGATAGGTTCTGTTCGATCAGTTTTTGCTTATCCTTGTCCGTCGCCTTGCCAATGATTTTATCGATTTCGGCGAGCTGTTTGGCGGCCTTGGGGTTCAACTTTGACGGCGTAAAACTTGAAAAATCAGGCTTCTTACTCATAGGACAACCTCCATTTAGGAAATAAAAAAGGCCGCCTCATCAAGAGAGCGGCCCTGGCACAGTGTTAATTTTATGAACAGTTGGACGGTTGGAACGGGAACGTGGTCAACCTGCTATCAAGTTAGACCCGTCAGCAAATTGTAGGTTTTTGCATAGGCGCGATCTCCTTCCTTGGTTAGGTGTTAATGTTAACTCGAAAGAGGGTTAACGCCCCCTTCACCGGTGCTATTTGCGCATCCTAAATATCCGGATTAAAAATGGCGCTGTTCTGTGTTAATGACGTTGGAGTCCATTTTTAGCAGAGCGTCCCAGCAATGGCAGTCTTGGAAAGAGGGGCTTTTTTTCTATCCTGGGTGTAACGGTTTTGTAACGGTTGGCAACAAAATTAATGCATGAAACCTAAGATAAACAAAAATAATATTTGATTGAAAAAATCAATAATTACTTATAGATAATTGATATTGCTGATTTTTCGATTTTCCTCGTTTTCGGACTCAAAATCCTCCGGGGGCAACCTCATGCCGGTTCAAGTCCGGCCTCCGGCACCATAATAAAAGCGGGCACTTATGTATAACGGATAGTGCCCGTTTTCTTTTTTGCGGCGGAAGAATGGCTGAAGCCGAACATTTAATCGCTGCTCGCCCAAAGATTCATCGCAGACATGCAGCCGGAGCTTGAGTCCTTGCAGCAGCAAGAGAATCTTCTGCTTAACCAAATCCATAAAACTGAAGCCGTCTCATTCAATTAGTGAGGCTGCCTATCTTTTTCCCCTTGTATTCGTCATCCTTTAGCGGCTCGATGCATGCCTTTGAGTTGTTTTCCACTCGATTGACCAATCTCGATACCGGATATCCCGTGAGGTCCTTCACGTGATAGGATTTCAGCAGTTCTTCGATTTTGGCAGGATCCTTGTTATCTGGATCAAGCCACTCATCAAAAGCCTCCGGTTTGAGGATCAATGGCATTCTGTTGTGGATATCCCTGACCGAGTCACTGGCCTCCGTGGTGATGATCGTGCAGGATTTGTATGGGCTGGCCCCCGGAGGCGCTTCTTTGCCCTCCCATATCTCATACAGGCCGGCAAAGGCGATGGGTTCGCCAGAAGGCAGGCAGATGAAGTAGGGCTGCTTACTTCCCGCGTTCCCCACCCACTCATAGAAACCGTTCGCGGGAATCAGGCACCGACGATATTTCAAGGCGGCTTTGAAGGCAGGTTTAGAAGATAAAGTCTCAATCCGAGCGTTGATCATTCTGGAGCCGATGGAAATATCCTTGGCCCAGAAAGGCACCAGTCCCCAATGGCGCTTCTTGATGTGCCTGGTATCCTCGAGTTGGATGATTACAGGCATTTCTTGCGTGGGAGCGGTGTTGTAGTTAGGCTGGATCTCGAAAGATGGCGGCAAGGCGTTGAAGTATCGTTCCAGTTCGCGTGAGAGGCTGTACCGGGCAAAACGTCCGCACATAAACCGGTCCTCCTCCTTCAGGCTGAAAAAAGAGGTGGCCTGGAAAAGGAGGTTAAACAGACCACCCCGGATCACAAGACCGTCACGATGTCGAAAGCGGATAGTGGTGGACTCTCGGCATCTGAAACCATCTCTTCAATCCATTTGGAAAGTGGGTCTTGCCGGAATGGGTGTCAACCTTCTTGGGTTTCCCGGTTCCTTGTAATCCCTAAGCCCGATGTAAACCCTCCTATCCAGGGTTCCGTCTAACCGGACTAAATTCAGCGGGAAGAGGGGGACACCATGAAAATCAGCATTGTGAAAATATTCGCAATAACGGCTCTTATGATCTTTATCGGCGCCAGCGCATCTTTAGCAGACGACGACCGTGGGCATCACCGGAGTCACGCATACGGCCACTACAAGCATAGGGTTCATCACCATTACCACTATGCGCCGCCTCGACCGGTCTATGTCGAGCATCGCTATCGTCCTGTGGTAGTGGAACGGAATTATTACCCGGCGCCAGTCTATTATTCGGCTCCGGCTCCGAGCGGATTTTTTTTCGGGATGTCAGTTGCGGATGCAGGATCGGCGTTCAGTTTCGGTTTGTCTGGGCGGTAAAAAAGGCTTTCAAGATACTTGACACCAAAAGTATGAAATCTTAGCTTTGATTCAAGGTCACGGGAAACTGTGATCTGAGGAAGAGGGTGGGGAGCAAAGGCAAAAAAGGTGAGAAATCATCCGAACTGTACAGCTCATAACCCATCCGCTTCCTGAACTAAATGCAACACCCGGGCGGCCTCAGAAAATCAATTGGGGCCGCCCTTTTTGTTCTCAAATTCCATCCATGCCAGCGCTAACTGTAGAGCTTGGTAGTCCAGAGTTACTCCGTTCTGTCCCACGCTAACAGCCGAAGTTTCGAGAACCTCGCGACTGGGTCAATTCCATGGTTTGATTCAAGGATTTTTTGACAGATCGCGCAAAAGGGCAGATTTTCGCTGATAGAGACCGAAAACTGCAAGAAGATAGAGAGAAGAAAGCCGAAAAACGCCGCATCGTACCAAGAGGCTATCAAGGCCTAATGGCCTCGGCACCGGATCCGGCGGCAGGATAGAAATCAAAAAATGCTGCTTAGACCAAAACTGGAATTCTCCAATTCACGCTGAACCAGGACAAAATGTGTTATGTTTATTAATGTATGGCCACTCTGGCTATTTCAGGGTAGCGGATGCACACATTTTCCGTTAATTATTCGCAAATCCTTTCGTCTCTGAATTTTTTTTCCGCGATGGTGATTTTTTTGATGGGCTATTCCCAGATCATGATTTGCGCCGGCTTGATCTGACCGTATTAATGTCGGCGGGCTTTGAACCGATATTCTCTCTGATACCTTGTGAAAGGCATATCCCAAGATTGAAAACCGAATGAGCGAATACCAGTTCGAACAACTTGAGACCTTATCGCTCGTGCGCATGTACCTGAAGGCGCTGCCCAGCGGTGAAAAAGACAAGCTGCGGCTGACGGCCGCTGACTACCTCGAATTCCGCCGCCGGGTGGACCGTTTTCTTGAGAGGTATTGCGGAAGCGTTTGCGACCAAAGTTGCTATCAGAGCCGGCTCAGCGCCTGTTGCTCACGAGAAGGCATCATTACGTTTTTCGCCGATGTGGTCCTCAATCTGCTGTTTTCCGAAGAGGATGAGATCGATGGGCTGGTCGGCGTCCTGCGCCAGGAATCCGACGGATTCAAGTGCGTGTATCTCGGCTCCGCCGGCTGCCGATGGAGGATCAAGCCAATTGTCTGTCTGATGTTTCTATGCGAGCCGGCAAAAGCCAAGGTGTTCCGCCAGCATCCGGAGGCCGAATCCGAATGGCTCGAACTCGAACGCCAGCGCAAGAAATTCACATGGCCGGACCGGCCTGTTTTATTCGACATTCTTGAAAAGTATTTCATCGCCATGGGCTGCTCATCGCCGCTGATGTACATGCACCAGAGCCCGGGTCTGCTGCGGGTCAAAGAAAAAGCCGGCATCTGACGATGCGGTCGGGCCAACTGCTTGGTGCAGAAGGCCCTCGCTAGAGCAGGTTCATAGATGGCATGAAAGGCTTAAAAGGTTCTTGTTCACAGCCTGCCCGGTTTGGACCTGGATGTAGTCGTGCTGGTCTTCACGGAAAGGCAGGTAGGCCAGGCGGAAGTGGGTGGGGTGAATGGTGATGCGGGTGAGCATTTCGGCTATCCGGCGGCGGGGTTTCAAAAAACCGGCCAGCACCACTTTCAGGCTTTCGCAGGCTTCCTCGACGGGCAACGTGACCGCATGATGGCGTTCGGGCGGCAGTGCCGGCGTCAGCATCTCCTGAGCTTGAGTCAGCGTGAAACTCTCTGCCAGCCGCATGAATGCCTGAGCGCGCAACTTGAAGGCCGGCGCCCAGAAGCGGAATTCTCGAGCTGCAACGGGCGCATCGACTATTCTCGGCAGGTTGGCGACTCTCACCAGATCGCCGTAGGTTTTCAGGGCAATATCTGAGATTTCGCAGGTAATCTGCCAAAACGGCAAGTAAAAAAGGCCCTCTTCGGCCTTTTCCATGCAATCGGATTGCACTCGCGTCAATTTCTCGCCCGAGGGATACCACGAGGACGTACAGTTCCGGCAGTGCAGTACCAACGCCGACCGCTGCCCCTCCAGGTCCCAGCCGCAGTCCGGACAAAGCGCCGGCACGAAGTTGACGCGCCAATCCGGTTTTTCGTCCTTGAACCCGTTGTCGGCAAGGCTTCCTGACAGCATCCGGTTGCCGATCGGCCGGTCCAGGACCGCATCGTAGAGCCGGTCCCTGGCGTAAAAGGGGGAATAGAGCAACCCCATGGATTCTCCTAGATGGGCGCTGTAGAGAATCGGTTTGGGCAGCGTCTGACTGAAGCGCGTTTGAAATGCCGTGAAGGTATCTGAAAAGGAATGCGTCGGTGAAATAAAGCGGCCGGCCAGTTCCTGTGAAAGGAATTTGAGCTTCATGGCCTGTGCCCGCAGGCCGAGCGTTGCCGGCATCCCGGGGAGGTCGGCGGCGCACTGGTTTACATCCAGGAACTTGTGGTCGTTTCCGGAGGGCAGGCTGAACAACAGGGTACCCTTGAAGCGCCAGTAGGGGAAGTAGAAAAGATCCTTATCCGCCGGATTTTTGGCGGGCAGCACGTAGCGGAAGTAATCCCGCGTCAGCAGGAACGACCGCACGCGGCAGAACGGGCAGGCGAACAGTCGGTCGGTTTCCTCCAGGTTTGCGGGCGCCCCGCACTGCGGGCACTGGTGTTCGATCCGAATCGTCGTCACAGCTTCTCGCCGCAGTCGTTACAATAAATCGATTCCGGCAGGTTTTCCGCCCCGCAGTTTTTGCACACGTTCTTTTGCGCCAGGCTTTGCACCTCCAATCCGCAACGCGAGCAGAATTTCGAGTTCGGAGCGAGGTTCTTGCCGCAACGGGCGCACTGAGTGAACACCACTACCTGATGCCCGCATTGGGGGCAGAACTTGGCATCCGTCGGCACGCTGCTGCGGCAGTCCGGACAGACCGAACTCTCCGCGGCGTCGGCCTTCGCTCCGGGCGTCCTGGAGGAGTTGAAGTACTGGGCGAACATGGCCGGCAGCATCAGACCCAGACTCGTACCCATGCCCGATGAGCCCTCTCCCTCGCTTTCCGCCGATTTTTCCATGGCCATCGCCGCCTTCATTTGCATGAGCTTCTCCATGTCCTTAAAAACGCCCATGCGGCTGCGGTCGTCGATCGCCTTTTGAACCTCCGGCGGCGGGGTAATGGCGCTGATGTAAAGATGGGTCAGGCGAATGCCGAAATGCCCGAGGTCTTCCTCCAGACGTTGATTCAGCCCCTGGGACAGCGCATCGTATTTCGCCGGGAGGTTGAGGAGCGTATCTATCGTCTGGCCCATGTAATCATTGAAGCGGGAGACGATCACGCGATTGAGGTACTCCTCGATTTCTTCGGTGGTATAAATGCCTTGGGTTCCGACCAGCCGGTTGATGAAAAGAGCGGGCTGAACCACCTGTATATTGAAAACGCCATAAGCGCGCAGACGGACCAGGCCCAACTCGGTATCCTTATAGGCCACCGGGTCGCGCGTACCCCACTTGAGGTTGGTGAACACCTTCAGATTGACGAAATACACTTCGGCCCGCAAGGGGCTGCTCATCGCCCAGGGGATGCTGGCGATTTTGGTCAGGATCGGGATATTCGCGGTTTTCAGGGTATGCCGGCCAGGCCCGAAGACGCCCACGGCCTTGCCCTTGTAAAAAAAGATCGCCGCCTGGCTTTCGCGGACAGTCAGCTGCGCACCCCATTTGATTTCCCCCGAGCCGTCCTGAGGGAGACGGTGAACCAGCTGTTTCCCGGTTTCGTCGAACCATTCTATGTTTTCCAAAAAAATGACGTTATTGGCGAGCATGATTCCTCCACTATCGTAATCACAGATTAAGATCGTAGGCTTCCTGTCGGCCATTTGATTATCGGCGTTTCAACGGCTAAACTTGAACCACCCAGGCCGGGTTGCACGAGCCGGCGGTGATAGTTATGCTTGGTCGGGTATGCTGGACAGGGTTACCAATTGCATTTCATATCATATTGATTAGTTATCAGTTTGTCCGGCAATGCTGAACGCAATGGTTGCGCTGGTATAGACAGGAGGAAAAGACCATGCTCCGCATTTCAAAAGAATCCCGATTGGCACCGGATGAGATCATTTCCAGCGCTTCGCGCTATTTCGGAAAGGGCGGGGAAGGGTTGGAAGAAACCGAGCGCGGCTCCTGCTGCATCTCTTTTTCGGGGGCGGGCGGATATGTCGCCGTAACGGTGTCCGAAGAGGGCAGTCATCGCGAGGTGAACGTGGAGAGCCGTGAATTCGAATATCAGGCCAGGCAGTTTTTAAGGTCTGTTTAAGGCTGTTCGAACTCGCGGGGAGCGCACAGGCTCAAGCAGCGAATCAACGGCGGGCCAGCCAGTAGATCAACGGCACCGTCAGGGCTGCCAGGATAAGCAGCCCCGGAGGCGATAGATAGGCCGTGTGCCATGGCAGGTTTTGTCGACGGGCCTTCTTGAGTTCGGCAAGAAACCAGTTCCCGAGAAGTGTGGCTGCTGCGAGCACCGCAACCAGTTTGATGGTTTCGGATAGAGATGGCATGTCGCGTCAAACGGTTCGAGTGGTTTTTGCCCAAGTCCCGGGCCGTTGGTGCGTAGTGTGGCCGCCGTGAACGATTAAATTGTGATTGATATTTTCGGCGGCTCGTGTATATTTACACATTGGTACGCACATTGAGAGCCTGGCGATTCGGGGAGCTTCCCGAGTGGCGCGCCTGGAGGGATTCGAACCCCCGGCCTACGGATTAGAAGTCCGTTGCTCTATCCAACTGAGCTACAGGCGCACAACGCGTTTTTCCTATCACATGCGCGATTGTCTGTCCATAGCGATCCGCCGGGCGGCACTCCCGCCTTTTTGACTTTTTCGAAGGGTATCTACGAGTTGAGCCGTGAAATGAAAGTATCAGCCAGAGCCAAGAAAACAGAAAATCGGAAAAAAAGCGGAGTGGCGGCCAAACCAGCTGCTCTGAAAAAGGCATTAAAGGAAAAATGCTCTTCGAAATCAACTCGGCCGCAACCATTGGCTGTTAGCAAGACCAAACAGCTGCGGAAGCAGGCACCTTCCAAAGGCAAAAAACCCAGCCAAGCGGTTGAAACTATCGAATCTCAAAAAACGAGTCCCAGCGAAGAGCCGCAACCTCTCAAAAAGGCCGATAAAACAGAAAAGCATGTGAAGGCTGCCAAAGCAGGCAAGTCGGCCCGGGAGATCCGAACCTCCCCGGAACAACCCGCGATGGCCGCTGCCGAAGCCGAGGCGGTTGAAAGCCCCCTGATTGAAGATGAGACCGCTGAGGTCCCGAAAACCAAACCGCAGAAATCGCAGAAAGCCGAGAAGAAAGATAAATCGGACGATTCCGACAAAGCGCTTGTCAAGTTCGATCCGCTGCAACGCTACCTTTCCGAGATCAGCAGATACCGATTGCTCACACGTGATGAGGAGCGTGAATACGGCCTGCGGGTGAGGGAGCAGGGCGACAAAGATGCTGCTTATGCCCTGGTCACTGCCAATCTCAGACTCGTAGTTAAAATTGCCCTAGAATTTCAGAGGGTTTGGATGCAAAACCTTCTGGATTTGATTCAAGAGGGCAACATCGGGCTTATGCAGGCCGTCAAGAAATTCGATCCGTACAAAAACGTCAAATTTTCTTATTATGCTTCCTTTTGGATTAAAGCCTATATCTTAAAATTTATCATGGACAACTGGCGCCTGGTTAAGATCGGAACAACCCAGGGACAACGCAAGCTGTTCTTCAAGCTGAAAAAAGAAAAACAGCACCTGATCGATCAGGGGTTCGATCCGAAACCCAAACTGCTGTCTGAGCGGCTCGGCGTTTCCGAGCGCGAAATCGTTGACATGGACCAACGCTTGGACAGTTGGGATGTTTCACTGGATGCGCCTCTGAAGAACGATTCCGAAACCGAACGTATCGAATTCCTCAGCACCGATAACGAGTCGGTGGAAGAGCAGGTGTCGAAGAAGGAAATCGAGCTGCTCCTGCACAACAAGATCACCGAGTTCCGCAAGAAAATGACGCCGCGGGAAATCGAGATCTTCGAACTTCGGATCTTTTCAGACAATCCTGTTACTCTTCAGGAGATCGGAGATCGCTACGGAATATCGCGCGAACGGGTCCGGCAGGTTGAGAAAAACATTATTCGGAAGATGCGCGAATTTTTCAAACGCGAAATCCCCGACTTTGCTTCCTATGCAGAAGACACCGGCATGGAGTGACACTGCCGTCCACGTGACTCTCTTCGCCCAGCCATCAGGAACACTTCCGATGAAACACCAGCGAACGGCCGCCGCGGTATTGATTTGCTTTCTGTGCATGCTGACCGCGTGCGGCTACCCGACCGGAACGGTCACCCCGAGCGGGGATGAAAAGCCCCGGACCGCCGAAGCGTCTCGGCCCCCGTTTGAAAAACCGGAAAACGAATATTTCTATTTCTTAGCGACTCAGAAAGAGCGTCGATCCGGCCATAGCGATAAGGCGATTGTATGGCTCCAAAAGGCCATTGAAATCGATCCGGATTCATCTTACTTGCGCCGCGAGCTGGCGACCATCTTTCTCCAGAACAAGGAGGAAGACAAAGCCCTTGAGGTGCTCGACGACCTGCTGGCCAAGCACCCCGACGACATCAAAGGACTGATCCTTTATGGCGGCATTCAACAAATTCGAAAACAAAACGATGCCGCGATCCGCGCTTACGAGAAAGTGATCGATTTCGATCCTTCCCAGGAGAAAATTTATGCACTCCTCGGCGGGCTCTACCTTGAGCGCAACCAACTGGACGCAGCGCAACGGGTGTTGGATAAGCTGGTGGAGAAATTTCCGAAGTCCTATGCCGGCTATTTCCTGCTGGGTCGCGTCTATTTGGGCAAGGGGAAGCCGGCGCTGGCAGAAGCCGCCTTCCGTCGGAGTGCGGAAGCAGATCCGGAGAGCCTGGACCCGCTGTTCGAACTGCTCAAGCTGGCACGCGAACAAGGCCGGCGCGAAGAGGTCTTAAAGCTCAATCGTGAGATCCTCAACCGCGATCCAGAAAACAGTCGTGCTTTTCTCGATCTGGCGCTTTATTATCGCCAGGTCGGGATGAAACCCGAATCCGAGGAGATTCTCAAGCGTCTCGGTGAGCGCAGCCGCAGTGAATTCGAAGTCCTCCTGCAAGTGATTCAGGTGTATGTGGACGCCAAGCGATTCGAGGACGCGTTGTACCTTGTCAACGGAATGCTACGAGCGGCGCCCGACAGTGCGGACCTGCATCATCTCAAGGGGTATAGCCTGTTCGGTCTCAAAAAAAACGCGGAAGCCCTGCCCGAATTCCGCCAGGTTACTCCGGAGTCGCGGTTCTTCCAGGATGCGGTGGTTCACATCGCCTTTATCCTGCAGGAGCAGGGCAACGTCCAGGAGGCGATCGAACAGCTTCAGGTGATGGTCCAAAAGAATCCGGAAAACGCCGAAATGAAGTACTACCTCGCTTCGATTTATGAAGAATCCGGACGTTACGACGAAGCTGAAAACTATCTCAAACAGGCGCTGGATAAAGACCCTGACAATTCCCGGTACCTTTTCAAACTGGGAGTCGTCTACGACAAACAGAAAAAGAAGGAATCCTCTATCGAGGCCATGCGCCGCGTGATCGCCGTGGATCCCCAAAACGCCAGCGCGCTCAACTACCTGGGATACACCTACGCCGATCTTGGTCAGAACCTGGATGAAGCCGAACAGCTGATCCTGGAAGCTCTCAAATACAAGCCAAACGACGGATTTATCACCGATAGTCTGGGATGGGTTTACTATAAGAAGGGTGATTACCAGAAGGCTCTGAATTACCTAAAAAAAGCTTCTGAAATCGTCCCGGAGGACCCCGTTATCCTGGAGCACGTGGGGGATGCTTACCTAAAACTGAACGACAAGCCGAACGCCCTAAAATACTATCAGAAGTCCATGGCCAAGCGTGAGAAAGAAAAAGACAAGGACAGTGAAAAACTCAAAGAGAAAGAAGAGCTGCAGAGAAAAATTCGGCAGCTCAAGTAGGGCGGCGGCGAGGGGACGATGAGCGCAATCCGATTTCTAAATAGCTTCTTGGTGCGATGGATGGTGGTTGGGGTGTTGATTCTCGCGGCGTTGATGCCGACCGGCTGCGCGACCCTGCCCGAGCCTGCGGAGGGGCCTGCCGCCGCCATCGACAGCGCGGAAGCCCGGGCGGTTTTGGAACGGCTGCAGCAGACCAACGAAAAGCTCCGAAACTTCAAAGGCATTGGACGGCTGACGATCAAGCGAGACGGGAAGATCCAGATGGATGAGCGGGTGGCCTGGATCGGCTCCGATCCGCTGCGGCTCAGCGTGGTGCTCTTCGCGTCTGGTTTTCCGGCCGTTCGCATGGCGAGCGACGGCGAATGGCTGTACTACCAGGACGGCCAGGAGCCGGGGCTGCCGGTCAAAAAGATCCGATCCAGTGACCCGGACTTCGATCGGCTATTGTCCATTCCGATTCAGGCCAGTGACATCCTTGCGCTCTTGCGCGGACGCATACCGATCCGGGAGCACCGCGTGGCGCGGCTGCAGCCGGTTGCGTCCGGAGACGGGTATGTTCTCTTGCTAGATCGAATCTGGGGTGCGCATCAGAAAATTTTTCTGGATGAACGGAAGACCGAGGTCCGACAGGTCGAGGTATACGACATGTCCGGGAGCATGGTCTTCCAGGCAAACTTCCTTGAAATGCAACTAGTCGACGGCTACCGGGTGCCCAGCCGCCTGGTGGTCAGCAATTATCAGACCAAGGCCCAGGTTCAATTGGTGGTCGAAAAATACTGGGCCGACATCCCGGTCACCCCGTCCATGTTCGTGCTGGAGTCGCCGGGCTGATCGCAGCAGCGCATTCCCTCAAACCCATGAACCCCATCGTCGCGATCATAGGCCGACCCAATGTCGGCAAATCAACTCTTTTCAACCGAATAACGCGGACCCAGGACGCCCTGGTGGACGACGTCCCGGGGGTGACGCGCGACCGGCATTACGGCAGCGCGAGTTGGAACGAGATCGACTTCACGGTGGTCGACACGGGCGGCTTTGCCGATGTCGATGATTTTTCTGCCGAGATCCGCGTCCAGATTGACCAAGCGATCAACGAAGCCGATGCCATCTTGTTCGTCCTGGACGGGCGAGCCGGGCTTTCGCCGTTCGATCGGGATCTGCTCGACATCCTGCGGGGTATCCGCAAACCCGTACTCTATGCCGTGAACAAGATCGACGGTCCGGAGCAGGAGGTCCTGCTGGCGGATTTTTTCCGGTTGGGGCTGGGAACGCTGTACCCCGTTTCGGCCGAGCATCGCTATGGGCTGAACGATTTCCTTGATGCGCTCGTGGCGGCGTTGCCGCCGGCAGAGACGCCAGCCTCATCGGAAGACGATCCGGCTATTATCCGGATCGCTATCGTCGGGCGGCCGAACGTTGGAAAATCTTCGCTGATCAACTGTATTCTTGGTGAAAATCGGTTAGTGGTCAGCTCCCGGCCCGGGACCACCCGCGACGCCATCGACACCTTCCATCAGCACCGGGACCGGTCTTATTTGCTCATCGATACGGCCGGCATCCGGCGCAAGGGGCGGGTGTCGCAAAAACTCGAAAAGTTTTCGGTGATCAAGGCGCTGCGCAGCCTTGAGCGTTGCGATGTCGCCGTCGTCGTCATGGATGCTGAGGAAGGCGTCACGGATCAAGACCTCGCCGTCGCCGGATATGCGTACGAAAGGGGCTGCGGCTGTGTGTTGGTGATCAACAAGTGGGATCTGGCCGAATCCAGCGGCCTTCGTGAAAATAAGCTGATCGACGATTTGCGGTTCAAGGCCAAGTTTCTCAGTTTTGCCCCGGTATTGACGGTGTCCGCCCGCACCGGCCGCAGAGTAAATCGAATTTTCAGTATGGTGAACACCGTCTACGATCAGTTCGAACAACGAATCGGAACCGGGAAATTGAACCGGATCCTCGAGACCGCAACCCAGAAAAACCCTCCTCCGTTGCTCCGCGGCCGGCCGGTTAAATTCTATTACACTGCGCAAGTATCCGCCAAACCGCCGACGATATTATTCTTCGTGAACTATCCTCAAGCAGTGCATTTCTCCTACAAGCGTTATCTGCTCAACCAGATCCGCGAGCAGACCGGTCTGGACAAGACCCCCATTCGCTTGATCTTCCGGGAGCGCGAGCGCCGGGAAACAAAGGGCTGAGCAATGAACACGGAGGACTGAGCAGCGGGTTCGCACCAGCCGTTTTTTCTCTTTCGGTTCTCAGCCCTCAGCCCGGATTGGATTCATGGATCTCTTCGACTATCATAGCCAAACGGACCGTGAGGGACAGCGGCCCCTGGCCGAACGCATGCGGCCCCGGCGGCTGGCTGAGTTCGTCGGCCAGCTGCAGGTGGTCGGGGAGGGTTCGCTGGTCCGCCTGGCGGCGGAGCAGGACCGCGTCTTTTCCATGATCCTGTGGGGCCCCCCGGGGTGCGGCAAAACCACCCTGGCGCGGATCATCGCCGCCGACACCCGGTCGCATTTCGTGCATTTTTCAGCCGTGCTCTCCGGGGTTAAGGAGATTCGGGCCGTAATCGAGGCGGCGCGCGAGCAACAACGGCTTCACCGCCGGCGCACCGTGCTCTTCGTCGACGAGATTCATCGCTTCAACAAGGCCCAGCAGGATGCATTTCTCCATCACGTGGAAAGCGGTCTGATCACGCTGATCGGCGCCACCACCGAGAATCCGTCCTTCGAGGTGATCGCGCCCCTGTTGTCCCGTTGCCGGGTGATGACCCTGAATCGCCTGACCGATGAGGACCTGGCCGTTATTGTGACCCAAGCGGTGAAAGACGAGGAACGCGGACTCGGGCGGATGCGATTGATCCTGGAAGACGAGGCGCTGGCGGCGATCGTGCGCCTCGCCGACGGTGATGCCCGCTCGGCCTTGAACAGCCTGGAGGCCGCCGCATCCCTGGCCGGGGCCGGAACGGACCCAGCGGTGCGCATCACTATGGCCCATGTGCAGCAGGCCGTGCAGAAAAAAGCCCTACTTTACGACAAGTCCGGTGAATCGCATTACAATCTGATTTCCGCCTTGCACAAGAGTCTGCGCGGCAGCGACCCGGATGCCGCTCTCTACTGGTTGGCACGCATGCTTTCGGCCGGCGAGGACGCGTTCTACATCGCACGGCGCATGGTGCGGTTTGCCTCCGAGGACATCGGCAATGCCGATCCCCTGGCCCTAGGATTGGCCATGGAGGCCATGGAGGCCTACCGGTTTCTGGGTGCTCCCGAGGGGGAATTGGCCCTGGCCCAGGCTGCCGTTTATCTCGCTACGGCTCCCAAGAGCAACAGCATCTACCGCGCATACGGCGATGTTCAGGCAGCGGTCGCCTCAGCCGGATCCCTGCCGGTGCCGTTGCATATTCGCAATGCCCCAACGGCGCTGATGAAGGACCTCGGCTACGGGCGGGGCTATCAATACGCCCATGATTTCAAGGAGGCCTATGCCCCCCAGGACTATCTGCCGGAGGATTTGAAGGGTCGAGTCTTCTATCGCCCGTCGGACCGAGGCTACGAGAAGACGGTCAAGGAACGCCTGGACCGATGGCGCCAGCTGCGGCGCAAGGCCGGCGACGGCGATGCGTGACAGACAAAAGTGAACCGCATTGACCCCGGCGTTGCAGGTGTGGTATAGGTGGCCTCTAATCGGAAGCAGAATTTTTTAAATGAAAATAGATAATTCAAACTGTTAGCGAACCCATCAAGCAATAGCCGGCAACCAAAATCATAAGTGCTCCGGCAGGGAGGAAAAGCGATGAGAGAGGCTGTGATTGTCAGTGGTGCGAGAACTGCGATAGGAGGATTCGGCGGCGCCCTCAAAGACGTTTCGGCGATTGACCTGGCCGCCCTGGTGATCAGAGAAACCCTCAAGCGTGCCAACCTTCGGCCCGCGGCAAGCCCGGCGATGAAAGACGCCGCTCCGGCCGCACTCAAGGAACAGGGGCTGATCGAGCTGGAAATGAAGGCCGGCGCCTGGAATGGTGATGCGCAACCAGTGGCCGTGGACGAAGTCATCATGGGCAACGTGCTGCAGGCTTCTCAGGGGCAAAACCCAGCGCGGCAAGCGGTTATTCGCGCCGGGCTGTCCAAGGAGACTCCGGCCGCGACCGTCAACAAGGTGTGCGGTTCCGGATTGAAGACCATTGCCATGGGGGCCGCCGCGATCATGACCGGTCAAGCCGAAGTCGTGGTAGCCGGTGGAATGGAAAACATGAGCCTGGCGCCCATGGCGATGCCCAAAGCGCGCTGGGGCTACCGCATGGAGCTCACCGGCAAGGGCGAAGTGTTGGACTTGATGGTCTTCGATGGCCTTTACGAGATTTTTTATGGCTACCACATGGGGGTTACGGCTGAAAATATCGCCGGACTCTACAAGATCAGCCGAGCCGAACAGGATGAACTTGGCGTGCTGAGCCATCAGCGTGCGCGGGCCGCCATCACCGGAGGCCTATTCACAGAGGAGATCGTTCCCGTGGTCATCAAGGACCGCAAGGGCGATATTGTGTTCAACATCGACGAGCGGCCCATGGACACCAGCATCGAGAAAATGGCCAAGCTCCGACCGGCCTTCAAGTCCGACGGAACCGTCACGGCGGGCAACGCCTCGGGCATCAACGACGGGGCGGCTGCGGTCCTCATGATGAGCGCCGAGGAAGCCAAGCGGATGGGACTCACGCCGTTCGCCAAGGTCAAAGCCTTTGCCGCCGGCGCGCTGGATCCGGCCTACATGGGGCTCGGGCCGGTTCCGGCCGTGAAGAAAGCGCTGAAGGCCGCTGGGATGAGCTTGAAGGATATCGACATGATCGAGCTGAACGAGGCCTTTGCGGCCCAGGCGATCGGCTGCATGCGGGAGCTGGGCTTGCCGAACGACCGGCCCAACGAGCTTGGGAGCGGCATTTCGCTGGGGCATCCGATCGGCGCTACCGGCGCGCGGCAGATGGTGACGGCCATTCATCACATGCGTCGCAAGAACTACCGCACGGGGCTGATCACCATGTGCATCGGCGGCGGCATGGGGATGGCCATGATCATCGAGCGTTGATGCGGCGCCCGCTTCTGTTTGACAATTTTTCTTTACATGAATTGTAAATATTGCTAATCGGTTAGCAACGAATTCAAAAAAGGGGATGGTCGCATGGATGTCGCCCGGAAGCTGGGAATTCTGGTGTTTTGTGCAGTTCCCGCCATTGTCGGTGGCGGTGTCGTTTACTATACGTTTCACTCATTGACCGCAGTCTTCATATATGAGGTCATGCTTTTGCTGGGAGCCGGCGCGTTCGTCAGCAGGTAGGCCTGCCACTCCCTGACCTGTCTCGTTGCGTCGCCACGGCGGCCGGGACCCGTGCGGGAGCCCAGGCGCCGTGGCGTGTTTTATTGACCCTCAGCAACGATGCCGTTCAGCGGCCTCTTCCGGAATTCCGCTCCGCGCCCGTGATGCCGTGCATCGAATCCGCTTTCCGCCGGCACGATCGAGAACCGCCGACCGATAACCCTTAGCCCATTAGGATTCGAGCAGAGAGGATTCAGATTCAGATGGATCGAGCACCTGAAGTCAGCATCGAAAAGGAGATGAAGAAATCCTATCTCGATTACGCCATGAGCGTGATCATCGGGCGGGCGCTGCCGGATGTTCGCGACGGACTCAAGCCCGTTCACCGGCGTGTGCTCTATGCCATGGGAGAACTCAATAACGATTGGAACAAGGCCTACAAGAAATCGGCGCGTATTGTCGGAGATGTGATCGGCAAATACCACCCCCACGGAGATGCCGCGGTTTATGACACCATTGTGCGCTTGGCTCAGGACTTCTCCATGCGCTACCCGCTGGTGGACGGCCAGGGCAATTTCGGATCGATCGACGGCGACCCCGCCGCCGCCATGCGTTACACCGAGATTCGGATGCAGCGCCTGGCACACCAAATGCTGGAAGACCTCGACAAGGAGACGGTGGATTTCAGTCCCAATTATGATGAGTCGCTCACCGAACCCGCCGTGCTCCCCGCGAAAATTCCGAACCTGCTCATCAACGGGTCCTCCGGCATCGCCGTCGGCATGGCCACGAATATCCCGCCGCACAACCTGTCGGAGGTCGTCAACGCCCTGCGCGAACTCATCGACAACCCTCGGATGACGAGCGACGAACTGATGGCTCTCGTTCCCGGGCCGGACTTTCCGACCGGCGGCATCATTTATGGAAAAAAAGGCATCCACGACGCCTACAGCACCGGGCGCGGCATCATCCGGGTTCGCGCGCGGGTGATGGTGGAGACGGACAAACGCAATCAGGCCGACACCCTGGTCGTCACCGAGCTTCCTTATCAGGTCAACAAGGCCAAGCTGATTGAACGGATTGCCGAATTGATCCGGGACAAGGAAATCGATGGCGTCAAGTACGTTCGCGACGAATCGGACCGAGAGGGAATGCGCATCGCCCTGGGGCTCCGGAAAGAGGCGGCGACGCCGGTGATCATCAATCAGCTCTACAAGAACACCCGGATGGAGACCACGTTCGGCGTTATCTTCCTGGCCATCGTCAACAATCGACCGGAGCTGCTGAACCTCAAAGAGGTGCTGGAGCACTTTGTCCTGCATCGCAAGGACATTGTCATCCGGCGGACGCGGTATGATCTGGCCAAGGCCGAAGCGCGCGCTCACATTCTCGAAGGGCTTCGGGTGGCGCTGGACCATCTGGACGAAGTGGTGGCATTGATCCGAAGATCGGCGTCGCCGGCCGAAGCCCGTGAACGGCTCATGACCACCTACGGGCTCTCCGAAATTCAGGCCCAGGCTATCCTGGACATGCGCCTGCAGCGACTGACCGGGCTTGAACGCGACAAAATCATCGAGGAATACAAGAAGGTCCTGATGGATATCGCGCGCTTCAAGGAGATCCTGGCCAGCGAGCGTCTGGTGCTGCAGATCATCAAGGACGAACTGGCTGACATCCAGCAGCAGTTCGGCGACCAGCGGCTGACCGAGATTGTCGAGGAGGCGCGGGAGATATCGATCGAGGACATGATCGCCGAAGAGGACATGGCCGTCACCATCTCCAAACGCGGCTACATCAAACGCAACCCCATCACGCTCTACCGCAGCCAGCGCCGCGGCGGCAAAGGGGTCACCGCCATGGGCACCCGCGAGGACGACTTCGTGGAGCGGCTCTTCGTGGCGTCGACCCACCACATGTTTTTGTTTTTTACCAACCTGGGCAAAGTTTACTGGTGCAAGTGCTACGACATCCCCCAGGCTGGCCGCCTGAGCATGGGCAAGGCCATCGTCAACCTGCTGAACATGGAAGAGCACGAAAAGCTCGCCACCGTGCTGGCGGTGCCGGAGTTTACCCCGGGCGCCTTCGTGCTGATGGCCACGAAAAAAGGGCTGGTGAAAAAGACCGACATAATGGCTTACAGTCGGCCGCGAGCCGGCGGCATCATCGCCATCAATTTGCTGGAAGGCGACGAATTGATCGCTGCGCGTATCAGCGACGGCACCATGAACGTCTTCCTGGGCTCGGCCGAGGGCAAAGCCATCCGTTTCCATGAGTCCGACGTGCGGCCCTCCGGTCGCACGGCCAGCGGCGTGCGCGGCATGAAGTTCTCCGAAGGCGATCACCTCGTCGCCATGGAGGTGCTGAATTACGGACAGACCCTGTTCGCGGTCACCGAGAACGGCTTCGGCAAACGAACCTCGATCGACGAATATCCGGTGCACAAACGCGGGGGCAAGGGCGTCATCGCCATCAAAGCCACACCGCGCAACGGAAAAGTGGTGGCGATCCTGGTGGTGGACGAAGAGGACGATGTCATGCTCATGACGACCATCGGCAAGGTCATCCGCACCCGGATCAGTGAAATTTCGGTCATCAGCCGCAACACGCAGGGTGTCAAACTCATGGGCATGGACGTCGGCGAACGGGTGGTGGGAGCCGCCCGCCTCGGGGAAAAGGACGAAGACGACAAGCCGGACGAGGAATTGGAGGAAGATGCGCCATCGACATGACCAGGATCCGGCCGCCACGCGCATCGGCGTGATCGGGGCCGGCAGCTGGGGTACGGTACTTGCGGATCTTCTGGCCGTCAAGGGTTTCAGTGTGGATCTGTGGGCGTTCGAACGCGAGGTGGTTGAGCAGATCCATACCCACCGGGAAAACCGCTTCTTCCTGCCCGGCATCCCGCTGTCGCCGCGGCTGACGGCCTCAAGCAATCTCGCGGAGGCGGCGTCCGGCAAGGATTTGTTGGTGGTGGTCGTGCCGTCCCATGTGATCCGCGAAACGATGACGGCGCTGACCGGCCGTCTGGATGCGAGGACATCGATCGTCTCCGCCTCCAAGGGCATTGAGAACCAGACTCACCTCACCATGACCGGCGTCCTGAAAGATACGCTGAAGATCGCCGACGACCGTTTGGCGGTGCTGTCGGGGCCGAGTTTTGCGGCGGAGGTGGCCAAAAAATATCCGACCGTCGTGACGGTGGCATCCCGCAATCCGGCGTTGGCCCGACTCCTTCAGCAGGTGTTTGCAACACCTTATTTCCGGGTATATACCTGTGACGACACCATCGGCGTCGAGCTGGGCGGGTCGGTGAAAAACGTGATCGCGATCGCGGCCGGAATCGTAGACGGTCTGGGTCTTGGATTGAACACCCGCGCGGCCCTCATCACCCGCGGGATGACCGAAATCCGGCGCCTGGGCAAGCGCATGGGAGCCAATCCGCGGACCTTTACCGGGCTGGCGGGCTTTGGCGATCTGATCCTGACCTGCACCGGCGACCTCAGCCGCAACCATGCCGTGGGCCGTAAAATAGCTTCCGGCCAGCCTTTAAGCGACATCCTGGCTCAGATGCGAATGGTGGCCGAAGGGGTGCGCACCGCGAAATCGGTGTATAACCTATCCAACCATCTGGGTGTCGAGATGCCGATTTGCCATCAGATCTACCGAATCCTTTATGAAGATCTTGGGCCGCGGGAAGCGTTATTCCAGTTAATGACGCGCGATCTCAAACAGGAACTGGACGAAGACTGAACCCATGCCAACCCGGAAGCTCGTATGAATCCGCAGGGAGTTTGCCTATGGATCGCAAACCGGATCACCCCGGCGCCGGGCATCGCCAACGGTTGCGGGAGCGTTTTCTTGCAGCCGGGCTCGACGGCTTTCTGGACTATGAGGTGATCGAGCTGCTGCTGACGCTGGCCACCCCGCGCAGGGACTGCAAGGCGGCCGCCAAGCTTGCCCTGAAGAAGTTTAAAACCCTCCAGGGGGTCTTGGAGGCGGACCCGCGCGAGTTGCAGGAAGTGCCGGGCATTGGCCCCACCAACATGCTGGGCATCAAGCTGATCAAGGCGGTTTCGGATCGGTTTCTCGCGAAGAAGATCATTGGCAAGAACGTGATCGCCAATTCTCGAGACCTCTACACCTATCTGAACGGCGCCATCCGGGATAAGACGCGCGAGTGCTTCATGGCGATATTCTTGGATTCAAAAAACCGAGTGCTCGCGATGGATACGCTTTTTGAAGGAACCCTTACCGCCAGCGGCGTGTATCCCCGTGAAGTTATTCGCGCCGCACTCCAGCATCACGCGGCGGCCATCATCTTTGCCCACAATCATCCCTCGGGTGAACCCCGGCCGTCGGCTGAAGACGTCGCCGTCACGCGGCAGCTCGTCTTCGCCGGCCGAGTCATGGGGATCACGGTTCATGAACATTTGATCATCGGTGAGAATCATTATTACAGCTTCGCGGATCAGGGGCACTTGGCACGAATGAACTCCGAATTTGAAACTGGACCGGCTGGCCGATCGCCGCAGCCGCCGAAATAGCTAAAGCCCATGTCAGCCATGGCCGATTTAAAACTCAAGGCGCCACCGGGGTGTTTCGCTTCCATCGAAAAGGTTTTCCCCCTGGGCTCCGATGGTTTGCGGCAAACACCGCCGGAATGCCTTGAATGTGATATTAAAACCGAATGCCTGCGTGCGGCGTTGAATGCGCAACAGGGGGTGGCCGTGCATGAGGAGCGCCTGGCCCGCTCTTATCAGGCCGGCCACGTCGGGTTTCTCGAACGTTGGGCGCAGCAGAAGGAACTTGAACAGCGCAAGAAAGCGAATAGTCGCTGGCGGCGTTTTCGGATGCGTTTCCAGCATCATGATCGTTGAGAGGCAAGGATGGGCGATCGACCGGGTACGACCGGTCATCGATTGAAATGGGCAGAACATTCATCACGTTGGTGGCGGTCATCTTCCTGGCATCCTGCCTGATCGTATTTGTGTTTTTGAATTCCGGACTGTGGGACCAGCTTCTCTGCTATTACGATGTGATGACGGACCGCGAATGGGTGCGGCAGGCCGTCAGCTCATCGGGCTGGTCCGCGACCCTTGTGTTTGTGGGCCTGCAGATCGGCCAGGTCCTTTTTGCCCCCATTCCGGGCGAACTGACCGGGTTTCTGGGGGGCTACATGTTCGGCGCCCTCAACGGATTTCTTCTGTCCACTGTCGGTTTGACCATCGGTTCCGTGATCAATTTCGGTATCGGGCACTTTTTGGGTGAACGGATCGTCCGAAAACTCGTGCGTTGCGAAACGTATGAAAAGTACAACCAGATGGTTCAATACAAGGGTATTTTGGTTATCTTCATTTTTTTCCTGATTCCGGGTTTCCCCAAGGACTACCTGTGCATGTTCCTCGGATTGACCACCTTGCCGGCCCGTGTTTTTTTCGTTCTCTCCACCGTGGGCCGGCTGCCGGGCACGTTGGCGCTGAGTCTGCAGGGTGCGTCTATCTTTGAAAAAAACTACATCTTTTTCGTGATCATCACGGCATTGTCTCTGCTTTTCGCTCTAGTCAGCTACCTGACACGCGATTCGCTCTATCGTTGGATCGCTCGGCACAGCAAGAAGAAGGTCTGTGAGCCGTTGCTTTAGCGGCTTTAAATCGATTCGTTATCGACCTTGCGGCCTTGTGATGCAGGAGAAAAGTGGCCCTCGCAGCGGCCGGTCGGCCAGGCGCAGCACCGTATGTCTTTTTCACCGAGAGGAGAGCCCTGTGGCATTTTGGCAATACCGCGAAGAACTGAGCCTGGCCAACAAGCTGCGGCGATCCTACTACGAGCTTCTGCGGGATGACCTTGATCAGTTCCTTATCCAATACGCGCTGATCGACTCCTATCATAATTTCATCAGCCACCAAATTCCGTATCCCTTTGCAGAAAAGCGCGAACTTAAGCCCCGCGCGCGCATACCCGACCAGGAATACGATCTGCACCATTCCTTCCTGATCATCTTCGCCGAGGACTCGATTCCGTCCGAGCATAAGAAATACATCCGTTTTTTCGACGAAAACCGGACGACCAAGGTCAACCTGATGAAGTCCGAGATCGTCTCTTTGATGGGGCTTCGCGACCGCCAGGCGCGGTATTTGGAATCGGTCCATTTTCGGAATTTCATCCGGGGTCTTTTGCCGGTAGACTATGCGATTATGATCCAGCGCGACCCCGCCGGCAAGTCGCGCAACCGGTATTACCTCTCCCATTACCACGTGCGGATCGACTGGCCGATCAGCGATGCGGCCGAGGACTTGGCCCGCAGTCTGCGCTACATATCCAAGGAGCTTTACGAAAAAGGGGAAAAAACCGCCGAAGATCTTCAGCGGAAGCTGTTCGAATACTACAACCAGCCCTTCATGTCCGGGGGGCGCCGAACCGCGGCGATCGTAGCAGCTCAGTACATGCGTCGAATGCGCGGGATCACCACGGTCTATGTCAGCAGCAGCGCCTCTCGCGCCTTGATCCGTATTTGCGAGCGCGGGGTGGCCAAATTGGCGCTTATGAAGTTTCTGAAAACGGACCTGGAGCAGATTGCCGCCGCCAACGGGTTGTCTCCTCACAAGGTGAAGAAATACTATGTGGTGGCGAGAGAGGGGAAAGAGCGGATCTGCACGGTTCAGGCGACCTATTCGCTCACCTCGCAGGCGCGACCACCTGAAGACGGCAAGCTGCGCGACCTCAAATCGGATCTGAACTGGCTGACCGTCGGCGAGCAGCACATTCTGCCGAAGCCCGGCGTGTGGAACTACCCGCCGCTGCCGGTCAACGTCATCTATACTTAGGGGCAGAGGCGGTTCGGTTCGGTGGTGGTCAAAAAACTCCGGTGAAGCCGGTGAACTGGTCGAACTTGGGGTCCATTTTCAGGCCGTAGATGTCTTTGCCGGAGAATTTGAACTCGATGTGGGCCGGGTCGATGGTCGCGTTGGCGGCGGCGTTTTGGGTAGCGGTGAAATAAACGGTCGCGGTCAGGTTGTCTGCATCCCAGGTGACGGCGTTGGGGATAGGGGCCAGGTTAGCTTCGCTCGGGGATACAGAGAGGCCGAAATTATATGCCTGCCCCGGGCCTTGGCCGACCGCCCGGCTGATCTGCCAGTTAATTGGGTTTTCGATCGAATCGCGATCCATCTGTTTGTCGAACTGAATGGTCATCGATAGCGTCTTGGATGCATTGGGGTTCACGAGGTAGCTGTTGAGGGCCGCCAGCGGTGTGCCCCGGCCCATGGGGTAGGGGAAAGAACTTGATGAGGCCGCATAGACCATCTTAGGCGGATCGACCTTGTACATATAGCGGCTGAGAGTGTCTGCAAGATCGGTTTGTTCAAGCCCTTCCAATGTGTCTACCATCTTCTGAGCGTTTTCCATGTCGCCCATGTCTGCGTAGCTGTATCCCATTTCGCTATAAGCGTCATAAAGGTCCGGGTCCAAGCTGGTTGCTTGCTGAAATTGCCGGATCGCCTCTTCGTGCTCCCCCTGACGACTATAGACCTGCCCCATGCCTAAATATCCGCCTGCCTCCTGGGGCGCCAATCGCTGGATCTCGTCGTATTGTGTCTCGGCTTCGGAATAGCGCCCCAACTCGATATAGGCCTGGCCGAGCGAATAGCGGTTCACCGTGCTGGGGTTCAACCGCACGGCCTCGGCATACTGCCCGCGGGCATCGTCGTATTTTTCCTGGGAAAAATAAATATTACCGAGTTTGACCCGGGTGTCGTCGCGGTAAGGATCGATCTGCAGGGCCGATTGGTAAGCTTTGATCGCGTTTTCGGTATCATCCATCTGCAGATAGGCCATAGCAAGATATTGAGCGGCATCGGCGCCATACGTCGAGCTGCGTCCGAGGCCGGACGCCCGTTTGAATTCCCTGACGGCGGTTTCGTAGTCCTGATTCGTATAAGCATCAATGCCGCGTTGCAAGGCGGCGTTGGTGAGGCTTTCCAGCCCGTTCGACTGAGTCAGCGTGGCTGAAAACAGACTGTCTGCTAAAACGGCATTGGAAATCTCCATGATGGTTCCCCGGTTTGGAATCCTCCAGTCATCGATCGTTCGCTTTTGCTCAGCGGCTACCCCGTTCCTAATTCTATATCGGTTGCAAGGCTGCTGAACTTTACCTCATTGTACAAGATGCGCCACGATAAAAGCGGCCATGCCCATGTCACAAAATTGACAAAAAGACGATCTTAGCTGTGGTAGGCGACTTCATGTCCTTGAAAAAGTTGGATATCGCTTGATAGGCCGTTAATGGCACATAATTTGCTCATCCAAGAACGTCAGTTGTGTTTGGCCGCAGTGCAGCCGCGGATTTCGGCGGGATAGGATTTTTCGCACGGCCTAAGATTTGGTTGCTGACGAATTTACACGTTACCGATCGGAGGTCGGCGAGTTTGTTGGTCGGGCTTGAATTGGCGGACCTCACAGCATTCAGGGAGCAGCCATGTTGAACGGAAAAAATATCTTAATCACCGGCGGAACGGGATCGTTCGGAAAAAGATGCGTTGACATCCTTATTGATAGGTGCCGACCTTCCAAATTAATCGTGTTCAGTCGAGACGAACTCAAGCAGCATGAGATGAAGACCGGCGGATATGATCACCCGAGCCTGCGCTACTTTATCGGCGATGTCCGCGACAAGGATAGGCTGAAGCGCGCGATGGCCGGGGTGGATATCGTAATCCATGCGGCGGCTCTCAAACAGGTGCCTGTCTGCGAATACAACCCATTCGAAGCCGTTAAAACAAATATTCTCGGAGCCCAGAACATCATCGATACGGCTATCGACTGCGGGGTCGACCAGGTCATCGCGCTCAGCACGGACAAGGCGGTAAATCCGGTAAACCTTTACGGTGCAACGAAGCTCTGCGCCGAAAAGATCTTCATTCAAGGAAATGTCTATTCCAGAAAACAATCGGCCCGTTTCAGTTGCGTGCGCTACGGCAATGTTATCGGCAGCCGGGGCAGCGTCATTCCGCTCTTCCTGAAGCAGCGAAGCACCGGAATTATCACCGTTACCGACCCGCGGATGACGCGTTTCTGGATAACGCTCGATGAGGCAGTGGAACTTGTCCTTAAAGGGTTGCGGCACATGCAGGGAGGAGAGATCTTTGTGCCGAAGATTCCCAGCATGAAAATCACCGACTTGGCCAAAGCCGTCGCTCCCGATTGCGAAGTGGAATTCATCGGCATCCGTCCAGGCGAAAAACTGCACGAGGTCTTAACAACGGAAGAAGAGGGCCGCAGCACGCTGGATTATGAAGGCATGTTTGTCATCACGCCGCACCGAGAATGGTGGAAGCAGAGAAATTATAAGACGGCCGCTCCTGTTCCCGAAGGGTTTGTATATGCCAGCAATAACAATCGCCATATTCTCGGAGTCGATGAGCTGGAGAAAATTCTTCGCGTAGAATTGGAAGGCCGCAAGCCGCTCGAATTCAAGCGTGAAACGTCGATACCAAAATCAAACCGACAACGAGCATCGACTTCCCAACTCCCTGAGCGGGCCTCCCTGAGGCGACATGAAGAGATCACTCGCTGCATCACCTGATCCGGTCCCGTCCCATTTCATTCCATATGCGCGACAGTTCCTTGATGCCGCCGATATAGAAGCTGTTTGTCGCGTAATGCAGACGGACTGGCTGACCACTGGGCCGAGTGTTCGGAAATTCGAGGAAACCATTGCCCTTTTTGCCGGGGGCGTTCCCCACGCGGTAGCTGTATCCAGCGGCACGGCTGGCTTGCATTCGGCCATGTTCGCCCTGGGAATCCAGCCGGGAGACGAAGTGATCGTTCCGCCAATGACCTTTGCGGCAACAGCAAACTGCGTGCTGTACCAGGGCGGTATGCCTGTCTTCGCGGATGTGGACCCCGGCACGCTTTTGATCGATCCTGAGAAGGTTGAAAATAAAATTACTTCAAAAACCCGAGCGATCATCGGCGTAGACTATGCCGGGCATCCCTGCGATTGGGATGCGTTGAGGGATATCGCCGACCGCAACCATCTGGCCCTGGTGGCGGATTCCTGTCACGCTCTGGGGGCGGAGTACAAAGGCCGCAAGACCGGAACCCTAGCCGATATGACCGTGTTCAGCTTCCACCCGGTCAAACATATCACGACCGGCGAGGGTGGAATGGTGCTTACGCATAGTGCCGTCTTGGACAATCGCCTGCGCCTGTTCCGCAACCATGGAATTGCCTCGGATTCGCATCAGCGTGAGCAGCAGGGAGTTTGGCATTATGAAATGACCGACCTTGGATTCAACTACCGGATCACCGACTTTCAAAGTGCATTGGGAATCTCCCAGCTTGCCAAGCTACCGGAATTCCTCAAACGGCGAAGAGAAATCGCAGCACGGTATGATGCCGCTTTTTCCGATGTCCTGCATGTCCGCCCTCTGGATGTACAAGGTGAAATCCGACATGCCTACCATCTTTATGTGGTGCGTGTTCCGGCCGAGGCACGGACAAGCATCTTTTTGAAGCTGAGGCAAGAGGGGGTCGGCACCAACGTTCATTACATACCCGTTCACTTGCATCCCTACTATCGCCAGCGGCTGGGCACTGGACCCGGACTGTGTCCGGTCGCCGAGGATGCCTATAAAGAAATTTTGAGCATTCCAATCTACGCCCAGATGTCCGATGCCGAGATCGATCATGTGATTTCCCGGCTTTCCGTTGCCGTCCAGGAGGCGAGAGGATGACGCCGAATTTTGTCGCCGAAGTATCCAGCAACCACTTCCGTAACCTTGACCGCTGCCTGCGCTTTATCGACGTTGCTGCTTCGATCGGTTGTGGCGCAGTTAAGTTCCAACTGTTCAAGGTCGAAGAGCTATTTGCTCCTGAAATCCTCGCCAAGAGCGAAAAACTTCGCCGGCGGAAGAACTGGGAACTGCCTCCGGAGTTTCTGCCTTTGCTTTCCTCCCGTTGCCGCAGCAGGGACCTTTTGTTCTCATGCACGCCGTTTTACCTGGAAGCCGTCAATGAGCTTGCTCCGTATGTCGATTTTTTCAAAATCGCTTCATATGAGCTGCTTTGGAAAGAACTTCTGCAGGCCTGCGCAGCGGCCGGAAAACCGGTAGTCCTCTCTACCGGGATGGCGACTTTAAATGAGATCGGCAGGGCCGTTGGGACCCTGCAGACGGCGGGCTGCCGCAACCTCACCCTGCTGCATTGCGTCTCTGGATATCCGACGCCGGTCCAGGAGTGCAATTTATCGGCCATTGAAACTCTGCGGAAGACCTTCAACTGCGCCGTAGGCTGGTCCGATCACAGCGTTTCTGCAGCAGTGATCAACCGAGCCATCCACCGCTGGGGTGCTTCGATGGTGGAGTTCCATCTTGATCTCGATGGTCACGGCGAAGAATTCGCGCCAGGGCACTGCTGGCTTCCAGAGCCGATGGCCTCCGTCATTCAGGACGTGAAGGCGGCGATGACCTCCGACGGTTCCGGCGAAAAAGTGCCTGCACCTGCAGAGCTACCCGACCGCGACTGGCGAGCCGATCCGAGCGATGGCCTACGTCCTTTTAAGCAAGTGAGAGTTAGCTGGAATGGCTGAAACGCTGGTCGCTGCAATTGTGCAGGCCCGCATGGGCTCCTCACGGTTACCCGGCAAGGTGCTGATGCCGTTGGCTGGGAAACCGGTGCTGTGGCATGTCATCCACAGGCTGCGAAAATGCCGCCGAGTTCAGCGCATCGTTATCGCGACCTCGGACCGAACCTCTGATGACCCGCTGGCGGAATTCGCCTGCGCGCAGGGAGTCGAACTCGTGCGCGGTCCCGAAGACAACGTCCTGCAGCGATTCGCACTAGCCGCTCGGCAGATTGCCCCGGATGTTATGGTGCGTGTGACCGGCGATGCTCCTCTGATTGACCCCGTGACGTTAGATCTCTTTATTTCGAGACTCACCTCGGAGAATGCCGACTATTGCACCAGCGATCCGTCGTCGCCTCGTGTGATTCACGAGGGCTTTTGCACTTTCACGCGCACTGCATTCGAGCGGCTGTTGCAGGAAGCTCCCGACGATCCGGCCGCCCGCGAACACATCACGGCCTATTTCAAAGAGCACCCTGAGTCATACCAAATCGCCTATCAACCCAAAGATCCAAGGCATGTGTTCGAGGGGGCGCGGCTATCGGTAGATACCCCGGCCGATCTCCAATTTTTGGAAACTATCTATCAGCGCCTTAACGCCGCTCCGGGGGAAGCTGCGGTGGCAGATGTCGTCTCACTGTTGCGGAAGCAGCCCGAGCTGTTATGCATTAACGGCCACATTCACCAGAAACAGGCACGCGAAAGAACCCGTCGAATCCTGGTCCGGTGCGACGGAGACGAACAAATCGGTCTAGGGCATGTAGTCAGGAGTATTGCGCTCGCGGATGAACTGCGGGAGCGTCACGGCTTTGGGGTGACGTTCGCAATGGCGACCGGCAGGGTCGGCCGTGAAATGGTCGAACAATCCGGCTTTCCGATCGAGATCAAGCCCAAGCAAGCGGAAGAAACGAAATGGATTAAAGAGATCTTCGCTCGCCAACCGACGGACGCTCTCATCTTGGACATCCGCACCGCGCTACCCCCTGAGGCGCTTCAGAAGTATCGCCAACAAGGGATTTTGGTTGTGGCGATCGACGATACCAGCGAACGACGACGAGAGGCCGATTTGGTGTTTTTCCCGCCGATCCCGCAGCTTGAGCAAATGGATTGGACCGGTTTTTCCGGAAAGATTTTCGTCGGGTTGCAGTATGTTCTCCTGCGTCGGGACTTTGCCGGACCGGTACCCGACCCTGGCAATACCCTCCCGAAAGTCCTGGTTTCTATGGGAGCGAGCGATCCGGCGGGGCTGGTATTCAAGGTGATCGATGCGCTGGAAGCCTTACGGGAAGAATTCCAGCCAACCATAGTGGTGGGGCGGGCGTTCAATCAACGCCAGGCCCTGGCAGAACGAATGACGCGTGTCCACCGATCGTACGACATTCGCGAGAATGTCGAAGACATGGCGGCTCTCATGGCGGAAGCGGATCTGGCCGTCGCCTCCTTTGGAATGACGGTGTACGAACTGGCTGCAACCGCAGTCCCCGCAGTCGTGATTTGCTTGACTATCGATCATGCGCTTTCCGCCCGAACCCTCGCAAGGGCAGGGTCGATCGTAAACTTGGGCGTCCATGAGCACCTGCGGCCGGAGGAAATCGCGAGTGCCGTCAGAGAGTTGCTGAACAATCGTGCCCAGCGGCGGGAAATGCGCGAGCGGGCCCGGCAGCATCGGCTCGCCGAAGGCAGACGGCGAGTCGCCGAAGAAATAGCCCATTCGCTTGAGTCGCGACCATGAACCGGAGGCCTGGCAAACCACGGGCAGTTATCTGCCTGGCGGCGGGAAAATCCCAGTTGGTGGTGATCCGAAAGGCCAAGGAATTGGGATTGTCCGTCATTGCGGTTGACCGAAACCCGGCCGCGCCCGGGTTTCAGTTGGCCGATGAAAGGATCATCGCCAGTACCTACGAGGCGGCTCCCATACTATCCGAACTGAGCCGGTTCATGAACGGCTATGAGATCGTCGGAGTGGTCAACCGATCCTCGGGGCCACCGGTGGTGACCGCCGCCGATTTGAGTGAAAACCTCGGATTGCCAGGCACGGCGCCGGAAATCGCCCGCCGAGTAATCGACAAGGAGCGATTGAAAGAGGTGTTTCGTGATAGCAGCGTGCGGGTTCCGAGAGGACAATCCATTTCCGGCCTTGCGGAACTATCCGAACCGCAGGTTGAATTTCCTTGCGTGGTGCGGCCTGCTCTTTCGCTCATCGGCAAAAGCGGCGTGCGGCTGGTCGCTGAACGAGAGACCCTCCCGCAGGCGATCCAGCAGGCACGTGAGGTTTCCTTCAACGGCCGGGTCATGGTGGAGGAATTCATCTGCGGATATAATCTGTCCCTTTATGGGTTCGTGCAAAACGGAGAGCTTCAGCCCCTTGTCCTCATCGACGAGTTGAATGGAAGCAGCCCGGTAGGGGATGTCAAAGGCGTTGGAATGGTCGTCCCGAGCCGCTTCCGGCACAGCGAGGAGAGCCGGCGGATCGAGGCCGCTGCTCGCCACGCGGTCGCTCGGTTAGGCATCGGAACATCCGTTTGCTATCTGTCCTTCCGCTGTCCAACGGGCGGGGAGCCCACGCTGATCGAAATGCATCTCGACATGGGAGCCGACCTATTACTGGACGAATTGCTTCCTGCGAGCACTGGTTTCGATTTTTTCACTTATTTTATCCGAGGACTTACCGGGCAACGGCTCAATCCGGCGGCGTTCAATCCGAAGCCTGTGGCCTTACTATATGGCGACCGGACGGAAGCGAAATGCGAACGGTCATTCCACCTGCTTCCAGCAGAAACCCGCGACGAACTCGACAGGCGGATCCTCAGCGAGGAGGAGAACATCCATGCCTAGCGTATTGTTCCTGGGCTGCAACCACAATCAAACCCCCTATATCGGCGCCGCACGACGAAATGGGTTTCAGGTCATCGCCACGGATTTGAACCCTAAAGCACCCGGCGCTGGCCAGGCCGATCGTTTTCATTGTGTCGGGTATGACGATGTGGATGCGCTTTTGAAAGTCGTCCGAGAGGAAGGAATGTCTGCGGCGGACCGAATTTTCACTGCAGCCGCCCACTTTGCCTGGGAGGGCGCCGCGCAGGTCGCCCGGGCGGTAGACATCCCATTCATCAGCCCTACCAGTGTCGATGTCTGCCTGGACAAAGTCAAATTTTACGGACTGCTGGGGGAGTACGACCTTCTGCCGCCGACTGAGCTCTACCAACCGGGTTCGGCTTTCGTGCTGGACAAGTCCAAGGTTTATTACCTGAAATCCGATTACGGCAAGAGCCCACACTACTGCTTCCGTGTGGCCGGTGGAAACTGGCCCGCGATCCCTGCGATCCACGATCGGTACTTCCGGAAGCATTTCATCCTTCAGGAGGAAATCCTCGGCGCGCATTACCGGGTGGATCTCTACGGGAATCAGATGGCCGTCTTTCTGAAAATCAGAGACGATGTCTGTCTTCCGATTCCATGCCTCGGCCCAGGCCATTCTCAGATTCATGCTGCTTTGGCCGATATCGTCAGACGGTTGGGCCTTGGAACGATTATAACCAAATTCGACCTTGTCGCCAGCGTCAAGAAGGCTTTTGTAATTGACATCGGCCTGGACCCGCCCTTTCGCCTGAAATCACTCTATGCCTGGCTGGGGCTCGATTTTGCCGATGCCTACGTCCGGCATACCCTGTTAGGAGACCTAACGGCCCTTCGCCCCTGGAGCGAGCTCTGCCGGCCGCTCTTGATAGGCGGTACGCCCGCTGACGGTTTGGGGTATTTGGACGTGACCGCATTGGCGGCCGATGCAAAAGGATCTTTGAATTGAGTGAATTTGAAACCACCAAGGCTACAGGAATTCGCCCGCACTTGCTGGTGTTAGGGTTGAGTTCCTCCAATATCCCACTGCTCCGGGTGGTTCGGGACAACTATGAAATCAGCCTCATCGGCAGCGACCGGTCCCCGCAGGCCGCCGGGAGGGACTACGTCGATATATTCCTGAATATCTCTCACCAGGACGCCGACGGTATCGCTAGATGCCTTTATCAGCGCGGAATCCATGCCTGCGAAATCCTGCTGGGCACTACGACGGATGCCGCGTTTGAAACGCTCGTCTTTTTAGGGGAAGCCTTTTCATCCAAGGGCTTTCCGCCTTTATCGACCATCCGGAGATGCCGCGATAAGCTTCTCCTGGATCGCTGGCTGGCGCAGAACGGATTCAACTATTTGCTTTCAGGCTCGATTTCATCTGAGATCCCCGAACGATACCCAATCGTTGTAAAAGGCATCAATACCAAGAACGGTCCGGTCCACCGCCTGCAAACGGCGGAGCAATTGGCCGCCTTCAAAACGAAGAACTCCTCCGAACTGGGAAAATGGATGGCGCAGCGAGAGGTTCGTGGCATCGAATACCGGATTGACCTATTTCCGGGTGGGTCCTTCCTCATCTTGCGTCACGAGGGTGCTGAAACCTACCGAAATCTGCTTGCGAAAGATCTTTGCACGGAAAGCGCACTTGCGCTGGAATGTGCAAATGCTTTTCATCGCAAAAGCGAGCTGGAAGGCCAGATTGTCAAATACGACGTCATTGTGGAAGGCGAGGAGACATACTTGATCGATGTCGGGTTTGACCACCCCCTACGTTTTGAAGCCATCTGCAAAGCCATCGGAGCTTCATACTGGAAAGCCTATTTATCGTTCGGCTTGGATAATCGTAATTTGTTCTCCGATATCATAGAGGGGATCCAGGATAGTTATTACATCAAAGGCAGCGCCTGCACGACGAGGGTCGGTGATTTGCCATGAGTGTTGTGTTCCGCAGACCTACCGCCGTAGCTGTGAGCTCGGATAGCCGTCTTTACGTGGCCGATCGTGACAGCAACGGCTTGTTTTTATTCGAGCCCGACGGCAACCTCCTACGTTTTTATTCAAGCGCTGAGTTGGGGGGCTTGAAACGGCCAAGGGGGCTGTGCTTTGACAACTCAGGCCGTCTGCTGGTTTCAGACAGCGGAAACGGTCGTATCCTGATCTTCGACGACGCGCTTCGCCTCACGGCACGCATCGACCTGAGCCGACATCGACCTTTGCTGGATTCCCTCGCGCTTGCCGATCGCACGCTTTTCTGTTCGGATCTAAACCACCATGTGATCTATGCGATCGACCTGCGCGACGGCGCGGTGAAGCACACGCTGGGCGGAGTGGGCTCCGTCACGGGCAGGCTCCGTTCTCCCCGGGGGATTTGTGTGGTCGGCGATCGCCTGATCGTAGCTGATCGCGACAATGACCGCATCTGCGCATTTGATCTGAACTCTGGAAAAGCCCAATCGTTTCTCGGCTTCGGCCGAGGTGAGGGATTCGTCCGAAAGCCAACGGATGTCAAGTTCATCGAAAACCAACTTTACGTAAATGACAGCAATAATTACCTGATTCAAGTTTATACTCTGGAGTTTGAATTCTTGTCCCAGTTCGGCGGAAAGGGGGCAGCACTAGGGAAGTTCGATTTGGCGAGCACTTTATCCGTTCATCAGACGGCGCTCTACATCTGCGACCGGAACAATGATCGCATTCTGCGCTACCGTCCGGAGCATGCGGCTATTGAAGCGCTCGTGGCACCGGGCTTCATCCCCGGAGTGTTGCGCAGACCTTGCGGTGCGGCCGTCGATCAGCACGACCGAATCTATGTGGCGGATCGGGACAACGACTGCCTTCAAGTCTTCACCCCCGATGGTCGCATTCTGGATACGATCAGGGAAGTGAGCCGTCCGGCAGCTGTCGCCCTGACGACAGACACTCCTCCGATGCATTGGGTCGTCGAGCGCGGACGGCATCAGCTATCCCTCCTGAGGCCATCGGGTGAACGGATACAAACCATTCGTTCAGCGGCAAGAGGGGTGTGCCTCACCCATCCGCACGATATCGCCATGGATTCTCTCGGCCGACTTATTATCGCCGATTCCGGTAACCGGGCCCTCCAGCAGTTCAGTCGTGTCGGAGAACATTTGGCAACGATCGATATGGCGAAAGTGTCGAGCAACCCGTCGATCCAAATCCGCAGCGTCTGCACGGCGCCTGACGGGAGCATATACACTGCGGATTTCGACCGGGGTGTCGTTTACTGTCTATATCCGAACGGGGCCTCAAGGTGGCTTTTGGACCTGAAGAATCGTTTCCCTGAGATAAACGTGCTTAGAGGCGTAACCGTTCATGAAAATCGGATCATTGCCTGCGTCCGCGGACCTCACTTCATCTACATTATTTCATTCGACGGGCAGCTGATCAAAAAATTCGGTACGCGGGGTAATGGGGTAGATCAATTTCGCAATCCCGCAAAGGTTATCCGCATGCATTGCGGAAACCATTTGGTCGTCGACAAAGAAAATGATCGACTCGTTGTATATGACGATGCCTGGACGTATCGAGGCCATTTAGGGAATCGATTACAATCCTCGTTGGCTGCAGAATCAGGAGGCAAGTGACGAACATGAATGTCTTGCTATTCGGAGCAGGGGATGCGGGCGAAAGGGTCTTCCAGATCGTCGACAGAAAATACAGCGTCGTATCTTTTGTGGACAATGACTCTCAGAAACATGGAACAACCGTTTGCGGCAAACCGGTTATCCCGCCCACAAAGATTCGCGAGTACGAGTACGATTTAATCATTGTATCCAATGTGCATGGTGACGCCGTCAGAAACCAACTCGTACATGAGTTCAATGTTCCTGAATCAAAGATCAAGGATTTTTTCAACCAGGACTTGAACGATGCGCGTGCGGCTTCACTGAAAATGGTGGTCCATGAAATCTATGATGCAGGCGTAAAAGGGAACGTAGCTGAGCTAGGAGTTTACAGGGGAGACTTCGCGGTTCGAATCAATGAGTTGTTCCCGGAACGGATGTTGTATCTTTTCGACACGTTCGAAGGATTCAACGCGGCCGACGTCGAGATTGACAAGCGCAACGGGCTATCTTCGTCGCAAAAGGGAGATTTTTATTACAACGATATCGACTCTATACTCATGCGAATGCCTTTTGCAGATAAGTGCATAGTGCGGAAAGGCTTCTTCCCTGAATCGGCAGCCGATGTGAATGATTGTTTCGCTTTCGTCAGCCTCGACGTCGATCTTTACCAGCCTACCGTCGAAGGCCTTAAGTATTTCTTTACGAGGATGGTGAAAGGCGGCTACATTTTTGTGCATGATTATAACAATTCGAGATTTCAAGGAGTTAAGAAAGCTGTGCGAGAGTTTTGCCGTGAAGAAAACGTTTCATATTTCCCGCTTCACGACATATCGGGAAGCGTTGTAATCGCGAAGTGAAGCTCTCAAAATGAACCCATTGCACGGAGCCTCATGTGAAGCATGAAGAGTATTTTTGGGTCATCGGCGGAGGAATGCTGCAGATTCCATTGATCGCCGAAGTTCGCAAAGCGGGATACCAAGTCATCGTTTCCGACCGAGACGAGACCTGCGTTTGTCGAGAGTTGGCCGATGTTTTTCTCCAAAATGACATTTTCGATATAACCGGTCATGTGGCGCGCGCCAACGCATTTAGGGCGCAAGGGGGCAAGATCTCCGGTGTGCTTGCTGCGGGCATTGATGCCCCGGAGACCATGGCGGCGGTGGCGGAAGCGCTTGGCCTCCCGTCGGTCGAACGGTTCATCGCCCATTTAGTCAACAACAAGGATCAATTTCGAAGCGTGCTCCGTCGCCTGGGCTATCCGTCGCCGAAATTCGAAGTGATCGCAAAAGAGCAATTGTCGAATTTGGAGCCGGTCGTCGCGCGCGTCGGACTCCCGCTGATCGTCAAGAACACGGACAGCAGCGGAAGCCGGGGGACCCGAATATTCCATGCGAAAGATCTTCCCGGCATCCATTCAGCCGCGCTTGCGGCCATGGCCGTTTCACGCTCCAAACGAGCTCTTATCGAAGAGTATTGGGACGGTCCGGAGCAGACCGTCGAAACGCTCTTCGACTGCGAGGGCCGGTTCCATCCCTGCTTTATTACGGACCGGGTGTTCGACAAACGTCAGGGGTACGCTATCGAAACCGGATTAAGGCATCCTTCCGCCTTGGCGGAACCGGTGCAGAAGGAAATGTTTGCGCTGGCGGAGAAGGTCGCTCGTGATTTAGGGGTCACAATCGGTGCCGCCAAGTACGACATGATCCTCACGAGTGCCGGTCCCAGAATCATCGAAATGACCGTGCGCCTTTCGGGAGGTTTTGACTGCCAATACTTGGTGCCGGCCGCAACCGGCAAGAACGTGCTCCGGGCTGCCATCCAAACGGCGCTCGGCCGGCCTTTCGATGCTTCGCTCCTGACCGATGTCAAGCACCGGGTCGGTCTCAGCGAATCGCTCTGGCCGGCTCCAGGGAGAATCGAATCCATCTCCGGAATCGAAAAGGCAAAAACCGTCCCTGGATTTGAAGCGGTATTTTTCCGCTACCGGGTAGGCGATGTCGTAGATCCTTACACGGATTGCACGAAACGTGTTTGCTTCATCATCACGACCGGTCGGGATGAACTCGAAGCGCGTCAAGCGATGGACACCATAAAAGGTCTTATTCGGATTCAGACAGTATGAAAAAAAATGCCAAAAAAAAATTGGTGGTATATGGGGCCGGCGCTATTGGGAGAGGCTATCTGCCCTGGGTGTTTGATCCGGAGGTATACGACTACTTCTATGTGGAGAACAATCTTCGGCTCGCGGCCCGATTAAGGGAACGCAAGCAGTTCACCACTCATAAAACGGTCAACGGCCGGTATCTTTCCAAAATTGTCGGCATCGCAGAGTGTTTTGAATCCGGTCAAGAAGCGGAAGTGCTCGGGAAAGCCGATCTGGTCGTCACCGCCGTCGGTCCTCGGAACATGCTCCCACTCGCGGAACGATTGAGGCCGGTCCGTGCACCGATCATCTGTTGCGAGAATGACGCTTCCATTCCATCTCTCATGAACGCGGCCACTGGAAATGACAACTTCGTGTTCGCGATCCCGGACGTAATCACTTCGAACTCTGCTCCGCCCGAGTTGCTCGCCCAAGACGATCTGAGCGTCGTCACCGAGGACGGTGTGTGCTTCATCGACAAAAAAGTCGAGGGGGTCGCGGCCAGCGGACGGTTTGTCGATACCCTCGAATTGAATACCCAGTGGCTGGCTAAGCTCTACATCCACAACACCCCCCATTGTATTGCGGCTTATCTCGGCGCATTGATCGGGGTGCGCTATCTTCACGAAGCCTTGAAAAATAAGAATGCCGCCGAAATCGTCAGCGGGGCAATGGCGGAAATGGAACAGATGCTGATGAAGCGGTATCGTCTCGAGGAAGGTTTCGTAAGGTGGTACGGCCATAAGGAGATCCAACGGTTCCGGAATGATCTGTTGTTCGATCCGATCCACCGAGTAGCACGAGAGCCGTTTCGCAAACTGGCCCAGAATGATCGTCTGATCGGAGCCGCTCAACAATGCTTGGGGGCCGGCATCATTCCCTCAAACCTCTTGCTGGGGATCATGGCGGCCTTCTGCTATCAAGACGGCAATGATCCCGATCACAACATTAAGTATTTGATCAACGCCTTGAGGCCTTACGATTTCTTACGGATCATCATCCGACTGAATCCTCACGAAGCCCTGTTTGCCCTGCTACATGCAGAATGGAATAATAACCTGCAAATTTTGAAGGAACTAAAGGATGAATAGGGAAAGTCGTCTAGAAACGGCCATTCGTGCGGCGGTTGCGGCGGGGGACATTTTGATCCGGCACTACCATGAAAAGGTGGATGCGACCTGCAAGGAGTCTCTGCGGGATATCGTCACCGAAATCGACCGCATGGCGGAGTCTTGCGTCATCGACATCATCCGCGGGGCGCGGAGTGATGAGTCGATCATCACCGAGGAGCGAGGGAGTGTTTCTGGATCAGGTGAAAATGGGTTCTGGTTGGTCGATGCGCTCGACGGGACCGTAAACTTCGTCAATCACATACCGTTTTTCTGCGTTTCGATCGCCTACATCGAGGATCGGCAACCGGTCCTGGGGGCGGTCTACAATCCGATGGCCAACGATCTTTATTACGGTGCGGAAGGGATCGGCGTTTTCAGAAACCAGAGCCCGATTAAGGTCAGGAACCGTTCCGGCTCCGAAAGCCTTTTTGCGGTCGCCTTCTCGGGGAAAAATTATGACCCGGAGAGGAGAAAAGATGAGTTCGGAATTATGGCCGACATCAACGATTCCTCCCGAGGCTGCTTACGTACCGGATCGGCGGCTATGAATCTGGCCTTCCTTGCCGAAGGCCGTCTGGGCGGATGCTGGGGGAAAGCGAACAAGTTTTGGGATATTGCCGCCGGCCTTCTTCTGGTGAGGCTTGCGGGAGCTTCTCTAAGGTATTCATGTGTGGATACGGAGAAAATGCTGGTCAGTTATGCCGCATCCAATCCCTTTGCGTGGGATTTTTTAAACGACCGGGTCGGAGCGATTCTGTAGAATACTTTATCCATCGCGACGTTGTGTTGAGAACGCCTTTCGGTTGATCAACAAGAAGGGAAAGAGATCTGAGAAATGGACATCCTATTTTGGCTGGAACCAATGGCCGAGTTGCATTCACCGTTCTTGATGAAAACCTGGTATACATGGTTTTCGTGTATCGATCAGCAATTGGCCCTGAAGCTGACGAACTATCGGTCCGCCATCATCGCGTTTGAAAGCATGAGATTTTATGAAGGTCACGGAAACTTTAAAAATTCCGTGATGTTGAGCCACTCGGATCTAAGATCGAATTGGTCCGAAAAGGGAAGTCTTTCTTTGAAATATGAAAAGGATCTGGCGCATAGCAATGAGATCGAACTTGTTGATTTAATCCGTAGACGAACGGAAGGACTGTCTCCGGATGTTGTTATATTGCTGAGCGAGGCTCCGTGGTTGAGACGCGCGTTTCCCGGCGCACTATTCATAAACATCGAAGTCTCCTGGATTCATCGAGCTCCTTTTCCGACCCTCTACTCGCTGGACCCGGTCGGCAAAGGGAAAGGCAGGGTGCTGGCGCAATACGCCGATGAACTTCTATCGAACTTTGAGGTGAACGACAACGAGAGAAACATAGTAAACCAGATATGTGGCCCCGCAATAGGGAAATTAAAAGCGGGCCAGAGAGCAAGAGATGCGATTGGCGCCATAAGACACCGCTTCGAACGGGTCGTCCTGCTGCCGATATCCGGAAGGTATGTCACGGACGGAGAGACGCCGGTATTTGCGGCACTTGAATGGTACATGGAGCGCAGAGCGGATGACCGCACATTCTATGTGATCACCCAACACCCCTTGGATAAAGCACTGAGCGATTCCGAGGCCGCATATTTGAAAGTAAAATTTAGTAATCTTGCACTGGACCTGCAAGAAATCGGTTCCCAATCCATCGTTCCGCACGTCGATGCGGTCATCGGGGATTTCAGCAGTGTTGCCAACCAAGTTCTATTTTACAACACAGAGATGATTTCGATCCTGCATGAACTCCCCTACGTGGATGGGAGCTTCGGTATACGAAACCCGTTGTGCCGGCTGATCGCTGACGCCAGCACGGAAAACAAGGAAAAGATATTATGCTGGCTGTTAACCAAATATGACACCAAAAAGGAAAACATCTTTAACAACGGGAAATGGTTCGCAACGTATCTGGAAGCCATGAAGCATTACAAGGAGACCGATTCGATTCCAAAATTCTACCAGGCGGTCGAGCCGCCCGGCTCCAAAGCGATCAGTCGATCCATTCGGCACTCCAAACCCTGCCCGGGCAACCAAGCCCGGATAATGAATAAGGGCGCAGCAGATATCAAGGCTATTGCTTTTTATTTGCCGCAATACCATCCGATCCCGGAAAACGATACCTGGTGGGGCAAGGGCTTTACGGAGTGGACTAACGTAAGTAAAGCCAAACCATTATTCGAAGGCCACTACCAGCCGCATCATCCCGCCGAACTCGGGTTTTACGATCTGCGGTTGGCCGAAATTCGGAAAACCCAAGCCGATCTGGCCAAGGCTTATGGGGTTTACGGCTTTTGCTATTATCACTACTGGTTTGGCGGCAAGCTATTGCTGGAGCGGCCACTTCAAGAAATTTTAAAATCGCAAAAACCCGATTTTCCGTTTTGCCTCTGCTGGGCGAACGAAAACTGGACACGCACATGGGACGGAGGGGATCAGCATATCCTGATTGCCCAGAATTACAGCGAAGACGATGACCTCCAGCATATTCGGTACCTTTCAAGGATTTTCCGGGACCGGCGCTACATCCGTATTCATGACAAGCCCCTTTTCCTTGTTTACAGAGCCAATCTCTTGCCCAACCCGATGCGAACAGCCGTCCTATGGCGAGAGGAAGCGAAACGGCTAGGAGTCGGCGAGATCTACCTTTGCCGGGTTGAAAGCTTTGCGGACGAACACACCGATCCTGCTGCGATCGGCTTTGATGCAGCGGTCGAATTTCAACCGGACTGGACGCTTTTATCCGAGGATCTGCGCGATAGACGGGTTCCGAACCTGAGAGCGTATCACTATGAAAAGGTAGTTGACCGAATGCTCGCCAAGCCGCTTCCGGCCTACAAGCGGTTTCAATGCGTTACGCCTTCATGGGACAACACGCCAAGACGTAACGGCAATTCTTTGTTCTTTACGGAAGCTTCACCGGCCCACTACGAAAGGTGGCTCACCAGCGCCTGCAGCAAGTTGAGTGCTACGAAGGCAGAAGAACACCTTGTCTTCATCAACGCTTGGAATGAATGGGGAGAAGGCAATCACCTAGAACCCGACGAAAAATTCGGCTATGGTTATCTCGAGTCCACTCGAAGAGCTCTCGAAACTTCAAAGAGTAACCTGCGGAAAGACGCCGAGGCCTTTCACGAGAGGATCCGGTCCGGTATAACGCCGAACGAAAGCCCGCAGGATGCCTTGGTCCGTCTGCTGGAGCTGGTTGAATTTCATCCGGATTATGCCCCTGCCTATTTGGATTTGGGCGCGCTCTTCAAACAAGCCGGCAACACGCAGAATGCCTTGGCGGCTTACGAGAAGGCCTGCTCCCTTGAACCTTTGAATTCCAGTTTTCTGAGATGCCTGGCAGACTTCAATTTCGTTGAACTGAAGCGGGTAGAAGATGCGGGAGCTCTCTACGAAAAGATCCTATCCCTGAATCCAGAAGACGAAGATGCCCTTCTCATGCTGGGGAATCTTTCAACGATTCAGCACCGATTTGAAAAGGCGCTCCAGGCTTTTCTCAAGGTTCTTGTGCTAAACCCCGTGCATGAGTTTGCCGGCAGGATGTTTGATGAACTGGTAGTTAAAGTTAAGAACCGATCGATGGTGTCGGCCCCGGCCCAACTGCTGGAGGAGGCTCGGGTGCTCGCTCAAAGGGGAAGAAGCGATCAGGCCATCTGCACGATAGAGAAGCTCCTCAGCGCCTTTCCGGATCACGCGGAGGCTCACAACGACCTCGGTTGTCTCTTTTATCAAGCGGCGGATATGGAGAAGGCCTTGGCTCACTACGAAAGGGCGGTGGCGCTCGATCGCGCGAATACCACCTATCGGAAGAACCTGGCGGACTACTATTTTATCGAAGGGGGCGAACTGGATAAGGCCGTCAAGCTCTATCTCGAGGTCATCAGCGCAAACCCCAAAGATACAGAAGCATTGTTCGCTTTAGGCGTCATCAGCGAAACACTTGGCAAGTGCGGCGATGCCGTTGCCTTCTACCGAATGGTGCTATCCGCGGAGCCCGACCATGCTGCCGCGCGCGAACGTCTGGAATTGGCGTCCCGAGGCAACGAATCAATCCATACTGCGCCGGATATAAGCCTCACACCGTCAACCCCCACAAGCGTCAGCATCATCATCGCGGTGTTCAACAAGCTTGAGTACACAAGAAAATGTATTGAAGCAATTATCCGCCACGCCCGCTCCGTTCCTTGTGAAATAATCGTCATCGATAACGCTTCCAGTGATGGGACCCCTGAATACCTGAGTTCGCTTTCCGAGACGATCAAGCTAATCCGCAACCCAACCAACGTCGGTTTCACGCTGGCTTGCAATCAAGGCGCCCGGGTCGCAACCGGCGAATACATTCTTTTCTTGAACAATGATACGGAGCCGGCAGCCGGATGGCTGGACCATCTGCTTGACCTGGCAGAGGCCGATTCCAAGATCGGCATCGTCGGCTCCAAACTCGTATTCCCCGACGGCAAACTCCAAGAAGCCGGAGGGACTATTTTCAGTGACGGGACCGGATGGAATTACGGCCGCCACGGCGACCCCGACGATCCTTCGTTCAATTATGTGCGGGAAGTCGATTACGTGTCCGGTGCATCGCTTCTGGTTCGGCATCGGTTGCTCAAGCAGCTGAACTACTTCGATGAGCGCTATTCCCCGGGCTACTATGAGGATACCGATCTTTGCTTCGGAGCCAGGTTTCTCGGGTACAAAGTCATGTTCTGTCCCTTTTCCGTTGTTGTGCATCATGAGGGGGTATCGAGCGGCACCGATCTGAAGCAGGGGATGAAAAAGTACCAGGCCATCAACCGGGAAAAATTCAAAGCCAAGTGGGAAAAGGAACTGCGCAATCAATACCTTGCCGACTCCAAAAATGTGATCCAGGCCAGCGAGCGAAACACTTCCGGAAACATCCTGATCATCGATCCCTTTCTGCCCATGTTCGATCGTGCGTCAGGATCTCTACGGCTCTTCACCATCATATCGCTTTTGCGAAAGCAGGGCTACCATATCACGTTCATCGCCCGGAACGGTCAAGAGCAGGAAGGCTACTCCGAAGCCCTTCGCAAAATGGGAGTTGAAGTTTATGCGACCGACAGCGATATGCTCAGACAGATGGGGTATGCTGTCTACGCCCGTCCATTCGATCTCAAACGAATCTTGGAGGCTCGGCCGTACCAATTAGCCATTCTCTCATTCTACGTCATCGCCGAGCAATATCTGTCTATCATCCGCAGCGCCTCCCCCGAGACGAGAATTCTGATCGATACCGTGGATATTCACTTCGTCAGAGAAATGCGCCAAGCCGAGCTCAGCGGAGATCCGGCAGCCTTGAAGCGCACTTCCGCGACAAAGAAACGGGAACTGTCCATTTATTCGCAGGCGGATGGCGTGATAACCGTGACGGAACAGGATTGGGACCATATCCGGGCATTTCTGTCTGGCAAGCACCATTTCGTCATTCCAAACATCCATCCAGCAGACGTTTCGCCGATTGATCCAAGCGGGCGAAAGGGACTCCTGTTCGTCGGCAATTTCAATCATCAGCCCAACATCGATGCCATGCTGTATTTCGTCGCCGAGATTTTTCCGAACGTACAGCGCATCCTGCCCGAGATGACCCTCACCATCGTCGGAAACAATCCGCCTGAAACGGTTCTTGCTTTAAAGAGCAGCAACGTATTTGTAACGGGGTATGTGCCTTCGACCGAGCCCTATCTGAAAACATCCCGTGTATCGATTGCACCGCTTCGCTATGGGGCCGGCATGAAAGGAAAGATCGGTGAGGCAATGGCACACGGGCTGCCCGTGGTAACCTCATCCATCGGAGCTGAGGGCATGGGTTTGGTCTCCGGTCAAAACGCTCTTATTGCGGACTCGGCCCAAAAATTCGCGGACCATATTGTCTCGCTGTGCACGAACGACGAGACATGGCGGTCTATCGCGTCCGCTGGGCGAGCGCTTGTTTTGGACAACTATTCACCAGAGAAAGTCGGCCAGATAATTGCGGAGATGATAAAACAGGTTGCACTAATTCCACCGGAAAAGGGTATTTCTGATAAACACGCCATTCAGCCCAGCCAAAACAAGACCGTAACAAAAGACTTTACCTCGATTGTCATTCTTACCTTTAACCAGCTCAAATACACAAAGGAATGCGTTCAAAGCATTCAACAGAATACACCCGAGCCGCATGAGATTATCTTTATCGACAACGGTTCAAGCGATGGTACCGTTAAGTGGCTGAGACGGCTTGTCGGCCGGAACACGAATTATAAACTGATCGAAAACGACAGCAATCTCGGTTTTTCGAAAGGCTGTAACCAGGGAATCGATTCATCCGCAGGTGATCGCGTCGTTCTTATCAACAACGATGTCGTGGTAACCAAAGACTGGCTTTCCGGTCTGCTCGAATGCCTTCATAGTGCCGACGATATAGGTATCGTAGGTCCCATGACCAACGCGATCAGCGGCCCTCAGAAGGTCCCCTTTGTGGCTTACTCCTCCGTCGACGGCCTGGCGGAATATTCCCAAGAATTCCGGGTAAGGAATCGACACCGAAAAATACCCACCCGGCGCGTCGTCGGTTTCTGCATGCTTTTCAAGCGGCAGCTCATAGAGGAAATCGGTATCCTGGACGAGAGCTTCGGATCGGGCAATTTCGAGGACGACGATTTTTGTCTGCGTGCCTTGCTGGCAGGCTACCGGAACATGATTGCCGGAGACGTGTTCATCCACCATTACGGCAGCAGAACATTTATCGGCAACCGAATGGACTATGGCTGCTCCTTGACCGGCAATCGTAAAATTTTCATGCAAAAATGGAATAGGGGAGATGTGGCCCGACGGTTTGGCGGAAAGCTTGTCGTCGAGGACACCATCGCTAAGGCCGATGATCATATCAATAGAGGAGAGATCGAAAAGGCAACGGCATGCATTCTCTCCACGTTGAAACAGTTTCCCTTTGAGCGCAGACTCTACACCAGAATCGCCGAGATGCTTATCGCCGTAAAGCGTTATCAGGACGCGGTCGACATACTGTATGCACTGCGCAAGGACGTCTCGAACTCGTTGCCGTCGGCGCTGTTGGGTTACTGTGAAGAAGCCTTGGGTCACAACGAAACTGCCCAGGAATATGCGAAGCGCGCCTTGGCCATCGATCCGCTGGCTACATTGCCGATGAATGTCTTGGGGGTGCTTGCCTTCAAGAAAGGCGATACCGAGGCCGCAGAGGGTTGGTTCAGAAAAGCGATCGAGGCAGGGCCGGGCTTTGGGGAGTCATACACGAACTTGGGTTCTTTGAAATGGGCTGTCGGAGAAACGGAAGAAGCCATCAGGCTTTTCGAGAGGGGCTTTATACTATCGCCAACCATCGACGATGTGGCGACGGCGTATCATACGGCGATTGTTGAAACGAAGTCATTCGAAAAGGCCGAAGCGGTGTTTCGCGAAGCGAGAGCCTTGCATCCTAATCATAAACGTCTATCCTTTTTGATGATAGCCTTGCTGCTGCAACAAGAAAAGTATGAATCGGCCATGTCTGAAATCGAAAAGACCATGCTTCAGTTCGGAATCGATGACGGCATTCTATCCGCCGGCCTCGAAGTTCGAAAACGAATCGGTGCATTGCAGGTCGACAAGTCGAAATGCAAAATGGCCACGCTTTCCTTATGCATGATTGTCAAGAACGAGGAGCCCCATCTGGCCAAATGCCTTATGAGCGTCAAGCCGGTCGTCGACGAAATGATCGTTGTGGATACGGGCTCCAGCGATCGATCCAAAGACATAGCCGCTGCATTGGGGGCAACGGTTTTCGATTATCCCTGGACGAACGATTTCTCCGAAGCCAGAAATTTTTCATTGTTGAAAGCGTCCGGAGACTGGATCCTCGTCCTGGATGCCGATGAAGTCATTTCAAGACTGGACCACGGCCTGCTGGAAAAAATTGCCAAAAAGCGGCCGGCAAAGCACCGTGCCTACATTCTGGTCACTCGAAACTACACGAACAATCCAGGGTCTCGAGGGTGGGTCGCCAATGAGGGCCGGTATATCGAAGAGGAAGCCGGAGCGGGCTGGGTGCCGAGTCCCAAGGTCCGGCTGTTTGTCAATGACCAGCGAATCCGCTTTGTGAATCCGGTGCATGAGTTGGTTGAACCGACACTGACCAAGTTGGGAATTCCTATCAGGACGTGTGACGTCCCGGTGCATCATTACGGACGATTGAATCAGGAAAAGTTGATGGCAAAGGGAAAGGAATACTACCGGCTGGGGATCGCCAAAATCGACCAGACCCAGGGGGACTGCAACGCGCTCAGTGAACTGGCCATCCAGGCATCTGAAATAGGGGAGTACGAAGAGGCGGTAGGGGTCTGGCAGAAAGTGATCGAGCGTCAGCCCAATGACGCTGTTGCGCATATGAATCTTGGCTTTGCCTTTTTAATGATGAGACAACACGCCAAAGCTGCAGAATTTTCGAAGAAGGCCATGGCGATCGATCCGAAACTGCGGGAGGCGGCCTTGAACTATTCGGCGGCCGAAATGTTTGCAGGCGACATCCACACTGCGATCTCTACCCTTGAGCATTTATTGGAGCGTCATGCAGACTACCCGCCTGCCATGGGGCGACTGGCCGCTGCATATATCGTGTCCGGCCGGAAAGCGGATGGCCTTCGCTGTCTCGAAAAACTGAATTCAAGAGGGTTTGACTGCGCCGGCGCTTGCGAAGAACAAGCGCGGGCATTCCTTTCGGAGTCTAATCATGAAGCGGCGGCCCTCCTTTTAGCGGCCGCCATCGAAAAGGGGCTCGACAACGGCCGCATGAGTCATTTGCTGGCGGAATGCCGGTCGAGGATCGATGGCCGCCTTCCCATCTACGAACCACCGACCCTTTCTGCTGCCAACTCGACGCTGGAATCCAGGGAGCCGGTCGAGAATAGGGCAGGGGTTTGATAAGAATGATGACCGAAACCGCAGAGTCCGTCATTCAGCGCGCCGATACGCTTCATTTTCAAGGCCGTTGCGATGACGCGGTCGGAATATTGGCGGATTTCATCGCGTGTGCACCCAATCCTGATGCAGCCATTATCCGTGTGGCCGAACTCCTGATTGACTCGGAACGGCATGAACGAGCCATGGAATTTCTGAACCGGATGCCTGCGGTTGAAGCCGATTCGCGAATTGCCTATTTGTATGGGGTGTGCCATCAAGCCTTGGGGAATGTTGATGCCGCTGACAGAATCGCGGACCGGATTCTGGTTCAGAAGGGCAGGGGTGCATTGGCACTCGTTCTCAAAGCACGGGTTGCCACTTTTCATGGCAACAACAACGAGGTCGAAGGCCTGCTCGCGGAGGCGGTTGAACGCGACCCGAGGTGTGGAATCGCTTGGCACGATTATGCCTGTCTGCGAAAGCGGCAGGGCGATACCGCGGCATGTGTTGAACTATTCACAAAGGCCTTCGCGTGCGCACCGGAGTCACGTGAAATCGTTAGAGCGTTTCATGAAAGCAGCCTGGCTTTCCAGAGACTGGCTGAAGCGGAAACCGCTTTTCGAGAAGCGGTTTCCTGCCGAAGGATGGATCGGCGCCTTCGATATTTGTTGATCGATCTCCTTCTGCGGCAAAACAAGTATGCGGAAGCCATGGCGGCCGTCGAGTCGGCCATCGTCGATTTCGGGGTCGATCAGGGCATTGTCGGCGCTGCGCTCAAAATCAGAGAGAAACTCGGACCCATGAGCGTCCCATTGGCGGCGAGGCCAGGCGGCAGCGTATCCCTGTGCATCATCACCAAAAATGAGAGAAGCCTTCTTGCTTGCTGCCTGGCCAGCGCGAAACCGGTCGTAGATGAAATCATCGTCGTGGACACCGGCTCTACCGATGAAACCAAAGACCTCGCCGTCGTATTCGGTGCAAAGCTTTTTGATTTTGCATGGGTGAATGATTTTTCCAAAGCCAGGAATTTTTCGCTTTCCAAGGCTTCCGGGGATTGGATTCTGGTGCTGGATGCGGACGAGACCCTATCGAGCAAAGATTATGAGGACTTCCGGCGCTTGCTGGAAGCATCTCAAGGCCGACCCGCTGCTTTCCGCATGCAGACGCGCAACTATTCGAATCTGGTCAATACCGTCGGGTTCCGGCCGAACAGAGGCGAATACCCGGACGAAGCGGGGCTGGGCTGGTATCCGAGCGATAAAGTTCGTTTGTTTCCAAACGACTCCCGCATTCATTTTGATTACCCCGTTCACGAACTGGTCGAACCCAGCCTGAACAATTTGAAAATACCCATCCGTGAATGCGCGACCGCCATACATCACTTCGGAGTGTTGAATAACGCCCATGCGCTGCAAAAAACATCCGCCTATCAGAAACTCGGACGGAAAAAGATAAAGAATTTTAAGGATTCCACCGCCCTGAAAGAAGCCGCCATCCAATCAGCTCGGGTCGGACGAAATGCGGAGTCCCTCGATCTCTGGAGGCGATTCCTGCTACGACACCCACGTTCAGCCGAAGCTTATTTGAACATCGGAGCCGTCTGCGCGAACATGGGGCGTCATGCGGAGGCGGTTACCAATGCCCGAAGAGCAATGGAGCTGGATCCAGAGCTGAAAGAGGCAGGGTTCAATCTGGCATTTGCGCTGCTGATGCAGGGCAAGGCGGAGGAGGCCCAAAAGGTATTGGAAGAGAGCACGGAGGAACACCCGAACTACGCCGCGGCTCAATTTCTGCTGTGCGTTGCCTATGCCTGTCGGCAAGAGAGGTCGTCGGCGGAAAACATCTTCAAACAGGTTAGGGCTCTTCCCATCGGAAACTATATCGGCGAGTCATTTCTTGATATCGCCAGGCAGTTTTTGAAAGCTTCCCGCAGAGACTATGCCCGCCATACTCTTGAGGCCGCCTCGATTTTCGGTTGTTCGAATCCCGCGATGGAGAAACTGCTCGAAGATTGTGGCGCGACCACCTGAACCGCATGGGGACCGTTCCGGACTGTCAGGGGATTCATCGATCTTAATTTGCAGTCACACCAGAGCCTTATCGGCTGGAGTCGTTTTCGGCCTGCTGCGCAATCCGGCAGCAATGTTGTGGTTGATATTGATGAGGATGGTGAGTTTTTCAGGAGCGGGGTAGGCAATCGTTTCCATCGTGCGCCGATCGATGAAGACGCTCAGACGGAGCAAGTCAACCTTCAGGGCATCGGGCAGTGGGTTCCCAGGTTTCTCCAACTCAGCCTGAAAAATGGTCCAGATCCGTTGGTTGTAATTCAGTGCAGCCTTGAGACGGGTATCCCGGTCCTTTGCGGTCCAATGGTCCTGGCAGTCTTTCAGCTTGAGTGCGGCTTTGGTGAGGACTTGGGCCTCGACATCCCGTCCGCTCATCGTGGACTTGTTGACGCTGTCATATGCTTTCAGTGCGGCCTGATACACGCTTGATAGTCTCCTGTTCGTATTCGATCAATTTCTTCGTCAGTTTCAATGCCGGATAGTAACGCCGTTGCAGGATGTGTTCGTTGATGGAGTCGATCAGACCGACTGTGCCCGGAGCGGCATGGACCAAATCCTTCACGAGGTCCCAGTATATCTCATGATACATGGCCAGGTTGCTTTCATCGATGTACATCAGCTGAATCGCGTAGTAGATGCGGCGGCAGGGCGAGGTCGCTTTTTCTTCGGTCAAGATGTCTTTCTGCCGGAGGATAGGGGTTTTGTTTTCTATAACCAGATCGCAGCTCGAAGGGCCGCCATTGGTCAGAACCGCTCCTCCGATAATCATGCGTTCGCCGGACTTCAGAGTGATTTTCAAGGCCATGGTTTTATGTGGTGACCCGTAAATTTTTTTAAAAATTGAAAAGCGGGAGGGGAAAGATTCCCCTCCCGTTAAGATGACTCTGGTTAGAACAATCTCAGGACTGCCTGGGCCGCCTGCGAAGCGAGGCTCAACGATGTCGTACCCAGACTCTGTCGGGTCTGGAGCATGAGCATGTTGGCGCCCTCCTCGTTCATGTCGGCGTTGGTCAGTGAGGCCGCCCCATCCTTGAGGACGTTGATCATCCCCTGGGTGAACTCCTGCCGGGCGGTGATGATGCTCAGGTTGTTGGCCAGTTTGCTCGATTGGGTCCGCAGGGTGTTTTTCGCATCATCGAGCTCAACAATTGCGGTATCGATCGAGCTGGCAACGACGCTGGTGCCTGTTACCCAGCCTGTTCCTTCGCTGATGCTAAGACCGGTTGTGCTGGCATCGAAGCCCGTGATTCCAAGTTTCGAATCCCCCAGTTCGTCGAACTTGACCGTGAGAGAGACGGATTCGCCGCCGAGCAGATTGACGCCTTTGTAACCCGAATCAGCGGCCATTTCATCGATCTGGGTCCGGACGGTATTGAACTGAGCCATCAGCGAGGTAGCGGTCGTCGAATCGGCGGATAGAGCGGACGTCGCCAGGGACTTGGCCGCTGCGATCAGGGTGTTGATCGATGAGATGCCGGCATCCCCCGCTTTGATTGTCTGGACCGCCTCGGACATCTCGTCCTTACGAGCGGCCAAGTCGCTGGAGCGTTGTTCGTGGTTCACCGCGGTAAAATAAGCCACGGGGTCGTCCAAAGCGCTGTTGACCTTCTTGCCGGAGGCCAGTCGCTTCTGGGTGGTCTCCAACATGCTGTTGGTGTTCTGAAGGCTGACCAGGTTGGCCCGCATGCCTGAGGTTAGGGTGATGGGTTGCATTGCCATTGTCTGTGTTCTCCTTTTCTGGTTTTGTTATTTTGGCATTCTTGCCAAGTTGGTGGTGCCGTTGTTAGTTTGATTTTAGGTTCGGCGCAGCCGGGTCAGGTTCCTCCCCCCTCCTTTCAGACCCGTGATTCTGCCGCCTTCGCAGACATTATCGGAAGCTTTCCGGTAAACTTTAGCTGTTTTTGCGCCGGGCCGATCGACTGTCAAAGGTTTTGCGGATGGTACGGTTCGTGCTAAGATCAACACCAATTGATGGCTGAGCCAGGTGCATGACGGGTGAACGCCTATCCATCGACTCCACACATTCGATCCATGACCCATGCCGATATTGAGTATAGATGATATCAAGCCGGGAATGCTGCTGGCCGAGGCGGTGCGCAATCACCAAGATCAATTGCTGCTTGAAAACGGCCGGCGGATCACCGAAAAAAGCATTCGGGTTTTCAAGTCCTGGGGAATACGGCGCGTAACCGTTAAGCTCGGATCGGCTGTTGACGGGTCGGGCGATGGCGCCGCTTCACCGGGGCTGCCGCCGGCCATCGATGAGGCGCTCAAGGGACGTTTCTCCGATGTGGCGACGGACCCGATCATGACCGCGATCATGCAAGCCGCCGCCCGCCAGCTTGCCGCCCGTCAACCCAAGAAGAAGACCGGATATGGCCGTCGCTGACATCAAGCGTTTGATCGCGAAGGTCGAAGATCTGCCCACCCTGCCGCGCACGGTGCTCAGGATCACCGAGATGGTGAACGATCCGCGGGCATCGGCCCGGGATCTTTCGCGGATCATCACCGATGATCAGGTGTTGACGGCGCGATTGCTGAAACTCGTCAACTCATCCTTCTACGGGTTCCCGCAGCGGGTCTCCACGGTCACCGGCGCCATCGTGCTGATCGGCTTCGACGCCATCCGCAACCTGCTTTTGACCACGTCCGTGTTCGACCTGTTTCCGTCGCCGACATCCAGAGGCCGGCGGCACCAGGAATCGCTCTGGGACCATTCGCTGGGTTGTGCCATCGGAGCCAAGGCCATCGGGGGGATCCTGCGCTATGAGAAACTGGAAGAGCTTTTTGTCGCCGGACTTCTGCACGACATCGGCAAAATCGTGACGATGACGATGCTGCCGGAGCAATTCGAACGCATCACCAGCCGGGTCATCGAAGATCGCCTCCTGATTTCGAATGCCGAGGCCGAAATCCTGGGCTGTACGCACGCCGACATCGGGCGATTGCTGGCCCAGCGCTGGAACCTTCCCGCCAAGCTGATGGGGCTGATCGAACACCACCATCATCCGTCGGCGGCGGGTGCCTGGGCGACTGAGGCCTCCATCGTGCACCTTGCGGACATCCTGACTCGCGCGCTCAGCCTCGGCTCCGGCGGAGACGACAAGGTCCCATCGGTCGATCGCTTCGCCTGGGAACTTCTCAAGCTGAAGGAGGGCTCGCTTGATTCCATCATGGCGGCCATGCTCGATGAGTTCGATGATATCGGTTCCTTTTTCCGTTAGCAAAAAATTCTTTAGTCTCTTTTCGGAAGTGCCGATAAGGGCAGTGAAAACGAGAGTACTGCCAATCGACCCCTAACGAACCCCAAATTGAAAGAATGAGGGTATGAGCGATATTCAAGCATTGGATTTAAAAGGTTTCGTCACCCATTCCGTCAAAAGCGTCTTCCAGACCATGCTGTCCGTGGAGATCGAGTTGGACAATCCGCCGGACAAGGAAGGCATATGCACGAACGGGCACATCGTCGGCACCGTCGGATTCGCAGGGGCGGTCATGGGAACAGTCAACCTTTTCGTCAGTCGAACCTTCGGACGCGAAATGACGGCCGCGATGCTGGGGATGACGGTGGACGACATCGGCAGCGACGAAGAGGTGAACGACGTCATCGGGGAAGTGTGCAACATGGTGGGGGGGGACTTGAAGTCGCGCCTGTGCGATGCCGGGCTGACCTGCTCGCTCTCGATCCCCTCGGTCACCTACGGCAACGGTTTTAGAATCGAATCCAAGGGGTGGGCGCGCCACGAACAACTGGGCTTCCGCAACAGCCAACATTCCGCCCTTGTGGAAATTTATGTCAAGAACGGCAATTAACCCTGCGGGAGGAGCCATATGACCCTGAAAGTATTAACGGTTGACGATAGCAAAACCATTCGCATGATCGTCAAAAAAGCGTTTCAATCCTACGACTGCGCGATTTGCGAGGCAGAAAACGGTGCCGAGGGCCTGGCCGCGGCAACCAAGGAGAAGCCGGGCCTTATTATTCTCGATATCACCATGCCGGTCATGAACGGGATTGAGATGCTCGATCGCCTGAAGGGCGATCCGGACCTGAAGAACATCCCCGTCATCATGCTGACGGCGGAATCCGGCAAGGACAACGTGCTCAATATCGTCAAGAAAGGGATCAAAGACTACATGGTCAAACCTTTCAAGGGCGAAGACTTGATCGAACGCGTCCGGAAGATCATGCCGCTGGAATCCAAAACCGAAGCCGATTCAGCCGAGAGCAAACCCGTCAAATACTTCACGCAAGTGGAGGATATCGTCGTTCTCAGCTTGCCGGCGAAAGTCACCCGTCCGGTGACCGTCGAGGTGGAGGGGAAACTGCAGGCCAAGGTTCAGGAAATGACCGCGGCCCAGCTCAAGAAGATGATTCTCGACATGGGCGGGGTGTCGGAAACCAATCTGTCGCTGATCAAGCTGATCATCGCGTCCTTTCAGCAGTGCCAGCAAGCCGGCATTGCCGTAAAGCTGGTGGCGAACCCCAAACAAAGCGAGGAATTAAAAGGCTTCCAGGAAACGAGCCAGATAACGGTGTCCCATTCGATCGAGGAAGCCAAGGCCGTCCTTTGATTTGATTGCTTTTTTTGCCGGATGAAGAAACCGTTCTCCAATCCGGTTGAGGGTTATGGCAAAATGATAGGAGTCTTTTCGCAATTTGCATTTAAGACGGCTCGATACGGGGATCGGCACCGAAGTCCGGATGCACGATGTGCATTAAGGGCTTTGAACGGGTGATGTGCAGTATAGATAACCAGCATAAATTATATGATATTTGAATCATTCCGGGATGTCCTGATGGCAGTGCCGGCGACGCTGGAATCGCTGGCCGGTTGGTTTGGGATTCCCGCATAAGCCGATCGAAAAGCCGTTAAACTGAATCCTCGGAGAGGCTTTTCCTTTGCAGCTTGCAAAAGGCTGGTGCTTGATGGCAATCCCGGCCACCGCTTATTTTCTTCGGCGACACACGAGGAGTAGTCTTTTTTTCAAGCGCCCAAGTCCATTTGTTCTCAAACCCCACCCCAAATATGGTGGTGTCAAAATTACCGCATCCACCATACCTTGACACCTGCCTGACGGGGGCCGCATCGGCCCGCTACGGGGGAGGAGCCTGCGACCATTTTTTGACGCCTGCGGTATGGAACTTGCTATTAGCACGGTGCGTTTGATTTTTTGACGCCCTACCTGTCGCGACGGATGACGAGTTCAAGGAGCTTGCATTTCGTTCAGCAGGAGGGCAAAGGAGGAGCCCGTGCAGAACGCTGCTGTCCGCAAAACCGCTTCGGAACAATTGGACCTGTTTTCCACTCCGACCGTCAATTCCGAATCCGACCCGCCCCCCTGCCGTTTTGAGCACATCATCGGCCGAAGCCCACGCATGGTCGAAATTTTCGATCTCATCGAAAAGGTGGCGGACTGCGACAGCACCATCCTCATCAATGGCGAGACCGGGACTGGCAAGGGTCTGGTGGCCCGGGCCATTCATCAAAAGTCGCGCCGGCGCACCAAACCTTTCATTTCGATCAACTGCGGCGCCATACCTGAAAACCTGCTCGAAAGCGAACTCTTCGGCCATCTGAAGGGTGCCTTCACCGGCGCCACCAGCTCCAAGCCCGGCAAATTCGAATTGGCGGACGGCGGCACGGTGTTTCTGGACGAAATCGGCGACATGAGCCCCGATCTCCAGGTGAAAGTACTCAAGGTCTTGGAAGAAGGCGAGTTCGAGCCGGTCGGAGGCGCAAAGAGCGTCAAGGTGGACGTGCGCATCATCGCCGCCACGCATCGCGACCTTTCCGAAGAAGTGCAGAAAGGCAATTTTCGCGAAGACCTGTTCTACCGTCTGTATGTGATCCCCATGACGCTTCCCGCGCTGAGAGACCGGCCGGAAGACATTCGTTATCTGGTGCATTATTTCTTGCAGCAAGCCAACTGCAAGAACCGCCGCCAAGTAAAGGGCATCAGCGAGGATGCGCTGGAAGCCCTGGCGGCCCATGCCTGGCCGGGAAACGTGCGCGAACTGCGCAACCTCGTGGAACGCATGATCGTGCTCAAAGGCACCGGCCTGCTCGGTCGGCGCGACTTGCCGGAGGAATTGCGCGGCGAAGGCCGGGCGGTGGAGTGCCCGACCATGATCGAGATTTCCGAGGAAGGCATCTGCCTCAACAGCGCCGTCACGGAATTCGAGAAAGCGCTGATCCTGCAGTCGCTTGAAAAGACCAAATGGGTTAAAAACAAGGCGGCCAAACTACTCCATCTCAACCGCACCACCCTGGTTGAAAAGATCAAGCGCCACCAGCTCCGGCCGAGCGGAACGATCGAACCTGAAAGCGATTAACCCGGCGGCGCGAATAACCATCCGCAAAGGCCGCTTCGTCTCCCCCCGCTGTAACAACGACCTTCCCGTTGTCGCATGGCATGCTATTTGCTGAATTTCAATGGTTGATTAGCCCCTCCTTGTGCTCAAGCCTGGAGGAATCCGACGATGTGAGGAAAACACTTGGGGGTCGAGCCAAAAACAATACTGATCGTAGGTGAGGACGCCGGCACGCGCTCGACATGGATGCGTGTGCTGCAGCAAGACGGCTGGGCGGTTGAAACCTCGGTCGACAGCCGCCAGGCCCTGGCACGGATGTCGCGGGGAGGGCTGAGTCTGATTATTGCCGTTGCTGAAAACGACCGAGCGACCGGGGCGGAACTGCTCCGGGCGGTCGGGCAGATGCGGACGCCGGTTCCGGTCATACTCGTGAGCGTGTGCGGATCGGTCTCAGAAGCCGTCGAGGCCATCCATAATGGTGCGCGTGATTATCTGGTCATGCCGGTGGCGCCGGAGCGGCTGGCGGCGGCCGCCCGCACGGCCATGGCCGCGGCCGCGGCGACCGCCGCCGGCGCGCAGGTCCCCGAGCACCGCGTCGGTCAGAAAGCCTTCATTACGCACGATGCGCACCTCCTGGAGGTGCTTGAAATGGCCCGGCAGGTCGCCCGCAGCACGGCTACGGTTTTGATTCAGGGTGAAAGCGGAACCGGCAAGGAGTTGCTGGCTGCCTACATTCATCGGCACGGCCTGTATCCGGAGGCCCCGTATGTGGCGGTCAACTGCGCAGCGTTACCGGAGACCTTGGCCGAAAGCGAGTTGTTTGGCCACGAGAAGGGCGCCTTCACCGGTGCCGTCATGCGCAAGATCGGCAAGTTCGAATTGGCGAAGAAGGGTACGCTGGTGCTGGACGAGATCGGCGAGATGGCGCTGCCGCTGCAGGCCAAGCTGCTGAGAGTCCTCCAGGAGCGCGAGATCGACCGGGTCGGCGGCGGCATGCCGGTGCCGGTCGAGGCGCGGGTCGTGGCCATCACCAACCGGGATATTTCACAGTCCGTTTTGAGCGGCACCTTTCGTGAAGACCTCTTTTTTCGCCTGAATGTCGTGCCGCTGGTCATTCCGCCGCTCCGGGAGCGGCCGGGGGATATTCAGTTGCTGGCCGATCACTTTCTGGCGCGCTTCAGCGCTCAGGTCGGAAAGGTTGTGAGCCGGTTCTCGGAGCAGGCCCTGCGGTTGTTAAACCAGCACGCTTGGAAAGGCAACGTGCGCGAGCTTGCCAATCGCATCGAGCGGGCGGTGCTCCTGGTTGAGGGAGACATGATCCAGCCCCGTCATCTCGGCCTGGAGCCGGCCGGCGAGAATCGGTCGGCTGTGAGGCCGACGGTGGTTTTCCGATCCGGCATCACTGTTTGGGAGATGGAGCGCCAATTGATTATGGGCACGCTGTCGGAAGTCGACCAGAACCGGACGCGCGCAGCGGAACTGCTGGGCATCAGTATTCGAACCTTGCGCAACAAACTGCGTGAATACCAGGCGAACGCCGCAGCGCCGGCGGCCGTTCGCAGCGCTTGAGGATGGGCCGTGCAATGCATGGTACGGAAATTGCTGGTTTGAGGGATGGTGACGGCGACTGACAACGACTCAACCGGCCGCACCCGATTCAGCGGTTCCGCCAGCGACGGACGCATTTCCGCAAATCCAGTAGGGAGAGAAACGATATGCCGCAACCGACCGGCCTTTTCGATGGAACGATGTCGCTGCTGCAGCGCACATTGAATATCCGATCGGCCCAGCACCATGCCTTGTCCGCGAACATCGCCAATGCCGACACCCCGCGCTACCGAGCTTTCGAGGTGGCCGTCGATGAGGAGCTGCGCAAGCTGCGTCCGGACGGCCGCCGCCTGGAAATGGCGCGAACCCAAACCGTGCATAGGCCCCAGCCGGTTAACGCGGCTACGGACAGCGTGAGCCTGCGGGCCGGCGCCGTGCCCGGCTTCAGCCTGCGGGCCGACGGAAATACCGTAGACATCGACCGGGCCATGGGCGATTTGGCCGAGAACACCCTCAAATACAAGACCTCGGCGCAGCTGCTGTCCGCAAAGCTAAAATCCCTCAAGAACGTCATCCAGGGAGGTAGATAACCATGGATCTGTATGATGCGCTGCACACCAGTTCAACCGGTTTGGCGGCCCAACGGCTGCGGATGAATTTGATCTCCGCCAACCTGGCCAACGTCAATACCACGCGCACGCCGGAAGGCGGCCCCTATCGGCGCAAAGAGGTGGTCTTCGAAGCGCGCTCCCGGGCGAAATCCTTCCAGGACGTGCTGCAGTCACGGCAAAACCGGCGGCCGGCCGATGTTCAGGCCACGCGGATCATCGAAGACCAGCGGTCGCCGATCGTCAAATTCGCCCCGCACCATCCGGATGCCGACGAGAAAGGATACGTCGCCCTGCCGCACATCAACGTGATGGAGGAAATGGTCAACATGATTTCGGCCACCCGCAGTTATGAAGCCAACATTACCGCCGTCCGGGCTGCCAAGGACATGGCCTTGAAGGCGCTGGAGATCGGGAAATAGACATGAACGACATCGCGTTGACGCCCCCCGTGGGCAATTTGACTGCATTTCCGGAATTGAGCCGTATGCCGGCGGAGGGCGCCGGAGGGAATTTCGGCGAGCTGCTGCAATCCGCCCTGAACCGGGTCGGCACGCTGCATGCCGAGGCGGACCGAGCAGTGGAAGACCTGACGCTTGGGCGCGCGACCGACATCCATTCTACGATGATCGCCGTGGAGAAGGCCGGCATTGCCTTGGAGCTGGCCTTACAGGTCCGCAACAAGTTGCTCAACGCCTATGAAACGCTCATGCGGCAGCAGATCTAACCCGAGGACGATATGGCGGCACTACCACAGGCACTGCAGCAGTTGGCGACCGTTGTCCGGGGCATGAGCCCGGCGAAACGCTTGACCATGATTACCCTGATTCTGGGCACGATCGCCGGGTTGGCCTTGCTCATGACCTGGTCCGGGGGTGTCGAACTGCGGGCGGTCTACACCAACTTGGATCCCCAGGATGCCGGTGCCATCGTGGCCCGGCTCAAGGAACAGAAGATTCCCTATCGCATCGGGGACGACGGGCGCACAGTTCTGGTTCCGACGGAGAGCCTGCATGAGATCCGCATGCAGATGGCCTCGGAAGGCTTGCCGCAGGGCAGCGGAGTCGGCTTCGAAGTGTTCGACAACACCAAACTCGGAATGAGCGAGTTCGCCCAGAACGTCAACTACCAGCGGGCGCTGCAGGGCGAACTGGCCCGTACCATTGCGCGCATCAGCGAAGTCGAGAGCTGCCGGGTGCATCTCGTCATGCCGGAAAGGACGCTTTTCGTGGACAACGAGCAGCCGGCCAGCGCCTCGGTGGCCGTCAAGCTCAAGGCCGGCCGGCGCCTCAGCCAGGAACAGACCAACGGCATTGTGCATGTGGTCTCTTCGAGCGTCCCCCGCCTCAGCCCGGATCAGGTGACGGTGGTGGACAGCAGCGGCAAGCTTCTGGCCGGATCCCGCGCCAAGACCGCCACGGGCGGCTTGAGCACGGATCAGCTCGAATATCAGGGTCAAGTCGAACGGAACCTCGAAACGCGGGTGAAGTCCATGCTGGAGCAGGCCCTGGGGGAAGGCAAGGCCATCGTTCGGTTGGCCTGCGCCCTGGATTTCCAGCGCCACGAGAAAACCGAGGAGCATTTCCTGCCGGACAACCGGGTCATCCGCAGCGAGCAGAGCCTGAACGAGTCTTCACGTAACGCCGACGCCCTGCCTCAGGGCGTGCCGGGCGTGCGGTCCAACACCCCCGGTCCGGACTTGATGCAGAACCAAGCCTCCGGTTCGGGTGCGTCCTCCTTCGAAAAACAGGACCGCACCGTGAACTATGAGATCGGCAAAGTCACCAGCCGCATCCTCGAGCCGGTGGGGCGCATCACCCGCGTCTCGGTGGCCGTGCTGGTGGACGGCACCTACAAGACGACGACGGAAAAAAGCGGTGCGGTGACCCGTGAATTCATTCCGCGCGGCGGCGAAGAGATTCAAAAAATCGAAGCGCTCGTCAAGCGGGCGGTGAACTTCGACGCCGACCGAGGCGATACCGTCGAGGTGGTCAATATTCCCTTCGAGACGTCCGAGTGGGCCAAGGCCGACGAGGCAAAGGGCCCCGCCGACTGGCTGACGCGGATGGAGCAGGCCACTCCCTATCTCAAACAGGTCCTAATTGGATTGTTCCTGCTGCTGACGTTTCTGTTCTTTGTCCGGCCGCTCGTGCGATGGTTGACGGAGAATTCCATCTCGGGAATCGACATCGTGCCGCAGCTGCCCAAGACCGTCGGCGAGTTGGAGAACGAACTGAGCGGCGCAAAGCGCCTGCCTTCGTTGGATCAGGCGTCCATGTTGATCGCCAGCGACAGCGACGCCTCGGTCGGGGTCATGCGCAACTGGATCCGGGAAAAGTAGGCCGTCATGTCCAGCGAGTCTCGCCAGTTGTCCGGCTCGATCAAAGCGGCCATTCTCATCCGATCCATGGGTGAACAGGCCGCCGCCGCCCTGCTTCATCGTCTGACCCCGGAGGAACGGGAAGTGGTTCAACGCCAGTTGAACCAAATCGGCTCGCTCTCGCCCGACGTGGTCGACCAGGTCGCGCGCGAGTTTACGTTGATGGCCAGCCATGTGCGCTCCGGAGCCCCTGCGTTGCCGCAGCTGTCGTCAGGCGGTTCGCCCGGCGCCGCAGAAAATGAGGGCCAGAAAATCCAAGGGCTCGAATCGCTTAAGACGCTGGGCCCGGACGATATTTTCGAACTGATCAAGGACGAGCATCCGCAGACCATGGCGGTCGTGCTGATCCACCTCAAGACGGCGGTGGCCAGTGAGATCGTCTCGCTCATGTCCGATGAAATCAAGACGGACGTGGCCATGCGCATTGCCAACATGGACAAGGTGGTCGCTTCCATGGTGGACGATGTCAATGAAATCTTCAAGGACATTCTCAAGAACAAAAAGAGCACCGTCACGAGCATCAGCGGCGGTGTCGAGCGGCTGGCCGAAATCCTCAATCAGGCCGATGAGATTTCGAGCGAACTGATTCTCAATGAAATTGAGGAGGCGAACGCCGAGCTCGCGGCGCAGATTAAGCAGAAGATGTTCGTGTTTGAGGATCTGGTGCTGGTCGACGATCGCGGATTCCAAAAACTGCTGCGGCGGGTGGAGACGAAGGAACTCGCCGTCGCACTCAAAGCGGCCTCCGAAGAAGTCAAGAACAAGGTCTATCGGAACATGTCGGAACGGGCGTCCGAAATGCTGCGAGAGGAGATGGACACTCTCGGTCCGGTGCGCATGAAAGAAGTATCCGACGCCCAGCAGGCTATCACGGCCATCATCCAGGAAATGGAAGGGAAGGGCGAGGTAATCATCAGCGGCCGACGCGGGGAACAAATTGTATCTTAACGCCAACGACCGGGTGGGAACACAGTGATGACACCCCCTTCCTTTTACTGCTTTCCGGACATCTCGCGAAAAGAGAGTCGGGCGGCGTCTCCGGCGGCGCGGACTCCGGCTGCTTTTCAGCGTCTGGCACCGGGGCCTCGCCCCGACGGATTGCGGTCTCAGCCGTTCGGAAGCATAGCGCCCGGCCGACCGGGGGCCGCAACGCACGTCCATGCCGAAGACCTCGAACAGGCTGCCTTCTGCCGCGGGTTTTCCGATGGCGAAAAAAAAGGGTACGAGCAAGGGGAACGCGATGGCCGAGACGCCGCCCTGCAGCAACTCGATCCGGTCCTGCAGAGCCTGCGGCAGATGTTGGCGGAATTGGAATCCCTTCGCCGGCGCGAAAGTCGGAACGTCGAAAATGAGTTGGTCGAACTGGCGCTCGCCGTGGCGCGCAAGGTCGTCGGCCAGGAGGTGGCCGCCCGTCCGGACACCGTGGCCCATCTGCTGCGCGACGCCATCGGCCAGGTCGAACACGCCGGAACTCTCACGATTCGGTTGAATCCGGCCGATTTGGAGCGGCTGTCCGATGTATCCCCGCAGTTGCTGAACGGCTTGGTCGAGCCCGGACGGGTACGATTCGAGGCGGATGCCAGCCTCAGCGTCGGCGGTTGTTTTATCGAAAGCGAGGCCGGAGATATTGATGCGCGAGTGGAGCAGCGATTCCGGGTCGTGGAAGAGGCCTTCCAGGCCGCCGAGAGCACAGACGCAGACATGCCCGGAGCGCACGGATGAACACCGCCATTCGCCTGGACAAATACTTCCGCTGCCTGGAAACGGTCAATCCCATCCAGGTCCAGGGGAAGGTCGCCCAGGTGGTCGGGTTGGTCGTGGAAAGCGTCGGACCGGCCTGTCGGCTGGGAGCGGTGTGCGACATTTACACCCGCGATAACGTGCGGCCGCTGGTCGCCGAGGCCCTGGGATTCCGCAATCAGCGGGTGCTGTTGATGCCGCTCGAAGAGATCCGCGGTATTTCTCCGGGCTGCCGCGTCGTTGCCCGCCAGCAGCGAGCGACGGTGGGCGTCGGTCTCGGATTGCTCGGCCGGGTGATCGACGGATTGGGGCTCCCGCTGGACGGCCGGGGGCCGCTGGACGTTGTCGAAGACTACCCGCTTTACGCGACCGGCATCAACCCGATGCAACGTCGTCGCATTCACGAACCGCTCGATCTGGGCATCCGCGCCATCAATGGCCTGCTGACCGTGGGTTGCGGCCAGCGGGTCGGTGTTTTCGCGGGATCCGGAGTCGGAAAAAGCGTGCTGCTCGGCATGATCGCCCGCAACACCGTCGCGGATGTCAACGTCATCGCGCTGATCGGCGAACGTGGTCGGGAGGTCAATGACTTTATCGAAAAGGATTTGGGCCGGGAAGGGCTTCAACGCTCGGTGGTGGTCGTGGCCACCTCCGACCGGCTGCCGCTGATTCGCACCCGGGGGGCTTTCCTGGCCACAGCCATCGCCGAATATTTTCGTGACCAAGGCCTCCGGGTCAATCTGATGATGGACTCGGTGACCCGCTTTGCCATGGCCCAACGGGAAATCGGACTGGCCCTCGGCGAGCCGCCGACGACCAAAGGCTACCCGCCGTCGACCTTCACGCTGCTGCCGAAGCTGCTCGAGCGGGCGGGGACCGGCAACGGTCCCGGCTCGATTACCGGGCTGTACACGGTCCTGGTGGAAGGCGACGACACGAACGAGCCGATCGCCGATGCGGCGCGCTCGATCCTCGACGGCCATGTCGTCCTCACCCGCGAGTTGGCCATGCAGAATCATTATCCGGCGATTGACGTGCTGCGCAGCATCAGCCGCGTCATGGATGATGTGGTGGACGACCCCCAGCGGCGCAATGCCGGCCGCTTCAAGGAAGCCCTGGCAACGTTCCGCAAGGCCGAAGATCTCATCAACATCGGCGCCTATGTCGCTGGGAGTAATCCGAAGATCGACTACGCCATCAAGATGATCGATCGGATCAATGCCTACTTGCGGCAGGACATCAGTGAGTCGGTACCCTTAACCGCGGCGGTTGCGCAGCTGGAGACGCTGTTCGGAACGGCGGCGTGACATCCGCGCCGGGGTCGTCTTCTTAGAGCCGACTGCGGTGGCGCAACTGAAAGGCCCGGCCGGTATGTTCTATCATAGATTCCAGAAGCAAGCGACCTGACGACCCCTTACGGTTTCGAACACCGCCGTGTTTCATTTCCGCTTCGAAACATTACTGACCGCTCGCCGGCACGCAGAGGAATGCCTCCAGAAGGAGCTTGCCGAGGCGCGCCGCGCTCTCGTCGACGAACAATCCGCCCTGAAAGATAAGAAGAGCAGCCGCCGGCAGTGTCTGCAGGAGCAGCGGCGCAAACAGCGCCAGGGCTTTCGTGGGCCGGACATGCTGCTGTACCAGACTTATCTGCAGCGGCTGGAACACGACATCGACGTTCAACAGAAGCGCGTTGCGAGCGCCGAACGCAAGGCCGCCCAAAAACGCCAGACCCTGATCGAGGCGGTAAAGAAAAGAAAGATCCTTGAAAAGCTCAAAGAAAAAGATCAGGAGAGCCACCGTCGGGCGTTGGCTGAGGCCGAACGTAAATTCATCGACGAAATCGCCGCACGGAATTATTCCTCCGCACGATCCATCTGATTGCCTTCCTCAGAACCGCTCGTAGTTGCACGGCGCTGCATGCGATTCAGGGAAAACTTTGCCACCGCGCGGAAAATCTTGCCTGCCGTTTATCCTGCGCTGGTGGCCGGGCGGGCCCGGACGGCCACGCAAAAAAAAAATAGTAAAACTCGTAGCCGCCCTAACCGTAATTTTTTCAAGCAGTTATGGAGAAGGCGCTGGCCGAGGCGAAAAGGTTGGCCATGGTAGTAAAGAATGGCATGTTCCCTGCTAAACGGAAGACCATATGGAACGCAATACAGTCGAAAAAAAGGAATAGCGCTCAACAATGACTTCAATGGACATGGGGTTTGAGGCTGCATTGAACGTGGGGTTGCCGCCGCCGGCCGTCGCAGGGCCTGCGGGATCCGACGCAACGGCGAACCGCGGGGCCATGTTTCGGGCCGATCGGGCGCAGGATGCGAGATCGGCATGCTTTAAGACAGCATTGCGCGCGGCCGCTCAAAAAGACAAAACCGACGCGGCGGTTTCACCTCCCTCGCCGCAAACGTCGGCCTCCGCTGTCTCGAGCGAAGGCGAACCGGCCCCGGAAGCCGATTCGCTTAAATGCGGTGATATGGATGGCGAAACGAAATCGACCGAACCGCCGGCTGAAACGCAGACACGGGAGAGCATAGAGGCCGTTTGCGGCCAGTGGGTAGAGCCGCTGCAGGCCGCCTCGCCAGGCGAAGGTTCGGCGTGCAACGCGGTCGAAGGCACAGATGATGCGGCGGACGGCCAAGCCGCCGAGGCAGCCATCCCCAAAGAATCTGCCGAGTTGCTGGATCTCTTACGCCGACTGCAGGAGTCTTTGGCAGGCAATTCCGCGGATGCGGTCGTTCTGGTCCGCCAGGTAGCCGAGCGGATCGAGCAATACCAGACTTCCATGGGCGGCGGCGTGGCCCCACGGACGGGCGAGATTGAGGCGGACTTGCTGAGCCAGTTGCGTGACGCACTGGCTGAAGCGGCGCCGGAACCATCAATCGCGGGTGATGGTGGTTCGGCGGCCCAAGCACTGAAAGCGGCTTCCGAAACAGAAGACCATGCGCCGGCCGGGAAGGAAGCGGACGGTGTCCGGCGCACGATCGAGGCTGCCGATATTCTTCCCGCGGCCCGTCGCGTTTTGGCCCAGCTTCGGGAGGCGGATCCGGCGCTGCCGAACAGCGCAGCGGCCACCGATGGTGACGGAGAAGCCCCGGCTGCGCCCGCTGGAACGGCGGCCGGCCTTACCGCCTTGTCCGGAACAGCGGATGCGGCGGCCGGCTACGCTTCCGCTCAGCGGGCGACCCCGCGCCCTGAGATTGTGCGCAAGGGTGTCGAACCGGAGTCTCACCGGCTGGCCGGTGCGGAGCATGAACGCAGCGCTTCGGTAGCGGAGACCCGTTTCGAGTCGTCTGCAGAATCGGGTGATTTCAGGCAATCCGCGGACGGCGCCCTGTATTCGAAAACGCCGGCAACGCAGACGCCGGCAACCGGCGAAGGGGAGTCCCTGCCCGATGCAGCTGCAGTCACGGCCCGCGAGACGCATCCGTCGCCGGCTACGGAAAGTGGCCTGGAAAAGACCGCCGATGGCCCATCGGTCTCCCGGGACAAAGAGGCGATGACGGGAACCGGCCGAGCGGGGATCTTTGATCAGATCGTCCAACGCGCGGCGGTTCAGCTCAAAAACGACCAGGGCGAAATCAACATCGATCTCAAGCCCGACTTCCTAGGCCGCGTGCGCATGCAGATCCTGACCGAAAACCAGCAGGTCACCGTGCGCATCGTGACGGAGCTTGCCACCGTCCGGGACATGATCGAGACCGGCTTGAATCAGCTCAAGTCCGAATTGCAGAGCCAGGGACTCCAGGTGGAGCGGCTGGAGGTCGCCGTAGCGGATGACCACCGCCAACGGGGCTGGCAGCAGGCGAATACCGCACCGGCGTGGAAATCGGCCGCCGGCGGCGACGTTTCAGCGCTGGAACGGCCGGACATCGAGGAGCGCTCCGCATCGCTTTACTACCGTCCGCGGTCGAGCGGAACGGCGAGTATCGATATGTTTGTTTAATCCCGGCCGACCGATGCTCATTCCGAGCCTCGGCGCGGTCGATTTGACGAAAGAGACGGCACGAATGGAAACCAATACGCTCTCCGGCACTACCAGCAGCAGCGGGACCGCGGCGGCGACGGCCGCCGCGTCCAAGACGATGGGGAAGGAAGCTTTCCTGACCCTGCTGATTAGCCAGCTGCAGCACCAGGATCCGCTCAATCCGGCGGACAGTACGGAATTCACGGCGCAGCTGGCCCAGTTCAGCTCGCTGGAGCAGTTGAGCAACGTCAATGAAAATCTGGAGTCGCTCAAGCTCTACCAGGCCTCCATCAACAACGCCCAGGCGGTTGCCTTCATCGGCAAGGAGGTCGTCTTCACGGGAAACAGCGTTGAGGTGAAATCCGGGCAGGCCTCCGCCTGCGAATTCGAGCTGGGCGCAGCGGCCAAGCGCGCGACGGTCAGCATCTATGACGCGACCGGCAATTTCGTCGCCGACATCGAGCGGACCAGCCTCAAGGCGGGCAAACAGAGCGTAACGTGGGACGGCCAGGACCGCAACGGCAACCCCGTTGCGGACGGCAACTACACGTTTGAAGTCCAGGCCGAAGGCGCCAACGGCGAAAAACTCGCCGTGACCACCTACTCCAAGGGCACCGTGACCGGCATTACCTTCGAAGACGGCATCACCTATCTGGTGGTCGGGGGGAGCAAAGTCGCGATCGGTGACGTCACCCGGATCAACCAGGGGGCATCCGCGACTGCTTCATAAAGGAAACGTTTCAGTACTCATTCACAACGGAGGAACTCGTCAATGATCGCATCTCTTTACGCCGGCATTTCCGGCCTCAGCGCCAACGCCACCGCCATGACGGTGATCGGCGACAACATCGCCAACGTCAACACCACGGCTTTTAAAAGCAACCGTTCGCATTTCGCCAACATCCTGAGCACCTCGCTGGGCGGGGAGTCGGCCACGGCCGGCGTCGGCCGCGGGGTTGAGTTTTGGGGGGTCAACGCCCAGTGGACCCAGGGGTCGCTCGAAAACTCCTCCAGCGCCACGGATCTGGCGATCAACGGCAAAGGGTTCTTCATGGTCCAGGACGCCGGCGGCTCCAACTTCTACAGCCGGGCCGGCAACTTCACCTTCGACAAAAACGGTTACCTCGTGAATCCGGACGGATTGCAGCTTCAGGGGTACGCCATCGATGGGGACGGCAACATCGGCAGCATCAGCGATATTTACATCCCGGGCGAGCGCATTTCCCCGCCGGTCGCCACCACCGAATTCAATTTCGACATCAATCTCAACTCGGGGGCCGTCGACGGCGACACGTACACGACCGCCCAGACCATGTACGACTCGCTGGGAAATGCCATACCGGTGACCTTCACCTTCACCCGGCAGGCCGCCGCCCAGACCTGGACCGTGACGGGCTCCATACCGAGCACCGCCGGGACCGGTGTAACCTTCGATGGTAACGCCAGCATGAACGTCGTCTTCGATGACACCGGCATCATGACCTCACCGGCCGCCGATGTAACCGTCGACCTGGCCCTGACCAACGGCGCCAGTCCGCTGTCCGCAACCTGGACAATGCTGGACGATAGCGGCGCCAGTTTTGGCGACATCACCGGATATGCCTCCGAGTCCGGCACGACCTTTCAGTACCAGGACGGCTATCCGGCCGGCAGCCTGCGCGGCATCAGCGTGGATGAAGCCGGCGTCGTCACAGCGACCTACTCCAACGGCGAAATGACGCCCATGTTCCAGATCGCACTGGTGGATTTTCCGAGCTACGACGGTCTTACCAAAATGGGCAGGAACCTCTACGCGGAGTCCATCGCCTCCGGACAGGCCCTGCCGGGGGTGGCCGGAACCGGTCGTCTAGGCAGCGTGGCGCCCAGCAGCCTGGAGATGTCCAACGTCGACCTGGCCGAGGAGTTCGTCAAGATGATCACCACCCAACGGGCCTTCCAGGCCAATTCACGGGTGATCACATCGAGCGATGAGATCCTGCAGGAACTGATCAACATCAAGCGATAAGCGCCGTGATGCGTTCGTTCGGTGCGCGTACGACTGACGCCATCGAAGCGAACAACGGCGGCTGACCGGCGGCGGGCGCCCGAATGCGCCCGCCGCCGCCCGCATTCCTGCCCTGAACGCCGTTACGTCAAAGACTTGACTCCACCGGCCGGTCTGGTCAGGCCGCCGGCGGCGTCCATCGATACCCCATGCCGCGGCGCACCGTTCCAATCCTGCCGCGGCCTTAGCCGTGCATCCTCCTGCATCGCCGCGGCGATTCCTTCCATGCGTCGGTTTCAATTCGGATAATGGCACAATCCTTGCTGCGCTCTGACTGAAGCTGAGGCATCCGCACGCCATGTCAACGGCGGCGCGCTGGAGGAAAGGGACGGCCAAGGAGAGGTCATGTCAAACAAACTGGTCATCATTCTCATCGGTGTTTTGTTTGTTTTGGTTTTGGGTATGGGCGGCGGAATGTACATGCTGTGGACCAAGCTATCGGCCGTCAGTGCCCTCACGGTGAACCCGGAGAACGACAAGCAGGCCGAAAAGACCAAGCCCGAACAGGCCGGGAAGGTCATCGCGATGGACACGTTTATCGTCAACCTGGCCGATCCGGGCGCCAACCGCTACCTGCGGGTCACCATGGACGTCGAGGTGACCGGCGGAAAGACACCCGAGGAGGAAATCAATCGAAGGACCTCCCAGTTGAGGGATGCGATCCTGATGATTCTGCCCACCAAGAAATTTTCAGATATCGTCTCCACCGAAGGCAAGACCGCGCTGCGCGACGAGCTCATCGGTGCCCTGAACACCCTGTTGACCACGTCAAAGGTCTCGCGCATCTACTTCAAGGAATTCGTCATCCAATAGGCAGGGACCGGCATGCCCGACCAGATTCTCACTCAAGAGGAAATCGACGCTCTCCTATCCGCCATGGACCGGGGGGACGTCGACGTCGAACAGGAGAAGGGGGAGCCGGAGGCCACCCCCTACAACCTGACCTCCCAGAACACCATGCTCCGGGACCAGTTCAGCGCCCTGGAGGAAGTCTACGACAAGTTCGCTGCGCTGCTCAACAGCGCTCTGTCGTCTATGCTGCAACGTTCCATCGAGGTCGAGTTCGTGTCCAACGAGATCGTCAAATACCAGGAGTGCATCCACGCCTTCTCCGCCCCCACGAGCTTTATCATCTTCACCATGGAGCCGCTCATCGGCTCGGCCTTGCTGGCGATCGAACCCGGCCTGGTGTTTTCGCTGATCGATTGCATGTTCGGCGGCAAAGGCAAACCGCTCAGCCGTATGCGCGATTTCACCCAGCTCGAACAACGCATGATCCATAAGCTGGCGCTGGAGATGCTGGGGCAGCTGCAAAAGGCCTGGCAGATCGTTCAGCCGGTCAAGATCAGCGTCAAGAAAACCGAAAGCAAGCCGGAATACGTACACCTGGTGTCCCCGAACGACATGATGGTCGTCATCGTTTTCGCGGTGAAGGGCAAGGAGTTCTCCGGCAATGTCCACTTCTGCATCTCCTACCTGATGCTCGAACCCATCAAAGAAAAACTGTCCTCGAAATATCAGCGCGAGAAAGATATCGAAAACACCTGGAGTCAGCAGCTGCAACGCCTGCTCCATGACACCCCGGTCAGTTTGATCGCCGAACTCGGGCGGACGCAGCAGACGGTTGGGGCGATCCTGAACATGCAGCAGGACGATGTCATTCTGCTGCCCACCGGTCCGGAGGATTCGATCGTCATCAGTGTCGACCATGTTCCCAAATACCTCGCCTACCCGGGGGTGATCAAAGGCAACCGGGCGGTTGAGATTTCAGAGCTGCTGGCTCCCAACGGAGGCAACGCATAACGATGGCGACATCCGTCGACAAGAAAAGCGAATCGACCCGGCCGGCGGAATCCCCCGCCGGGGGCAACATGGAGTTCATTCTGGATATCCCGCTGGAGGTCACGGTGGAGCTCGGGCGCACGAAGCTGTTGATCAACGAACTGCTCAAGCTCGGCCAGGGGTCGGTGATTGAATTGTCGAAGCTCGCCGGCGAAACCCTGGAAGTGCTGGCCAATCAGAAACTGATCGCGCGCGGCGAGGCCGTGGTTATCAACGAGAAGTTCGGCGTTCGTCTGACCGAAGTGGTCAGCCCGATGGAACGCATCGAGAGGCTGCGATGAATGCGTCGCCGGAGCTGATCCCGTCGGCCTTTAAAATGATCGCCGCCCTGGCGATCGTCCTGGGCGGGCTGTTCGTGATGGTCCATTTCGCCCGGCGCTACCTGCGGCCCGCGGGCGGAGCGACGCATCATCGACTGGTGCGCGTGGTCGCTTCCCAGGCCATCGGCATCAAGAAAACCGTAATGTTGGTGGATGTGCCCGACAGCGTGCTGGTGCTCGGCGTCTCCGGCGACCGCATTCAACTGCTGTCCCGGATCGATGATCCGGAGACGCTGAAGCAGGTGCGAAGCCACGCCGGCTCGGCAGGGCATCCGTTCCATGACCAACTGACGCGGCTGATCACACGCCGGAAGGCGGACGAGAATGAAAGCTGAGACGGTGAACATGCCGATCGTCCGTGCCCGCCGCCCGCGGTCATCGAATGCCCGTCAACGGCTGGCTGTGGCCGCCGGCGTGCTTGCCGCCCTGCTCTTGATGGGAATCCCGGGAACGGCGGATGCTCAGGCCCCATCGCTGACCACGCCTTACTTTTCGCTGGGGATGGCGTCCGGAGACGATGCCACTCGCGGCAGTGCGGTTCTGCAGATCTTTCTGCTGATGACCGTGCTGTCCTTGGCCCCGGCCATCCTGACCATGGTCACCTCCTTTACGCGGATCGTGATCGTTTTGTCCTTGTTGCGCCGCGCCCTGGGGACGAATCAGCTGCCGAGCAATCAGATCGTGATCGGGCTGGCGCTGTTTCTAACGGTGTTCATCATGGCGCCGGTTTGGCAGAAGATCAACCAGGCCGCGCTGCAGCCCTATCTCGATCAGAAAATCTCCAGCCAACAGGCGCTGGAGCTGGGGGCGGCTCCCCTGCGGGAGTTCATGTTCAAGCAGACCCGCGAGAAGGATTTGGCGCTCTTCGTGGACATCGCGAAACTGAAACGGCCTCAGAACCCGGCCGATATCCCCACCAGCGTGCTGATTCCCTCCTTCATCATCAGCGAAGTCAAGACATCCTTCGAGATCGGCCTGCTGCTGTACGTGCCTTTTTTGATAGTCGACATGGTGGTCGCCGCGGTCCTGTTGTCCATGGGGATGATGATGCTGCCGCCGGTGATGGTGTCGCTGCCGTTCAAGCTGCTGCTCTTCGTGCTGGCCGACGGCTGGTATCTGCTCGTGGGGTCCCTGGTCAAGAGTTTCATCTGATGGAGAAATGAACCATGACCGCCGATTATATCACTGGCTTTTTTTTCGAGGCGATCAAGATCACCCTGCTGTTGTCCGCACCGATGCTGCTGGCGGGGCTGCTGGTCGGGCTGCTGGTCAGCATTTTTCAATCGGTGACCTCGATCAACGAGATGACCCTCACGTTTATCCCCAAAATGCTGGCAGTGGCATTGGCCCTGATCATTTCCTTTCCCTGGATGATGCAGACGCTGGTGGGCTTTACGGAACAAATGTTTGCCGGCATGAACCAGTTCATCCGCTGAACGGAACCCCGTTCGGCGGCCTACGGTCCTCGACACCATGGTCTCCCTTGCCGTTTCCATGCCGCAGCTGCAGATGTTTTTCCTGGTTTTCATGCGCACCGGCGCGTTTCTGATGTCGATTCCCATGCTGAACTCCCCGAGCGTGCCCGCCCTGTTTCGGCTGGCGCTGACGCTGGCGGCCAGCATCCTGATCTTTCCGCTCCTGGCCCTGCCGGCGCCGGTCGCATCGGCGGATGTCTTTACGCTGGCCGTCGCCGCCGGCGGCGAGGTGCTGATCGGGCTGCTGGCGGGGCTCGCGATCCGTCTGATCTTCGAAGGGGTCCAGCTGGCCGGCGAATTGGCCGGATATCAGATGGGACTGGCCATTGCCGAGGTGATCGATCCGGCCTCCGAAGACCAGGTGGCCATTTTGGCCCAGTTTACGAGCCTCCTGTCCACCGTGGTTTTCTTAATCCTCAACGGCCATCACTGGTTCATCCGCACTCTCGTGGAAAGTTACCAATTGGTTCCGCCGGCCGGTTTCCATGTCAACGGCCTGATGCTCGAGCGGCTCGTCCGGCTGACCACCGAGATGTTCGTCATCGGCCTGAAGGCCGGGGCGCCGGTGATTGTCGCCTTGCTGCTCGGAACGGTAGCCTTCGGGTTGGTGGCGCGCGCGGTGCCGCAGATGAACATCTTCGTTGTATCCATGCCGCTCAATATCGGTTTGGGGCTTGTTTTTTTCGGCCTGAGCCTGCCGCACCTGACCGGCTACCTGAGGCATTTGTTCGGCAGCGTGGCGCACCATGCCGTCGCGCTCCTCAAGGCCATCGCGTGAGCGGGGCCGGAGATGGCGGACTCAACCGGACAGGATCGAACCGAACGGGCGACCGGCAAACGCCGGGTGGAAGCGCGCAAGCGCGGCCAGGTGGCGCTGAGCCGCGAAGTCCCGTCCGCGCTGACTCTCGTCGCCGTGCTCAGTGTGTTTTATTTCGCAGGCTCGTGGGTGTTCGATGATTTGCTGCGCCTTTTCAGCCGGTTCTTCGGCCAGCTGCATACCGCCCGCTTGCGCACGATCAGCGACGCCGGCGCCCTGGCTGCGGAGCTCTTCCAGGACAGTTTTTGGCTGTTGGCCCCGATGGTTCTGCCGCTGATGGTTGCCGGGCTGGTCGGCAATGTCATGCAGGTCGGGTTGGAATTCCATGTCGAGCCGCTGGCACCCAAGTTTTCCAAGCTGAACCCCTTGGCCGGGGCCAAACGGATCTTCTCCCTGCGCGGACTGGTCGAAATGGTCAAGTCCATGCTGAAGATCGGTTTCGTGGCCCTCATCGCATGGTCGGTCGTGTCCGGTTATCTGACGGAGTTCCCCACCCTGGTGCGCCGAGACATCGGCAGCATTTGGGAATTTACGCATACCGCCGCCGTTCGAATCATTTTCTATGTCTGTTTGGCGATGATCGTGCTGGCCGTCCTGGATTATGGCTATCAGCGCTGGCAGCATGAAAAGAGCCTGCGGATGACCAAGCAGGAAGTCAAGGACGAGCGCAAACAGGCCGAAGGTGATCAGCAGGTCAAATCCCGTATCCGCAGTCTGCAGCGGCAGGCGGCCTACCGTCGCATGATCACGGAGGTTCCCAAGGCCGACGTCGTCATCACCAACCCGACCCATCTCGCCGTCGCCCTGCGGTTCGATCCTGCCGAAATGGCGGCCCCGCGTGTGGTCGCCAAGGGAGCCGATCACCTGGCCGAACGCATCCGCGATATCGCTCGCGCACACAATGTTCCCCTGGTGGAGAACAAGCCCCTGGCCCAGGCACTCTATAAGTTGGCCGAACCGGGGGACACCATTCCCGTCGACCTCTACCGAGCGGTGGCGGAAGTCCTGGCGTATGTGTACCGATTGAAGGGCAAGCATGCGCTGTAAGCCCGTCCGTCGATTTTCCCGAACCGTCCCACTGCGCTGGACATCGGTTCCGGATGCATTTGACGTCGTCGCCGGACGGCGAGCGTCACGTCAGCCCTCCGGCGTGCGGTTCCGACAAAAAATTGTCGGTAGCCGTGCCGGCAGGGATGCTGTCGACGGCGGTCGCATCGGAGCGGTCGCCGGCCGCCGGCCGCAACCGCTATCGGTTCCGCTTCCATGTGCCGGACACCACAACCCGACGCAAGTCCGGGCCTTGCATCCGTCGATTGTGTTCGTGATGTTCCGGCCCGAAATAATCAGACTCGCCGGTGTGCACAGGCATGGAAAATGCACAATCCTGGATTCGAATTGAATCCGCCCGTGTCTGAAACGAGGATGATAGAAGAATGGCAGTCGCGCAGAGCGCACCCGTGATCGGCCTTTTGCCCCGCTTGGCCCGCAACAGCGATATCTCGCTGGCCGGGGCGGTGGTCGGCATTCTAGCGTTCATGATCTTGCCGCTGCCGACGTTTCTGCTGGACCTGTTGCTGGCTTTCAGCATTACATTCTCTTTGGTGATCCTGCTGGTGGCCATGCACATCCAGAAACCTCTGGAGCTTTCGGCCTTTCCCTCCATTCTGCTGCTGACGACTCTGTTTCGGCTGTCGCTGAACATCGCCACCACGCGGGTGGTCCTGCTGCATGGCCACGAGGGTGCGGCGGCGGCCGGCAACATCATTAAAGCCTTCGGGGGGTTCGTCGTCGGCGGCAACTACGTGGTCGGCCTGATCGTGTTCGTGATCCTGGTGGTGATCAATTTCTCGGTGATCACCAAGGGAGCCGGCCGCATCGCGGAAGTGGCGGCGCGCTTCACCCTAGATGCGATGCCGGGCAAGCAGATGAGCATCGACGCCGATCTCAACGCGGGTTACATCACCGAGCAGGAAGCGCGGTCTCGACGCGAAATCATCTCCCGCGAGGCCGAATACTACGGGGCGATGGACGGCGCCAACAAGTTCGTGCGCGGCGACGCCGTGGCCGGGATCATCATCACATTGGTGAATATCATCGGCGGCCTGGCGATCGGCGTTTTCCAGAAGGGAATGCCCTTCGGCCCGGCCGCTCAAACGTACACCCTGCTGACGGTCGGCGACGGCCTGGTCTCCCAGATCCCGGCGCTGATCATTTCCACCGCCGCCGGCATCATCGTCAGCCGAGCCGGCAACGAATCCAGTTTGGGCCATGAAATCACCTCGCAGGTTTTTTTTCACCCGCAGGCCATCAGCATGGTCGCAGGCGTGTTGTTCGGGTTCGCATTGATCCCAGGCCTGCCCACGCTGCCGTTTCTCGCATTGGCGCTGCTGGCCGGCGGACTGGCCTACAGCCTTCGGCAGGCCAAGCGTGCCAGCGCGCAGGCCGACCAGGAACAGAAGGCGATCGCTGAAAAAACACCGACCGCCGAGCCCCTGTCGGCGCTGCCTCCGTTGGATCTACTGGCGATCGAAGTGGGTTACGGCCTGATCCCGCTGGTGGATGCGGAGCAGAACGGCGAACTGCTGGAGCGAATCAAGGCCATCCGGCGCCAGATGGCCTTTGACTTGGGGATCATCATCCCGCCGGTTCATATCCAGGACAACATGCAGCTGGCCTCCGGCGAGTACTCGATTCTGCTGAAAGGCAACGAGATCGCGCGCGGTGAACTCATGCCGAACTACTGCCTGGCCATGAACCCCGGCAACGCCGACGGGACCGTCGACGGCATCGCCACCCAAGAGCCGACCTATGGGCTGCCGGCGGTCTGGATCCGGGACAGCGCCAAGGAGAATGCCCTTTCAAAGGGTTTTACCGTCGTGGACACCGCGACCGTGATGACCACGCACCTGTCGGAGGTCATTCGCCGGCATGCTCATGAACTGCTCGGCCGACAGGACGTGCAGCGCATGCTGGACTATCTAAAGCAATCTCATCCCAAAGTGGTGGAGGATCTGGTTCCCAACCTCCTGCCGCTCGGCAGTGTCGTGAAGGTGCTTCAAAACCTCTTGCGGGAGCAGGTTCCGATTCGCGATCTGTTGGCCATTTTAGAAACACTGGGAGATTGGGCGCCGCTCACCAAGGACCCGGACGCATTGACCGAACACGTGCGTCATTCCTTGGCGCGGACTTTGACCAAATTTCATCAGGCGCCGGACGGAAGCCTTTCGGTCATTCTGCTGGGGCATGCGGTCGAAAGCGCACTGGCTGAGGCTCTTCAGAAAGGCGAGCACGGTCGCGTGCTGGCACTGGATCCGAAGACCGCCAATCGCATCATGAGCAGCCTGGCGCGCCAGATCGAGCTCTGCGCGGCGCGCAACCTGCAGCCGGTCGTGCTGTGCTCCGCGCCCATACGGCTGGCGCTTAAGAAGCTAACCGACCGGTTCATCCCCAACCTGTTCGTGTTGTCCTATGAAGAGATTCTGAGCACGGTCGAAGTGCGATCCATCGGAAGTGTGGAGTTGTCGGATGCAGATTAAACGATTTGAAGCGAAAACCATGACGGCGGCCCTCAAAATGGTCAAGGACGAGTTCGGCGTCAACGCCGTTATTCTCTCCGCGAGAAGTCTGAACCGGACCCGAGGCTTCTTCGGCGTCGGCCGTGCCGCGGCCGTGGAAGTGACCGCAGCCAGCGACTCGGGTGGGGCGGCATACCCGAGTGCGGGCCGGGTTGTCTCCGACCGGCCGGTGATGAGCCCGCTGTCGGGCGCGACGGAGCGGGCGGCACGGCGCGGCTTGCTTCAGTCGCTGAACGCCGGTCTGCGGTCGTTGACGCAGCGGCAGGGTCCGGCCGAGCCGGACCGTCTGTCACCTCGTCCGGCGCCGGGGCTGGCCCAGCTGTACCACCATCTGCTGGCCCAGGAGGTCGAACGGGACCTGGCCGGCGATCTCGTCGAGCAGCTCCAGCGGTTTCCGGGATTCGACCCGACGCTGGATGCCGAAGGGCTTCGATCCGATGCGCTCAAGATCCTGCAGGACATGGGGATCGGGCGAACGGCCGATCCGGCGGTGGATCGCGGCACTCCTCGGGTCCTGGTCATGGTCGGACCCGGCGGGGCGGGCAAGACCACGACGGCGATTAAATTGGCGGCCGATCCGTCCATGCGGGCCGATGCCCGCAAGGTGGCGCTTCTCACGTTGGATGATCATCGGATCGGAGCCGTCGAGCAGCTGCGTATCTACGGGTCCATCCTGAACGTTCCGGTGGCCTTCGCCACATCCGCCGAAATGGTGCGGCAGGCGTGGCAGGCCTTCCAAGGGATGGATTGGCTGATGGTGGACACCCCCGGAATCAGTCCGGCAGAGCCGGAGCGGCTGAACGAACTGCGGCAGATGCTGGAGCCGCTGAAAACCAAAGACGTGCATTTGGTGCTGAACGCCTGCACCCGTGAAAAAGATCTGGCTCGAATGGTTGACGCCTGGAAGGGATTTCCCATCCACCGCCTGGTGTTTACACGCCTCGACGAAGTCGGAGCCTGCGGTCACCTGCTCAATCTTCTGGTGCGGACCGGCCTGTCCGTGTCCCACCTGGGCACCGGTTCCAGGATCCCCGAAGACCTGACCGCGCGGGGTTTGGCGATGCTGCTCGGACGGATCTGGCCGAGCCGGGAGAGCGGCTTGACGAAACCGGGCCGCGCTTCCGGTCTGACGCGTCCGGAGGCCCCGCCGCCGGAACCCCCTCATTTGGTCGCCAACGGCAGCTCCGAGCTCTATCACCGCAGCGACTGCAAATGGGTTCGAAAAATCAAGCCGGAACACTTAATCCGTTTTACGTCGGCCGTGGAGGCCGAATCCCGGCAATTCATCGCCTGCCGCAATTGCCATCCGCACCAGGACGGTCGAGCCGACGTCCGGGCCACCGCGTGGGCCGGGTTACAGGCCGCAGGCGGCCGCTAAGCGAGTTGATGAGGAGACGCGATCCGCATGACCCTAAAAGACCCCTCGAATAACGTTATCCCCATGCCGCGACGCGGTCAGCTCCGCGATACGGATGAGCCGTCCCGACGCCGGAAATCGCATGCGCGCGTCATTGCCATCACCAGCGGCAAGGGCGGGGTCGGAAAAACGAACATCGTGGCCAATCTCGGATTCGCTCTCAGCCGTCTCGGGAAAAAGGTTATGATCCTAGATGCCGATCTGGGCCTGGGAAACCTGGATGTGCTGCTCGGGGTGGCTCCCAAGTACAATATTTCTCACGTCATCCGGGGAGACAAGACGATTGAAGAGATCATCGAAGAAGGCCCGGGAAAGATGCGCATCCTGCCGGCGGCCTCCGGGATTCAGGAACTGACCCAGCTGGGCCATGAGCAGAAGATGCAATTTTTCACGAATCTCGACCGGTTGATCGACGACATGGACATCCTGCTGATCGACACGGCGGCCGGCATTTCGTCGAACGTGATGGATTTCGTCGTCATGGCGCATGAGGTCATTGTCGTCGTGTCTCCCGAGCCGACGTCCATTACCGACGCCTATGCCTTGATGAAAGTGCTCTCGCTCAAGTACGCCGAGAAATCCTGCCGCTTGCTCGTCAACATGGTAGCGGGACCGCGCGAGGCGCAAGACGTTTCCCGGCAGCTGGGTCTGGTCATCGACCGGTTTTTGGACATTCACATCGACTATATCGGGTATGTGCTGCGGGATGACAAGCTGACCCGGGGCGTCAAGCGGCAGCGCCTGGTGAGCGACCTCTACCCGGACGCCAAGGCCAGCCATTGTTTCAGCGAATTGGCCCGGCGCATGATCAAACTGGCGCCGACCAGCCGGCCGAAGGGCAACACCAACCTGTTCTGGCACCATCTGGTTCGTACGATTCCCCAATAGATTTTGGGGCAGTGATAGGGGAGACCATTATGCACATGCAACTGGCAGAACGCCGATCCCGATATCCGCTCAAAAAGAAGCCGGCCTACCGCGAGCAGCTCGTCAACGAATACCTGCCCTATGTCAAACGCATCGTACAACGGATTGCCACGCATCTGCCGGCGAGCGTCGATGTGGAGGACCTCATGAACGTCGGGGTCATCGGATTGATCCAGGCCGTCGATCGGTATGATCCGCGACGGGACAACAAGTTCATGACCTACGCTATTTTCCGAATCAAAGGGGCGGTGCTGAGCGAACTGCGCTCGCGCGACTATCTTTCGCGCTCCAGCCGGCGCAAGCTGCGCGAGATGGAACATGCCTGCCAGCGTCTGGAGCAGCGATTGGGTCGAGAACCCGAGGATTGCGAGGTGGCTGAGGAACTGGCCGTCGATATCGAGGAGCTTCACCGCACCAAGCAAATGTCGAACATTTCCTTCGTCAGCTTCGAGGAGCTGGGTATTTCCTCGAAAGATGAGAAGGAAAAACTCATGAACTATCTGATGAACCACGACGAAGATGCGCTTTCTCAGACCCGGCTGAAGGAACTCAAGTCGGGGTTGGCGCGCGCCATTGAACAGCTGCCCGAGAAGGAGCGGCTGGTGATATCGCTGTATTACCTCGACGAGTTGACCATGAAAGAAACCGGCGAGGTGTTGAACATCACTGAATCGCGGGTGTCCCAGATTCACTCCCAGGCGATCGTGCGACTGCGCAACAAATTGAGGAAGGAACGGCTGCTGGACGAAACCGGGTAACCATGGACGGGGAGGGGATACCGGCAGGAACCAGGAGGGTTCAGGCATGGAGCCGGTGGTTTTACCCAAGGCGATTTCTCCCGTGACACGGACCGACCGTGTCAAGCGGGCCCAACCGCGCGAAGATTCCGGCGGGGGGTCGGCGTTTGCGCGATATCTGCGACAGAAGAAGGAAGACCCGGCGGACGCGCCGGCCCGTCCGGCCGAGGACGCCAAGGAGACGTCGGATCCGGTCGCTCCGGAGAACCCGGCGGAACCCCACGGCCAACCGTCCCCCAAGCGGGTCGATATCCGGGTCTAGACGGTGGATCCGGCAGCAGGAGGAAAATTACGATGACCAACTTTCTGGAGGCGGTGCGGTGGGATTTGCTGGGCAGCGGGTTTCAAATCGCGCTTTGCGCCGGTATCCTCTTCGGCTGGGTCCGCCGACGGTGCCAGCGACGGTCCGCGGCGCAGGGCGAGCCGGCCGCCGCCAGCCCGATATTCGCCCAGGAGATGTTCTTGCAAACCATCCGCCAGCACACCGAGCAGGCGTTGCAGAACATTCTGGCCGTTGTCGAGAACGAACGCGATCGGCTCCAGCGCGCGCTGGCCGGGTCCGGGGCCGCATCTCACTCGGCCGAGGCGGAGAGCGGCGGGCCTGCCGGTGCCCTCGCCGCATTCCGGTGGGGAGATCCAGAGCTTGATGGGGTCGGACAGAGCCGGTATGGCGCGCTGGATGCACTCGCGGAGCAGGGATTGAGTTCAAGGCAGATTGCGGACCGCATGAACCTGCCGGCCGGCGAGATCGAACTGGCGCTCAAGCTGCGCAAGGGGAGTCATGAAAACCATTCGGTTGGGGTCATCCGGCAATAATTGCCGAGTCCGCCGGATGGGGGCGCTCGGCATCGGTCGGTTCATCGACCCGGCGGTGGCGCCGATATCGGCCGGATCAGTCTGCCGGGGCCGCTTCGATGAACCGGCCGGCCGAATCAAAGGCCGTATGGTATGCCTCTTGCAGCTTTTGATCAGTGAAGAAAAAATTCACACCGGATAGGAAGGAAGGGTCATGAGTGGTGAAATATACATGGCAGCGGCCGCCGCGTTGGCCTATGAAAAGCGGTTGGAGGTAATCGCCAACAATCTGGCTAATGTCAATACGGCCGGTTTCAAGCGCGACGATGTCGCGTTTCAGGCTTACCTCTCGTCTGCCGAAAGCGCCGCAGCAACGGTCTACCCACCCTATCCGGCGGCGCAGGCCGGTGCCTCCTTTTGGGTCACTTACGAGAGTCGCACGGATTTTTCCCCGGGTCCCCTGAAGCAGACCGGCAACCGCTTGGATCTAGCTTTGAACGGAAAAGGCTTTTTCAGCGTCGAATCGCCGGATGGCCCCGTTTACACCCGCCGCGGCAACTTCACGCTCAGCCCCGACGGCGTGCTCGTGACCCAGGAAGGATGGCCGGTTCAGGGAACGAGCGGCGAAATACGTTTGGATGCGAGCAATGCCGGTCCGGCCGGCCTGGATGTCACGGTGGGAGAAGACGGCACGGTCCGGGTGAGCGGAAGGGATGTCGGTCGGCTGCGCATCGAAGACGTCACCGACACCGGCAGCCTGCTCAAGATCGGACACGGGTATTTTAAGCCGACCGATGCGGCCGAGACCGCGGAGCCGGAAGCGGCCCGTGTCGCTCAGGGATTCCTGGAAATGTCCAACGTCGAGGCCGTGCGTGCCATGACGGAGATGATCGAAATCCTGCGAGGTTATGAATCCTATCAGCGGGTGATCCGGTCCGTCGACGAGGCCAATGCCAAGAGCATCAACGAAGTGGGGCGCACATCCTAAAAAAAACTAGCACATTTGAGATGTTGAATAAAATCTCAAATGTCAAATATCAAACACGAGATTCCACTCCCCAGGAGGAACCATGATCCGCAGCATGTGGGCAGCCGCATCCGGTATGCAGGCTCAGAGTATGAACATCGACGTGATCGCCAACAACCTGGCCAATGTGACCACCACCGGATTCAAACGCAGCCGCGCCGAGTTTCAGGATTTACTGTATGAAACCATGCAGCCGCCCGGCGGTTCCACGTCCGAGAGCACCGAAGCCCCCACCGGCATCCAGCTCGGCCACGGCGTTCGGCCGGTGGCGGTGGCGAAGAGCTTCACCGAAGGCGAGCTGCAGCTGACCAAGAACGAATTGGATCTCGCCATCGAGGGCAACGGTTTCTTCCAGGTGACGCTTCCGAACGGCACCACCGCGTACACCCGAGCCGGTGCATTCAAGCTCGACCGCGAAGGACGCATCGTCACCCCCGACGGTTTTCTGCTCGATCCGGAAATCAGCATCCCCACCGACGCTCTTTCCGTGTCCGTCGGCATGGACGGGACCGTGAGCGCACTGCAGGCCGGGGACTCTGCGCCGCGCGAATTGGGCACGATCCAGTTGGCGCGGTTCACCAACTCCGCCGGGCTGCAGGCCATCGGCAAAAACCTTTTTCTGCCGAGCGACGCGTCCGGAACGGCCATTGTCGGAACCGCCGGGGAGAACTCTTTCGGATACATCAATCAGGGGTTTCTCGAGATGTCCAACGTGAGCGTGGTGGACGAGATGGTCAATATGATAACGGCCCAACGGGCTTATGAGACCAACAGCAAGGTCGTCACCGCATCCGACGATATGCTGCAGGTCGCCAACAACCTGAAACGATAACGGACGGCCATGGCAACAACGTATTTTCTGAGCCGCCGGCTGCGACGATTGGCGGGTAGCACCTTGATCTGGGTAGGCGCGGCGCTCCTCAGCCAACCGCTCGGCGCCGCCGGGCTCACCAGCGTGCGGGTCTATGACCGTGCGGAAGTCGCGGCCGACCAGATACTGCTCGGCGGCATCGCGCAGATCGACGGCGGCGATGCCGCTTTCGTGCGCAAACTGGAGGGCGTCATCCTCGGTCGGTCACCGCTTCCGGGAAAAACCCGGACGTTGGAGCCGGCCATGCTGCTCAGCCGCCTGAAGCAGAGCGGCATCGACCCGGAAAAGCTCGACCTGCAGATCCCGCCCGAGGTCGTTCTCAGCCGTGAGGCGGTCACGATCGAGCGGGATCAGATCGAGCAGATCGTGCGCACGTTTCTGCAGCAGCAGGGAGATCGGAAGCCGAGCGAAGCGATTGTGGTTAAGGACATCCGGGTGCCGGAACCGGTGCAGTTGCCCAAAGGACCGTTCAGCGCTCGCGTGAGCGCTCCGAAGAACAGCGAACTCGCCGGCAACGTGCCGCTGCAGGTCACATTCAACGTGGAGCCGGATTTCGAGCGTCGGATGTGGGTGACGGCGACTCTGGAGCAGCGGGTGAACGTGGTCGTTGTCCGGCGGCCGCTGGGGCGGTTTAAGCCCATTGATGCGAACGACGTCGAGCTGAAAGCAGTGGACGTGGCGGGCCTGCCGGCGGACCGCATCGACGATCCCGAGGTCGCCATCGGCAAGCGTACCCGCCGGGCACTGGATTCAGGGACGGTGCTGCGCCCGGACCTGTTGGAGTTTCCGCCGCTGGTGAAACGCGGTGATCGCGTGCGGATTATCGCGGAGTCCGCCGGTCTGCGCATTTCCGCGTTCGGACAGGCCAAGCAAAAAGGCGCCCAAGGCGAACTGATCCCGGTGATGAATCTGGATTCCAACAAGGTGATCCACGCTCGTGTAGTGGATTCCCAAACCGTCCGCATCGAATTCTGACAACGAAGGGAGATTGACCCCATGCTGCGAATCCAGAACGCCGTCGGAAAGCTGCTGCTGTTGATCGGTCTGCTCGGGCTGGCGGTCGGATGCGGCGGACGACAGACCGTGGCCGTGCCGCAAATGCCGTCCCCTCCGCCGGCCGCGTCCGCAGACCTGCAGAACGCCGCGCGAAATGCGGCGTACCAGGAGAATTCGCTCTACGTCGCCGGCAGCGGGCTGAACGGGCTCTTTTTGGACACGAAGGCCCGATGGGCCGGCGACGTGGTTACGGTCAAGATCGAGGAATCTTCCAAGGCGACCAATAAAGCCAACACCAAAACCGCGCGGGACTCGAGCCTCAGTGCCGGAATCGAAACCTTCATGGGCGTGGAAAACTGGTGGCAGGACAAGGTGCTGCGCGCGCTGGGCAGCAATATGCCCAAGGTCAACCCTTTCGGCTCGGCTTCCATCAAGGCCGGCATGCAGAGCGACTTTGAGGGTGACGGCTCCACCACCCGCAGCGGCGATCTGACCGCTTACATCACATGCCGCGTGACGGAGACCCTGCCGAACGGCAATCTGCGGATCGTCGGTACGCGTGAAGTGATGGTCAACCACGAGAACCAAGTGATCATTCTTTCCGGCGTCATCCGACCGCGCGACATCGGCAACGACAACATCATCAAATCGATTTACGTGTCCGACGCCAAAATCGCATACAGCGGCTCGGGCGTGGTCGACGACCGGCAGCGTCCGGGGTGGATGGCCAATTTTCTGGACGCTGTCTGGCCGTTTTAACGCAGCGTGAGGTGGATGAACCCATGGCATCACGATCATCGTCGACCGTCGCCGTGCGGGGAGCACTCTGCGTGCTGGCCGCTGGTCTGGTCCTCTTCGGATTAACGGCAGACCTGGCGGCCATTCGCATCAAGGATATGGCGACCTTCCGGGGCGTGCGATCGAACCAGTTGGTCGGCTACGGGCTGGTGGTCGGCCTGAACGGGACCGGCGACAGCGACGACGCCGTTTTTACCCTGCAATCCATGTCGTCGCTGTTGGAGCGCATGGGCGTTACCGTGAATCCGGACGACATCAAGGTCAAGAATGTGGCCGCGGTCATGGTGACCGCGGAGCTGCCGCCCTTTGCTCGTCAAGGCAACCGGCTGGATACGCTGGTAAATTCCATCGGGGACGCTAAAAACCTGCAGGGTGGAACCCTGCTGTTCACCCCGTTGAAAGGCGCCGACAGCCACGTCTACGCCGTGGCGCAGGGGCCGATCAGCACCGGTGGATTTGAAGCCGGCGGGGCCTCCGGCAGCAAGGTCCAAAAAAACTTTCCCACCGTGGCCCGGGTGGTTCAAGGGGCTGTAGTCGAACGCGAAATCCCATTCAATCTAAACCAGAAAGACATGCTCACCCTGGCGCTCAACAAACCGGATTTCACAACAGCCACTCGGGTGGCCCAGGCGATCAACGCCGGCTTGTCGGGACCGGTGGCGCGCACGCAGGACTCGGGGACCATCCAGATCACCGTTCCGCCGCACTATGTCGACAACATCGTCCAGTTGATCGCGGCCATCGAGAATCTTGGGGTGACTCCGGACAGCGTTTCACGGGTGGTCATCAACGAGCGCACCGGCACCGTCATCATGGGGGAAAACGTGCGCATTTCCACGGTGGCCATCGCTCACGGCAACTTGAGCATTCAGGTCCAGGAAAACAAGAACGTTTCGCAACCCTTGCCCTTCGCTCCGGGCGGCCGAACCACGGTGACGCCGGAGTCCGACGTCTTGGTCCAGGAAGGGCGCAAGCCGCTCTATCTGATGGAATCCGGCGTGAGCATCGGCGATGTGGTCCGTGCGTTGAATGCGCTCGGCGTGACGCCGCGCGACCTGATTTCGATTCTGCAGGCGTTGAAAGCGGCCGGCGCCCTGCAGGCCGACCTGGAGATCATCTGATGCCGGGACCCATCCATTCCAATCCACCCATGCGCCATGCGCCGCATCGCCCCATCGCCGGTCAATCCCAAGGCGGGGCGGGCTTGGAGCGCGCGAAAACGGGTGCTGCCGATCCGGGGCTGAGAGAGGCCTGCGAGGACATGGAGGCGCTCTTTATCCATCACATGCTCAGCGAGATGCGCAAAACCGTGGACAAATCTGGCCTGATCGACGGGGGGCGTTCCGAGGAGATCTACACGTCCCTGATGGATGCCGAACTGGCCAAGGAGATGGCGCGCTCCGGTGGCATGGGGCTTTCCGTTATTCTACAGGAGCAGCTGGGGGGATCCAGCAGCCCGCCGAGCAGCGCCGCGCGAAAGCGGTGATCATTTTCAAATCCGCGAATAGCCTTAAAGAGTTCAACGTCCTGTGCCGATAACGAACACATGCACAGGGTTTCGCAGAAAGAAGAGGGCATGGTCGAGTTTCTGGGTGAACTGCTGGACGTCTTGCGGGCGGAAACGGAACTCTACCGTCGGCTGCTGGAGATCATGAGCCGGGAGCGCGCGGCGCTGCTGCGCTCATCCCGGGTGGAGATCGAAGCCTGCACCGCCGAAAAGAGCGGTCTGATCGAGCGTCTCCCGCCGCTCGAACGCCGCCGGGCGGAAGTGGTCCAGCGCTTGGCGCGGCATCTGGGTCGTCCGGCGGCCGAGGTGACGCTGAGCCTGCTCGCGCAAACCTGCCGCGGACCTCAGCAGGGCGAGTTGCGGCACGCCCGCAGCGAGCTGCAGGGGTTGATGGCGCGGGTCCGGGAAGAGAATCAGCGCAGCGAGGTTCTTTGCCGGCATATCGGCGACCTGCTGAGGGCCGCATACGGGGTGGTGAAGGGGTTGGCCGCCAACGGGTTCGTCTATCATCGGGGCGGCCGACTGGAACGCGCACGGCTCTATGGAAAACTGGTCCGCGATGAAATCTGAGGCGCGCGGCACGGCCGCCGGACCAATATTTTTGATTGAGAGGAAATAGAATGACAGAACGCCATCCGCAGCTGCCGGCGAAAATTCGTCGGATTTTGGATTGCCTGGACGATATTCCGGTGAGCGACGGTAACGCCTGGGAAGCGCTGGCCAAGGAGCTAAAACCGCTGGTAAACGGTCGTGCGGAGACCGAGCCGCCCTCGGAGGAGTGTTCCCTGCTGCAGCGGGTGGTCGAGGGGCTGGAGCAACTGGGGACCGGAGAAACAGCGGACCGCCTATCGGCGCTGGAAGCCCTGGCAGCCGGCCTGCAGACGCTGGAGGCCGCTATGTTTGGGCAGGCTCCAGCGGGGTGGTCCATTGAAGCCGTTGCCGGCCTGGATGCGGCATTTAAGCCGGTGCACGCGTCGGATCGCACCCGTCGGGAGCAGCGCCTGGAGAGCATCGATGAGGCGGCGGCCTTTCTGGTGCGGCTGGAAGCGGAGGATCGCGCCGGGTGGGGTTCTCTGGCGTCGGCCCTGGAGCCGCTCGCGCATTCAGACGCCAGTCAGGGGCTATTGGCCGAAGCCATCTCGCTCTGCCGCGGGATGGCGGAGGGCAGTGCCGCCGACCCGGCGGGATGTATCGCCCGCATCGGTGATCTGCTGGATGAGGTCGTCAGCAACCGGGACCGCCTCGCGCCACCGGGCCCAGCCGTCGAGCCGGGACCTCCGATCGCGGACGAACCGGCGCTTCCTTCGGCGGCTTGCCAGGATTACATGTCGGCCAGCATGGATCCGGAGCTCATGGCGGAGTTTATAACCGAAAGCACCGACCTCATTCAAAATGCCGAGGAAGCTCTGCTGTCGCTGGAACATGACCCGGAGGACACCGAAGCCGTGGGCAAGGTCTTCCGCGCCTTTCATACGGTCAAGGGCACGGCGGGGTTTCTCGAACTGACCCTGATTGCCGAGCTGGGCCATCACGCCGAGACCCTGCTCAGCCGTGTCCGCGACGGCGAAATTCGCTACAGCGGCGGTTATGCCGATTTGTCGCTGCAAGCCCTGGACACGATCAAGCATTTGGTGACGGGCGTGCGCAAAGCGTTGGAAGGCGAACCGCTGCGCAAGCCGGACGGCTACGATGCACTGCTGCAGACGCTCCGAAATCCAGAAGGGGCGGGGATTTCGGAGGAACCGTCCGATGCCTGTGCGCCGCGCATCGGGGACATTCTCGTCGCTCAGGGCAAGCTGGTGCGTGAACAAGTCGAAAAAGCGTTGAGCGAACATCCCGCCGAAAAAGCCGGCATGGCGCTGGTCAAATCCCAGGCGGCCAGCGTGGCCGATGTCAGCCAAGCGCTACGCGCCCAGAAACAGATGCGGTGCGGAACCGGACCGGTGATGGACGCTTCGGTGCGCGTCAGCACCCAGCGGCTGGACCGGTTGATCGACATGGTGGGGGAACTCGTCATCGCTTATTCGATGGTGGCCCAGGACGGCTCGGTGGTGAACAGCCAGAATCACGGACTGGCCAAGAAGGTTGCGCACGCGAGCAAGATCGTGCGCGAACTGCAGGACATCAGCATGTCGATGCGCATGGTGCCCCTCAAGGCCACGTTCAACAAAATGGCCCGGCTCGCCCGCGATGTGGCGCGCAAGCTCGGGAAAAACGTCAATTTTCTGACCGAGGGCGAAGATACCGAGATCGACCGCAACTTGGTGGATATCATCAACGACCCGCTGGTGCATATGGTACGCAACGCGGTGGATCACGGGATCGAGACCCCCGACGTACGCCGGGCCGACGGCAAGCCCGATCAGGGCACGGTCCGAATCGCCGCCTTTCACTCGGCCGGGAGTGTGGTGGTGGAGATCAGCGACGACGGCAAGGGCCTGGACCGCGAGGTGCTTCTCGCCAAGGCCCGCGAGCGCCGCCTGATCGGCGACACAGTGGATTTCAGCGACCGGGAGGTGTTCAACCTGATTTTTGAACCGGGCTTCTCCACCGCTCAGGTCGTCACCGACGTCTCCGGCCGCGGGGTCGGCATGGACGTCGTTAAAAAGAACATTGAACAGTTGCACGGCACGGTGGAAATCAAATCCGAAAAAGGGGCGGGCAGCATATTCAAGATGAGCCTGCCGCTGACTCTGGCGATCATCGACGGAATGGTCATCCGGGTCGGCCGAGAAACCTATGTGATTCCGACCGTATCGATCATCCGTTCGGTTAAGCCCGCCGTCGAAGATATCGCTACCGTGTTCCAGCAGGGAGAAATGCTGCGGCTGCAAGGCCAGCTCATCCCGCTTTACCGCATGTCGCGCATTTATGGGATTGAGGACGCTCAGGAGGATTTGCGGAAGGCCATCGTGGTGGTGGTCGAGGACGAGGATCGACGGGCCGGCTTGGTCATCGATGAACTGGTCAGCCGGCAGCAGGTGGTCATCAAGAGCCTGGGCGAAGCGTTGAAAAACATCCCCGGCATCTCCGGCGGCGCGATCATGCCGGACGGGCGCGTCGGGTTGATTCTGGATGTCGGCGGCCTCCTGCGGTTTGCGACCCCCGACCGCCGCGACGCCCATCGCGACGAGGCCGGTGTCCGGCCTCCGGCGCTGGCGGCCTGAAGCGGGCTGGGCGGGAGCTCTCATGGATTACGATGCGACCGAGTTGAAGCCTCAGCAGGTGCAAAAGATCAGCGAGCTGGTCTATCGGGCGGCGGGCATCAACCTGAAACAAAACAAGGAGGCGCTGGTTCGAGCGCGCCTTATGAAGCGGTTGCGCTCGCTTGGGATCCACCGAGTGGCGGATTACCTCGATCTGATCGAAAGCGATCCGGAAGGTGAAGAAATCGGATGCCTGATCGACGTGATGACCACCAACAAGACCAGCTTTTTCCGCGAAATGGAACACTTCAGTTTCCTGCGAGACAGCGTGCTGCCGCAGCTGACGGAATCCCGGTTGCGGTTCTGGAGCGCAGCCTGCTCCTCGGGCGAGGAGCCTTACACGCTGGCCATCGTCCTGCGCGAACACCTGCCGGCCATTGAGGGGCGCGATGTTCGCATTCTGGCGACGGACATTTCGCGCTGCGTGCTGCAAAAGGCCCGTCAGGCCGTTTATCCGCAGACGGTCGTCCAAGAGGCTCCGCTGCCGCAATATCGAAAGTACTTTGTCAGTCTGCACCATGGCCGCAGCGGCCCGGTTCGGGTCGCTGCGGAGGTCCAGCGGCTGGTGCACCTGGCGTATCTCAATTTGATGGAGCCCTGGCCGATGAAGGGCGGGTTTCAGGTGATCTTCTGCCGTAACGTGATGATCTACTTCGACCGCCCCACTCAACAGACGCTGATTCAGCGTTTCTGGGACGTTTTGGATGACGGCGGGTATTTGTTCGTCGGGCATTCGGAAGGCCTGTCGGCGATCAAACACCGCTTTCGCTACGTGCGGCCCGCGGTATACCGCAAATAAGCGCTGCCGCTTACTGGAGACGATTGGTTCATGAACATCACCGTATTGGTCGGTGACATGAAAACCGGACGTACCGGCGACATTCTGGTGACCCATGCGCTGGGCAGCTGTCTGGGATTGATGGTGTTCGACCCGATGGCGAAGGTCGGCGGGCTGCTGCACGCCATGCTGCCCCTGTCCAGCATCAATCCGGAAAAGGCCAGAGGCAACCCGGCCATGTTTGTGGATACCGGGGTGCCGCTGCTCTTTAAGTCGGTTTACGAAATGGGGGGCGCGAAGGAGCGGCTGATCGTCAAAGCCGCCGGCTGCGGCAATCCGATGGGTAAAAACGAGATCTTCAAAATCGGCGAGCGCAATTACACGGTGCTGAAAAAACTCCTTTGGAAGAACAACATCTTGTTGAAAGCCGAGAGTGTGGGCGGAACGGCCAGCCGTACGATCCACTTCGAGGTGGACACCGGGGGGGTGTTGTTGAGCTGCAACGGCACCAAAGGGCCCTTATGAGATCCAATATGCGAATCGACCAGATCGGCGGAATGATCAAAGCCTTTCCCGCGATGCCCGGGGCGGCGCTCAAGCTGCTGACCCTGACGGACGCCCCGAGCGCTACCGTTCAGCAGATCGAGGACGTTCTGAGGCAGGACCCGGGTCTGACGGCGAACGTGCTGAAGCTGGCCAACTCGGCTTATTTCGGAATTCCTTCGAAAGTCGGCTCGGTGCGCCAGGCGGTCATGCTGCTCGGCTTGAAGCGCTTGGTCCAGATGGTGGTCGCGACCTGCGCCAGCGCCATCATCGACCGCGGAGTGCCCGGCTATGACTTGCCCGCTGGCGAGCTTTGGCGCCACTCTTTGGCCGTGTCCGTGGCCGCCAAGGGGCTGGCCGGCGAACTCAAGATTCAGGCCGCCGATGAGGTCTTCACGGCCGGCTTATTGCACGATGTCGGCAAGCTCGTTCTCGGACAGTTCGTTCAGGAGGAATATACCGACATCAAGCGGGCACTGGCCCAAGGGATGACCTTTGAGGCGGCCGAGGCGGCCGTTCTGGGAATCGACCATGCCGAGATCGGTGCGCGGGTACTGGCTCAGTGGTCCTTGCCGGAAAACATCGTCCATGCGGTGCGGTGGCATCACGCTCCGGAAAAATTTGGCACCGTCGACATCATGCTCGACGTGGTGCACGTGGCCAACATGCTTTGTTTGATGATCGGAATCGGAGTGGGGCGCGAAGGGCTGCTGCATGAGCCTTCCCCCGTCGTCACCCGGCGCCTGGGGCTTGAGCCGCCTCACCTGGAGAAAGTCGCCAGTCAGACCTTGCAGTGGGTGAGCGAGCTGTCGCAGGCGCTGGCGGTTGGGTAACCTGAAGCGCTGCCGGGCGGGTGTTACGGCAGCGGATCGTTGATGAAGACCAAAAAGAGAACAGGTGGTCCATGGCAGTCAACATTCTCATCGTCGACGACAGTGGCGTGATGCGGTCGATGATCAAAAAGAGCATGCAGATGAGCGGCCTGCAAATCGGGGAAATTTATCAAGCCGCCAACGGCCGAGAGGGGATGGATGCGCTTGATCAGCACTGGATTGACCTCGTCATCACCGACATCAACATGCCGGTGATGACCGGGGAAGAGATGATTGGGCAAATGCACGAACGGCCCGACTTGAAAACGATCCCGACCATCGTGGTCTCTACCGAGGGCAGCCAGACCCGCATTGAGCGGTTGAAAACCAAAGGATTGAAGTTTATCCACAAGCCCTTCTCCCCGGAAAAGATCCGGGATACGGTCAAGGACGTTCTAGGCAGCGAGGTGTTCAATGAACCCAATGCTTAGCCGCAAATTGGTTGAGGTGACAGCGGATACACTGGAAAAGCTGGCTTTTATTTTCACGTTTCCGTCGGAGGACGCTCCAGCGGTGGAGGGGCAGGACCAGGAAGTCGTCCGAGTGGACTTCAGCGGCCCGTTCGGCGGCGGCCTGGAACTGAGCCTGCCGTCATCGGCGCGGGGTGAACTGGCCGTGAACATGCTGGGAGCCGAGGACGGCGAGGAGCTGTCACCCGAGCAACAGCGCGACGCTCTCAAAGAGCTCATCAACGTGGTTTGCGGCAACCTGCTGCCCGTTTTGGCCGGTCATACCGAGGAATTCAATCTGCGCCCCCCCTACATGGTTTCCGACGAAAGTGCGGTTTGGGACGATCCGGCCGCCGTCGGTTATCTGATGTTGGAAAACGGGGCTTGTCGGGTGCGCATGCGCCTGGATGGCTCGCCGGATCAGTTTCTGCCGGGATTGGAGCCAACCGGCGGGCCTTTATCGAGTTGAGGAATGAGCCATGATCAAGGTTCTGGTGGTGGATGACTCTGCGGTCGTTCGCAAGGTGATCTGCGACGAGCTGTCGCGCTATAACGACATTCAGGTCGTTGGAACGGCGGTCGATCCCTACTTTGCCCGGGACAAGATCGTGGAATTGAACCCGGACGTCGTGACGCTCGATCTTGAAATGCCGCGCATGGACGGACTCTCGTTTTTGTCGAAGCTGATGAAGCATCACCCGATGCCCGTCGTGGTGCTGAGCTCGCTGACGCCGAAAAACAGCGAGTTGGGAATCAAGGCGCTGGACCTCGGTGCGGTGGAGGTGCTCTGCAAGCCGGGCGCCTCGTATTCGACCAAGGACATCGCCCAACCGCTCGTGCACGCCATCCGTTCAGCAGCAGCGGCCAAGATTGCGGTGACTCCGGCCAAGGCGACCGGTCCCGCGGAGCGCCAGCCGTTCGAAAACCTGCTGGTGCAGACCACCCACAAAATTATCGCCATCGGCGCCTCCACCGGCGGCACCAAGGCCATCGAAGCGGTGCTGAGCCGAATGCCTCCCACAGCGCCCGGCATCGTCATCGTTCAGCACATGCCGGAGCATTTTACGACCTCATTCGCCAAACGGTTGAACGAGATCAGTGCGTTGCAGGTTCGCGAGGCCAGAGACAACGACCACGTGATTCCCGGCGTGGCCCTCATTGCTCCGGGCAACCATCACATGCTGCTGACACGCAGCGGTGGGACCTACGTAACCAAGATCAAAGACGGTCCCCGGGTCCATTACCAACGTCCCAGCGTGGATGTCTTGTTTCATTCCGTTGCCCAGACGGCCGGGCGCAACGCTGTCGGCGCCATCCTCACCGGGATGGGGGCCGACGGCGCCAGGGGACTGCTCGCCATGCGCAGCAGCGGCTCCTATACCCTGGCACAGAACGAGGCCAGCTGCGTCGTTTTCGGCATGCCCAAGGAAGCCATCAAATTGGGGGCCGCCGACGAGGTGGTGGCCCTGGAAGACATGACCCATTCCATTTTGCAGGCTCTGCAGGCGCAACCCAAGGCGCGCCGGGCCGCGGCGGGAGGCTGACCATGACCCACCTTTTCGGGGTGCTGAGCACCGGTACGAGCGCCTTGCTGACCCAGCAGCGGGCCATCAATGTCACCGGCAACAATATCGCCAACGTGAACACGCCGGGATACTCGCGGCAAAAGCTGAACCTGGAAACCAACACACCGGTCTATACGGCCGCCGGGCTGATGTCGTTCGGCGTAAACTCAACCGACATCGAGCGCGTCTACGACCGCTTTCTCGGCGTCCAGCTGAACAACGAGAATGCTTCCCTCGGCCGCTGGGAAGCACAGCAGGGCATACTCGATCGCGTCGAGGTCGTCTTCGATGAAAGCGACGGGTACGGGTTGAATCAGGCGATGAGCGACTTCTGGAACGCCTGGCAGGATCTCGGCCTGAATCCGTCGGGAACGACCGAACGGTCGATGGTGGCGGCGACCAGTCAGGGATTGGCCGACGCCATTCGCGAGAAGTACAGCGAGCTTGAACAGATCCAGGAAGACATCGACACGGCGGTGGAAAGCGGCATTGAAACCGTCAACCGCCTCACGGCGCAGATCGCCGACCTGAACCAGAAAATCGCCAGCATGGAAAGCGGCGGTACCAATGCCAACGACTACCGTGACAGCCGCGATCTGATACTAAAACAGCTGTCGGAGACCATCGATATCAAAAGCTACGAGAATGCCGACGGCCAAGTGGTCGTCTCGGTTGCCAGCGGCCGCCCACTCGTCGAAAGCGGACATACCTGGCAGCTCCAAACGCAGACGAATGCCGACGGCCACACCGACATCCTATGGCCGGATGTCACCAGCGGGGCGGTGAGCATCTCCGGCGAGATCACCGCCGGCAAGATCGGCGGGTGGCTCCAGGCCCGAGATACGATGATCGCCGGCTATCAGGATCAGCTGGATTCGCTGGCGAATGAACTGCGGGATCAAATCAATGCGGTCCACGCGTCCGGTTTTGGGCTCGACGGGACCACCGGCACCAACCTCTTCGACGACAGCGGAAGCGGAGCGGCCGACTTCCGGGCCAACTCGGACGTTCTCAACGATCTCAACCTCATCGCCGCATCCGCAACGTCCGCAGGAGTCCCCGGCGACGCGGACAACGCCATGGCCGTTTATGACCTGCGCACGGCGATGACGATGAACGGCGGCACCGCTACGTTCGACACGTCCGTCAACACCCTGGTCAGCTCGGTCGGCTACGATGTGCAAACCGCCAAGGCCAACTCCAGCCATCAAGCCGACATGATGACGTATCTGGAAAACTACCGAGAGTCCGTATCCGGGGTTTCTCTGGATGAGGAAATGGTCAATCTCGTCAAGTTCGAGGCCGCCTACAACGCCGCCGCCAAAATGGTCAGCATGGCGGATGATATGCTGAATTCGCTCATGAGTATCGTCGGTTAAAAGCGCATTATCGAAAAGCTGGGTTCATTCGGCGGTTGACATATTTTTCGGAGGAAAAATGCGGATCACTCAAAATATGATGTCCAACATTTTCATGAACAATCTGCGGCGGCAGACCGAGGCCATGCTGCAGCGTCAAGAACAAATCGCCTCCCAAAAGCGCATCAACCGACCCTCGGACGATCCCGGCGGAATGGGCCGGGTGCTGGCGGGGCGCTCAAGCCTGTCCACAATCGGCCAGTATGCGGACAACATCAAGCAAGGCAAAACCCGGCTGGAGTTTTCAGAGCAGACTCTGAAATTGGTCGACGAAATGGTCCAGCAGGCACGGCGCATCGCCGAGGAGAAGAGCGGCGCCGACATCACCGCCGCCGAACGGTCATTGGGGGCCGAGCAGGTGAAGGAGATTTACGACCAGGTCCTGCAGCTCGCCAACTCCAAATTCGGCGACCGTTACCTGTTTTCCGGCGACCAAACGAACACGGCTCCTTTCGTGCGGGACGATGATTATACCGCAACCTATCAAGGTGACGACGGCAGCTTCAGAATTCCGATCGCCGACCATGTGGCGGTGGATATCGATGCGGATGGTCGCAATTACTTTCAGGATGAGGCCGACGGGGGAGTCAACATCTTCGACGAGCTGCGCGACCTGGTCAACGGGCTTGAAAACACCGATTTGGCAGCCGGCTCGAGCCAAATTGCCGCGACCGTCGATCCGCTCGAAAACGCCCACGTCCAGATCATGAACAAACGTTCCGAAGCCGGACCCAAGCTCTACCGCCTGCAAGCCACCGAGGAACACTGGACCAACGTCAAAACCACGGTTCAGAACGCCATCGGACGGGAGGAAGATATCGATGTGGCTCAGGCGGTCATCGAGTTGAAAAACCTCGAAACCGCCTATGAATCCACGCTGGCCGCGGCATCGCGGATCATTCAACCCAGCCTGGTCAACTTCCTGAAATAGCCCGGTACGTCGGCCGGGCCGTTGGCCGGCCGCGGCAGTCGGTGGGAGGGCAAGCCCTGCGCCCATCGATGCCGACCGGCGGGCGATGGGCGCACGCGCCGATGGGGGCCGTCATGACCGTCAAAAAACTCCTGTTGAGCCTGCTGTTAGCCGCCGCTTTATCCGTGCCGTCGCCGGCGTGCGCCTTGGACGCTCAGGGCCTCGCCCGACTCAAAAAAGCAGGCGTCGAGGATGCGACCATCGAAACCATGGCCCGGGAGCAGACCGTTGAAACCGCGGCGTTCACGGTCGAGGATATCATTGCCATGAAGGCCGCCGGCATCGGGGAGCCGGCCCTGCGGACCCTAATCTGCGAAGGCTCCTTTCTGAAGGACCGCGAACCGGTTGTCTACGGAAGCGAGCTGCGTTCCATCCGCCTCACCACGCTGGATGACATTATCCGGTTGAAGCAGGCCGGCGTCAGCGACGAGGTGTTGCAGGCCATCGTGGCGGTCAGCCGGCGCGGTTCGGACGCCGAACGGGAGCAAGCCTTGCAGCGATTGCGGGAGATGGGCGTATGGGTGCAGCTTCCCAGGTGAATCCCGGGTCGGCATCCCGGCGGCCGGAGCGATGCGATGAAAAACAGCGCCTGGAAAGCCAGCGGGCCCAGTCCCGGAAGATGCGTTCGATCGGTCAACTCGCGGCGGGCATCGCTCATGAGATCAACACGCCCACTCAATACGTCGGCGACAACCTTCGATTTCTAAAGGATGCCTTCGAAGACCTTGTGGGCCTGTTGCGCTCCGGCGAAGATTTGCTGGAGGCCGCTCGTTCCGGCGCCGTGCCGCCTGAATTAGTCGGCCGCCTGGCAGCGGACTACGAACGAGCGGACGTGGGCTATTTGATGGTTGAGATTCCCGGCGCCATTCAACATGCCCTGGACGGCGTCGAACGGATCTCCCGGATCGTGCGGGCCATTAAAGAGTTTGCGCATCCCGGCCCGGCGGAGAAGTCAACCGCCGACTTGAACGCGGTCATCGAAACCACCCTGACGGTCGCCCGAAACGAGTGGAAGTACGTGGCCGACCTGGTTACCGATTTCGATCCGGAGCTGCCGCCGATCCTCTGCCATCCGGCCGAGATCAACCAGGTGATCCTGAACATGGTCATCAACGCGGCGCATGCGATCGAAGACGCCGCCCCACACGGATGCAGGCCAAGGGGCGTCATCACGATCCGAACGCGGCGCAGAGACGACTGGGTCGAGATCCAGATCGCAGACAACGGCAGCGGGATCCCGGAAAACATCCGGCCGCGCATATTCGATCCGTTCTTTACCACCAAGGCCATCGGGCGGGGAACCGGGCAGGGGTTGGCCATTTGTTATCCGGTGATCGTAGAGAAGCACGGCGGCATGATCACCTTCGAGTCCGAGGAGGGCCAAGGCACCACGTTCACCCTGCGGCTGCCGCTGACGGAAGAGGCCATCCGGCCATGACTCAGCTGGAGCGATGCGCGGTGTTGTTCGTGGACGACGATCCCCGGGTGCTGCAGGGCTTGCGGCGCATGCTGCATGCGGAGCGTCACAGTTGGACCCTCCAATTTGCCGCGAGCGGTCGCGAGGCGCTCGCTTGTCTCGACGGCGGCAGCTTCGACGCGCTGGTGACCGATCTGCGCATGCCGGACATGGATGGGGTTGAACTGCTGACCTTCGCCATGGAGCACCACCCGAATGTGGCACGGATTGTCCTTTCCGGCGAGATTGATCCGGCCGCCGGCTTTAAGACCGTGCGTTGCGCCCACCAGTTCATCGCCAAGCCCTGCGAAGCCGGGGCCCTCAAAACCGCTTTAACCCGGGCGTTCGCTTTGCGGCGTTTGACCGGCGACCATCGGATGAAGGCCCTTTTGTCTCGGCTGCAAACCCTGCCCAGCCAACCGGCGCTCTATACCGAGGTGATGGACGCGATTCAGTCGCCGAATTCCTCCTGCCGGAAGGTCGGGGAGCTGATTGCTCGCGATGTGGGCATGACGGCCAAGATATTACAGCTGGTCAATTCGGCCTTCTTCGGCCTGGCTCATCGTGTCGGGAATGCTCTGGAAGCGGTGACGCTGCTTGGCACGGATACGATCAAGGCGCTGGTGCTCGGCGCCAAGGTTTTTTCGCAGTTCGATTCGAAGCGAATAAAACAACTCGGATTGGATACGCTCTGGCCGCACAGTCTGGCGGCCAGCCAGTGCGCTCGAACGATCAGCGCCGCCGAGAAGTTGCCCCGCCAAGCGCAGGCCGAGGCCTTCACCGCTGGCATTCTCCACGATGTGGGCAAATTGGTTCTCGCCCAGAACTTTCCCGAAACCTATGCCGATATCCTGCAGCGGGCGCAATTGCGGGACCGAACGCTGCCGGACCTGGAAACCGAGCGCTTCGGAGCTTCGCATGCCGAACTGGGCGGATACCTCATGGGGTTGTGGGGGCTGGACGAAGACATTATCGATTCCATTGCCTACCATCACGGTCTGTCGCGGACGGCGCCCGCCGGGCCGGTCGCGATCGTGGTCTATGCCGCCAATGCCATGGAACATCTGCTTTCGGCCGGTCCGCCGGAGGCGTCGACCCGATCCGTCGACCCGGCGGTCCTCGTGCAGCTGAACATCGCCGACCGGTTTGCGCAGTGGGAGCAGTGCTGTCGCCGACATCAACAGGAGGTGGCCGAGCATGCAAAATAAGGTGCTCTTTGTCGACGACGACCCCAAGGTCCTGGCCGGCATCCGGCGGCAGCTGCGAAAGAAAATGCCGATCGAGACGGTAGACAGCGGCCGTGCGGGCCTTGAGGCCATCGGCGCCGAGGGGCCGTTCTCGGTCGTCGTCACGGACTATTGCATGCCGGGGATGAACGGTATCGAATTCCTGACGCGTGTCCGGCAGGCTGCGCCAGAGACGGTGCGCATGCTGCTGACCGGCAGCGCCGACCTCGACGCGGCCATTCAAGCGGTCAACCAGGGCAATATCTATCGCTTTCTCACCAAACCCTGCTCGCCCGAGCAGTTGGTGGAAGCTTTGGACTCCGGCATCAAAGAGTATCGCCGCACGCATCGGGAACGCAAATTCAATCAGCGCACCCGCCGGTGTCTGAACCAAGCCATGGAAGTTCAGCAAAACCTGATGCCGCGTTCCGGCCCCGGCATAGAGGGCATCGACATCAGCGGCCGCAGCATTTATTGCGATCATACCGGCGGAGACTACTACGACTATTTTGAAACGAAAGCCGCGGAAGGCTCGAAGCTCTATGCGGTTGTGGGAGATGTCTCCGACCATGGGTTGCCCTCGGCGCTGCTCATGACCACGGCCCGAGCCTTTTTGAGGGAAGCCGCCAGCCGGTCCGGGAGCGTCTCCAACGTCGTGTCTCGGGTCAACCGACAACTCAGTCGCGACGTGCAGGCGACCGGGCGTTTCATGACCCTTTTTTTGGCTGAAATCGATCTGCCGAACCGGATCCTCCGATGGATTCGCGCCGGCCACGAACCGGCCCTCGTGTACGAACCGGGTTCGGGTGAGTTCACCGAGCTGAGAGGCCAGGGAGGATTGCCCCTGGGCGTCTTCGAAGATGCCGTTTACGAAGAACAGCACCATGAACTGACTCCCGGACAGATCATCGCCATCGGCACGGATGGGATCTGGGAGGCCTGCAACGCCCAGGGAGGCATGTTCGGAAAACGTCTGCTGCAGGATGTCGTACGCGAACATGCCGAGCGGCCGGCGGCCGAAATCGTGGAGCGGGTGTTGGCGGCGCTTCAGCAGTTCCTGTTTCCCCTGGGTCTCCAGGATGACGCCACTTTGGTGGTAGTAAAAACGGAGCGCTGAATGGCGATACCGCGCATCGACTGCCACCGTTGTGCGCACTATTTCGTGACATGGGATCCCCGCTTTCCCCATGGTTGCCGGCGCATGGGATTCAAGAGCCGAATGGTTCCCGCCGGGGAGGTCCGGCGGACGATGTCGGGCCATGAATGCCTGCTGTTTCAAACCAAAGCCCGCAGCGATGGCTCTGGCTCCAGCCTTCCTCCCGCCGCCGCTCCCGAGTGCCCACCGACCCGATGATCGATTAGAAGATTCAAGCTTTTCCGAAAAAGGCCGAAATCCATAGCAGCAAGAAAGGAGTAATCTATGGGAAGACCAGGGCAAACCATGAATGAGGGACGGGGTTGCGCCACCGAGCGTGAGGGCAAATACCTGACCTTCTCTCTCGGCAGTGAAGAATACGGGATCGGCATCCTGAAGATCCGTGAAATCATCGGCATGCTGCCGATCACGTCGGTGCCCGAGACGCCGCCCTTTGTCAAAGGCGTCGTCAATCTCCGCGGCAAGGTGATTCCGGTGGTGGACCTTAGATTGAGGTTCGGTATGCCGGTGATCGGCTACACCGAGCGCACCTGCATCATCGTCGTGGAGATAAGTGCCACGGGCGGCCTGGTGTCCGTCGGCATCGTGGTGGATGCCGTTTCGGAAGTGCTCAACATTAAAGCGGAAGAAATCGAGGAGCCGCCCGCATTCGGTGCACGGATGAACACCGACTACATCCTGGGCATGGCCAAAATGGGCAATGGCGTAAAATTGCTGTTGGACATCGATCGAGTGCTGGGCCGCGACGACCTGCCATCCTTGAAGGAGGCTGCGTAGCAAGGATCAAAGAAAAACCCTGTTAGGGGGGGTGGCCTAAATCACCCCCCTTTTTTATTCCCCACAATCCACCCAAATATCACCCAATAAATCCACGTAAGCCCTTATGCCGTATATATTTGCGCCTTTTGAAGATACAGCGGGGAAAAATGGTGAAACAATAGATATTTTCTGGCAAGTATTGACCAAGTATTGACCAAACTCACGATATCCCCCCTTAATTGATCCGCAATAGCTTATCCCCTGCAAACTTTCTAAGACCTATCAAAATCCCCCTGTCAATACCCAAACTTAGGTCGAACTTAGGTAAAACTTGGGTGGAACTTATACCAAACTACAGAAACCCCCAAAAACCGGGTTTATAGTCGGTATCAACAAGGGGAGTGAAACCAATCCTAACGACCGGAGGTGAAAGGTCATGAAAGAGAATGCAACGCGGCAGGAGTTCTACACGATCGATGAAACGGCAACCCTTTTGCGAATGGCACGAAATACCCTTTACAACCGCATTTGCAAAAATGCGCGGACCCCTTTTCCTGTCAAGCCGATCCGAGGATTGAACGGTCGGCCTATTTTCCGCCGGGCCGATATCGACAATTTCATCGCCAAGCTGCAAACCGAGCAGAGTCAAGCGGCGTAGCGCTCCGGCGGCGATCGGTTGCCCTGGGGAGGGTCGGCCAAATTTCGCCGCGATGATCGAGGGGGCGCGCATGGAACAGGAAAGAGTCGGAGCGGGAACGTGGTTCGCTATCGACCGGAAAATTTTTACATCGGACATTTGGTTTGACAGCCCATGGAAGCTGAAAATTTTTATTTATCTGCTTGGTCATGCTGCACATAAAGACGGGCACTTCATGGGCGTTCCGATCAAGCGAGGTG
>JAUQXK010000145.1 GCA_030834695.1 Desulfobacterales bacterium
GGACAGCCCCGGAGGACCGATGCCCACGCAGCCGTCAATCGTCTCTGCCTGCGCGCGGTTCCTCTAGACGGCTTGGGGGCGTGGCAGGGTCACCTGAAAAATGGGTTGCGGCGCGCTGCAGCCGAAAACCCGCCCCGCCGAACCTCAGCCCAAGTTGAATCTGTTTACTGGCCGGAGCAATACATATAACGCGCAGCCGAATCCGATTCAAGGTTTCGGGAAAGGATGGGCTAAAGTCCGGCCGGCAACGCACCGATACTATATAGATGAAGGCGGGGGTTCCCGTCGGGCGCCGGTGCCAACTCACTCAGGAAAACTCTCCATCGTGGACAAGGATAACCTCAGCCGAATCATGCGCCAGGTGAAGTCGTTTCCGGGGATGCCGACCACGGCGGCCAAGCTCCTGCCGTTGCTTAGGGATCCGGATTCCAGCATCGCCCGGATCGAAGATCTCATCAAGTACGACCCCGGCCTGACGGCGAACCTGCTCAAGCTCACCAATTCGGCTTACTTCGGGCTGCCCTCGCGGATCAGTTCGGTGCGCCAGGCCATCCTGCTGTTGGGACGAAAGCGGCTGCTGCAGCTCGTCACCACCATGTGCATGAGCGGCCTGATGAAAAAATCGGTGCCGGGCTACGACCTGCCCCAGGGCGGACTCTGGCGGCATTCGGTTGCCGTCGCCGTTGCGGCCGACCGGCTGGTTCAATCCTTGAAAATCACCCGGGCCGACGAAGTTTTCACCGCCGCCCTGCTGCACGACATCGGCAAGATGATTCTCGGGGATTATGTCCAGGAGGATCTGAAAAGCATCCAGGAAATGGCCGTCAAGGGGATCTCCTTCGAGGTGGCGGAGTACATGGTCCTGGGGACGAACCACGCGGACATCGGAGCGCGGATCTTAAAAAGCTGGTCCATGCCCGAGGAGTTGGTCCACGCTGTGGCGTGGCATCATGACCCCGACCAATGCCAGGAGAACTGCCGGCTCAGCGACCTGGTCCATGTGGCCAACATCGCCGTACGCGGCATCGATTGGGATAAGCGCACCGACGATTCCTATCCGGAAGCCTCCACCAAGGTCCTCGACCGGCTCGGGCTCGACCCGAGCGGCATCGCCGCCCTGGCCGAACAGACCGTGCAGGAAATGGCCAAGTTGACGGATATCCTGAACGGATAAACCGAGAGCATCCATCTATGGCTGCCGTCCGGCCGACCGCTTGCGGCCGGAGCCTCCGACGGGCAAGACCAGCCGGTTCCCAGCCTTTACAGATAATCTCGCCAGCGCCAGCGGATCCGGCCATGATCCTGTTCACAGATCAGGTTTGCCTGCCGGGCGGCGGCCGTCAACGCATCCCGTATTGCAGCGGCGTTTCCGCCGGCCGTTGCTTGGACCCGTTCGATGAGGCAGCTCACGCCCGGGTCGGCACCCGCACCATTCCCCGGCGTCCATTCGCCCACTTGCTCGACGGTGCGTTTCATCATCAGATCGTACACGCAGACGATTCGCTCCAGGTTGGTCAGCTGATGGGCTTCTTCGGCCGTGGCCTGGCCCCGTTGCATGCGATCCTTGATATCGCCGAGATATCGGTTGAAGCGGTCCTCCCATTCAACGGCGATCTCATCGAGCATTCTCCGGCTGACGGTGGCGGTCTCGACGACGGCCCGGTTGGCGTGATAATCCGCCCAGTCGGACGCCAGGATGCGAAGGCCCAGTTCGGCGGCGCGCTCTCGTACTTCCGTACCCGGGAAGGGAGCCAGGAAGTGGAAGCCGTAGATAAGCCCCTTGTCCCCCAGGCGTTTGCCGAAATCCAGGGTTTCGCGCAAGGTGCCCGGCGTTTCGCCGGGCAGCCCTAGAATGAATGAGGCGTACGGTGTCACGCCGGCCTTGGCGCACATATCGATCGCCGCTACGACCTGATCCAGGGTGATCCGCTTCCGTATGGTTTTGAGGATGCCGGAATTGGCGGATTCAATCCCAAAACTCACCGCCGTGCAGCCGGCGGCCTTCATTCGGCGCAGCAGATCTTCCGAAACCGTATCCACCCGGGCAAACGAGGTCCACTGGGTCTGAAGGCCGCGCTGCAGGACCTCGTCGCAGACAGCGGCACAGCGGCGATGGTCGGCGGTGAACAAGTCGTCGGCCAGATTGATCTGGTGAAACCCCAACCGCGCGATCTGTTCCATTTCGTCCACCACCCGGGCAGGGCTATGGAAGCGCACCCGGGCGCCGACCATGCGGCGGCCGACGCAGAAAATGCAGGCATGCGGGCAGCCTCGGGAGGTGGTCATGCTGATGGGCATGCCCAGCGCGCGGTAGCGGCCGAGCGGCAGCAAATGCCGGGCCGGCATGGGCAGGCCGTCCAGGTCGCGGATGAGGCTGCGTCGCGGCGCGAACCGCACGCCCTGCTCGGACCGGAACGCGATTCCCTTTACCACGTCGAGGCTTTTCCCGGCTTCGAGCGTATGGCAGAGTTCGACCAGTGTTTGTTCGCCCTCGCCCAGAACCACCGCATCCAGAGCGGGGCATGTCTCCAAAGTCTCCCGGGCGCTGAAGGTGACATGCGGCCCACCCATGACGGTGGTGATTTCGGGAGCGAGGCGTTTCACGTCGCCGGCCAGCGCCAGCGCGCGGTCGACGTTCATCGTGACGGCGGTTAGGCCGACCAAGCCGGGTTGGAATTCTTCAAGTACGTGAGCGAGCACCGCTTCGCTGTATGGATAAACCACCAGGTCGAGCACGCGCACTTCGGCGCCCGCCGCCTGCAACGCCGCGGCAAGATAGGCCAACCCCAGCGGAGGGGAGGGGGTTTCCGATATGGGGTAGAACGGGTTGATGAGGAGGACGCGCATGGGTCTTACAGATCTTTTAGGTCCTATAGGACCCATAGGACCAATTTGAAAAGAATGGGGCCTGATGTCTCAGGCCCCATGGGCAATTTCTAAAAATGCGGCGGTGCTTGGTTTAGAACAGCCCGGACACCGCGCCCGTCTTCACGTCCACGTCGATGCGGCGGAACGCGGGGTTGGAGCTCGTGCCCGGCATCAGGCTGATGGTGCCGGCGCAGGGGCAGAGGAACTTGGCGCCCGAGTAGATCAAGACATCGCGGATGGGCAGGGTCCAACCTTTGGGCACGCCCTTGATGACCGGGTCGTGGCTGAGCGAAAGGTGGGTCTTGACCATCATGGTGGCGAAGTCTGCGTACTTGGGGTCGGCTTCCAGCATCTTGGCCTTGGCCTCGGCATCCGGGGTCCAGGAAACGCCGTCGGCTCCGTAGACCTCCTTGGCGATCAAGGCGACGCGCTCGCGCAGTTTCATTTCGAGCGGGTAGAGGAACTTGAAGTCGCCCTTTTCGTTGCAGGCGTCGATGACCGCGTCGGCCAGTTCAAGCGCCCCTTCGCCCCCCTTCAGCCAATGCTGGGACTCGGCGCAGCGCGCGCCGGCCGCTTCCGCAGCCTTCTTGACCGCTTTCACTTCGGCGTCGGTGTCGGTGTAAAAACGGTTGACGCAGACCACCGGATTTATGCCGGACTTGCGGATGACGTTGATCAAATGGACCATGTTGGCACAGCCCTTCTCCACCAGGGCGAGGTTCTCCTTGGTGTACTCCTCGGGCAGGGCCTTGCCGGCCACCACCTTGGGTCCGCCGCCGTGCATCTTGAGGGCGCGGATGGTGGCGGTGAGCACCGACACGTGGGGTTTGAGGCCGCTGTTGCGGCACTTCACGTTCCAGAATTTCTCGAAGCCGATGTCGGCGGCAAATCCCGATTCGGTCACGTGGTAGTCGAACATCTTCAGGCCGATGCGGTCGGCGATGATGGAGGACTGGCCGACGGCGATGTTGGCGAAGGGACCGGCGTGCACCAGGCAGGGCTGGTATTCGGCAGTGCTCATGAGCGTCGGGTTGATGGTGTTGCGCATGAACGCGGTCATGGCATTGCCGACCTCGAGGTCGCCCGTGGTGACCGGCTTGCCGCTTTTGTCGAAGGCGACCGTTATTTGGTTCAGGCGATTCTTGAGATCGGCCAGGTCCTTAATGATCGAGAGGATGGCCATGCACTCGGAGCCGACGGCGATGCCGAACTTGGACTGCATCATATACCCGTCCTGGCGGCCGCCGATGCCGATGATGATGTTGCGCAGCGACTGGGCGCAGAAGTCGATGATCCACCCCATCTCGACCCGCGTGGGATCGATGTCGAGCCGCCGCATTCCGGTCAGCCGCTGGAGCTGCTCGTCGTTGTAGTTGCGCTCGTGCTGCATGCGCGAGGTCATGGCCACCATGGCCAGGTTGTGCGCGTTCATGATGTCGTTGATGTCGCCGGTCAGGCCCAGGGAAAACTCGGTCATGGGGATCAAAAGTGCGTTGCCGCCGCCGGCGGCCGTGCCCTTGACGTTCATGGTGGGCCCGCCGGAGGGCTGCCGCAGGGCGCCGCCCACGTTCTTGCCGCGTTTGCCGAGGCCTTCCATCAGGCCGACCGACGTGGTGCTCTTGCCTTCGCCCAGGGGTGTGGGCGTGATGGCCGTCACCTCGATGTACTTTCCGTCGGGCTTGTCCTTGAGGCGCTCGATGATCTTGAGGAAGTCCATCTTGGCCAGTCGGCCCATGGGAAGCATTTCCTCTTTCTGCAGGCCCAGCTTTTCGCACCATTGCTCGGGGGTGGGCATCTTCTTTTCGGCGGCTTCCGAAATCTGCCAGTCGGCCATCTTCGTCGCATCGTACGGCATCGTTTTGATCCTCCTTCTTTATTCGGTTTTGGGTTATGGATTGAGCTGTGAAAGGGTTCCCCACAGAACGGTCTGCATCACCGGCGGCCTCTGGCCGGCCGGCTCAGCGGCGAAAACCCGTCGCGGCACCAGGAATAGATGGCGTAGGGCTATTATCATTCGGGGCTGCCTTTATCAAGAGAATTATTGGGCCGGTTCGGGCCCAGCCGCGGGCTGCAACTGGTGCAGGCGATAATAGAATCCCCGGCCGGCCATGAGCTCGGAATGGGTGCCGGATTCGATGATCCGCCCCCGGTTCATCACCAGAATGCGATCGGCGCTGCGCACCGTGGACAGGCGGTGAGCGACCACCAGGGCCGTGCGGTGACGCATCAGCCGTTCCAGGGCCTGCTGGATGCGCCGCTCCGTCTCGGAGTCGATGAAGGAGGTGGCCTCATCGAGAAGGATCAGCTGCGGGTCGCGCGCAAACGCCCGCGCGATGGCGATCAATTGGCGCTCGCCGCTGGACAGCGCGCCGCCGCCTTCGCCGAGCGGGGTGTCGAGCCCCTGCGGCAGCCGCGTCACCAAATGCTCCAGATCGGCGGCGGCGATGATGTCCAGCGTCCGGGCGGGGCTCGGGTCCGGGAGGCCCTCGAAGATGTTCTCGCGGAGGGTGCCCGAAAACAGGAATGGGTCCTGCATGACGAGCGCCATGCGCTCACGGAAGAGGGCGCTCGGCATCGCGCGCAGGTCCTGCGCGTTGATCAGCACCCGTCCGGCTGTCGGGTCGTAGAGCCTCGGGATGAGATTGATCAGGGAGGTCTTGCCGGCGCCGGTCGGGCCGACCACCGCCATGGTCTCCCCGCGTCGCAGGCGGAAGGACACTCCGCGCAGGACGGGTTCGCCCGGCAGGTAGGCGAAATCGACCGCTTCGAAGCGCAACTCCTCGATCGACGCCAGGGCCGCGGCGCTCCCGCCGGACGGCGTCGGGGGCTGCGGCAGGGCGGTGGTGGTGTCCAGCACCAGAAAGATGCGCTCGGCCGACGCCATGGCGTTTTGCAGGATGTTGTATTTTTCGGCGAGGTCACGGAGCGGCCGGAAAAACATGCGGATGTAGGAAATGAACGCCACCAGAGCCCCCAGGCTGAGGCTTTCGTCCAGGACCCGCCCGCCGCCATACCAGACGATGAGGGCCACGGCCGCCAGCGCCAGGGCCTCGATCAGGGGCATGAACAGCGCCAGCACCCGGATCTGCTCCATGCCGGAGAGGTAGTTCGCGTGGTTGAGCCGCTCGAAGCGCCGCTGGTTGGCCGCCTCCTGGCGGAAGAGCTGGATCACCCGCATGCCGCCGATGGTCTCGGCAAAGCGGGTGTTGATTTCGGCGACCTGCACCCGCAGGGTGCGGAAGATGGCCCGGGCGCGCCGGGAAAACCGGATGGACGCGAGCGCCACCGCCGGCAGCACGGCGAAGGCCACCAGCGCCAGTTTCCAGTTCAGCGCCAGCATCACGGCCGTGATCCCGCCCAGCAGGACCAGGTCCTTGAAGACGAAGGAGATGAACGAGGTGAACAGTTCGTACATGTTCTGCACATCGCTGGTCGCGCGGGTCACCAGCCGTCCCACCGGGTTGCGGGTGAAGAACTCCAGCGCCAGACCCTGGATGTGCCCGTAGAGCCGCAGGCGCAGGTCGTGCATGATCCGCTGCCCGGTGATTTCCATGACGACCGACTGGCCGAAATTGAGCAGGAAATCGAGGACCACCAAGATGAGGAAAAGCCCGGTCACGAGGGCCAGGCCCTGCGCATCGCCGCGCCGCAGGTGTGCGAGCTCTTCCGGATCGAGGCGGGCGAGCGCGTCGTAAGGGATGCGGGCGACGGACCCCTCGATCCGAGCCTCGGGAAAGCGGTCCTGGACGATGGCGGCGTCGAGCGGATCGCTCAGATCGACCGACAGGGTTCTCTGGCCGGCGGCCGGCTCCGCCAGGGGTACGATGTAGCGGTCGATCGCCTCCTTGGTGAGGTAGGGCAGGGCCACGTCCAGCAAGGTGATCAGGATCACCAAGCCGATCGACCAACCGAGCATCCGGCGATGCGGGCGGGTGAAGGGGTAAAGCCGCCGCAGGAGCCTGACGTCGTAAGGCTTCCCCAGCCGGGTTTCCTCGAAATAGTCCTGCTCAGGCCGCATCGCGCCCCTCTTCGATTTCCTGGAGACGGTAGGTCCGCGCGTAATAGCCGCTGACGTCCATCAACCGGGAATGGCTGCCCGCAGCGGTGAGCCGGCCGCGTTCGAGGACGACGATTCGATCGGCGAAAGCGAGGGCTGAAATCCGGTGAGAGGCGATCAAAATCGTCCGCCGGCCGGCCAACCGGCGCAGGGTCTGGGCGATCGCCTCACCGGTTTCAAAATCCACCTGGCTGATGGGATCATCCAGAAGCAGGATGGGGGCGTCGGCCAGCAGGCAGCGGGCCAGCGCCACCCGCTGCTTCTGGCCGCCGGAGAGCATCACCCCTTTTTCACCGACCACGGTGTCGAAGCCCTGTGCAAACCCGTAAACGGTATCGAGCAGAGCGGCGGCACGGGCCGCCTCGACGAGCCGTTGTTCGGAAACGTCCGGGCCGCCGAAGGTGATGTTTTCCCGGATGGTGCCGGCAAACAGGAAGGACTCCTGGGGCATGCAGGCGATGGCCGCGCGCAACTGCTCGATGCGCAGACGGCGGACATCGCATCCGTCCACGCGGATGCCGCCGGCCATGGGATCGTAGAGCCGGGGGATCAGGTTGAGCAGGGTGGTCTTGCCGCTGCCGGGGGGGCCGACGATGCCGAGCACCGATCCGGCGTCAACCCGCAGGTCGATATCCGCCAGGGCCGGGGTGCTGCTATCCGGATAAGCGAAAGCGACCCCCTCGAAGACGATTTCTCCGCGCGGCGCCTCCAGGGACCGGGCGTCGGTTGCGTCCTGGATGGCGGGTCGGGTTTCCAAGATGGCGTTGACGCGGTCCAGCGATGCCCGGCCTCTCTGGATCAGATTGGTCACCCAGCCCAGTGCCATCATCGGCCAGGTGAGCAGGGCCAGGTAGCTGATGAAGGCGACAAAATCCCCCGGGGTGATGGTGAACCGGATGACCAGGCGCCCTCCGAAAAAAAGCACCAGCGCCATGCTCAGATTGGTCAGCAGCAGCATCATCGGGAAAAATGCCCCGGTGATTCTCACCAGCTGCAGATTTTCGTCCAGGTAGGCCGCCGAGGCCGCTCGCACGCGGGCGGTTTCCAGGGTCTGACGGTTGTGGGCCTTGATCAGGCGGATGCCGGCCAGCCGTTCCCGGATGGCTTCCGTCAGGTCCGCAAAGGAGGCCTGCACCGTCTGGTAGCGCCGGTGCATCCTGCGACTGAAGAAGCGCGCGCTGACGGCGATCAGCGGCATCGGGACCAGGACCAGTCCGGTCAGGGTCGGGTTGATATAGGCCATGAACCCGATGGCGGCGGCGCCCATGACCACCGCGTCGTTCAGGGCCACCAATCCCATGCCGGCGGCCATGCGCACCTGTTGAATGTCGTTGGTGGCGTGGGCCATCAGGTCTCCGGTGCGCGTCCGATCGAAATAACCGGTGGAAAGCGTCTGCAGATGGCTGAAGAGACGGTTGCGCAGTCCTTCCTCCACGCGCCGGGACGTACCCAGCAGGCACAGGCGCCAGACGTAGCGAAAGACCCCGATCAGAACCGCGATGCCTGCGACGGCGCCGGCGTAAAGGCCCAATGCTCCGGCCGAGACGCTCATGGCCGTGAGGTCGTCGACGGCCCACTTGATGATCCGCGGGACGACCAGCTGCAGCCCGTCGACCACGATCAGGCTCAGCAGGCCGATGCAGATCTTGAATCGGTTCTCCGCGAAATACGGTTTGATAATCGATAGTGGGGACATGGAAAGGCCGTGCGATCGTCCAATTCGGAATGCCTGTTCGAATAACACATGGAACCATGCCGGGCAACGGGAATCCAAGGGTCGGCCGCCGTTTTTTTGTTTCGTTGACTTTGACGGCGCCGGTTGCTATTCTTGCACAATGGAACTCGGGAATATTGTTGAATATATCGATCGGCAGCGCATCCTTTGCGCCGTGGTTTTGGAGATCAAAAACCAGCGGCTGAGACTGCTGACTGAAAATAACAAGGAGGTCAACCTCTCCGCCGGACGCCTCCTGCACCGCGACAACGCACGCATCGACCCTGCGATCGGGAGAACCCGAATGGTCGACACGCTCAAGGCGGTCGCCCACAAGCGCAAAGCGCTGATCCCGAAGGTCACCATTCGAGAGCTGTGGGAAGTATTGAATTCCGAGCAGCAATGGATCGACGTGGAGACCATGACGGCATTCTGCTTTCCCGACGCTCCGAACGGCGACCACCGCTCGGCGGTGGTCCGGGCGCTGTTTGACGACCGCCTCTACTTCCGGTTCAATCCGGACCGGTTTTTTCCCAATTCCGAGGAGCAGGTCGAGCGCATTTCAGCGCAGCGGGAGGCGGAGGCTCGGCGGAAGCGCGTCATCGAGGACGGTGGCCAATGGCTGCGCCGGGTTTTGGCTAACAACGGACGGGCGGGATCCGATAACGCTGAACAGGGCTGCGACGAATATCTGTCCGTCCTCAAATCCTACTACCTCTTCGAAAAGGAAAGCCCGGATTGCAGCCTGGCGTGCGGCATGTTGGAGCGCGCGGGTCTGGACGGAGCGGCCGACCTGTTTCCCGTTCTGGTCCAGCAGGGTGTGTTCACCGAAACAGAGAATATCGACCTGCTGCGTTTTGACGTGCCGGTCGAGTTTTCGCCCGAGGTGCAGGCCCGGGCCGAGGCCCTGGCCGGTCTGGGCCAGATCGACCTTGCGGACAACCGCCGGCGCGACTTGACCCATCTCAACCTGTTCACCATCGACGGCCAATCCACCCTGGACTTCGACGACGCGCTGAGCCTTGAGACCACCCCCGAAGGGATTTGCCTCGGGATTCACATCGTGGACGTCGCCCATTTCGTGCAGAAGGGCGGACCGGTGGATCTGGAAGCCCAGCAACGCGGCAGCTCCATCTACATGGCCGACCAGAAGGTTTCAATGCTGCCGACGAGCCTGGCCGAAGGTCTGTGCAGCTTGAAGGCCGGAGCGATCCGGCCGGCCATCAGCACCATGATCGATTTGACCGCCGACCTGGATATTCTGAGGTATCGTCTTTTTCCCAGCTGCGTACAGGTCAAGGACCAGCGTACCTATTTTGATGTGAACCTGGCCGCGGACCAGGATCCAAAAGTCATGCAGCTGCGCAGCATCGCACGCAAGTTCCGCGAGAGCCGGCTGGCGGCCGGTGCGGTCCACATCTCCGTTCCGGAGATCAACCTCTGGATCGGAGACACCGGCGAGGTCAACCTCAACCGGGTGAACCGGGAGAGTCCGGGGAGAATGCTGGTGGCGGAGATCATGATCATGGCCAATTGGCTCATGGCCCGATTTCTCGCCGAACACCGCATGCCGGCGGTGTTTCGTTCCCAGCCCGATCCGCGCGAACGGCTTTACCGCGGAGAGGAGGGAAGCCTTTTTCAACACTGGATGCAGCGCCGCCTCCTGAATCGTTTCGTGCTGGGCCACGCGCCGGAAAAGCACTCTGGGTTGGGATTGAACGCTTACGTGACGGCGACCTCTCCGATCCGCAAATACTTCGACCTGGTTACGCAGCGGCAGGTGCGGGCCGCACTCGGCCTTGAGGAGCCATACTCGACCGAGGACATCGACGCCATTATTCAGACGCTGGAGTCGCCCATGAGCCATGTGGCCCGACTTCAGGCCGGCCGCCAGCGTTATTGGCTCTTGAAATATCTTGAGCAGCGGGTCGGGCAAAAGGCGGAAGCGATTGTCTTGGTGCGGCGCCGGAACAGTTATCAGGTGCTGCTGACCGACTATATGCTGGAATGCGATCTGGCGATCACCGGCTTCAGCGATCTCAAACCCGAGGATCTCGTCCAGATCACCCTGCAGAAGGTCGACGCGCGCAGAGACTCTATCGCGATCACGATCGGATAGGGGGCATGGAGCATGGGGCAGCGGGCATAGGGGAAAAACGGCCTTAGAGCATACTTGTTCCCTTTGCCCTCTACGCGTTGCCCTGTGCTTTTTTATTTCACGCAGATGACTCGCCCGCCCGTGATGCGTTGCAGCTCTTGAGGGGTCAGATGGAAGACCGCCGTTGGAGATCCAGCGGCCGCCCATATGCAGGAATATGGCAGCAGGTCTTCATCGATGAATACGGCCAGCGGGTGGGGATGGCCAACCGGCGGGACTCCCCCGATGGCATAACCTGTCTTCGCGCGTACGAAATCGGCATCCGCTTTCCGGGCGGGCTCGCCGATCAGTTGGGCCAAGGCGGCCTCGTTGACCCGATTGGCGCCGCTGGTGATCACGAGGATGGCCTGCTGGCTTGCGGAACCTTTGAATACAAGCGACTTGGCGATTTGTCCCACCTCGCAGCCGACCGCCCTGGCGGCGTCTTCGGCGCTGCGGGTCGTCTGCTCCATCTCTTGCACGCGTTGCTTCAACCCCAGCCCGTCCAGGACTTCCTGAACCCGGCGGGCATTCGGGCTCGTTAAATTTGTCATTTCCTCGCCTTTGCAATGACTGTTCGAGAGCAAACAGGAAAGATTGCACTTGACTAAATATGAAACAGTTAATAAAAGTTGTTTTGATCAATAAATATTATTCAGGGTGACGCACATGGGGATTCAGGAACGCAAAGAGCGTGAAAAAGAACGCCGTCGGCAACAGATCATGGTCGCCGCCAAAAGGGTATTCTCGGAGAAGGGCTTCAGCAAGGCCACGATGGAAGACATCGCCCAGGAGGCCGAACTCAGCCCCGGCACCCTTTATCTCTATTTCAAAAACAAGGAAGAGCTTTATGCCTCGCTTTCACTGCGCATCCTGCAGTACCTGCTGCTGCGCATCGAGCATGTCAACGCTCTGAAACCGGCCGGCCCGGATGAAAAGCTCAAGGCTCTCATGGAGGCCATGCACGACGTCTATGAGTTCGACCCGCTGATTATTATAAACATGTTCCACCTGCAGTCGAGCGACACGCTGAAAAACCTGACTCCCCAGCTGCTGGATGAGATCAAGGACCTCATCGGCAAATCCATGGGATCGATCGTAAAGATCTTCCGGGATGGGGTAGCGAAGGGGTTGTTCATCGACCGCCATCCGGTCGCCCTGGCGGACACGTTCTGGTCCTTGTTTTCGGGTGTGATCCTGTGGATGACCAGCAAGAAGATGATCAGCGAGGGCAAGGACCACATCAAAGAGACGCTCGTGCTCGCTTTCGACCTTTTCTACCAGGGAATTCAAGTGAAAGCGACGGACGGCTCGGATTGAGTTCCCTCCTCGGTTTCACGACCGCCGCTCTCCAGCAAAAAGCCGTGCGATTTCATCCACTTCAAACGACCGCCAGCGGGCCGGCCGCCCATTTTTAAAAGCCCGAACGCCGCGGCCGCGCGCCGCCACCTCGCCGATCACCGCCACGCGGATGCCCTTGCGCTGCAACTGCGCCTTCAGACGGCCCGAGTTCCTCGGCCGGCAGCAGATCAGCAGGCTGCCCGATCCGATCAATCCGAGGGGATCGAACCGGAGCAGGCGGCTGAGCGTGCGGGTTTCCGGGAAGATCGGGATGCGGTCCACGTTCACCCGTAATTCGAAGCCGCCGGCCGAGCTCAGCTCCTCCAGGGCGGTGGCGACGCCGCCTTCGGTCACATCGTGCATGGCACTGGTGCCTTCGACGGCGGCGATAGCGGCCTCCGGCAGGATACTGATGCAGTCTAGGAAATCGCGGCAGGATTGAATCGCGCCTGCGGTCATGCCCAAGGCCTTGAGCTTTCGCCCGAACTCGCGGGCGATAATGGCGGTGCCTTCCACGGCCACGGCTTTGGTCAGCAGGATGCAGTCGCCGGAGCGCATGCGGCGCTTGTCGATCAGGTCGCGGCGGCGGACGGTGCCGGCCATCATGCCGGAGACCACCGGGCGGCGGACGGCATCGGTGATCTCGGTATGGCCACCGCACAGGGTGATGCCCCAACGGCGCGTCAATTCCTTCAGCTCGCGGACCACGCACCAGATGGTGGACGGCGTGCTGCCGGGCGGGAACAGGAGCGTCGTCAACAGCCAGCGGGGGGCGGCTCCGGCCGTCGCAATATCGTTGGCATTGACCAGCACCGCATACTGCCCGATCGCATCGGTGGCGAAGGTGATGGGATCGGATTTCAAGACCAGCACTTCTTCCTGGGTTACATCCACGGCGGCGATGTCTTCGCCGACCCCCGGGTTGATGAGCAGGGACGGGTCTTCGAATTTAAACTCGGCGAGGAATTCCTTCAGCAGATCGTTGGGGAGCTTACCGGAGGGAAGCGCCATCCCCATTCGCAGGATGTTCGTCACCCGGCTGATGTCGCTGATTTGAAAGTGGGCAGGCGGTGGAATCCCGGGTTGCGAAGGTCCATTGGATACCAAGACCGTGACGGCTCCGGCCGCGGCGGCCCGGTCCAGCAGCGCGCACTCGGCAGATACCACCAGGACCTCTCGGACCGGGACGTGCATGGTCTTCGCAGCCATCCGGAACGGATTTCGGCCGCGACCGATGGAAAGAAGCTCTTCCCGCAAAATGAACGGACCGACAGCTCCTCCCAGCGGCGGCCGCACGCGCTTGAAAAACCGATCGACCGCCTTGCGCCCGTACCGACTCAAGACCGCTGCCGAAAGGCTCTTGGAACGCAGGGCGGCGAATAGGGGCCTTGCGGCCGGGTGCAGCCGCCATTCAGCTGCCGCCGCCAGCTCCCGGCGATCCAATTCGCCCCATGCCGGACGCCGGCGTGACGCCTTTTTTAAGCCCTGGATGAAATCGGGCAACGAGACGTCGCCCGGGCCGGCAATGGCCGATTGGCGTAGCCGCTCATCCGGACATGCGAGCGTCCCCTCCAAATGGAACAAAACAGCTGAAATGCGAAACGGCTTGTTCGTCATCATCATGTGATCGCCCATCCGCTCGCTTTTATGCCACTGCCCCTCGGATCGATCAAGCACTAAAAAGGGATCGGGGTGGTCGATTTCCGCTCAAACCGCCCGCCTCGCTTTCAGCCGTCACCGGGTTTTGACAAGTATAGATTTCGCCGATATGGTCTTCTATCGTAATGAAAATTCTACTGATCTATCCGTATTTTCTCGATCAACGGCTGAGCATGGACGACATTCAATCCCCGCCGATGGGGGTTTTCTACGTGGCGGCCGCATTGAAGGCGCACGGCTACGATGTGGAGGTGCTGAACTGGCACGACCGCGAGATCCCGCCGGAGCGCATTGAATGCGCGTTGCGGGAGAAGCGGCCGCAGGTGATCGGGTTTTCCATTCTGCACGCCAACCGCTGGGGAGGGATCGAGATCGCCCGCATCGCCAAGCGAATCGATTCCGCGGTCACGATCGTCTTCGGCGGGGTGGGGGCCACCCATCTCTGGGAGCATTTTCTGCAGCACTTCCCGGAAGTCGATTTCATCGTTCTTGGGGAAGGGGAAAACACCTTCCTGAACCTGGTGGACCGACTCGCCGGGAGCGCATCCGTCGATTGGGCCTCCATCGCGGGGATCGGTTTTAGAAAGGACGGCCGGCCCTTCCGGACGGTTGCAGCGGAGCCCGTCCGCGATCTGGACGCGCTGCCCATGCCGGCCGACTACTTCGATTTTGCGCATCTGTCTCTGACCCGCGGCTGCGGGTCGGACTGCCGTTTCTGCGGGTCTCCCGACTTCTGGGGGCGTCGGGTCCGGTATCACTCGGCGGACTACTTCGTGGAACAGCTTGCGGCGTTGCAGGGGAGAGGCCGCCGCTTCTTTTTTGTGAGCGACGACACGTTTACCTTGAACCGGCGTCGGGTGATCGACGTCTGCCGCCAGATCATCCAGCGCCGGCTCGGCATCCAGTGGGCCGCCATTTCGCGCGTCGATGCCGTGGACGAGGAGATGCTGGCCTGGATGCGCCGGGCGGGCTGCACCCAGATCAGCTACGGGGTGGAGAGCGGCTCGGCCGAGGTCCGCCGGCGGCTGAACAAGAGGATCGACGATCGGCAGATCATCGAGGCCTTTGCACGGACCCATCGTTTCGGCATCATGGCCCGGGCTTATTTCATATACGGCTGTCCCGGCGAGAGCTTTACAACCATCCAGGACACCATCGATCTGATGCAGATCATTAAACCGCTCGCCGCCGTTTTTTACATCCTCGACCTTTTCCCGGGAACGGCGCTGTACGAGGATTTCAAGCGCCGCCGCCATGTGACCGACGCCATCTGGCTGAAGCGGGTCGAGGATATCATGTACTTCGAAACCGACCCGGGCCTTTCCGCCGATCGGGTCATCGAGTTCGGCCGGATGCTTCGGGAAAGCTTCTACGGCAGCCTGACCGGGTTTGTGCAGGCCCTCGCCCCGATCGATCAGCCCGATTTCTACCCGCTGCATGCCGATTTTTTCTCGCGGCTGGCCATGACCTTCGACCAGGGCGACTATGCGCGGATCGATGCCATTCCGGGCAAGCCGCAGCTGGCGGAAGCCCTTTATCGGCGGGCATTGTCCTACCACCCCGATGCGCGCGCTTACCTGGGGCTCGGGATTCTGAACCAAAAGGCCGGCCGCCATACCGCTGCCGCGGACTTTCTGACTACCGGGCTGTCGCATTTCCCGGAAGATGAGCCGTTGCGGGCATGCCTGGCGGTGAGCCTGATGAATCTGGGCCAGTATCAAGAAGCGCTGGGCTTGCTCGAACGCTGTCCGAACCAGCCGCAGGCGCAACAGCTGGCCACGGCATGCCGGCAGGCAATGACGTGAGGGGAAAAGGAGAAGGAGATGGCTGCTCGATAGAAGCGATGGCCAACGGCCGCCACTTCGGATCATGCGTCCATCGGTCGTTGCACGGCCCCTGAAGCTGTGGTATTCAAAAAAAATCTACGATTTTCCAATCCAGCTTTGGCTCGGAGGTCCGCCGGCGGACGACCCGCATTTTTGCGCCGGACCCTTACCCCCCGAGAAAGGATCGCGTTCAGTCAATGAGCTCACTAAAAGCATCCAACGGCGTCGTGGACGCCATATGGAAACTGCTGGCATCGATCCAACTGACGATCGTCCTGCTGATGTCGCTGGCGGGAACGTCCATCATCGGGACCCTCATCCCACAGAACAGTGAACCGGCCGCGTATGTGGCCGCCTTCGGCGAGACCCTCTTTCGTTTCTTCTCCGTGCTGGGCCTCTTCGACATGTATCATTCCTGGTGGTTCCAGATCCTGATCGTGCTTCTGGCCGCCAACGTCGTCGTGTGTTCGGCGGACCGCCTGTCGGCCGGCCGCCGGATCCTGTTCGTACGCCAACCCGCGTATCAGGCCGCCCGGTTCCGAAGTCTTCCGGATCGCGAGGCGTTCACCGAGGAACGCGGGCCGGAGATTCTGCGGGCCCTCTACGAGCCGTATGTTTCCAGGAAGGCGCGCGCCGTCCACATTGAGACGACCGAAGATGGGTTTCGGATGTTCGGTGAAAATGGTCGCTGGACGCGCTTCGGGGTCTATGCGGTGCATCTGAGCGTGGTGCTGTTGCTGATTGGCGGGTTGATCGGCTCCATTTTCGGATTTGACGGGTTCGTTACCATCCCGGAAGGCGATACCGTTCAGCAAATCTCGCTGCGCAGCACCGGCGAGCGGCTGCGCCTGCCGTTTGCCATCCGTTGCGACGACTTTGATGTGAGTTTTTATGAAACCGGCGCACCCAAGGAATTCCGGTCCAGTCTGACGCTGCTCGAAAACGGCCGGCCGGTGCTTCAAAAAGAGATCATCGTCAACGACCCGCTGCGCTATCAGGGCATCAGCATCTTCCAGTCGAGTTACGGGACGGTACCGTCGCGGGAAGCGGTTTTGAGCTTCACCAGCCGTGGCACGGGCATGGTGTATACCCAAGAGATGAAGGTCGGGCAGGAGGCGCACCTCCCCGAAAATCTGGGAACCTTTGTGCTGGCCGAGCTGCGGCATCAGACGCAGTTCAAAGGACATCCGGTCGGGGACGCATTCATCGGGCGGCTGACGACGCCGGACGGCACCGCGCAGGAGGTGGTGCTGCCGATCCGATTCCCGACCTTCGACCGCATGCGGCGGGGGGAGGTCGTCATCGCGGTCGACCAGTTCAAGGAAAAGCATTACACCGGTCTGCAGGTAAACAAAGACCCGGGAGTGGACGTGGTCTACAGCGGTTTTATCTTGATGATCCTGGGCTGCTATGTGACCTTTTTCCGCTCCCACCAGCAGGTATGCGTCGAGGCCGTGCGCAAAGGCTCCGGGGCGCTGGTGACGATCTATGGCACGGCCAACAAAAACAAGGCGTCCATGCAGCGTCGGATTCAGCGGCTGGCTATCGCCCTCAAAGAAATGAAATAACTTTCATCGGCATTGCCGTGAATTAGCCTTATCAATCGTCTCGTAATTGTTTTTTACATTGTCATTCCGGCGGTCCCTTAGCCGGAATCCATTGAAGTCAGATAAGAGTGGCTTTCTGGATGCCGGTTCATGTCCGGCATGACGGTACCATTTCGGAAAGACTAATAAGAGACCAAACATCCAAAATCCAATCAGGATCATACCATGACCAGTTCCGTGCTTCTTTCCGCCACGACATTTATTTACGGCATAGCCGGTTTCCTTTATTGCTTTGCGTGGGTTTTCAAGAAGCCCGGCGCCGGCCGCCTGGCCAGCTGGGTGACGCTCGGCGGCCTGGCCGGCAACACCGCCGGCTTCATTCTGCGCTGGGTGGAATCCTACCGGATGGGCTTCGGCCACGCCCCCCTGTCCAATCTTTACGAATCGCTGATCTTTTTCGCGTGGACCATCGCCTTAATATACCTGTTCATCGAGTGGCGCTATCAGAACCGGGTCATCGGCGCGTTTTCGGCTCCCCTGGCCTTCCTGACCATGGCCTACGCCTCGCTGTCTCCCAACATCAGCGATCGCATTCAGCCGCTCATTCCCGCCCTCAAGAGCAACTGGCTGATCGCCCACGTGATCACGTGTTTCATCGGTTACGGCGCCTTTGCGGTGGCGTTCGGCGTCAGCATCATGTACCTGCTCAAATCCCGTCGCGGCGAAGGCGAGGGCGGGCTGGTCGGCCGCTTTCCGCCGACCGCGGTGCTGGACGAGCTGACGCATCAACTGGGGATGTTCGGTTTTCTCTTCTTGTCCGCCGGCATCATTACCGGTGCGGTATGGGCCAATTCCGCCTGGGGCCGTTACTGGGGGTGGGACCCCAAGGAAACGTGGTCGCTCATCACCTGGTTTATCTATGCCACCCTGCTGCATGCCAGGATGATGAGGGGCTGGCGCGGCCGGCGGATTGCCTGGCTGTCCATCGTCGGTTTCGGTGCCGTTCTGTTCACGTATTTCGGCGTGAACCTTTTGCCGGGGCTGCATAGCTACCAGTCCATGGGTCAATGATTTTTCCTTGACAACTTAGAAGGGGATAATGTACAGAACCGGCCTAAATTCCACAGCATCCAGGCCCGTGCGGCAGGCTTTTATTGCGAGTTCCGAGGGTCGGCCGACATATATGCCAAGGCGGCCTTAAAACCATTTCAGCGCAACGGAGTGCCCATGGAAGAACCGAAAGCGAACGTCACATCGTCAGGATCTGAGCATGGCGAAAAAGAGGATGGGGCCGGCGGGCCGATCATCCTCTTTTTCATTTTGGGCCTGATCGCGAGCCTGCTCATCGGGTGGGTGGCTTTCCCGCCGCTGCTTTACTCCCAGAAGAAACAGCCCATTGATTTCAACCACGCCCTCCACAACGGGCTCGTCGACAACGGCTGTGAAAGTTGTCATTTCTTCCGCGAGGACGGCACTTACTCCGGCGTTCCGAAGCTGGCCCAGTGCATCGAGTGCCATGAAGAGCCCAACGGCGAGGATCCGGAAGAGGTCAAGTTCGTGGAGGAATACGTGAAGAATGAGCGCGAGGTCCCCTGGCTGGTGTATTCCCGACAGCCGGCCTGCGTCTTTTTCTCCCACGCCGCGCATGTAAAGAACGCCCAAATGAAATGCGAAAGCTGCCATGGACCCATCGGCGAGTCCGAGAGCCTCAAACCCTATCAGCAAAACCGGATCACGGGATACAGTCGTGACATCTGGGGCGAGAATATCCTCGGGGTCAAGCGCCATTCTTGGGACCGCATGAAGATGGACGACTGCGCGGAATGCCATGCGGCGTCCGGCTTCAGCGGCGGCAGCGTACAGACTGAGAAAGACGGCTGCCTGGTCTGCCACAAGTGATCCGGGATGTTGGACGCGACGGCCCCGGGGCAACCGCGACCGGGCGGATGATATCAAACCGTTTGAAGCGCGAGGGGAAAGTTAGATGAAAGTCGACCGCAGAAGTTTTTTGTCATTTGTCATCGGCGGTGCGGCCGGTACGGCGCTCACCCCGCTGCCCTGGAAGCTGACCGACGACCTTTCGATCTGGTCTCAGAACTGGCCCTGGACGCCGGTCCCCCCGCGAGGGGAAACGACGTATGTGGCATCCACCTGCACCCTGTGCCCCGGCGGGTGCGGCATCAGCGTGCGCAAAGTCGACGATCGGGTCGTTAAAGTCGAAGGCCTTAAGGGGCACCCGGTCAACGACGGCGGGATCTGCCCGCTGGGGCTTGCTGGCGCCCAGCTGCTTTACAGTCCGACCCGCGTTCGTGCGCCGTTGAAGAAAGTCAACGGCAGCTGGCGCGAAATTTCATGGGATACCGCCATCCAGGAAATCGCAGACAAGCTCAAGGAACTGCGTGGAAAAGGTCAGCCGCAGAGCGTCGCCTGGGTTTCCGACACCGACCGCGGCACCGTCGCCGAACTGAGCAAGCGCTTTCTGACGGTCTATGGTTCTCCGAATTTCATCCGAACGCCGTCCATTCAGGATTCCTACGAACTGGTCCTGTACCTGACTCAGGGACAGCGCGCCATGGCCGGCTTCGACCTGGCGAATGCAACCTACGTATTGAGCTTCGGCAGCGGGATCATCGAGGGCTGGGGGGCTCCGCCGCATCTGTTCCGCGCCAAGAGCGCCATGCAGCAGAAGGGCGGCAAGATCAGCCAATTGGAAGGGAGGCTTTCCAAAACAGCCGCCAAGGCCGACCAGTTCATCCCCCTCAAGCCCGGCACCGAGGGCGCTCTGGCGCTGGGGTTGGTTCATGTTATCCTCAAGGAAGGGCTCTACCGCAAGGACATTGTCCAGAACCACTCGGCCGGATCGGATGCCCTCAAAAAGATCGCCGGCGACGACTTCGCGCCGGACGCCGTTTCCAAAGCCACCGGCGTGGACGCCAAGACCATCGTCGATCTGGCCAAGGCCTTTGCCGGTGCAAAAAAGCCGCTCGCCGTCTGCGGGCGGGGCAACGGGCGGCAGGAGGCCGGCAACGCACAGGAGTTTCTGGCAGTCCATTTCCTGAACGCACTGATGGGCAGCGTCAACACGGCGGGCGGCGTCTTCGCCGTTCCAGAGCCCGACTACGTCGATTGGCCGGAGCCCGAAATGGACGCGGCCGCCTCTGCGGGCATGCAGCAGGCTCGGTTGGACGGCGCCGGGGGCAAGGACTTTCCGCTGTCGCGCTATCTGCTGAACCGCCTGCCGGAAGCGCTCGGCGCCGGGGCATCCTCGCCCGTCCAGGTGCTGTTCGTGAACCAGGCCAACCCGGTCTTCAGCCTGATGGACACGGCCAGGGTGGAAAAAAGCCTGAAGAAGATTCCGCTGATCGTCAGTTTCTCCGCCTTCATGGATGAGACGGCCGCGCTGGCCCATTACATTCTGCCGAACCACGTCTATCTGGAGCGGTTTGAGGACGTGCCGGCCGCCCAGGGATTTCCCAAGCCTTTCATCGGGCTGGCGAAACCGGTCGTAGCCCCCCTTTTCAAAACCCGGCACACCGGCGATGCGGTGATCCAACTGGCGAAAGCGGTCGGCGGCAACGTCGCGTCGGCCTTCGGCTGGGACAGCTATGAGGCCTGCCTGAAGGAGAGTCTCGGGGACAAATGGGACGCGCTCAAGGAGGATGGCTACTGGGTCGACGCGAAATTCAGCCCGGCCGCCTTTGAAACCAAGAGCAAGAAATTCGAGTTCGCCAATGCCGACATCGCCCTGCTGCCGGCCTATGCGGCGCTCAAGGCCCCCGGCGACGACAAAACCTTCCCGCTGACGCTTATCCCCTTCGATACGCTGCGGCTCGCGAGCGGCCCCATCGGTGCGCCGCCTTTTTTGGTCAAGTCCCTGGAAGAGACCCTCCTCCAAAAGAATGACGGGCTCGTAGAGATCAACCCCGCCGATGCCCAGAAGCTCGGCCTTGCCGACGGCGCCGACGCCGTCCTGAGCACGCCGAAGGGCACCGCCCGAGTCAAAGTGGCCCTGTCGGAGGGCATCATGCCGGGCCTGGTGGCCATGGTGCGGGGGCTGGGCCACACCGCCTACGACCGGTTTTTGGCCGGCAAAGGGGTCAACATCAACAGCCTCATGAGTTCCGTGGAGGCTCCGGGGACCGGCTTCGAGGCCGCCTGGGGCGTCCGCGCCCAGTTGACGAAGGCATGATTTTACGAGACGACCGATCTGAACTATCTGCCAATTAAGGGTGTTCGAATGGATCAGCCAAACAACAAGCGATTCGGAATGGTCATCGATCTGGACAAATGCACGGGCTGCGGGGCCTGCATGGTGGCCTGCATGGCCGAAAACAACGTGCCGTTCCGCGAAGACGACACGGACAAACTGCTGAGCATCGCCTGGATGCGGGTCTATCGGCTCAAAAACGGAAAATCGTTCCCGCAGGCCGAGGAGTGCTTTCTGCCCCGCCCCTGCCAGCACTGTGAAGGGCACCACGGCCATTCGCCTTGTGTTTCGGTATGCCCCGCGACGGCCACGGACTACGATATGCAAACCGGCATCGTCAGCCAGGTCCCCACGCGTTGCTTCGGCTGCCGATACTGCATGGCCGCCTGCCCCTATCATGTGCGTCAGTTCAATTGGTGGGATCCGGTCTGGCCGGACGGGATGGAGCGGTCCTTGAACCCGGACGTTTCCGTGCGTATGCGCGGCATCGTCGAGAAGTGCAGCTTCTGCTACCACCGCTATCAGCGCGCCCTCGACAAGGCCTACGCCGAGGGCCGCAGGGATCTGAAGGAGCACGAGTACCAGACCGCCTGCACCCAGGCCTGCCCGGCGGGGGCGATTACGTTCGGCGACTTGAACAACCCCGCGCACGCTGTTCACAAGCTGGCCCAGCCGGACATGGCCCATGAGGGCCAGTCCCGCAACCCCAAGGCCTTCCGGCTGCTGGAGCGCCTGGGCACCAACACCAAGATATACTACCTGTCCAGCAAGGAATGGGTGCGCAAGGCGGGAGACACCGCTGTTCAGAAGGCCTGACCGCCCACCAGCGGACGTTCGGATGCGTAGACAACCAAAACCGGTAAAGAGGTAGGAAATATGGATTCGGCTTTGATTCCCAAAGGGGTGAAACGCTGCCCGATCGGACAGTTCGCCGTTTTCATCGCCGTTGTCGGCGCCGTCCTGCTGTGGGGTGTCGTGGCGATGTTCCTGTGCTACATCAAGGGGCTCAACCAGACCAACATGAACAATGCCTACGGCTTTGCACTTTGGATCTGGGCGGACCTGGCCGTGATCGCCCTGGGCGGCGGGGCTTTTTTCACGGGACTCCTGCGCTACATCATCGGCAAGGACGAACTCAAGAATATTATCAACTATGCGGTGCTGATCGGGTTCGTCTGTTACAGCTCGGCCCTGCTGATCCTGGCGATCGATGTGGGCCAGCCGCTGCGGGCCTGGTTTATCTTCTGGCACGCCAACGTGCATTCGATGCTGACCGAAGTGGCCTTCTGCCTGACCTGTTACTTCGGGGTGCTGACCATCGAGTACATCCCGCTCATCCTGGAAAACCGCCAACTCGACAAGGTGCCCTTCTGCCACCATCTCAGCCACAACATGCACGGCATCATGGCGGTGTTCGCCGCCACCGGCGCCTTCCTGTCCTTTTTCCACCAGGGGTCCCTGGGCGGGGTGACCGGCGTGTTGTTCGGGCGGCCGTTCGGTTACCGCACGGGGATCGGCATCTGGCCCTGGACCTTTTTCCTTTACACGTGGTCTGCAGCGGCCTGCGGCCCTTGCTTCACGATTTTCATCACGCGGATCACCGAGGCAGCCACTCGCAAGAAGCTGGTGAAGGATAATGTGATCGACTTGCTCGCCAAGATTGCCGGATGGATGCTCCTGACGTACATCGTCGCCAAAATCATCGACACCTGGTATTGGGCCGCCGTGACGGCGCCGTCCATGGGGCTGACGCTGATGGATTTCTACTCCAACAACCCGGGTTCGGCCTACGGACTTTGGATCCTGATCGCGGAAGTCGGTATCTGCGGCGTGCTGCCGGCGATCATGCTGGTATCGGGCTCGGTGCGCCGCAGCCCGGCTCTGCTTTTCATCGCCGTGACCTTGGCGGTTATCGGCGCCTGTTTGAACCGCTGGGTCATGGTGCTGCAGACCCAGGCGGTACCGGTGCTCAGCTTCGAGAGCTGGTTTACCTACTTCCCGAGCTGGCAGGAAATCGCTACGACCATTCTGCCGGTCGCCTATGGCGTCATTCTGATCGCACTGTCCTATCGCTACCTGCCGATTTTTCCCCAGGAGCAGGAGCTGAATCCGATTGAGGGAGGCAAGTAATGTTTCCGTTCAGCTTTGAATGGGTTTGGGATATGGGGCACATGGTCTTCCACGGTGGGCTGTGGTACGCACTGTCCATTCTCGGCATGGGAGTGACCTATTGCATCATCAAGGCGGTTTACGACACCGCCAAGGGCCAGGGCGGCCATCACGGCCACGGGCAACACTAATTCGCACAGCGCACCAACCCCAAGGCGCTCCTCCTGCGGACTTTAGCGGGGGAGCGCTTTATTGTTTCGGGGATTGGGTATATAGGAATCTGGTAAAAAAAAACACCCGAACCCATTCAATACCCAGATACCCAAATGGACAAAATCGTCATCCAAGGCGGTCGGCGGCTGGAGGGTACCGTACGCATCAGCGGATCGAAAAACGCTGCCCTGCCGATACTATTCTCGGCCCTTCTCACCGAAGGGATCAATACCTATTCGAACGTTCCCAGGCTGAGGGACATCGACAGCACCCTGCTTCTGCTTTCCCGGCTTGGCGTGCGGGTGGACGCCGGCGGAAGTTCCATCCGGATCGACGCCGGCGGGCTCGCCTGCCACGAAGCCCCATACGATCTGGTACGCAAAATGCGGGCCTCCGTGCTGGTCCTGGGGCCGCTGATCGCCCGGTTGAAGCGCGCACGGGTGTCGCTGCCCGGAGGCTGCGCGATCGGCGCACGTCCAATCAATCTGCACCTGAAAGGACTGGCCGCACTGGGGGCCGAGATCGCACTTGAACACGGGTATGTCACGGCATCCGCCAAGCGGTTGAAGGGGGCGGAGATCTATTTTGACATTGTCACCGTCACCGGAACGGAGAACATCCTAATGGCGGCGGCCCTGGCCGAAGGCACCACGGTGCTGCGCAACGCCGCGCGCGAACCGGAGGTGGTGGCCCTGGCCGATGTTCTCAACCGCATGGGGGCGGATATCACCGGCGCCGGAACCCCGGAGATCACCATCCGCGGCGTGGACTCGCTCCGGCCGATTTCGGCTGAAATCATTCCGGACCGGATCGAAACCGGAACCTTTCTGGTGGCAGCCGCCCTCACGGCCGGCCGTGTCACCATCACCCACTGTGAGCCGCAGCACGTGGGCGCCACTCTGGACAAACTCCGGGAAGCCGGAGCGCGGATCGAAGTCCAGGATCAGACCCTCACCATCACCGGGCCCGAGCGCATCGCCAGCGTCGACTTCAAGACCCAGCCCTATCCCGGATTTGCGACCGACATGCAGGCGCAGTTCATGGTGTTGATGAGCGTCGCCGACGGGGTCAGCGTCATCTCCGAGAGCATTTTCGAGAACCGCTTCATCCATGTGAGCGAGCTGCGGCGATTGGGGGCCGACATCCGGGTATCCGGAAACACCGCCACGGTCAGGGGCGTGCCGCGCCTCTCGGGCGCCCCGGTGATGGCGACCGACCTGCGCGCCAGCGCCTGTCTGGTACTGGCCGGTCTGGTGGCCGACAACACCACCGAGGTGCACCGCGTCTATCACCTGGACCGCGGCTACGAGTCGCTGGAGGACAAGTTCGCCGCGTTGGGCGCGTGCATCCGTCGGGTCAAGTGACGGCAACGCTGAAAGCCCGATTTCGGCGTTGCGCCTTGTCTCGCCGTCGCTGCGGCGTACCTTGAGCACGACTCACTCTGATCGATTGGCGCGCCTTGAACTTGGGCTTTGAGCGTTGCCGTCCAACGGGAACATTTTTTCGCGTTTTTGACGGAAAAAGTGAAATTGGCGGGCCAAGACAGGTGGAAGCGTCCGGGATCGTACAGGCTGAAAGATTCTACCGCCGCCCGGTCATTCCGCTGACCGTCGCTTTCATGGTGGGCATCGCCCTGGGCGCGGAGGCCCCCGGGTACAGCTTCTGGGCACTGGCGCTTTTCTTGGCGTGCGGCTTCGGCACGGCGCGTTGCCTGGCCCGGCGCCAGCCGGCCGCGGTTCATCCGCTGCTGCTGTTCATGGCCGTCGGCTACCTCTCCCTGCAGGCCTGGGTCGATCCGCGTTTTCCGGCAAACCACGTGAGCTGTTTTGTTGATTCCGGTCCCTGGCGAATCGTCGGCGTGGTGGATGCCCGACCGTTGGAATTTGAAAGCCGGACTCAGTTCGTGCTGCGGGCCGAGCGCCTCCAAAGCGGCGCGGAAGTCCAGACGGTGACCGGCCTTCTGCGCGTTACGGCGACTGGAGAGACCGTCGTCGTGCACCAAGGAGACCGCGTCGCGCTGCACGGACGGATCCGTTCCATCCGCAACTTCAACAACCCCGGAGGATTTGATTTCAAGCGGAGCATGGCCTACCGGGAGATCTGGGCCAGCGCCACCGTCAAGGGAGCGGAACTGGACCTGCTCGAAAAGCAGGTTGAATCCGGCATGTTGGGAGCGATCGACCGGATGCGCTCCACCATTGCCGGGCTGATTGATCAGGCGGGCCTGGGGCCGGAGGCAGAGGTGCTCAAGGCCCTTGTGATGGGCGACCAGTCGGGGATTGCGCCGGGCATCCGCCTGGCGTTCACGCGCACCGGAACCAGCCACATTTTGGCGATTTCCGGTTTGCATATCACGATCGTCGCCTCCATTGCCTTCGCGCTGTTCCGCTGGTTCTTGGGCTGGATACCCATCATGCTCAGACAGGCATGGACGCACAAAGGCGCTGCCCTGCTGACGTTGGCGCCGATCACCCTTTATGCCCTCATCGCCGGTTTTTCACCCTCCACTCAGCGCTCCCTCATTATGGTCGCGGTGTTCCTGACGGCGTTTTTAGCGGAGCGCGAAACCGACCTTCTAAATACGTTGGCACTGGCGGCCCTGGCCATTTTATGTGTTCAGCCGGCAGCCCTCTTTTCCGTTTCGTTTCAACTCTCGTTCGCAGCCGTGTTGTCCATTGTCTGGGTGTTTGAACGCATGCAGTTGAGGCGTTCGGCCGCTCCGTCCGATTTCGATGGGCGGATTGTGCAAATTCGGCGCAGCCTGCTGACATTCTTCGGAGTCTCTCTGGCCGCAACTTGGGGGACCTTGCCGCTGGGGGTGCACTATTTCAATAACGTGTCCTTCGTCGGCCTGCTGGCGAACTGTATCGCCATCCCGCTGATGGGGTACTTCGCCGTTGCGGCAGGGTTGCTGGGCACGCTGCTCGCGGCGCTCAGCACTCCAACGGCGGTGGTATGTTATCAGATCGGTGGTCTGGTAGTTTCTCAATCCATGGTGATCATGGAATGGATGGCGCAGTGGCCTTACGCCGCGGGGCGGACGGTGAGTCTCTCCATTTTGGAGATCATCCTGTTTTACCTGGTGAGCTGGGCCGCGTTCCATCTTTTCACCGGCCGAAGCCGCACCATATCGAGTTCGAACACCCTCGTAAACGCCAGCCCCGCATGCGATCCGAGAGCGGTGCCGCCGGCACCAAGATGGCCGGGTTGCAAGCGGTTTCAAGCGATTCAACGCGCCGTCCGGAGCCGGAATGCGGTGTGGGCCGTTTTGATCTTGAGCCTGACCGCTGCAGGTTTGGATGCGGGCTGTTGGGTTTACCAGCGCTTCTGGCGGCAGGATCTGCGCGTGACCATGATCGACGTGGGGCAGGGCAGCGCTGTGCTGATAGAGTTTCCCGGCGGCGGCACCGCCCTGGTGGATGGCGGCGGTTTTGCAGATTCGGCGGCATTCGATGTCGGGGGACGCGTGGTGGCGCCTCTGCTGTGGCACCGGAAAATCGCCACCATCGACACCTTGATCCTGACGCATCCCAACAGCGACCACGTGAACGGCCTGGTCTTCGTCGCCGACAACTTCCAGGTGCGGGCATTATGGACGAACGGCGAGTCCAGGCCGATTGCTGGGTATGAGGCCTTGATGCAAACGGCGGCCCGGCGCGGGATTGCGGTGCCCGATTTTGCCGAGATTCCACGAGAATCGATGGCCTGGGGGGCGCGGGTGGAGGTGATGTATCCGCCGGTCGATTTCCTACAACGCCGACAAATCGAGCGCTGGCGCCGGAACGAGAATAACAACAGTTTGGTAATTCGAGTCTCTTTGGGAGATGTTTCGGTCCTGATACCGGGAGATATCATGCGGCCGGCGGAAGAAGATCTGGTTGCCACGGCCGGCAACCGGATAAAGAGCACCGTTCTCATTGCACCGCATCACGGCAGCCGATCGTCCAGCTCGGAGGTGTTTCTCGGCGCGACGGCACCGGCAGCGGTGCTCGTATCAAGCTCCGGCCGCTCCGGCGGCGGCATGCCGCACCCACAGGTCCTGGAGCGCTTTGAAAGGCAGGGGGTTCGGGTCTATCGCACGGACCGTAACGGTGCCATCCATCTGGCGACCGACGGGCGACAGCTATCCATAACCTCGTTCATGGGCTCCAACTGAAATCGAACGTGCCGAATCGGGGCACGCCCCCTCCCCAAAAAAAAAGACGGCCCGAGGCAATGCCCCGGGCCGTCTGATACAAGCCATTGATTTTAAAAGCTGATCTGCCACTTGGCACCGGCATACCACTGATAGCCCTCGTCATTGCCGGCAGCGTCGTCCATCTTGTCGTAGTAGCCGATTTCGGGAACGACAAAGACTCCCGGAGCCAGGGTGATGGCTGCCTGGCCGTAAACGACCCACATTTCGTCGTTGTCCGAGCCTGGGCTATCCGGGTCGTCGTTGCGGTAGCCCGCCCCCACCTCAAAGGTCAGAGAACTGGTTGCCTTCCATCCGAGGATCAATTCGCCCATCCAGGTGGTGGCGTCGTTGATGTCGTCCGTGCCCTGCAGGCTGGCCGACGAGCTGGTCGGAGCGGTAACGACGGAACCCTGCCAGTTGGCGTTCTGCCAGTTTTGGCCGTAGGAAACCTGCCCGGCGATGTAAAACGCGCCGATGTTGATGATGCTGTCGACGCCCAGGGCGTAGGACAGGATGTCGAGATCGTCGGTGAGGATGCTGGAGCCTCTGTCAACCTTGAAATATTGGATGCCGCCGAAGGGCCGGATGTCGAAGTTGGCGAGCTTCAGCAGATAAGACGCCTCGACCTTGGGCAGGTTCCAATCCACGTCGCTGCCGGCCGGCGCGATGCCGCCCGTGGTGTTCAAGGCGTTGGTGATGAACGAAATGTTGAAGTCGCCGATCGTCAGGCCGATCTGGCCCGGCCGCCGGGTGTAGAACTCGCCGGAGCCCTCGAGTCCGTCATCAGCGTTGAACACCTGGTTGGAGATGAGCCGTTCGGCCGCAGAGTAGTCCTTTCCAACCTTCAGCGACATTTTTTCGGCGAAGTTCCACACGCCGTAGGCGCGGCGGGTGCCGACATCGACGTCGCTGCCGTCGGTGCCTTTTACCGCAAGCTCGATGTAGCCGGAGACTTTATCCGCTTTTACGCGCGCCCCCACTCTAGAGTTGGTCTGGAAGTTCCACTGCAGGCCCCAATCGTCGCTCTCGCCGTTGACGGTGGCATCGCCGAAATCGTCGTACACATAAAAAGTGGCCACGCGTGCATTACCGAAGAAGGACCAATCGGCGGCCATGGCCGGGGCGGCTACAAGTATTAGGGCTGCAATCGCTATGCATTTCTTCATCGGTTCTCTCCTCATTGCTTGAAGGTTCGTAGAATCCAGGTAATCTGCATCGATAGCCGGCAGCCTTGTTTCACCTCCTTCCTATTGTTATACCCGGTGTTGACCCATTACCATGATACGCACTTAGGCTTGAAGCCGCAGGCACCCCTCGATTGCGGATGGGGCATTTCAAGCCACTTCCTGCAGAGGGGCCGCCTTTTTCGCATCCCTTTTAAAAATGCGCCGGCGATTGGCCACCATAACCCCTGCTCTCAGCATGAATTCATAATCTCCGAAAGGGTGTTATTGCACACGAATAAGGAAGGTGCTAAACAAGCACGCTTCGTGTCTGTTTAATCAACTTAACCAAAAAGACTATCTCTTAATACGATTTAATTCTATAGGGTCAATCCTGTATTTTCCGCCGCTTGAGAGGTGGGCGGGCGTGAGACCTTCGGGATCATGTGGTTGCCGTCGAGCGCCGATGATCCGCAATGCGCCTCGGCCCATCGATAGAGGGATAGAAATAGAAAGGATCGCAGCATGGCCACCAAAATGCCGAATTCAGTTGCGGCAAGGGTAATGGCATGGCTGGCCCTTGCGCTAATTCATTTCGGCCTGAGCCAGTTGATCTTACCGGCGACCGCGGCTTTGACGAGGCATTCGACCGGCGTCTTGGAAGGGCCCGGTCTGCCGGTAACTTTGCTGGTACGCCTTACCAAACTGCTCCATTTTCCGTTGGTGACGCTGGCTCTCTATCCGCGGGAGTGGTTCCCTGGGAATTGGGTCTATCTGCCCATGGCGGCCAATAGCCTGATCTGGGCTTTCGGAATTTGCCTGCTGCTCAGGCTGTATCGGAAAAAGCCTTGAAGGCTTGGAGGTTTGAGAAGATGTCAATCGATCGCGGCCAGCACGTTGAAGCCCACTTTTGTGAGGGCCTTCTTGATGACGGCCGTGTTGCAGGCGGCCAGCCGGAAATGGTACACGCGCTTGCGCGCCTTTTCCAGCGTCATGATGACGTTGATGACGTCGCCGCCGTTGTCGCTGATGATTTGGAGTACCTGCTTGAGGGATTCGGGCTCTTTGCCGGCAGCCACATCCAGGCGCGAAGTGGAAGAAAGCATGCCCATCATGTCGATGAAGGCACGCAGCATGTCGGTCTCGGTGATGATGCCGACCAGCCGGCCGTTTTTGGTCACCGGAAGGCCACCGATCTTATGCTTATAAATGATCTGAGCCGCCGTTTCGATATCGTCCTCCGGCGCGACGGTAAACGGGTCGGTGATGATCAGGTCTTTCAGATCGACGTCGCCCAGCATGGAGGGAATGAGGCCCTGCTTTAGATCGGCCAGTGTGACCAGGCCCTCCAGCTTGCGGCCCTTGGACACCACCGGCAGGTGGCGGATGTGGTTGGCCTTCATCAATTCGATCGCATCGCTGATGGAAGCGTGGGCGGTGATGGCGATGGGATTGGGGATCATCAAATCGCGGATCTTCATCTCGCACCCCTGATGACGTCGGGAGACGCCTAATCGCTGTATTGCGCTGAAATTCTCATTACATCGGATTTGTTTCGTTTGGCAACAGAAAAAGGAAAGCGTACCGCAGCGGACCGCGTCTGGTCGCCAGAGCACATGCCGAACGGGCTTCTCGCCCGGCCTGTAGCAGGTGAGAAGGCCGCTTTCAGCAGGCCCGATGAGGGACATGGCTGCAGAGCGGCTCTTCGGCCAAGTAGTCGCCGGTGGCCTCGAAGGCCCGTGCGCGGCAGCCGCCGCAGACCCGTTTGAACTCGCATTGGCCGCATTTGCCGTCCAGGCGGTCATAATCCCGCAGGGCCCTGAAAACCTCCGCATGTTGCCAGATGTGGGCGAAGGAGGCCTGCCGAACGTTTCCGCAGAGGGTGGAGAGGAACCCGCAGGGCTGGACGTCGCCGATATGAGAGACGAAGCAGAAGCCGATACCGCCGAGGCATCCGCGGGTGACGGCATCGAGGCCGTGGGTCTGGAATGACACGGGTTTGCCCTCTTGGGCGGAACGCTGCCGAAGAATGCGGTAGTAGTGCGGGGCGCAAGTGGCCTTAAGCTCCAGAGAGGTCTTGCCGCGCTGGTCATAGAACCAGTTCAAGGTGCGCTCGTACTCCTCGGCGGTGATCGCCTGGTCGACGATGTATTTTCCACGGCCGGTGGGAACCAGCAGAAAGATGTGGTGCGCGACGGCCCCGAGGTCGGCCGCCAACTTCTGGATTTTCGGAATTTGGTCGAGATTGAACTGGGTGACGGTGGTGTTGATCTGAAAGGGGATGCCGGCCTGTTTGATGAGTTCGATACCGCGCAGGGCGCCGTCAAAGGCGCCCTGCACCTTGCGGAATTCGTCGTGCGCGTCTGCGCTGGCGCCGTCCAAGCTGATGCTCAGCCGCTGGATGCCCGCTTCGGCCAGCCGGCGGGCGGTGTCCTCCGTGATCAGGGTGCCGTTGGGTGCCATCACCATGCGCAGGCCCAGGCGTGTCCCGTAATGCGCCAGGTCGAAGATGTCCGGCCGCAGCAACGGCTCGCCGCCCGTGAGGATCACGATCGGCTTGCCCAGCTCGGCGATCTGGTCGAGCAGGCGGAAGCCTTCCGGGGTGTCGAGTTCGCCGGCGTAGGGGCCGAGCGTCGCCGATGCCCGGCAATGAACGCAGGACAGATTGCAGTTGCGGGTGGTCTCCCAGGCTACCAGACGCAGGGCTGAGTTTTCTCCTGTCCTGTGGGGGGCGCGATTTGAATGGGGGTGCGTCATTGTCCGATGTGAAATGCGTCAGAATAAAGGTTGGCCCGGCAGCCCGTGCACCCGTTGGCCCGGGAAAAAACGTCCGAAGAAAAAGGCCTGGGACGCCGTTCTACCGGCCCACGAGCAAACGGCTCCACGGGCCAAAGATAACGTCATTTCGTTCCGAGCAGCCGCGCCGCATCCACGGCGAAATACGTCAGGATCATGTCCGCTCCGGCCCGCTTGATCGCCGTGAGGGTTTCCATCATGACCCGCGGGCCGTCCAGCCAGCCCATCTGCTCGGCCGCCTTGATCATGGAGAACTCGCCGCTGACGTTATAGGCGGCCACCGGCAAGTCGAATTCCTGGCGCACCCGGTAGATGATATCCAGGTAGGGCAAGGCCGGTTTCACCATGATGATGTCGGCCCCCTCCTCGACGTCCAAGGTGACTTCGCGGATCGCTTCCAGGGCATTGGCCGGGTCCATCTGATACGTGCGGCGGTCGCCGAATTTCGGAGCGGAATCGGCTGCGGCGCGGAAGGGGCCGTAATAGGCTGAACAGTATTTGGCCGAATAGGCCATGATCGGAACATGGCTGAAGTTGTTTTCATCGAGTGCTTCCCGAATCTCCGCAACCCGCCCGTCCATCATGTCGGAAGGTGCCACCATGTCGGCTCCGGCTTTGGCGTGCGACAGCGCGGTCCGGGCGATCAGGTCCAGCGAGGCGTCGTTATCGATGCAGCCGTCTTCCACGCAGCCGCAGTGTCCGTGGTCGGTGTACTGGCACAGACACACATCGGTGATCACGGCCAGGTCCGGCAGGGCGTCCTTCAGGGTTCGGGTGGCACGTTGGACAATGCCATCGTCGGCATAGGCCGAGGTCGCCAGCGGGTCCTTGCGATCCGGCACCCCGAAGAGAATCACGGCCGGGACCCCGAGCTGATGGGCGTCGCGTGCGGTCTTCACCAGGTTGTCGACCGAGAGCTGGAAATGCCCGGGCATGGAGGCGATCGGGTTCCGGATGTTCTTGCCGCCGATAGCGAACAGCGGCAGGATCAGATCGTCCGCCGTCAGGGCGGTTTCGCGGATCATGCGGCGAAAAGCGTCGTTCTGGCGCATCCGGCGGGGGCGATAGTCGGGAAATAACATTGTTTGTCCTTGTCTTGCAAAGGTTTGATCGTTTTTGTTATACCAGAATTTAAGCGGTGATCGAAGGTTTCGTTTAAGGTTTAAAGCGAAAAGTCTAAAGTTAAGGCCCAGAACATCAGCTTATCTGCCTTCCACCTTAAACTCTAAAAACTCTAAACCTGTTCACAATTTACCGGCGTATGCGTCAGCGCGATTTCCTCGTCGGTGAGGTAGCAGGCCGGATCCGGCGCCCAGACATCCCCGCTGACGGCCTCGGCCCGCACACGGAAATTCCCCGCACAGACGTCCAACCAGCAGCAGTCCGCGCAGCGCCCCTTCACGTGCTTTTTCTTCTCCTTCAACTGGCGCATGAATGGGTTGGACGTGTCCATCCAGATCTCTGAAAACGGGCGCTCCCTCACGTTGCCGAAACTGTAATGCCGCCAGAACTGGTCGGCGTGCACGGCACCGTCCCAACTCACGCAGCCGATGCCGCGGCCGGAATTGTTGCCCTCGTTCCACTTCAGCAATTCCAGCACCTCCTTGGCGCGCGTGGGATCTTCCCTGAGCATCCGCAGGTAGAGATAGGGCCCGTCGGCGTGGTTGTCGACCGTGAGCACTTCCTTGGGTTTGCCCTGGTCGTGCAGCCGCCGGGTACGATCCATGATGAGGTCCAGGGTCCGGCGGGTTTCCTCCGGACTCAAGTCTTCCTTAATCAGCTCCGATCCCCGCCCGGCGTAAACCAGGTGATAGAAGCATACCCGTGGTATGTCCATTGCCTCAATGAGGTCGAAGATGCCGGGGATCTCCTGGACATTGAAGCGGTTGATGGTGAACCGCAGGCCGACCTTGATGCCGGCCGCCTGGCAGTTGCGGATGCCGTCTATGGCAGCGCGGAAGGCCCCGGGCACCGCCCGGAAGCGGTCGTTCACCTCCTGCATGCCGTCCAGGCTGATCCCCACGTAGGACAGCCCGATGTCCTTCAATGTTCGGGCGACGGCCGCGGTGATCAAGGTGCCGTTGGTGGAAATGACGGCGCGCATGCCCTTGCCGACCGCATAGGCGGCGAGCTCCGGCAGGTCCCTGCGGGCCAGCGGCTCACCGCCGGAAAAGAGCACCACCGGAACGCCGAATGCGGCCAGATCGTCGAGCAGGGCCCGGCCCTGTTCGGTGGTGAGCTCGTCCGCACCGGCCTCCTCCTGGGCGTGGGCGTAGCAGTGCACGCAGCGTAGGTTGCAGCGACGGGTCACGTTCCACACGACCACCGGCTTCTTATCAGCCGAGAATTGCAGGAGATGGGACGGCAGCTGGGAGGAGTGGCGTCCGTAGCGCAGGGCATCGGACGGCTCGACCGTACCGCAGTATAGTTTGGAAATTCCGATCATGGCTCATCCTTGAGCGGGTGCGGCGGCGATCATCGCGCGGATGTATTCCTCGGGGTTGAGAAGGGCGTTGCGGCTGATGAAGAAGCGGTTGCGCCCCGTCTTTTCCCGAACCAGCTTCAGACCGTGTTCAAAATGGGCGTTCAAACGCGAATAGACGTCCTTGAGTTCGAAGGCCGATTCCACGATCATTTCCATAAGAAAGTCGATGGCATCTTCTTCGAGCACCATGTTGATGTCGTGGTTTTTGAAAAAGTACAGCTCGGTGTTCTTGATCTCGTCGTAACAGCTCTTGATCTGCCGGACGGCGCTGCTGGTATCGAGCACATGTTTGGCGTAGTAGCTCGCCACGATGTCGATGCGGGCAGGGGTCATGGTGAAGTTGAATTTTTCGGAAAGCCCCTTGCGGTTGGCCTGCAGATAATCCCTGATGGAAGCTTTTTCCTCATCCGCCAGGCGCTCGAAGGTTTTGCGCCAGGCGGGGTCGTCGGGTGTCGACCGCATGCGTTGCAGCAACCCGCGAGGGTCGGCCAGGGCTTCCAGCGTGACACCGAACTGTTTTACGGCAGAGGAGGGCAGCGCCCGCTCGAAATCCAGCAGCGCCCGTTCGATGACGCTGACGAGCCCGCGGGCGCCGGTGTTTTCCTCGAAGGCCAGCTCGGCCATCCGGCGCAGAAACGCATCCTCGAACTTGACTTGGATACCGTAGGCGCTGAAGTCGAGTTTCTTGCCGAGAACGATCGGGTTGTTCGGATTCTTGAGGATCTGATAAAGGTCTTCCTGCCCGAGTGGGTCGAAGACCGCCTTGACCGGAATTCTGCCGACGAACTCGCTCTCGAACCCGAACTCGATCAAGTCTTCGGCCTTGACGTGCTTCAGGATGTCGACTTCTTCCCGGGCGTTGGCGATGCGGGCTCCGAACCCGATCCCCTGCCGGCTGAGGCGCCGCTGGATGATCGGGACCAGGTCGTTGAAAGCGCCGCTCATGATGAACAGCACATTTTTGGTGTTCACCGCTACCCGTTCGCGCTTTCCGGTTTTGCGGAAGCGTTCGATTTCCTGCATCATCGAAATCGGGTCGTGGGGCACTTTCAGGTCGACCTCGGTTTCCTCCATCGGTTTGAGCAACGCCCGTTGAACTCCCGTGCGGGAGACGTCGGCACCGATCAGGTTTTTTGCGGAGGCGATTTTGTCGATCTCGTCGATGTAAATAATTCCGTGCTGAGCCAGCTCAATGTCGTCGTTGGCTTCGCGCACGAGGTCTCGCACCAGATCCTCCACGTCGCCGCCGACATAACCGGTTTCGCTGAACTTGGTGGCATCCCCTTTCACAAACGGCACCCCTAGTTTGGCGGCAATGAGCTTAATGATATACGTCTTGCCGACGCCGGTCGGCCCGATCATGAGAACGTTGTTCTTAATCCCCCCCGTCATCTCTTCGAGGCCCATTGGCTCTTCCTGGGCTCGGCGAATTCGATTGAAGTGGGTGCAGATCTTGGTGGCGAGAATGGCTTTGGCCGGATCCTGTTTCACGACGTACTGGTCCAGATAGGCGATCAAGTCCTCCGGTTTCAGGTTGAATACGATCTTCTTTTTCTCACGGGACGTCTCTTTGGGTTTGCCGGTGATTGCCTCCTGGGTCAAAACCATCGGGGACAACAGCTTCACATGGCCGCCGAACTTCTTGGACAGAAACTCGCCGATTTCCTTCTCAAGTTCTTTGGGATCTGGGATTTTTTCGTTACGCGTGTTCATGGTCGCAAACTATAACCATAGCCCTCTTAAAATGCAACCGCTCCAGCCCCGTACCAGACCGGTTCAGAGCCGGCTGGATCCGGACCGACATAAAAGCCGCATTGATTTACAGCGCTTGCGTTCTTTGAAGGAGTCCCTCCAGGCGGGCGAGGCTGCAGTTGACGTTCGCATGGAAGGAAATGCAGGCAGGCACCCAAAAAACCTTCGCACCTCTTAATCTTGATCGTCAAGAGGGGTTTCGCGATCACGACAGCTTTGGCAAAATTTCCGGGGAACGCCTCTTCCGATCCAGCGCATCTTCGTGACGTGCATTTTCCCACAGCCAGGACAGATACACTCGATCTTCGATTTCCCCAAACCCTTAGGTCCGGGCGCTTCATCAAACTCGTGATCGGCGTCCTCTAAAGGTTCTTTTTCGTGTTTTGGAAAAATGTCTATCTTATGCCTTGGCATCCGGAAACTCCAGCACTCATTAAACTTAATGTAATCTAATCATATTTTAATAAGAATCAACCGGTTGGGTTTTTTGAAGGAACCGCGGAAAATTTAACTATTTTATCAGCACACTTAGCCCCTGAACAACCTCACTCGCACTTGACCTCTTCCTTAAATTCGTCGTGCTTGGCCTCCAGTTTCACCCTGCACGGGCCGTCCCGGTATTCCTTTTTCCACTCGCCATGCCACCGTGCACCCACCCCGTCCTTGCACTTGATCTCCCTCTTGAACTCCCCGCGCTTGGATTCGGTTTTCACTTGGCATGGCCCATCCCAGTAGTCTTCCCGGTAGTCGCCATGCCACCATCGCCCCTTTCCGCTCTGCTCTTTCCAAGCATCGCCACGCACAGATGTTGCGATTCCAATGCCGAAGACTATCAAGATTCCGACGATAAGCCACGATCTCATGCCATCACCTTAGCGGCCACTCAAGCCGAAACTGAACGCCGAGCCTGCATCCGCTGCCGACATTCCGAAGAAGAACCTACTCGGCGCCGGGGCCACATATCGAACCGGTTCCGGGTAATAGTGGCGCTCGACAACGACCGGCCGATAATGATGCGTGACATAAACCGGCCGGGGAGGAGCGTAATGGTGATAATGATGATACTCCCTGTGTTTGTAGTGACCATCGGCATGGCCACGCTTTCCGTTTTCATCCTTCCAGCCATCAGCCATTGAAACACCGGTGCCAATGAAGATCATAAAAGCTGTAATTGCGAATAGTTTTAAAAAGTTGATTTTCATGGTGTCCTCCTGCTCTCGTTGATTTTACCCCGGTTAGACGGGACAGAAGACAGGAGGGTTTACATCTGGTCTTCAGAGGGGATGAAGTCTTGCGGCACAAATCGCAGCGGCCGGCGCATAGATGGATGGAATCGGAAAATCCATGATTTCTCCATCAGGGGTTGGGCTCACCGGCAACCGTCCAATAGATATTCACATCCCGTTTCCCCCACCATCGCGCTGCCTTGACGTCGGTACCCATGTATATGTCAATTCGCTTTTTCCACTTCGGAGGCATCCGGTCCAGGACGACATACTCGTTGCGGAGCCCATCGATTATGACCGTTGTCCCCCGAGTCAGGCCAAGAGATACCAGATCGGCAGACACGGCCACCGCGTTCATGCCCGGTATGATCTTGTCACCCCAGGCTCCGACGCTGGGGTTCCCCGGTCCCTGCTTCGGAAGCGAATTGAACGCCGTTGCCGTTACAAGAAGGGTTTGCTGCTTTTCCTGCGGTGATGTCTGGAGGGCTGAGCAAGAAGATAGACTCAGAGTGGCGCAAAGAAAAAATGCAATAACGAATAGGCGCGAAGACATGCGGGTTCGTCCATAAATGAAGCATGAAGGGTTCCAGTGGTCTCCTGGAACCCTTCATGATACCTCACAGATGGTGCCCAAGGCCGGACTTGAACCGGCACGGGTCTCCCCACTACCCCCTCAAGATAGCGTGTCTACCAGGTTCCACCACTTGGGCAAAAAGACTTCGATTCATGTTCGCGCTACTGGGATTTGGCCGGTGCGTCGGGTTGGGATTCGGGAGCGGCCGGCGCCGGTGCGGCGTCCGGGGCTTTGGTTTCGACGGCGCCCGGCACTTCGGTGACGATCGAGCTCGACGGCCGCTGGCTCGTCAGGTAGGCCAGCGCCAGCGACGTCAGCATGAATACGATGGCGGCCACCGTCGTCGCCTTGCTCAAAAACGTGGAAGCCCCGCTGGTGCCGAAAAGCGTGTTGCTGGCGCCTCCCCCAAAGGCCGCGCCGATGTCGGCTCCCTTTCCGGTCTGCAGGAGCACGATCATGATGAGCGCGACACACACCACCACATGAATGATTACCAGTAAGACTGTCATAGGCCGGCTTTCGCCACCTCGCTGCTTGTCATTTGAATTTTACGATGCTGCTGAATGAATCCGGCTTCAGACTGGCACCCCCCACCAAGGCGCCGTCGATATCGGCCATGGCCATGAGCTCGGAGATATTTTCCGGCTTGACGCTGCCGCCGTAAAGTATCCGCATTGCACTGGCCAGCGGCGAACCGAGCAACCGCGCGACTTGCGATCGGATGAACCGGTGGGCTTCCTGGGCTTGACCGACGGTTGCGGTTTTACCCGTGCCGATGGCCCATACCGGCTCGTAAGCGATCACCAGTAAAGCCAACTCATCTGCAATCAAACCTTCTAAACCATTCTGGATCTGTTTGTCAAGAATCGGAAAGGTTTGGCCGGCCTCGCGTTCCTTTTCCGTCTCCCCGACACACACCACCGGGGCGAGTCCGGCCTGCACCGCCGCTCGGAGCTTACGGCGAACGGTTTCATCGGTTTCCCCGAAGTACTGCCGGCGTTCGGAGTGGCCGATGATGACGTAACGGCAGCCGCAGGCAACCAGCATGCGGGGTGCGACCTGGCCGGTATAGGCCCCTTCGGCCTCCCAGAACAAGTCTTGAGCACCCAGCGCAACAGATGTCGACTTCAATGCGCCGGCGACGGTCTCCAGCGCCGGGAAAGCCGGCGCGATCATGATGTCCCGATCGTTGACCCCATCAACCAGCGGGGCCAATTGGCGGACAAAATCAAGCCCCTCCGCGGGGGTCTTGTACATTTTCCAGTTGCCGGCGATCAGCGGTCTGCGCAAGGTATGCGTCTCCTTTCTGAGAGATTGCGTAGCATATGGCTCGGCGCCATCGATCCGGCGGTGTTTGGGTGGTCGGGAGATGGTTTTAACAATAACAAAATACCGAAATACCCAAACACCGCTGTTGCTAAAGCTGCTCGCCGATCATTGCGGCGAGATCCACCATGCGGGTGGAATATCCGGTTTCGTTGTCGTACCAGGACAGTACTTTGACCATCTCGTCGATCACATAGGTGGTTGGCGCGTCGACGATCGATGACAGCGCACAGCCGTTAAAATCCGAGGATACCAGCGGGGCTTCGCTGTACCCGAGGATGCCCTTGAGAACGTCTTCGGAGGCCTGCTTCAAAGCGGCGTTGATCTCGGAGACGGTGACGCCGCTCTTGTCGATGGCGACGACCAGATCGACCAGCGATACGTTCGGAGTGGGCACGCGAACCGCCAGTCCATTCAGCTTTCCGGCCAGTTCCGGCAAGACCAGTCCGACGGCTTTGGCGGCGCCGGTGGTGGTGGGAACCATGGAGAGTGCAGCGGAGCGAGCGCGGCGCAGGTCCTTGTGCGGAAAATCGAGCAGCCGCTGGTCCCCGGTATAGGAGTGAATGGTCGTCATGAGGCCCCGTTTAATTTTGAAGTTTTCATGCAGGACTTTCGCCACCGGCGCCAAACAGTTGGTGGTGCAGGAGGCGTTGGAGATGATATGGTGCTGCTTCGGCTCGTACCGGTGGGAGTTCACGCCCATGACGATCGTGATGTCCGGGTTGGTCGCCGGCGCGGAGATGATGACTTTGCGGGCGCCCGCGGTGAGGTGCTTGGCGGCGTCCTCGCGCTTGGTGAACAGACCGGTGCACTCCGCGACAATGTCCACTCCCAGGGACTTCCAGTCGATTTTTTCGGGATCCCGCACCGAGCGGATGGCCACTGGCTGTCCGCCGACTTCTATGGTGTCGCTTTTCGCGGAAACCGGGACATCCATCGCGCCGTGAACCGAATCGTATTTCAGCAAATGCGCCATGGTTTCGGCGTTCGTGAGATCGTTGATGGCGATCACCTGGATTTTCGGGTTCTTCGCCGCCGCCCGGAACAACAGGCGTCCAATTCTGCCAAATCCGTTGATGCCGATCTTGACTGCCATACACCCTCCTTCGATTAACGTTCGTTTCAGAATAAGCGCATCCTCGTGACGATCGGAATAATATCCGCGGCGCGTCCCGGCCGTACGGAACCCAAATTTTCGATACAACTCGATGGCCTCGGCGTTGGAGGGCCGCGCTTCAAGAACGGCCGTCGACAGCCCTTCGGCGCGCGCGGCGCTCAAACACTCGGCGACCAGCCGGGTGCCGATGCCCTGGCGTCGCCACATCGGGTCTACCGCGATCCGAAAAATCTGCACCTCTTCCGCGATGAAGCGAAAAAAAATGTAACCGACGATCCGCTTTTCTCCCGAAGCCGCCTCCGCCCAAGCCACCCGATTGTCCGCCGCGGGGACGCACAACTCGCCCTCGAACGACAACCGGCCCCAGGGCCAGTCGAAGCAACGGCTTTCGAGAGCCACCAGCGCTTCAATGTCTGCCAGCGTGGCGCGGTTGAGTTTCCATCCCGCCACCCTCAGCTCCGTTTGTTACCCTTCAGAATGCCGCTGGCCAGGGTGATGCTCTTTTTGCCAAAGGCCTCCAGGGTTGCAGCCAGCTGTCCCAGCGTCATCCGGCCGCGGTTGTCCAAGGCATGGACCAGGATCGGCAGGTTGGCCCCCGAAAGGACTTCAACGCGTCCCTCTTCCAGAAAGGAGTAGCTGATGTTGGACGGCGTGCCTCCGAACATATCCGTCAGAATCAGCACGCCGTCATCATGGGCGACTTTTTTGATACCGGCCGCCACCCGCTCCCGCAGCCGGTCCACGTTTTGATTGAGGTCGATAGAGACGGAAACCACTCCGGGCGGGCGGCTGCCCAGGATGAACTCCGCCGCATCGACGAGGGCTTCGCCCAGTTGGCTGTGAGTGACGATGAGGATTCCGATCATAAATGTCCTTCCAACACCCCGCTTGCACGGCCGCTCGGTCTATTGCGGTTGGTGGATATCCCGGTGAATCAGCTCGACTCGATTGCGGCCTGCGGCGATATGGTCGTAAAAGACTCGGGCCATCACGACCGATCGATGCCGGCCCCCGGTGCAGCCGACAGCAATGCTGAGTTGGGTCTTGCCTTCTTTTTCGTACAACGGAAGCAAAAAATCGATCAGGTCGGTGTACTTTGCGATCAGCGCCGCCGCATCGGGCGTTTTCAGAACAAACTCTCGAATCTCGGTATCCTCCCCGTCCAACGCTTTCAACTCCGGAACAAAAAAGGGGTTCATCAGGAAGCGTACATCGACCACCAAGTCGGCTTCCGGCGGCAGGCCGTACTTGAAACCGAACGAAATGACGTGCACCTGCAGGGGTTCCAATGCGCGCTGCTCGGCCACGATGCCGACCACCTTCTGTTTGAGTTCATGGACGTTGAAAGGGGTGGAGTCAATCACATGGTCGGCGGCGGCACGAAGGGCCCGGAGCAGCTGCCGTTCGAGACGGATCCCCGCCAGGAGGCCCTGGCCCCTGGCCAGCGGATGCTGGCGGCGCGTGGCGCTGAAACGTTGGACCAGCACCTGCTCGCCGGCTTCCAGGAACATGAGTTCGAATCGAAACCCCTGTGCCCGCATGGCCGTCATGACCCGGTCGTAACTGGCAATGAACCCCTTCTCCCGCAGGTCCATGCCGAACGCGATGCCGGCGGCCTCCGATCCGTTGGGGGACGGCAGTTCCATGAAGCTCGGCAACAGTGCCACCGGCATGTTGTCGACGCAGAAGAAGCCGGCGTCCTCCAATGCCGCGAGAGCGGTACTTTTTCCGGAGCCCGACAGCCCGGTGACGATGAGAAGGGGTAGATGGTCCACGTCCGGTCGCCGCAGGTGACGATTAAAACTCCTCGTCCTCCTCCTTGATGACGCCGTAGATCTGCTCTCGGCTGGTAGCCTGCAGCAGCCGCTCCTTGAACGGTTCGTTCTTAAGGATTCGTGAAATGCGGGCCAGCAGCTTCAGGTGGAGGCCGGTGGAGTTCTCCGGGGTGACGAGCAGAAAAAAAAGACGCGTCGGCGCGCCGTCCAGCGATTCGAAATCCACCCCCTTTCGACTCAGGCCGAACCCGATCATCAGCTGGTCCAAATTCGGGAGTTTGCCGTGTGGGATGCCGATGCCTCCGCCGATGCCGGTGCTGCCCAGGCGTTCCCGCTCCAGCAGGACCCGAACCAGTGCGGCCGGGTCAACCTGGGCCAACTGCGCAACGGGTGCGGATAGCTCTTCGAGCACCTCCTTCTTGGTTTGAGATTTTAACTCCGGAAGGATGGCTTCCGGTTGCAGCACATCGAGGATTTTCATGGTCATTTCGCCTGCAACGCACCGGTTGCCAGAGATGAGTGCCTTTAACCGAGCGGCGGCCGCAGCAACCGCGACCGTTCAGCTTCGGGGTTGAATGAGACCGTAATGCCCGTCCTTGCGGCGATAGAGTACATTGATCTGCGAGGATCGGGCGTTGGTAAACACCAGAAACCCCTGATCGGTCAAATCCATTTGCAGCACCGCTTCCTCGATGTCCATCGGCTTATAGTCGATGCTTTCGACCTTGATTTGCGGGGCGGGGTCTTCCTCCGTCATCCGAGACCCCTCTTCACGGATGGTCCGGGTTTGGCCCTTGGCACTGGAGCGACGTTCACGGATTTTCTGTTTGCTGCGTTTGAGTTGCTTTTCAAGTTTGTCGAGCACCATGTCGATAGCCGAGTACATGTCACCGGTTTCATCTTTACCGTTGATATTGATTCGGTCGCCGGTGATGTTGACCTCGGCGATGTGCCGGTGTTTTTCGACGATCAACACGACGCCGGCCTCTGCCGGGTTGTCGAGCAGTTTGTCGAACCGGTTCAGCTTCTCGGTCACGTACGACTTAAGATGTTCGGAGGGATCCAGATTCTTGAAGGTCACCGATGTCTGCATAGAGAAGACCTCCTTAAATTTCCTTGCGCTTGTTGGAGGGTAGCACCCTCATCATTTCACGGTATTTGGCGACGGTTCGGCGAGCAATTTGGATGTTTTCGCGTTTAAGCATCTGGGCGATCTTGTCGTCGCTGTGGGGTCGCTTGGGGTCCTCGGCCGCAATCAACTGCCGGATTTTTTCCATGACGCTGGCGGACGCGATGGCGCCGCCCTCATCGCGTTTGATCGAACTGTTGAAGAAATACTTCAGCTCAAAAATACCCTGTGGCGTATACGCATATTTGTTGGTGGTGACACGGCTGATCGTGGATTCGTGCATGCCGATATCCTGGGCAACGTCTCTCAGAACCATCGGTTTCAGGTGGGCAATGCCGTTTTCAAAAAACTCGCGCTGATAGCGCAGGATGCTCTCCATGACGCGGTAGATTGTCTTCTGGCGCTGGTGGATGCTTTTGATCAACCAGGCGGCCGAGCGCACCCGATCCTGAATGTAATCCTCGGCCTCTCCGCCGACGCGCCGGCCGCGGCCTACGGAACGTCTGAAAAGCGAGTTCACACGCAGCTTGGGCATGCCGTCGTCGTTCAGCACAATGGCGAAATCGTTTTCCATCTTGTAGACGTAGATGTCGGGAATGATATACTGCGGATTGTCGTCGCTGAACTGCCTTCCCGGCCGCGGCTCCATGGCCCTGATGATGGCCACGGCCGACACGACCTCCTCCATGCTGATCTTAAGCGCTTTGCAAACGGCCTTGTAATTCTTCTTCTCCAGGTTGGGCAGATGCTCGGAGATAATGTCGGTGATGATCGAGCGGTCAAACCCCAGATAGCGGGCCTGGATCAGCAAGCACTCTCTCAGATCTCGCGCGCACACTCCGATCGGGTCAAACGTCTGCAACAGAGACAGGATTGCAGCAACCCGCTCGGGCTCAGCGGCGCCGGTCGATGCGATTTCCTCCACCGACACCTGGAGATAGCCATCCTTGTTCAGGTTTCCGATGATCAGGCTGGCAATGCCTTCGTCCTCGCGACTCGGCTTGGTCATGAGGAACTGCCACAGCAGGTGGTCGTTCAGGGACTCCTTGCGCGTGATGAACGCCTCATACTTGGGCGCTTCACGATCCTCGGTTTCCACCGGCACGCGCGAGGGGGTGCTGAAATCATCCAGAAAGCCGCTCCAGTCGAATTCCTCGCGGCCCTTGCTGTCTGCGGCGGCGACCTCCGGGGAGGCCTGGGTTTCATTCAGCGACGTTTCCCCCTCTGCAAAGGATTCTCCGGTCGGATCTTCTCCCGGACCCTCGGCCACTTCTTCCAAAGCGGGGTTTTCTTCCAGCTCGCGGTGGATGGTGTCCATCAGCTCAAGGCGGGAGAGCTGCAGTAGCTTGATCGCCATCTGCAACTGCGGCGTCATGATCAGCTGCTGGGTGAGCTTCAGCTGTTGTCTTAGTTCCAGCGCCATGTCAGAGCCTGAAGTCGTCTCCCAGATAGGAACGGCAAACCGCTTCGCTGCATACAATGGACTGCGGTGTGCCGGATTCGATCACCTTCCCGTCAACCATGATATACGCCTTGTCGCAGACGCCCAGCGTCTCGCGCACATTGTGATCCGAAATCAGTATTCCGATCCCCCTTTGTTTGAGGTGGCCGATGATCGCCTTGATATCGGCCACCGCCAGAGGGTCGATCCCTGCAAACGGCTCATCCAGAAGCATGAACGCCGGGTTGGTCGACAGCGCTCGGGTTATTTCCAAACGCCGCTTTTCACCACCGGAAAGCACGTTGGCCATCTGGTCGGACAGGTGGCGGATGCCCAGTTCCTCCAAGAGTTGATCCGCGCGCTGGTACCGTTCCTCCCGCGATAACGGCTGGAGCTCCAGAATGGCCAAAATGTTCTTGCGAACCGATAGCTTGCGGAAGACCGAGGTTTCCTGCGGCAGGTATCCCACGCCGCGCCGGGCACGAACGTGCATAGGGTAGCCTGTGATATCTTCCTCGTCAAGGAATATGTGCCCTCCATCCGGCTTGACCAAGCCGATGGCCATATAAAAAGTCGTCGTCTTTCCGGCACCGTTCGGTCCCAGCAATCCGGCGACCTCGCCGCTGTTTACATCGAGGCTGACGCCGTTGACGACTTGGCGGCCGCCATAGGTCTTAATCAGATCCACGGTACGCAGGACGGTCATTATCCCTTCCGAACCATCTGTGTCACCCAACGAAAACGTTCCCTCGCCTGCGACCGATTGAACCCCATCACGATCGGGTCGTCCTCTCGATTCCTTCAAGCAGTTATCTTAGTGGGTCTGTTGGAAAAATGCAACCATGCACCGGGCGGCCCTGACCCGGCCTCGGATGGTTACGGCCCGGCTCCCGGCAAGAAGATGACCCGGACCCGCGCGGCGGACAGCCGGTCAGGTGCCTGGGTTGAGCCGCGTCGCGGCGCAGCTGCCTGCCCGCCCGATGGCGAGACTTCGGCAGCGGGCGATGGGTCCAGCCAGATCCCCCCGGTATCGGGCTCATAAACCGCCTGCTCGGCGTCGGCCGTCAGCGTGTCGGTCTGGATCCGCACGCTGCCTCGGGCCGTCATGCGGGAGATTTCCTTGGCGGAGATCGTTCCGGCAATCCGATTCTGGCCGATGGAACCTTGCTGAAACTGGATCGTCAGGCGGTCGGCGGTGATCGTGTATCCGTCGCCGTCCACACGCACCGCGCCGCTGAATTCAGCCGTGTCGGCTTCCATTTCAGCCACCAGCTGCTCGGACTGGATGCGCACCGGATTTTTGAGCCCGGCTTCGGCCGGGCTCCCGGGGTCCGACGCCCCACCGGAGATCGCCGCCCACCAGAACGCAGCAAGCGTGGCCCCGGCGAGCCGGACAGCAGCGAATCGCTTAGGGCGTTTCGTTTGGAACCAACGTTCCGCGGACATGGCCTCTCATCACCAGGCGGTTGGCTTTCAGGTCCATCGTCAAGGAGTCCGCCGTCAAGTCACCGGCTTGTCCATTGATCTTCACCGGGTCATCGGATGCAATGAGCCGGGATTCATGCGAATAGGTCATTTTCTCGGTCTCCAATCGATAGGCGTCGTTGTAAATCACGACGTTTCCATGCGCCTCCATGTCGTGGGAGTCCGTCATCACCGTTCCGTGGCGGGCGGTGAGATACACCTTCTGATCGTCGCGGGTGAAAAACGTAACGAAAAGGTCGGTCAGCAGCACCTTTTTCTCCGCCAGGCGATACTGTCCCGTGGCGGCATCCAGGCTCCATTCGGTACGCCCATCCCGGGTGGCCGACTGGTGAACGCGCTCAACTACCACCATTTCCAACCCGGTGTTGGAGGACACCGCCAGCTCCGGCAACGGAGAAAGCCGGCGATACCCCCAATAAGCCGCTGCCGCGATGCCGACCGCCACGAAAAATACGATCAGGACAATCGGTTTCAAGAATCGTTGGGAGATGTGCAGGGATCCCGTCATGCTGCCCGTGAACTCATTTTGCTCCGCTTCGGGAGCGACCTCGAATCTACAAAGATGAATCAATGGGGGAGCAACTACCTTCCATGCTTAGAAAAGTCAAGCGCAGTTGACTATCATTCGGCGGCTTGGTAATAAGAAATGTTTATTTTTCAGCCCATATGGATCGAAGGATGGCAGGCGTGGAAAAGGCGCGAAAGATGGGAGGAAACTGGTTGTTGCGTTTGGCGGCCACCATCGGTTTGGCTCTGGCGGTCGTCATCGTCTGGTGGGTCGCCCTGCGGCTGGAGGGGGAGCCTCCGCTGGTCCAATGGGAAGTGAAATCGCCTCTCTATTTGGGTAAATCAGCAGAATTGCCGTTGACGGTGGCCGATCCCAAAAGCGGCCTGCGCCGGCTTCATGTCGTGCTGAGCAAAGACGGCAAGGACCTTGTGCTGGCCGACATCGCGTTTCCCACCTCCGGTGTGCTGGGGCTGGAAAAAACGCGGCGGGAAACGACCCGCATAAAAATCGATCCGGGCGCCATGGGGCTTACCGACGGCAAAGCGTCACTGCGGATGGCTCTTTGGGACCATTCGTGGCGCAACTGGTGGCACGGCAATCTCACCGACCTGCAAACGGAAGTCGTCATCGATACGCGTCCGCCGGCGATCGAAAACCTGACCCCGCAGAATTATGTCAATCAGGGCGGGGCCGGGCTGGCGATCTACCGGCTCTCCGAATCCTGCCCGACCAGCGGGGTGCGGGCGGGCGGCCACTTTTTCCCGGGTTTCAGCGGCTATTACCCTGACAAGGCCGTCCATATCGCCTTTTTCGGCATGAGCCATCTGCAGGGGTCGGGCGCCGAGATCGTGCTGGAGGCCCAGGATGCGGCTGGAAACAGCAGCCGCACGCGGTGGCCTTATCATTTCCGCAAAAAAGCATTCAAAAAAGACGCCCTCCAGGTCAGCGACGGTTTTATCAACCAAATATTGCCGGAGTTTCAGGCGTTGCTGCCTGCCAGGCCGAACGCATCCTTGAAGGATCGGTTTCTTTTCATCAATCGCGACCTGCGCCAGGCGAACTATGAGCAGATCGTCGCGGCCATCGGCAAGACCGAAAACGCCATGCTCTGGAAGGGGCCGTTTCTGAGGCTTCCCAATTCCGCGCCGCGCGCCGGATTTGCCGATCACCGCACCTATCTCTACGAGGGGAAGGAAATCGATCAGCAGGATCACCTGGGCGTAGACCTGGCCTCGCTCGCCCGCTCGCCGGTTCCAGCGGCCAACAGCGGGTTGGTGGCCTTCACCGGGTTCATCGGCATTTACGGTCAGACGGTCATCGTGGACCACGGGTTCGGCCTTTTCAGCATGTATTCCCACCTGAGCCAGATCGCGGTGAAGGCGGGCGAACGTGTGGCCAAAGAGGCGATTCTCGGCCACACCGGCAGCACCGGGCTGGCCGCCGGCGACCACCTGCATTTCAGCATCCTGGTTCATCACCTGTTCGTGGATCCCATCGAATGGTGGGACCCCCACTGGATCCAGGACAACGTGATGCTCAAGCTCGACTCCGTCAAAAGTACTTCTGGCCAGGCAGGATGACATGAAGAAGCCCCGGATTACGAAAACCGTTCAGGAGATCAACGCCAGAATCCAATCCGGCGACGTCGTGGTCGTCACCGCCGAGGAGATCATCGATATCGTGAAGACCGAGGGGCCGGCGGAAGCGGCCCGGCGCGTGGATGTGGTCACCACCGGCACCTTCGCGCCCATGTGCTCCTCAGGCGCATTCATCAACTTCGGCCACTCGACGCCGCCGATCAAGGCCTCCCGGGTCTGGCTCAATCGGGTACCGGCCTATGCCGGGTTGGCTGCGGTCGATTGCTATATCGGCGCGACCGAGCCGGCCGATGACGACCCGCTGAACAAAGTCTACCCCGGGGAGTTCCGCTACGGAGGCGGGCACGTCATCCAGGATCTGTTGGACGGCAGGCCGGTGCACCTGGTTGCCGAAGGTTACGGGACGGACTGTTACCCCAACCGCCGCGTGGAAAAAGAGCTCACCCTGCGCGCGCTGCCCCAGGCGACCCTGTGCAACCCCCGCAACGGGTATCAAAACTACAATTGCGCGGTGAACCTCTCGAACCGCACCGTATACACCTACATGGGAACGCTCAAACCGGGAGCCGGCAACGCCAATTATTGCTCCGCCGGCCAGCTGAGCCCGCTTTTCAACGATCCATATTATCGGACCATCGGGCTTGGAACCCGCATTTTTTTAGGCGGCGGGGTCGGGTATGTGACCTGGCACGGCACCCAGCACAACCCGGCGGTGAAGCGCACCGCCAAGGGAATTCCGGTTCGAGCGGCCGGAACCCTATGGGTGATGGGCGATTTGAAGCAGATGAACTCGAACGACCTGGTGGGCGTCGGCATTCAAGGCTACGGATGCTCGCTGGCGGTGGGGCTTGGAATCCCCATTCCGCTCCTCAGCGAGGAGATCGCCGCCTTCACCGCAATTTCGGACGACGAAATTTTCACCCAGATTGTCGATTACGGGCAGGACTATCCAACTGGAGCGGTCAAAAGCCTCGGGCAGGTGAGTTATGCGGAACTCAAGAGCGGCGTCATCCGCTTCCAGGGCAAATCGGTTCCGACCGTCCCGCTGTCCAGCATCATTAAAGCGCGTGAGATCGCCGAAACGTTGAAGAGCTGGATCCGGCAGGGCCGGTTCCTCTTGGGCGAACCCCAATTCACCTTGCCGGCCACGTGAACGTGAAACAGCGTGTGCCCGGCATCCTGCGCACCTTCGTGGCCGCGGAACTTCCGGCAGACCTTCTGAAGGCCCTCGCGGCCGTTCAAGCGGAACTCGGCCAGCGCGGGCTGCGGGCTCGTTGGACCCGCCCGGGGAGCCTGCATCTGACGCTGAAATTTCTGGGCGATATTTCAGCGGATCGGGTGCCAATCGTGGCGGCGGCCCTGCGCACCGCGGCGGCCGAACACGACGCCTTCAAGCTCACGGCCGCGGGCGTCGGCGTGTTTCCGGGACTGCGACGGCCGCGGGTCCTCTGGGCCGGGCTCTCAGGGGCCACCGCTGCATTGGAGCGGCTGCAGCGGGGGTTGGACGACCAACTCCATGCCGCGGGATTCCCGCGCGAGGCGCGTGATTTTCACGGGCACCTGACACTCGGACGCTTTGGGGAGACGCCGGGCGGCGAGGTCGCCGAGGTATTGCCCGCCTATGCAGCGAAGTGCTTCGGGAGCTTTGAGGTACGGGAGGTGGTCTTGTTCCAGAGCGATCTGCAGCCCCGGGGGGCGGTGTACACGGAACTGGCCAGGGCCCCCTTGATGGGAGTAATATAGGCTCGGCACGGGGTGGGACGATCCGGGGTTGATTCCGAATTTGCTGCGCCATCTGCCATTAGGGAATCCGGATTGCCTTTCTATTGCACCGGATTTCAAATCGATAGGACTTAAGACGGTATTCATGCGCACCGCGCCGGGAGGGGATGAGAATTGAACAACGCCAAGGGCAGGAAAAAGGAGGAGTCTATGACGGTGTCCACCGACAAGCAGAAGGCGCTCGAGAACGCGATGAGCCAGGTGGAGCGGCAGTTCGGCAAGGGGTCCATCATGAAGCTCGGCAGCCGGCCGATCGTGAGCGTTCCGGTCATTTCCACCAGTTCGCTGGCGCTCGACAAGGCGCTGGGCATCGGAGGGCTTCCGCGCGGCCGGGTGGTGGAGATCTTCGGACCGGAGGCTTCCGGGAAGACCACGCTGGCGCTGCATGCGGTGGCCGAGGCCCAAAAGCAGGAGGGCATCGCCGCCTTCATCGACGCCGAACACGCGCTGGACACCGTCTATGCCAAAAAGCTCGGCGTCAATTGCGACGAGTTGCTCGTCTCGCAGCCCGATACCGGCGAGCAGGCCCTCGAAATCGCCGACATGCTGGTGCGCAGCGGCGCCATCGATGTTTTGGTGGTGGATTCGGTCGCGGCGCTGGTGCCGCGGGCGGAGATCGAAGGCGAGATGGGGGACGCCCACATGGGGCTGCAGGCGCGCTTGATGTCCCAGGCGCTGCGCAAACTCACCGGCACCATCAGCAAGACCAACACCTGCGTCATCTTCATCAATCAGATGCGCATGAAAATCGGGGTCGTCTTCGGCAACCCCGAGACCACCACCGGCGGTAACGCGTTGAAATTCTATGCCTCGGTGCGCCTGGATATCCGCCGGACGAACACCCTCAAAGAGGGTCAGGATATCATCGGCAACCGCACCCGCGTACGGGTCGTCAAGAACAAGCTGGCACCGCCCTTCATGGAGGCCGAATTCGACGTCATTTACGGCGAAGGCATTTCACGCATCGGGGATCTGATCGACGCAGGGGCCGAGCAGGGCATCATCGAAAAAAGCGGCGCCTGGTACTCGTTCGGCGGAGAGCGCATCGGCCAGGGCCGGGAAAACGTTAAACGGTTCCTGACCGATCATCCCGACATCTTCGAAACGATTTACGGCAAGACGCGCGAGGCGTTGGGGCTGGGGGCGAAAGGCAAGGACGCCCAGGGGGAGGAGTAATCGAATGACCGGCAACGAAGCGCGCAGGACGTTTCTCGACTATTTCAAACAGCACGGCCATCAGGTGGTGCGCAGTTCATCGCTGGTCCCGCACGACGACCCGACCCTGTTGTTCATCAACGCGGGCATGGTGCAATTCAAGCGCGTGTTTTTGGGCGAGGAGAAGCGGGACTACGTGCGGGCCACGACCTCTCAGAAATGTGTACGGGCGGGCGGCAAGCACAACGACCTGGAGAACGTGGGGTACACCGCTCGGCATCACACGTTTTTCGAGATGCTGGGCAATTTTTCGTTCGGCGACTATTTCAAGGAGCGGGCGATCGTGTTCGCCTGGGATCTGCTCACCAACGGCTACCGGCTGCCGGCGGACAAACTCTACGCATCGATCTATCTCGATGACGAAGAGGCATATGGGCTGTGGCGCAGCGCGGTGGGCCTGCCGGACCACCGCATCGTGCGCTTCGGGGAGAAGGACAACTTCTGGTCCATGGGCGACACCGGTCCCTGCGGTCCCTGCTCCGAAATCATCATCGATCGCGGCGACGCCTACGGCTGCCGGCGGCCGGAGTGCGCCGTCGGCTGTGACTGCGACCGGTTCCTGGAGATCTGGAACCTGGTGTTCATGCAGTTCAACCGCGATGCGTCCGGTTCCATGACGCCGCTGCCCAAACCCAGCATCGATACCGGCATGGGCCTGGAACGCATCACCTCCGTCGTACAGAACGTCAACACCAATTTCGACACGGATCTCATCCGGCCCATCATCCGCCGCACCGAGGAGATGACCGGGACGGCGTTCGGCCAAAGCGAGGCCGCCGACGTCGCCATGAAGGTCATCGCGGACCACAGCCGCGCCGCGGTGTTCCTGATCGGCGACGGGATCCTGCCCTCCAACGAGGGCCGCGGCTATGTTTTGCGGCGCATCATGCGCCGCGCGATCCGCTACGGCCGTAACATCGGCTTGACTCGCCCCTTCCTGCACGAGACCGGCCGGGTGGTCTGCGACCTCATGCGGGCGGCCTACCCCGAGCTGAGCGAAGCCGAAGCCTTCATCACCAACGTCATCGTCAACGAGGAACAGCGGTTTCTGAATACCCTGGATACCGGGCTGAAGCAGCTGAACGAAACCCTGGCGGATCTCAAGGCGCGCGGTCAGACCGAAGTGCCGGGAACGGTCATCTTCAAGCTTTACGACACCTTCGGTTTCCCCGCGGACATCGTGCGCGACGTCGTGCGCGACGAACAGATGACTCTGGACATGGACGGCTTCGACCGCGAAATGGAAGGACAGCGGGCCAAGTCCCGCACCGTAGCGGCGTTCACCCGTATCGGCGATGCCTACAAGAGCCTTTCGGCGAGCGGGTTCAGACCCGAATTCACGGGGTACGACCTGCTGACGGGCGAGTCGCGAGCCGTGCTGCTGGTCGCCCATGATCAGGAGATTCTCGACGCCGTCGCCGACAGCGAGGTGTCCGTGGTCACCGAGCGCACCCCGTTCTATGCGGAGTCCGGCGGTCAGGTCGGCGACGTCGGGCGCATCATCGGGCCGGAGGGCGAAATGGTGGTGAACGCCACCCTGAAAGACCCGACCGGCCTGATCATCCACAAGGGCCGCCTGCGGTCCGGCCGCCTGCGCAAGGGCGATGTCCTGACGCTGCTGGTGGATGCCGCCGCTCGGGAGGCGACGGCACGCAACCACACCGCCACCCACCTCCTGCACGCGGCCCTGCGCGGCGTGCTGGGCGAGCATGTCAAACAAGCGGGTTCGCTGGTGGCGCCCGACCGGCTGCGCTTCGACTTCACGCATTTCTCCCCGGTCGACGCCGAAACCCTCGACCGCATCGAATCCCAGGTCAACCAGCGCATCCGGGCCAACGTGCCGACGCACGTCGCGGAGATGGCGGCGGAAGAGGCGTTCAAGAGCGGGGCCATGGCCCTTTTCGAAGAAAAATACGGAGACCGGGTGCGGGTGGTCTCCCTGGCGGACATCAGCAAGGAGCTATGCGGCGGCACGCACACGGCCCGGACCGGCGACATCGGCTTGTTCAAGATCGTTTCCGAAAGCAGCGTGGCGGCCGGCGTGCGCCGAATCGAGGCGCTGACGGGGAATGCGGCGGTGGCGTTCGTTCAGACCATGGCCCGCAATCTGCTGGAGGCCGCCCATTTGCTTAAGGAGAAACCCGAGGCGCTGACGCAGCGCATCGCCAAAGTGGTTGCGGACGTGAAGGCCCTGGAACGGGAGATCGAGCAGTTGAAGGGGCGCCTGTCCTCGGCAGCGGTGGCGGATGCCGGCGCCGATGTTCTGGACCTGAACGGCGTCGGCGTCTTGGTGAAGAAAGTCGCGGCCGATTCACCGGCCGCTCTGCGGGACCTGATGGACCGCTTCAAGGATCGGATCCAATCCGGCGTCGTGGTCCTAGGCAGCGCCAGCGACGCCAAGGTGATGCTGATTGCCGGAGTAACCAAAAACCTCACCGGCCGGTTCCATGCCGGCAACATCATCCAGCAGGCGGCCGCGTTGGTCGGCGGCCGTGGCGGCGGCCGCCCCGACATGGCTCAGGCCGGCGGCTCGCAGCCCGAGAACCTGGATGCGGCACTGGCCAAAGCGCTGGAGATCATTCGAAGCGGGTGAGGCGTGCCGCCGGCTCACGTTCCCCTGAGCACGTCGATCATGGTGAAGACCCGGCCGCGTGCTCCGGCGGCGATTTTCCGGTCCAGATAGGCGAGCGCATCCAGGGTGCCGAGCGCGTAAATCTCCCGGCCGTTCACGTTGTGAGTGAACTCGAAGCGGACCGTGCCGTCCGCCGAAACCAGGGTGTAGGTGTGCCAGCCGTGGCCGCCGATGTGCTCATCGGGGATGCCCCAGTTGGCTTTCTGGGTCTGGGGGTCGCGTTCCATGCGGATCTGCTCGGCGCTGAAAGGAACCCCCAGACGGTTGAAGTAATGGACCATGGCCCGGGCGGTGCCGCTGGTGTCGGCCTTGCCCTGCTGGTGGCTTTCCCGGATGTCCAAGCGGTAGCCCTTGAACAGATCCGGAAAGGTCTGGGCCGCGAACTCCATCATGGCCTGGAAGCCGACGATCTGTTTGGCCATGTTGGGCGCGATCACGGCGGCGATGTCTGAACGGCGCACCGTGTCTTCCAGTTCCTGGCGGTTGCCGCCGGTGGTGCCCATCACGAACGGCAGACGGTGGCGGCAGTAGAATTCGGCATTGGCGTTGACCGCGGTGGGATGGGTGTAGTCAACGCTCAGAAAAGAGCCATGCGTTCGCCGCAGCTCCGGCAGGGCCGCTTCGCGACCGTCGGGCTGCAGGAGACGTACGGCCGCATCCTCCACGCCCGCCTCCGTTTCCTGAATCTCCGATCCGGTGAACGAGCAGGGGATGAGCCTGAAACGCGGATCGGACAGTACGTGCCGCGCGACGACGCCGGCGACCTTGCCCGGCAGGCCGTTGACCATGACGGCAATGGATGGCATGGGAAATCCTCCTGGTTTGATGGGTTGGCGGCTACTTCGGCGGACCGCTCAATTTTGCAGACGCCTGGGAAGCCCACCGCTGCAGCTTCGGAAATGCCGGTGGTTCAAAGCCCGCCAATCGGGTCTCAAGGCTGCGCAGGGCGGCCGGAATGTAACGGGCGAACTGCGTCTTGCCCTTCCGGGTCGATAGAAAGCCGTACGCCCCCAGAACCTGCAGGTTGCGCGCCAGTGCACAGTAGTCGAATTTACGGCGGAATCGCGCGGGATCGACCGGCCGACGCAGGGCCATGCGCCGGAGGGCGTATTCGATCAGGGCGTCCTGTTCATCCGGCGCCAGCTCGACGTACGGGTCGATCAGCAGCGCGGCCAGATCGTATTGCGGCGGGCCCAGCCGGCCGCCCTGGAAGTCGATGAAATAGAATCGCCCGCCTTTGACCATGATGTTGCGCGACTGACAGTCGCGGTGCATGAACCCCGGTTCGCCGCCCTCCAGAGCACCGTCCGCGATGCGGTTGAATTCGTCGCTGAACGTATCGTCCACCGGCAGCCCGGCATAGCCGACCAGGAACGCGTCGCGGAAGTACCGGCATTCGCGCTCGAGGACGACCTCGCGGGTATAGGCCGGCGTCTGGAAGGTCCAGGCCGGGTCAAACCCCCGGGCGCCGTCGATCGCCATGCGGATGACCTCGTCGATCACGGTGCGGTAGGCGGCGAGGACCTGTCTGCGGTTCGACTGCGCCTGCACCAGGCTCTGGAGGCTGGTGTCCCCGAGGTCCTCCAGGAAGACCAGTCCCGCAAACGTATCGGCGAAATAAATGGCCGGAACCGGAACCTGCCGGTTCATCAAATGGCGGCCGATGGCCACGAATGCGTCCACTTCGGCGACCCCCGTCGCGTTGCGCAGGCCATGGTCCGCCAGAACCATTGACCCGCCTGCGCTTTTCCAGCGCGACCACTGTCGGTCGGAGCCGTCCCCCGCGATTCGCTCCACGTCGAATCCATCCGGCCTGCTTCCGGGACAGGTCCCTTGCCAGGCTTCCCGCGCCGATGCCTCGACCGCGGTTGACCGATAGCGCGCTTCGGTTCCCAGGTCCCGCCAGGCGCCCTGCCCCGGGGCGAAGGCGAGCACAGTTCGCCCGGCGGCAATCATCGCCCGGAAGGTGTCGATGCTGTTATGGAAGCCATGCTCCGGGATGAAATCGAGGACGACCGGGTCCAGGACCTGGATGCCGGTAAAGGTGCGTGCGCCGGCCGGCGCGTCGGCGCAAGAGCCTGCAAACGCGCGGACCCGTCCGTCCGGGCCCACTTCGACCTGGTTGAATTCCGGATCGTCGACCAGAACCAACGTCGCCGCCGGCCGGCAGCGACGGTGAAATTCGTAGACGGTTCTCAGGTCGATCGTCGAATAAATGTCGGCGTTGATGACCATGAACGGCCGATGGTCCCAGAAATCGGCCCAATTCTTGATGGCTCCGCCGGTTCCCAGGATGGCGGGTTCGTGGCGCAGAACCACCGGAATGTCGTAGCGCCGAGAGGCAACGAATGCCTCGATCGGTTCCGGCAGATGATGGGTGTTGACGCCCACGGCTTCACAGCCGGCTTCCGTCAGGTTGCGGATGTGAATGTCCAGCAACGGCCGCCCGGCCAGCGTGAACAGGGCCTTGGGAGTGGTCAGCGTATGGGGCCGCAGCCGTGTGCCCAGGCCGGCTGCCAGGATAAGGGCTTTCATGGCTTCAGACACCGCAAGGCGTTTTCGATGGCGCTCGCGCAGCGCTCCAACGCCTCGGCGCCCTCAGCGCCCCTGAAGGCCTGGCTCGAGAAGAATTCCAGGGCGTTTTCGTAGGCCACCTTGGACAGCGCTTCGCGCTGCCCAATCTCCTTGTGGCGGTACATCCGGCTGCCGTGAGAGGCAATCTTGCGGACCCGATCCTTGGTTTCTTCGGCCGCCGCCGGGCTGTGGCGGAGATAGCTGAGAACCACCCAATAGGATTCCAGAAACGTTTTCACAAACATCGCAAAGAGTCTCAGCTTGCGAAACCCGACGGCGGTGACATTGTAAGTGTCCGGCAGGCTGGGATGCGGAATCAGCACGGCTTCTTCGATCAAGCGGTTGAGCGCCGCCCGCAGATGAACTTCGGCCGGGGCGTCGGCGTCGAAGACGAATTCGTAGCGTAAGAGGTCCTGCAGGAATTCATAACGGGTGTGAAGATCGCAGGCTGAAAACTGAAAGGCATCCTCCTGCAGGATGGCCAGCGCCGTGAACGCGGTCGGAATGAAAAATGCCACGCACGTATTTTTGTAGTACTCCAAAAGCGGGCGTTTGGCTTCCCTGAGAAGGTAGCCGGCCGGATGATCGGCGTTCTGGAAATTCTCGTCGGCAAGCTCCAGGATCCGGCGCTGGGCATAGGATTCCAGAGCGTGGTGGGCGGCCCGGCGGTGGTCCAAGATCAGGGTGTCGGCCAGTTTCGCCCCGATGGCATAGAGGTGATTCATGTAGAGCTCTACGACCACCATGATCTCCTCACGGTCGAGGCGTTCGCGGCCGCTGTTCAGGATGGCGGCGGCGGTGAGGGCGTGCGGAGTGACGACGCTCACCTGGTTGATGGCATGGACGATGCGGTGGCCGAGGCCGCGGCAGAACATACCGAAATCCTTGAGGGGCATCGCTCCGAGAGATCCGCCGCCATGACCCGCCAGGTCGTTCACGGATATCGGCGCCGCAAATTGAAGGTAGACCTTGCCGTAGCGCCGCTGCAGGAATTTGCGGGCCTTGATCACCTGCCAGATATTTTCCGGTTTCTTTTGCCCGCCCTCGATCTCGTGCAGGTAGGAGGTCTCCTCGAGCACGCGGTCGTAGCCGATGGACACTGGAACGAAAATCAAATCCCCGCAGGCGCCGTTTTTTTGAGCGGTCAACAGCATGGAGAGCAGCCCCAGCTTCGGCAGAAGCACCTTGCCGGTGCGGCTGCGGCCGCCTTCGATGAATTGCTCGATGGAGAAGCCTTCTTCGAGAACCTTGTGCACATACTCCGCGAAGGCCCGCGCATAGAGGACGGCGCCCTTGAAGGTCCGCCGGATGAAAAACGCACCTCCCCGGCGGAAGAGCGGGCCGATCGGCCAGAATGAAAGGTTTTTGCCGGCGGCGACCAGCGGGCAGGGCTGGTCGTGGTGATAGAGCACGTAGGACAGCAGCAGGTAGTCGACATGGCTTTTATGCGAGGGCACAAAAACGATCGGCCCCCGCAAGGCCATGCGTTTGACCGCCGCCAGCCCTTCTGTATCGAGCGCGACTCCGTCGAAAATGGTGCGGAAAATCCATCCGACAATGGCCGAGTAGAATCGGATCCAGTTGGGGTTCAGAGCCGCCGCGATTTCATCGATGTAATCGCCGGCCTTGGCGCGGACCTCTGCCAGCGGGAGCTGGTGGCTCTCGGCATGGGCCTGCATAAACTGTTGGAAGCGCTCGCCGGTCAGGATGCTTTCTTTCAACTCGGCGCGCGACTTGAGCACCGGGCCAGTAATGCTCTGGCGGTGACGGCTGATCTGGGCCAGAATCTCACCGCGCAGAATGGCCGCCTGATAATCGCTGCGATGGGCTGCAATCTCAGCGCGCGCCAGAAAGCGGCGCATATCGATGGGCGGCGATAATTCGACGAATACGTTGCCCGGGTTCTTAAACAGAGACGTCAACAGCCGCAGCCGCCCCGGTTCATCCTCCGTGCCAAAGAGCATATCCATTAGCCTCAAGCGCGCCCGCCGGGGGTTTCGGCTGAAAAACATCAGTTGCGGAACGAGCAGGATCGGACGATCGATCCTCTTTTGAAGCGAGATCAGAAATTCAACCGGGTCGACGCGCGGCCGCCGAAAGCGATGCCAGAACCGTCGTTTTTCGATCAGGGTCAGAAACCCGGCCTGCCCCTGCAGCAGTTGGTTTTCCATGAAGCCGTTGGCCATCGGATCGGGCATCCGTCGGAGGTGCCAAAGACTGTCCGCGCACGCCAGCAGGATTCGGAGCATCCGCGCCAGCGGCTGCCAGACGAACAGTCGGCACCTGAGGCCGATCGTGGGGAACGGCAGGCCCATGGCGGCGTACCGTGTGTAGGCGAACAGAAAGGCGAAGGCGCATTGGAACCGCGTGGTGAAAACGACGATGGCGTCCGACGGAAGATCCCGCAACACGCCGGCCTGATGCGTTTCTAAACGGATTCCCGAATAAAAAAGCTTCAAAGCCAGCGACATTAAGCGGCCCAAGCGGCTGGGCAGAACGTTCGGATAGTGGTGGCGGCTGCCTTGAAGGACTCGGTTCATCCACTTGCGGATAGCTCCGGTCGGAGGAGTCGGCGACTGATTTTCAGGCAGATCCATGGTGTTTCGCTCGGAGGTTGAAGCAGGGCTTTGCCGACGATCGGCTTGCGCCATTGAGCGGCGACATGGCGATGGGTTTCCGTAACAGAGTCCTCCGATTTTTGCAACTTTCGCTGGGCGCTAACTCTCCGAAAGCGTTTCGTATCCTCGGATGCCGTCCGGTGGAAGCCGACGCGATGATTCGCAAATTGGCCTTGTCAGAGGCTCGGGGCTGTGTTATAAGTGACAACATTGCTTTTTTTTAGTGCGGTCGGTTCAATCACCGCGTCGCACTCCGATCGAGTTTCCGCAAGCTTGCGATAAGAGGCATCGTCCATTTTTCACAAAAAATCACGTTTGGCACAAGCAGGAAAGGAGAAGACAGCGTTATGAAAACTTTGATTGGCGGTGCGGTGGCGGCGGCGTTGGGCCTGATCGGCCTCGGTTTCTGGTGGAAAGAGTTTTTGATGGTCCTGGGTGGAACCATTCCGGCGGTTTTGCTTTTGGGCGGCGGCCTGGCGATTTATCTCGGTTTTGACGAAATGAAAGACACCTGGAAGAAAGACGAACCGGTCGCCTCTGCGGTGACGGCCGACGATCTGGAAAAGTACAAGAGCGAGATCTCCGATCTCAAGAGAGAGCTCGATGGCCTGAAAGCGGATAAAAAATCCGATTAGCGTCAACCGCCATCGGAGCCCGGCGTTCCGCCTTTGCCGCCGGGCTCCGTTATCTGCCTGCCTGCCGAATGGCCGATGTGGCCAATTCATCGGCGCGTTCGTTGTCCACCACCCCGCGGTGCCCCCGTACCTTAACCAGCTTCAAATCATCAAACGCCGCCATCTGCTTGCGAATGGCGCTGATAATCTCGGTGTTCTTCTTGGGCTTCCAGTTCAGGCTGAGGACTCCGAGCGCATAGCTGCTGTCGGTGTAAACGCGGACGGGAAACCGCCGGTTTCGCACGGCGGCCAGTCCTTTCTGAATCGCCAACAACTCGGCGATGTTGTTCGTGGCTTCTCCGATGTACTCCGAGATCTCCCTGCGATGTGAACCGCACTGCAGCACCACACCGATCCCGGCCGGCCCCGGATTCCCGGAGGAGGCTCCGTCCGTATGGATGTGCACGATTCGGTCCGCGGGCGGATCGCTCGGCGGCTTCGCGCACTCGGCGGAGTGATTCATCGGCGCTTGCGGCGCCTCTGCCGGCGCCTCCTCCAGGCATCTCAGGTCATGGCGCTTGACCCGGTATTCGTGAGGTTGATCCAACTGGTACTTGATGCGGACGCGGCCATCTGTCTGGAGCAGGCGGCCCTCGGCGTCCGCTTCCACCCAGACCTTATTCTTCTTGAAGTGCATCCGGATCCAGGCGGTGCCCGTGGAGTCGGTGGCGTACATGGAAGATTTTGGGTTCATGTGCCTCTAAAGGGTTTGGCAGAGAGCATAGAGCATGGGGCAAAAGGCAAAAAAAGGGCAGTTAACCCTATGCGCTTTGCCCCCTTAGGGATACAGGTGATACTCCCGGCTCATTGCCTTGAATTCTTCGAGCTGAGCGTGCCAGGATGCCTCGATGTCCTCGATGGGTTCCAGGGTCTCCAAACGCTGTCGGATCGACGAATCGCCGATGAGCAGATCGATCGGCCATTTTTCGTATTCGTATTCGTACGGCGGCGGCCGCCATGCGAACGCCTGCGGGTGATGCCGGATGACCGCCTGCAGCAGGCGCAGGGTGGCGGCGTAGGGCGCATAACGCACCGGGTCGGTCACATGGATCTGGAATCCGGCGCAGCAGCGACCCTGCCACTTGTTCGAAGTCGGCTCAAAGGCCGCCGGGCGCAGAACCGCCCCGTCGATAGGGGCCTGGCGGAATTCGGCCGTCAGCCGGGACGGCTCGAGGAAGGGGGCGCCGAAGAGCTCGAACGGTTGAGTGGTGCCGCGCCCCTCGGACACGTTGGTGCCCTCCCACAAGACCTGTCCGGGGTAGACCATGGCCGCAGCCGGCGTCGGCAGATTGGGGGAAGGGGCCACCCAGGGCAGCCCGGTGTCGGTGAACAGCATTCGGCGTTGCCAGCCCGCCATGGGAACCACCTCGAGATCGCAACCGATGCCGAAGCGGGTGTTGAATAAGCGGGCCAACTCGCCGATGGTCAGGCCGTGGCGCATGGGGATGGGGAAACGGCCGACAAAAGAGCTAAACGCGGGGTTCAGCAGGTTGCCCTCGACCGATTCTCCGCCCAAGGGGTTGGGGCGGTCGAGAACCACTATCTTCTTGCCGCCGTCGCGCGCGGTTTCCATGCAGTAGGACAACGTATAGATGAAGGTGTAGACCCGGGTGCCCGCATCCTGGAGATCGACCAGCAGAAGGTCGATGTCGTTGAACATTTCCGGACGCGGGATACGGGTGGCTCCATAGAGGCTGAAGACCGGGATGCCGAGGACCGGGTCGGTCATGTCCGCGGACTCGATCATGTTGTCCTGCTTTTCGGCAAAAAAGCCATGCTGGGGTGAAAACAGAGCCCTCAGGGCGTCGGGGAAACGATGGTGCAGTCGATCGCGGGTGTGATGAAGGCCTCGATCGACCGAGGCCGGGTTGCACAGCAGGCCGAGGCGTTGTCCCTTGAACCAGCCCGGCGGATCGGCGAGCAGTCGTTCAAGTCCGGTGTGGACGAAACCCATCGTTTGTTAACTTCCTTTCAGCCAATGGATTTAATCGGGTTCATTACGCCGCCAAAGTGTTTAATACGGCCATGCTACCCATCGGCGCTGCTACCGAAACCCCGCGGCGCCCGACCATGGCTTGTTAATCGTTTCACAATTTTTTTTCCAAGTAAGTTGGGTCATTATCTGTAGGAGCGGCTTTCCAGCCGCGACGATCGAGGCTGAAAGCCTCTCCCACAAAAAAACTTTCTTGTCGATAAAGTGGCGCCGCGCGCTATGGCTTGCTTAGCACAACCGCCCGCCGGGTGAAAGCCCTGCGCGCCGGGTGATCAGATGCAGCCAAGGTGGGCACAAGGCGGCCAAAGGTCTTGACAGCCCTACGATTAATCTCTAAAAAGATTATTTGCTTTTTTCGAATCCCGTCGACCGGTGGGGTGCGTTTTGTTCCGGCACGATCCTGGTCTGAAAAGATGGAATCCCGGAGGCATTGGGGTGGGTCTGAGGCTGGAAGGCGTCGTCGTTCTGGTCGGCAGCTACGGCAGCGGCAAGTCCGAAGTCGCGGTCAACCTTGCCGTTCACCACCGCCAAGCGGGGATGAACGTCCGGATCGCGGACCTTGACTTGGTGAATCCTTACTTCCGATCGCGCGAAGCCGAGGTCCAGCTCACCGACCTCGGTATCGACGTCGTTCTCCCGCCCCGGCCGTACGTTCAATCGGAGTTGCCCGTACTGAGCCCGCGCGTGGCCGGACTGATCCGCCGGGCGGAGGGGCTGACCATTCTCGATGCCGGCGGAGACGCCGTCGGCGCCATGGTGCTTGCGGCGCTCGGGGATGCGTTTGCCGGGCATTCCTGCCAGGTGCTGCAGGTGATCAATCCGTTGCGGCCGGATACCAGCAGCGTGGCTGGCTGCGCTCGGATCCGACAACAGATCGAAGCGTCGGCCAAACTGGCGATCACGGGGCTGATCGGAAACGCCAACCTGATCGACGAGACCACTGCCCAGGTGATCACCGACGGCTATGCATTCACAAACCAGGTGGGTGCGGCCAGCGGCCTGCCGCTGGTGTTCGTGACGGCCGCCGAGGAGTTGTTGCCCCAGGTGGACCCGGCGCAGTTCGGCTGTCCGATTCTGACGATCCGGCGCCAACTGGTTCCGCCCTGGAAGCGGGCGCGCAAGCTGTGAGGAGGAAGTGATCGATGGCCTATGAGCATATAGTGGACGTTGAGCGGTGCAAGGGGTGCGGGTTGTGCGTGGGGGTGTGTCCGAAGGGGGTGCTGGAGATCAGCCGGGAGATGAACACCAAGGGTTATTTTCCGGTGGTTCAGGCGCGGGCCGAGGACTGCATATTTTGTGCGATCTGCTGCACGATGTGCCCGGACGTGGCGATTACGATCGAGGAGATTGCCGAGGCCGGGGGCACGGGCGCCGGGAGGAAGTAAGATGGGCAAGGTGTTGATGAAGGGCAATGAGGCGATCGGCGAGGCGGCGATTCGGGCGGGGTGTTTGAACTATTTTGCCTATCCGATCACCCCGCAGTCGGAGGTGGCCGAGTATCTGTCCAAGCGGCTGCCGGAGGCGGGGGGTGTGTTTCTGCAGGGCGAGAGCGAGGTGGCCGTGTCGTACATGATTTTTGGTGCGGCGGCGTGCGGGGCGCGGGTGTTCACGACCTCCTCGAGTCCTGGGATCAGCCTGATGAGCGAGGGGCTCAGCTACATCACGGCGGCGGAGTGTCCGGCGGTGTTTGTGAACATCATGCGGGGCGGTCCGGGGCTGGGGGGGATTCTGCCCTCGCAGGCGGATTACTTTCAGTCGGTGAAGGGCGGGGGCCACGGGGACTACCGGCTGTTGGTGCTGGCGCCGGCGAGCGTGCAGGAGGCGGTGGAGATGGTGATGGCGGCCTTTCCGCTGGCGGAGAAGTACCGCAACCCGGTGATGCTGCTGGGCGACGGGCTGATCGGGCAGATGATGGAGCCGGTGGAGTTTCCGGAGCATCTCAAGAGCGCGCCGTCGAACAAGGACGAGTGGGCCACCAACGGGATGGCCACCCGGCAGAGCCCGCGGCGGAACCTGGTCAAGACGCTGTATTTGGTGCCCGAGGAGTTGAACGCGCACAACTTGAAGCTGCGGGAGAAGTATGCCCGCATGCAGCAGGAGGTGCGCTGGGAGGGCTACAACCTGCAGGGCGAGTACCGGCTGCTGATCGTCAGCTACGGCACGATGAGCCGGGTGTGCCGCACGGTGATCGACAACTTCAAGGAGCAGGGCATCGAGATTGGGATGGTGCGGCCGCAGACGCTGTTTCCGTTTCCGCGGCAGGCCGTTCATGCGGCCGCCTGCAAAGCCAGCTGCCGGTCGGCGGTGAGCATCGAGATGAGCATGGGGCAGTTGGTGGAGGACGTGGAGCTGAGTGTGCAGGGGGCGCGGCCGGTTTACTGGTACGGCAAGTGCGGGGGCGAGGTGCCGACCCCGGAAGAGGTGATGGAGGAGCTCACGCGGCGATTGGCCGGGTGAGCGACCGGATAGGAGCAGGAATCATGGGCAAAGCGTTTCATCGACCGCAGGCGCTGGCCGAAGTGGCGACACATTATTGTCCGGGGTGCACCCACGGGGTGGCGCACCGGCTGGTGGCCGAGGTGATCGACGAGCTGGGGATTGCCGGCCGCACGGTGGGGATCGCGCCGGTGGGCTGTGCGGTATTGTGCTACAACTATTTTACGTTTGATTTTCAGGAGGCGGCCCACGGGCGCGCGCCGGCGATGGCGACCGGTATTAAGCGGGTGCGGCCGGACCTGATTGTATTTACCTATCAGGGGGACGGGGATCTGGCGAGCATCGGGATGAGCGAGATCATCCACGCGGCCAACCGGGGGGAGAAGTTTACGACGATTTTTATCAACAACGCCGTCTACGGCATGACCGGTGGGCAGATGGCGCCCACGACGATGCCCGATCAGCGCACGACGACCTCGCCCTTCGGCCGCAAGGTGTTGCAGACCGGGATGCCGGTGAAGGTGGCCGAGCTGCTTTCGGCCTTGGAGACCCCCGCCTATATCGCCCGGGAAGCGCTGATCAAGCCGAAGCACATCAACAAGGCCAAGAAGGCCATCCGCAAGGCGTTTGGCTACCAGGTGGAGAACACCTGTTTCAGTCTGGTGGAGCTGATCAGCACCTGCCCGACCAACTGGGGGATGACGCCGAGGGAGGCGTTGAAGTGGGCCGAGGAGAAGATGCTGCCGTATTATCCGCTGGGGGAGTTCAAGACGCCGGAGGGGGGCCGGGGGAGGAGAGCCGATGCAAAATGAGGTTCAATTTGCCGGGTTCGGTGGGCAGGGGGTGATGCTGATGGGCCAGATTCTGGCGCAGGCGGCGATGCACGAGGGGCGGGAGGTGGTGTGGATACCGTCCTACGGTCCGGAGATGCGTGGGGGGACGGCGTATTGCACGGTGGTGATCAGCGATCGGCCGGTGGGCTCGCCGATCATCCGCAACCCACGGCATTTGGTGGCGATGAACCGGCCGTCGCTGGAGAAGTTTGCGCCGACGGTGAAAAAAGGCGGGGTGGTGTTTGTGAACGCCTCGATCATTCCGATCGGCTCGGGCCGCAGCGACGTGGACGAGTTGCGGGTGCCGATCATGGAGTTGGCGCAGGAGCTGGGCAACGTGAAGGCGGCCAACATTGTGGCGTTGGCGGCGTTTGTGGCGCGCAGCCGGATCGTGAGTTTCGAGGCGCTGACGGCGGCGGTCAAGGACAAGTTTGCCGAAAAGGCCAAGTTGATCCCGCTCAACCTCAAGGCCCTCGAGGCCGGCCGCCAAGCGGCCGAAGGCCATTAGGGGTGCGGCGGGGGGGGCTTTGAACCCCATTCACCGCACGCAATTTGAAATCCGGAACCGGCTCAAGACAACGTGAATCTCAAGGTCCCAGAACACATCCGATCCATCCCGCGCTACGTGCCCGGCAAACCGATCGAAGAAGTCGAACGCGAGCGCGGCATCCGACACTCCGTCAAGCTGGCTTCCAACGAAAACCCGCTGGGGCCTTCGCCCCGGGCGTTGGCTGCCGTGCAACGGGCGCTGGCATCGGTGCATCGCTATCCGGACAGCTCCGGCTACGAGCTGATCCGCAAACTGGCCGCTCGGCACCGTCTGGACCCGGGGCAGATCGTTCTCGGCAACGGGTCCGACGAGATTATCAACATGCTCGCCCGGGCCTATCTGCAGCCGGGGGACGAGGTGGTCATGCCGCAGCCCTCGTTTCAGATGTATGAAATCGAGGCGCGCGCCGCCGCCGCCATCCCCGTGCCGGTCCCGCTCAACCATTTTCGCACCGATCTGGCGGCCATGGCGGACCGGCTCACTCCGCGTACGCGCATCGTGTTCGTGAATACCCCCCACAACCCGACCGGGAGCCTCGTGACCCGCTCCGAGCTGGAGGCGTTCATGGCGCGGTTGCCGGAGGGCGTCCTTCTGGCCCTGGACGAGGCTTACATCGAGTTCGTGCGCGATCCGGCCGGGCCGGACAGCCTGGATTATGTAAGGGCCGGCCGCCCGGTGGTGGGCTTGCGGACATTCTCCAAAGCATACGGCCTGGCCGGCCTGCGCATCGGATACGGGGTCATGCCGGCCGACGTGGCCGAGGTGCTGAGCCGGGTGCGGCCGCCCTTCAACGCCAACCTCCTGGCGCAGACGGCCGCTGCGGCGGCGCTCGACGACGAAGGGTTTCTGAAGGAAACCCTGGAGGTGGTGCATGCGGGCGTGGATTATCTGCAGCGCGCACTGGTCGACCTGGGGCTCGAATGCCTGCCCACTCAGTCGAATTTTCTCATGGTCCGGGTCCCGGGAGAGGGGCGTCAATTCTTCGAGGCACTGCTCGACCGCGGGGTGATCGTTCGGCCGCTCGCCAGTTACGGATTCCCGGATTGCATTCGGGTGAGCGTCGGACGACCCGAGGAGAACCGGCGGTTTGTCGAGGCGCTGCGCCAGGTATTGGGGCGTTGAGCGCGCGGCATAGGGCAGGGCGAACATGAAGCGTTTACCCTAAGCTCTCTGCCCCATGCCCCATGCTGAAGAGGAATCCCCTATCCGTGAAAAAACTACTCATCACCATCGACGGCCCGGCCGGCGCGGGCAAGAGCACCGTCAGCCGCGCATTGGCCGACCGGCTGGGTTATCGCTATGTCGACACCGGCGCTCTTTATCGCGGGGTGGCCTACATCGCCAGTCACCGGGGGATTGCTCCGCAGGACGATGCCGGGTTGAGCGGCCTGCTGGAAGGGCTGACGTTGAATTTTGTGCCTGGAGACTCCGGGCAGCGCCTGACGGCCAACGGCGAGGACATCACCGACGCGATCCGGACTCCGGAGATTTCGATGCTGGCCTCGGCGGTATCCGCTCGAGCGGCGGTGCGGGCGTTTCTGCTGAGGATTCAGCGCGAGCTGGGGCAGCAGAAGGCGGCGGTTTTCGAGGGGCGCGACATGGGAACCGTGGTCTTTCCCGAGGCCGACGTCAAGTTCTACTTGAATGCCTCGACCCAAGTCCGGGCACAGCGCCGATTCGCCGAAGTCAAAGCCAAATCCGACGTGTCGATCGAGGCGATCGAACGCGACATGCAGCGTCGCGACCTGCAGGACAGCAGCCGGGCGCTGGCGCCCCTCAAGGCGGCTCCCGACGCCGTGATGATCGACTCCACCGAGCTGACCATCGATCAGGTGGTGGAACGGATCCTGGCGCATGTCCGGGCGGTTCTGGAACCCGCCTGAGCGCGGTCGATCCCGTGGTTGGCGACCGGCCGCCGATTTTATCGTTGCATTTTCCATCCAATCTGCTAAAGATAACCGGTTCTCAATATCTGCTGAGAACCCAATTTTCAGGCCAAGGGGGAAAGGCGTGTATGGTCAACATCACAACCAACTCTGAAAAAGATCAGACGATCGAAAAGCAAGCCGCGACGAGCGTCGCCGAAGGAAAAGAGTTCAGCATGGACATGGTCGACAGCGCTGAGCCCTCCATGAATATGTACGAGGACAGCTTCGGCCAGTTCAAGGAAGGCGAAGTGGTCACCGGGGTCATTACGGCGGTCGACAAGGACCTGGTGCTGGTGGATATCGGCTACAAATCCGAAGGGCAGATCCGCATCAATGAATTCCGGGCCGAGGACGGCAGTATCACCGCCAGGGTCGGGGACCGGGTGGAAGTGATGGTCGAGTGGTGGGACGACGAGGACGAGCGCGTCATCCTGTCAAAGGAAAAAGCGGCCAACATCAAGGTTTGGGAAAACATCAAGAAGTGCCATGACGAGGACGGCACCATCCGGGGAGCCATCACCAGCCGGGTCAAGGGCGGCTTCTCCGTGGACATCGGCGTGCCGGCGTTCCTGCCGGGCTCGCAGGCGGACCTGCGACCCATCCGCAACCTGGACGACATGGTGGGCAAGACCTACGACTTCAAGATTCTCAAATACAACCGCAAACGCAGCAACATCGTGCTCTCACGGCGGGTGCTGCTGGAGAAGGAACGCGAGAGCAAGCGCGCGGCGACGCTGTCCTCGATCCACGAGGGCAAAGTGCTGCCGGGCATCATCAAAAACATCACCGAATACGGCGTGTTTGTGGACCTCGGCGGAGTCGACGGGCTGTTGCACATAACGGACATTTCCTGGGGCCGGGTCAAGCATCCGTCCGACCTGTTCAAGATCGGTGATCAGATCAATGTGAAGGTGCTCAATCTCGACCTCGAAAAGGAACGGGTTTCACTCGGCATGAAACAGCTGGCGGCCGATCCCTGGAGCGTCGCGGCCCAGCGATATCCAGTCGGCATGCGGGTGACCGGCCGGGTGGTCAGCCTGACCGATTACGGCGCCTTCGTGGAATTGGAAGAAGGCATCGAGGGTCTGATCCATGTCTCCGAGATGTCCTGGACCCGCAAGGTCCGGCATCCCTCCAAGGTGGTCTCGGTCGGCGAGGAGGTCGATGCGGTCGTGCTGGACATCAAACCCGATGCCCGGCGGATCTCTTTGGGCATGAAGCAGGTCGCGCCCAACCCCTGGGATGTGATCGCGGAGAAATACCCCGTCGGAACCACGATCGAGGGCAAGATCAAGAACATTACCGATTTCGGCATTTTCATCGGCATCGATGAGGGTATCGACGGTCTCGTGCATATCTCCGACCTTTCCTGGACCAAGCGGGTCAAGCATCCCTCCGAGATATACAAGAAGGGGGATGTGGTGCAGGCCATCGTGCTGGACATCGAGAAGGACAACGAGCGCTTCTCCCTTGGCGTCAAACAGCTTCAGGAAGACCCCTGGAAGTCGGTGGGCGCCCGCTATCGGGTCGGCACCGAGATCACCGGCACCATCACCAACGTGACGGACTTCGGCGTTTTCGTAGAGCTGGAAGAGGGCATCGAGGGCCTCGTCCACGTGTCCGAGATCAGCAAGGAAAAGATCAAGACGCCGGTGGGAAAATACAACATCGGCGAGATGATTACCGCCAGGGTGATGACCATCAACAGCGACGAGCGCCGCATCGGCCTGTCCATCAAACGGCTGGAGGTGGACCGCGAGCAGAGCATCCTCAGCGAGTACGTGAGCAGCATGGGGCAGGCCCCCACCACCACCTTCGGCGAACTGCTGCGGGAGAACCTGCAGGAGAAGTTGAAAGAAGAATAGAGGCCGTGCGGCTGAATCAACCGATTTGATCGACAGCCCCGTTCCTTCGCATTTAAAACCCCGCTCCTCCGAGCGGGGTTTTTTTCTGGCTTCCGACGAGGTATTCGGGTCATATGATCCATTGCTCAGCCCGGCCATGACGTCGCCGGACGATCTGGGATTCTGATTTTATTCATCGGGGTCAACGGGCCAACCCAAAGGCACCGTGCACGGCCATGCCAACCTCTGCTGGACCGCCAAGCTGTACGGGCAACCCGTACTCCGCCTCACGCACCATGCCATCTGCGTTTCGACCGCAACACTCTTTTTTGCATGCGGGTTGGGTAACGGCTTGACCTTCCCGCCATCCGTGAGTTCACCGCCATCCTGATGGGCAACGCCCCACGCCCGAGACCGAGTTCCAGCACTTGACCCAGCTGAAGCCCACCGTTTTATTCGGAACCCCGACGGGCTTTGCCGGAATGCTGGCATCGGGTCCGCTTCCGCCCACGGGCGACGTTGCCCTGCGGTTGTGCTCTTCAGCGGGGGAAGCCCTGCCAAGGGATTTCGGGCAGCGATTCGCGGCCCATTTCGGCTGCGAAGTGATTGACGGCATCGGTTCGACCGAGATGCTCCATATTTTTCTTTCGAACCGCTCGGGCGATGCACGCTATGGGACGACGGGAAAATCCGTCGAAGGTTACGAGATCGCATTGCGGGATGAAAGCGGCAGCCGGTGCCCGACGGGGAGGTCGGGGACCGGTACATCGAAGGGCCGTCATCTGCCCTGATATACCTGGGCAATCGCGAAAAATCGCCGGGAACCATTCAAGGGGCCTGAACCCAAAGCGGCGACAAGTATGTGCGCCGCCCGGACGGCTATCACGCCTATGCAGGGCGAAGCGACAACATACTGAAAGCCGGCGGCCTATACGTCACACCCTTCGAGGTCGAAGCACGCTCACGCTGCATCCGGATTGACATTCTTACGCGCCTTGTTGAGGACGCATGTCGGCAGGGTCAATCCCCGCAACGGCAACCGGCTTCTTCATTGCATCGCGACGGAACGGTTCGCCCAGTTCCTGGTTCGTCAGCACCTCGATGAAAGTGGTTTTGCCTTCTTCCATCTGTGCCTTGATGGCAGCGTTCAACTTCTCGGTCAAATCATTCATAGAGGTTGCCTGAACGCCCTCTAACCCACAGGCACGTGCGATGCCCGCGTAGGAAACATCAAAATCCAATTCGGTGCCCACAAAGTTGTCGTCGAACCAAAGGGTGGTGTTCCGTTTCTCGGCACCCCACTGGTAGTTACGGAAGATGATCATGGTAATCGCAGGCCATCCGTCACGGCCGCAGGCAGTCATTTCGTTCATCGAAATACCGAAGGCGCCGTCACCGGCAAACCCAACCACCGGTACATCGGGCTGAGCGATTTTTGCGCCCAGGATAGCGGGGAAACCGTACCCACAGGGTCCAAACATCCCCGGGGCCAGGTACTTGCGGCCTGCTTCGAAGGTCGGATAGGCATTGCCAATGGCGCAGTTGTTTCCAATGTCGGAGGAGATGATTGCGTGTTTGGGAAGGGCCTTCTTGATGGCCCGCCAGGCCATGCGCGCTGTGATCTTTTGCGGCTCACGGTTGCGGGCACGCTCGTTCCAGGTCGTTCCGGGATCGTCTTCTTCGTGATCAATGTTGGCCAGTTCCCGGTCCCAGTCCGCCTTGGTTCTTTCGATGATGGCTTTGCGGTTTTCGCGGCCTTCGTTACCGGCAGTCCCGGAAAGCTTGGCGAGAATCGCGTTGGCGACCTTCTTGGCGTCACCGACGATACCCACTTTGACGGGTTTTGTCAGACCGATGCGGTCGGCGTTGATGTCAACTTGGATGATGGCCGCACGGGTTGGCCAGTAGTCAATGCCATAGCATGGCAGTGTAGAGAAGGGGTTTAAGCGGGTACCCAGAGCGAGCACGACGTCGGCTTTGGCAATTAACTCCATGCCGGCCTTTGAGCCGTTGTAACCCAGCGGACCGGCGAACAACGGGTGGCTGCCCGGGAAAGCATCATTGTGCTGGTAGCCACAGCAGACCGGGGCGTCCAGGCGCTCGGCCAAAGCCATTGAGTCCTTGATCGCGTCGCCGATTACAACGCCGCCCCCGTTCAGAATCACCGGGAACTTGGCATTGGACAGAAGCTCAGCAGCGCGAGCGATGGCGCTCTCGCCACCGGCCGGACGCTCGAAATCGACAATGGCGGGCAGTTCGATGTCGATGACCTGGGTCCAGAAATCACGGGGTACATTGATCTGGGCCGGGGCGGATGCGCGTTTTGCCTGCATGATTACACGGTTGAGGACCTCGGCCATGCGGGATGGATGAAGAACTTCTTCCTGATAGGCGACCATATCTTTAAAAATGGCCATTTGCGGAACTTCCTGGAAACCGCCTTGACCCATGGTCATATTTGCCGCCTGCGGGGTAACCAGTAGCAGCGGGGTGTGGTTCCAGTAGGCGGTTTTTACAGGGGTGACTAAGTTGGTGATGCCAGGCCCGTTCTGGGCGACCATCATGGACATCTTTCCGGAGGCGCGGGTGAACCCGTCCGCCATTATGCCGGCGTTGCCTTCATGCCCACAATCCCAGAAAGTGATGCCTGCTTTTGGAAACAGGTCAGAAATCGGCATCATTGCCGAACCGATAATTCCAAACACGTGCTCGATGCCGTGCAGCTGAAGAACTTTTACGAAAGCCTCTTCTGTTGTCATTTTTATTTTAGCCATTTGAACCCACCTGCCTTATTTAGTCTTAATTAGCCGAGCTTCTGATAGATAACTAATTTATTACATATCAATAAGCAGTCAAGATAGGTTCAACTATTATGGTTTTTGCATTGCCGAGACGGAAAACGACATGAATGGCCCCCGAGGAGAAGCCCAATCCCGCAGTAGACGGCGCTCGCCAGCCAATTTCAATGCCGAAAAACCCAGCATCGACCCGGCCAATGCCGTCATGCTAGTGATCGACCATCAAAGCGGCTTGTTCCGGACCGTGGGCGACATGCCCATGCCGGAGATGCGTGGCCACGCCTCTGCACTTGCAAAGATGGCCAAGCTGTCCAAACTTCCGGTCGTCACCACTGCGTCCGTTCCGCAAGGACTCAATGGCCCGATGATTATTGAGATCCATGAAAACAAGCCGCGCCAGCATCTTCCCGGCCTACAAGCTGCTGATCGAGAGTTATAGGCACAGGAAGTAATCAAAAAGAGCAAAGTGCTGGATTTCCACCGCCAAACTCAAATCAGGAAAGGGTTCAAACCATGGGCAAGCCATATATCCGTCTTGACAAGAATAACGCCGCTGTCCTGCTGGTCGATCATCAAACGGGTTTACTGTCTCTCGTGCGCGACATTGACCCGGACAAGTTCAAGAACAACGTCCTGGCCCTGGCCGACCTATCCAAGTACTTCAAGCTGCCGACCATTCTGACGACGAGCTTTGAAGATGGTCCAAACGGGCCGTTGGTACCGGAGCTCAAGGAAATCTTTCCAAAGGCGCCCTATATTGCCCGCCCCGGTAATATCAACGCCTGGGACAATGAAGATTTCGTGAAGGCCGTGAAAGCGACCGGCAGGAAGCAGTTGGTCATAGCCGGTGTGGTGACCGAGGTGTGCGTCGCCTTCCCGGCATTGTCGGCCTTGGAAGAAGGTTTCGAGGTCTTTGTCGTAACCGACGCCTCAGGTACCTTTAACGAGGTGACCCGTCATTCGGCCTGGGATCGCATGTCGGCCTCCGGTGCACAACTAATGACTTGGTTCGGTGTGGCCTGCGAACTGCATCGGGATTGGCGCAACGATATCGAGGGACTGGGTACGCTGTTCTCCAACCATATCCCCGACTATCGCAATCTGATAACCAGCTACACGACACTCAAGGCGGGCAAGTAATACGCAGACTACCGGGACCTGCTGCCTGCTTGCAGCACTCGGGCGGCAGGTGCCGGGGAACAAAACGTGTTTAGGTGCATCCAAAAGTTATTGGCAGGTAAATCTTGTTTATTTTCATTCCAATGGCAAGTGATATCAATTTGTAATAAAAACCAGGCGTTTTGCGCGTACCGATCACAAATGCCCGCCGTGCATTTTGCTGGGATTGAATTGGTAAACTCGCCATTCTATGCATCCCTCTGAAGATTCGACGCAGGCACGGATTCCAAACCTTCAGCGCTATAATAATCCCGCGGATTTCTCCGTTTAAGTTAACTCCCAGCCAAAGCCATTCATGCAGGTGCGCCTTCCGATATTAGACTAAAGTACAATTGCGCCGCGCCTATCCCCATCCTAATTTTGCGGTAAAATAACAAGGTCGATGAAGCCAGCGATCTTCTACGTGAATTGGAGGAGTCGGCCAATAATTTGATCCATCAGTACCAGGACATACTGCACCGTTTCTACAAGTCAACCGGGTGATCGCCCGCCTGGATGAGACTGACCGGGCGGTCATGCAGCTGCTGGATCGGCGCAGGCGGTCCAGCGCCGGGACGAGCTGGTAACCGAAATCGGCCGGCAGGCGGCCGACATCCGCGCGCAGCTTGGTACACAGGAGGCGTACCGGGATCAGGAGAAGACCGCCGGCGAGGCGGCGGCCAAGGATGAGCGCGCCGAGGCCAAGGCCGCCCAGGCCGAGGCCGACTGCGAGGAAAAGGGACGGCCCTACCGGGAGGATGCGCTCTTCATGTACCTGTGGAAACGCCGCTTCCTGACCCCGGACTACACCGGCGGCGGTCTGACCCGCACGCTGGACGGCTGGGTGGCGAAGCTGATCAACTTCGCGGACGCCCGTAGCAACACCAGGCCCTGATCGAGAAGCGGGCGGCTTATTCCGGCGCCTCCGACGAGCTCGCTCAGCAGGCCCTCCAACTCCTGGTCTCCGAAATTAAGATCGAGCCCTTGGCCAACTTGCTTCGGGAGGCCAAAACGACGAGCCGGCCGGAGGACGACGTGATCGTCAGCCGGATCCGCGACCTCAATGAAGCGGAGCAGACTCTATCGGCCGAGATCGAACGCCTGCAATCCGAACTGCAGCGCCAGCAGAAGAGCTTTCAGGATTTCGAGGAGCTACGGCGGCGTTTTCGGCGCAGCGGCTACGACTCCGGGCATTCCTATTCCACCGGCCGCGGGTTCTAGTGCGGCAGGCGAACACTTGGATTCATTTTGGATATCGAATTTACGATCTCTGATCAATGCTGGGAGCAGCTAAATGTTCATTCCACTGGGTGACGACAACTCCGACCGGAGAATCCGGCCGCTGGTCAACTATCTGCTGATTGCCATGAACGTGCTGGTTTTCCTTTTTCTCCAGGGCTTGGGGGAAAACTACCAATTCACCTATGCGTTTTCGACCGTGCCCCAGGAGATCCTGACCGGCAAGGACATCGTGACCCAGGGGAGCATCGCCGCCGACCCGGCCACCGGCATGAGGATGCGGGTGCCAGGGCTGCAGCCGACGCCACTGTCGGTTTATTTGACGCTGCTGACATCCATGTTCATGCACGGCGGCCTCATGCATCTGCTGGGCAACATGCTCTACCTGCACATCTTCGGGGACAACATCGAGAACGTGCTCGGTCATGCCCGCTACCTGGTTTTCTATCTTGTCTGCGGTGTGCTGGCATCGCTGGCGCATGTATTCACCAGCGCGGGTTTGGGAGTGAGCCTGCTGATCCCCAGCTTGGGGGCCTCCGGCGCGATTTCCGGGGTCCAAGGGGGCTATTTGCTGCTTTTCCCCAAAAGACGGGTGCGGGTTCTCTTCTTTCGCAACGTCATTCAGGTTCCCGCCCTAGTGGCCATCGGCGCGTGGTTCGTTTTCCAGCTCCTCAGCGGCGTCAGCATGCTGTCGGACGCTTCCGGCGGCGGCGTTGCCTACGGTGCTCATATCGGCGGTTTCATTGCCGGGATGCTTCTGATCAGACTCTTTACAGTGGGGATCCCCCGTGCCTTCGGCTCCTCCAGTCCATGACGCCTTCGAAAATGGCCCGATCCGCAAGGTAACGCTGGTCGCGGTGCCGGTGATCGCCCTTTCCATGCTGGAAGTGAACATCGGGCCGTTTCTGGCAGCGATCGGAGCCACCGGGTTCATTCGGTGGGGTTCGCTCTGCGGGCCACATCGATCACTCCTTGCGCATTTAAGCCACCTTCCGACCTACTAAAATCGAAGCCGAAAGCCGCGCGGCCGAGCGCTTTGCCGCGGGATCGCCCCGGCACTTCTGCAACTAACTCGATATTGAAAAAAGTGCGATTCTGTAATAGTAAAAAACCGGCTGCGGTGATTAACAACCTTAGAAGATCCCTATTCAATGCGCTCCCTGTTCATGCTGAGCATGCTCACACGAGCAGTAGTATCTTGCATTCTATCAGCCTACATCTGCGTCCACCCCGCGCACGCCGGTCAAACGCGAGAATACAAGAATGCCTTGGTTCTCTTTCCCCAGGAATCCCTGTCCGCCCCCATCCCCCGGGCGATCTACTTCGCCATACAATCCGAATTCGATAAGTCTCCCGCACTTAATGTCTCGCTTTTCGCCGAAAACCTCGACCTGTATCTTTTCCCCGATCCGGGGGACAAACAAGCCATTAACGAGTTCTTGGGCAAAAAATACGCCAACACGAAAATCGATCTTATCATTCCCGTGGCGCCACCAAGCTTGGATTTTGCATTAAGCCTGCGAAACAGCCATTTCCCTGAAATACCAATTGTGTATTGCGCGGAGGTGGCTCACGGGAACGGACGCCTGGAACATCGCAGCGACGTCACCGGTGCTGCGGTTACGTTGGATTTCGCCGGGACGATCGAATTGGCGCGCACGCTGCGGCCCGGTCTGAAACAGGTTGCCGTCGTCGCCGGTACCGGCGCGACAGACCAATACCTGCTTTCGAGATTCCGTGAGGCCTTTAAGGGATATGCCGGAAAGCTGGACCTGATCGACCTCACCGGCCGGCCCTTAGACGATCTGCTTGAGCAAGTTTCGCGCCTGCCTGAGTCCTCGTGCATCGTTTTTCTTTTTATGCGACGAGACGGTTCAGGACGGCTATTGCCCTCGTGGGATGTCCAGAAACAGGTATCGCAGGCCGCCAACGCACCGCTTTTCAGTCTTTTCGACACGGCCCTGAGCTACGGATGCGTCGGCGGCCGCATGAGTCAGTTGGAGGAGGTCGCCAGGAAAACGGGGGAGATCGCTCTGCGGGTGCTGTCCGGGGAGAGCGCCGCCGCGATCGAGCCTGCCGTGATCCGCGGGAACCCGGCCATGTTCAATTGGCGCGAGCTGAAGCGCTGGGGCATCGCGGAGAGCACCCTTCCGCCGGGGAGCATCGTCCGCTATAAGGAAACTTCTCACTGGGGAGAATATCGGTGGGTGATCATCGGGGCGCTTGCGTTCATTTGCCTTCAGACTCTGCTCATATTCTTGCTGGTCAAAAGCCTTATCAGACGGAAGCGGGCGGAGGAGCAAACATCCATGATCCGACAGGAACTGGCCCATATCTCACGGGTTTCGACGGTGGGGCAGCTGGGTCATAGCCTGGCCCATGAGATCAACCAGCCGCTGGCGGCGATGCGGGTCAACGCCGAGGCGGCACAAACGCTACTCGGAGGAGAGCCTCCCGACCTGGAGGAGGTGCGTGCGGCGTTGGGAGACATCGTGGCTGACAGCAAGCGGGCGCAGGAGGTGGTTGCCTGCATCCGCGACTTGGTCAAGAACAAGCCCCCGGAACTAAATCCGCTTGAGCTGAACCGGGTGGCGAGCGATGCCGTGCAGATGGTGCAGGTGGAAGCAGCATCGAAGGGGGCGGCCGTTCACCTGGAGCTTGCGGAGGATCTGCCCGCGGTTTACGGGGACCATGTGCAGCTGCAGCAGGTGGCCCTGAACCTTCTGCTCAATGCGTTGGAGTCGGTGACTGAGAACCCGTATCCGCCCAAACTGGTAACGGTTAAGACGGATAGAGAAGCCGATGGGCGCGTCAGTCTTTCCGTGTCGGACAACGGTCCGGGGATCGAGCCGGTGATCGTCAAACATCTCTTCGAGCCGTTTTTCACGACCAAGCCGGAGGGTCTGGGGCTTGGACTTTCCATCTGCCGATCAATCATCGAGGCGCACGGAGGTTCGCTGAGCGCCGATTCCAACCTTGAAAAAGGTGCGACCTTCCGCCTCCATCTGCCGGCAGGCCCTGCCGCAAAACCAAAGGCCTCATCAGGAGGATCGAAAGATGCCGGATGAAATCAACGCCGAAGTTATAGTTGTCGACGATGACCCTTCGGTCCAGCGTGCGCTGAACCGGCTTCTGATGACCAACGGCTTTGCGCGAAGGATCTTCGGCAGCGCGAAGGAGTTTCTGTCCGACGATAAGCCCTCGCCGGCTGCCGGATGTCTCGTCCTCGATGTCGAAATGCCAGGGCTGGACGGATTGGAACTCCAGGCCGAGCTCCAGAAGCGGGGCTTCCGTCTGCCGATTGTCTTCATCACCGGGCACGGCACGGTGCCGATTAGCGTGGAAGCCATGAAGCAAGGCGCACTGGATTTCCTCCAAAAGCCCTTCGACAGCCGGTCTCTGCTGGACGTCATCCGCAAGGCGATCGAGCAGAGCCGTCAGCGATCCTCGGAAGAGAGGGAATGCCGGGACTTGGAGTTGAAGTTTCTGACGCTGTCGACGCGCGAGCGCGAGGTTTTCCGGCTCATCGTAAAGGGGCTTCTGAACAAGCAGATCGCCTTCGAGTTAGGCATCGTCGAAAAGACCGTCAAGGTGCATCGCGCGCGGGTGATGGAGAAAATGCAGGCGAACTCCCTGGCCGAACTCATCCGCATGGCCGAAACCCTGAGACTGCCCCCCTGTTCCTCCGCTATTTTTGCATCCCCAACACGAGCAGGCCGGAACCAAATCTGAAGCTCGAAGCACGAAAATCGGAACAAATTCATAGGGGCGAAGCCACCAAGAATTGCTTGCATTTGATTCCCCCATTGGACCAAGGTCCAATTGCCTTCCTGCGCTTCGACCCATATTTTAAAAGGTATCCTGAAAAGCAACTCGACACGATGAGTTCCAAATGAGGCCAAGATCAGGTTGTACGAATCGCATTGTTAATATTTGCCGCAGCGGCAGATAGATGAAGGGCAACGCAGAGATTAGACTATTAACGAAGTCGACACTGTTTGGGCCGACAAAAAAGGTGGTACCATGAAAATCGCATTTCTGGGTGCCGGGATGATGGGGGCCGGCTTCATCCGCCGGATGCTGAAGAACGGCTATAAGGTGCGGGTCTGGAACCGCAGCCCGGAGAAGGCCGAAGTGCTCGAAGCGGAAGGCGCCGTTGCCTGCGGCGAGGCCGCCTCCGCAGTCGAGGGGGCCGATCGGATCCACGTCATGCTCTCGGACGACGGGGCCGTCGACCAGGTCCTGGAGTCGATTCGGGAGTGCATTTCGGCCGCCACCTGGATTATCGACCACACCACGACGGCACCGTCGCCCACGGCCGAACGCGCGGCGCGCTGGGCGTCGCGCGGGCGCATCTACCTGCACGCGCCGGTGTTCATGTCTCCAAAGAACGCGGAGGAGGGCATCGGGTTCATGCTGATCTCCGGAGATCCCGCCAGGATAGAGACCGCGATGCCTGAGCTGGAGAAGATGGCCTCCAAGGTCATCCGGCTCGGCGACAAACCCGAAACGGCAGCTGCGTACAAGCTGTTCGGCAACCTCATGCTGATCGGGATTCAGGGCGTCATCGCCGACGTCGTACGGTTGGCACATGCCGTCGGGGTCAAACCCGCAGATGCCGCCGCGCTGTTCACTCAATTCAACCCGGGCGAAACGCTGCCCGCCCGGGCGGCTAAAATCGCCGGTGGCCCTTATGAACCCGCCTCGTTCGCCGTTTCGATGGCGCGCAAGGACGTGCGGCTGATGATCGAGGAGACCGCCCGGCACGGCGAGGAGCTGGAACTGATGCCGCTGATCGCGGGCCTTTACGACCAGGCCATCGCGCGCGGCGAAGGATCGCTCGATACCACAGCGGCTTTTCGTTTTCCATTGGCAAGCGGGGGTGCGGTATGACTGAAAACTTTCCCTTCACGGTCATCGGCGGCTATCTCGGCGCGGGGAAGACCACTCTGCTGAACCATCTGCTGGCCGATGCCCGCGGCCTGCGGGTCGCGGTGCTGGTCAACGACTTCGGCAGCGTGAACATCGACGTCGATCTCATCCGCAGCCACGACGGCGACACGATCAACCTTGCGAACGGATGCATGTGCTGAAGCCGGTCGGCGGTCCGGCGTCCAATTATTACTCCGGCAATAAAATATGTTCAATGCGGCCCTATTACTCATCGGCGGGGCGGGTTTTCGGCCGCAGCGCGCCGCAACCCATTTTTCAGGCGACCCTGCCACGCCCCCAAGCCGTCTAGAGGAACTGCAGACAGGCAGAGACGACTGACGGCTGCGTGGGCATGGGTCCTCCGGGGCTGTCCGGAACCAGATGGAACGGGCTTGCTGCCGTACGCTGGTTCGTTGAACGGATGGTTGCGGCGCGCTGCGGCCGAAAACCCGCCCCGCCGGACCTCGGCTGGAGGTGTACCTGTTCAATTGCCGGAGTAATAATATCCCAACCGGATGTTTTCGAAGTCTTTTAAGGAGGAGCCGGTGATTGCGACCCTAATTCCGTGGCTTTTGTTGGGGACCGGAGCCTTGGGGATCGCGCTGGGAGCCAACCGCACCCTGAATCGCCGTGAAAACCAGAGCAGGCTGCTTCAGGTGCTCTCTTTTCTCGGGGGGGCGGTTCTCTTGGCAGCCCCGGTGGGGATGGTGCTGCAGAGCGGGAAAGGCCCGCCGGTATCGGGGGTATCCATTCTTCTGATGCTGGCTCTGGCCATCTGCCTCATGGCCCGCGCCTTGAGGAACCTGCCGATCGCCTTCATTCTCGTGATCGTTACGGGCACGGGTATGTTCTGGCTGTTCTCCTACTTTAAACACCTCAGTTTCCTCATCGGCGATGTGTCCACACAAAGCATCGCCCTGGTAATCGCCGTCCTGTTGTTGATTGTCTTCGGGGTCAGCTTTTTCATCGAGAAGACGGTTGATCTTTTCCTGGGGCTGCTGGGCGTGGGGGTGGTCATCTTCGTTGTGGCCGCCGTCGCATTCATTCAGGGCCTTTTTGTCGGCCTGCACATCACCGATCATCACGGCTTGTTGAATTTGCTTAGCGGTTGATACGCAAATCCCACAGGGAAAATTTTCAAATTGTTTGGAAGAGTTCCCTGCCACTGGAATAAGCCTAAAATAGCGAACCAGGGACGCAGGACGATCCGCGTGCGGGTGAAGGCCTCTTCCCCGCTGCATACGAGGGCCGTGCTCTTTGCCGGCTCCTCGGAAAGGTTCAACCACTCTTTCGGCCCGTCGAGCATGTTTCCGGAAACGGTCTGGCAGGGTTTGATCTCCATCGGGGAAAGCGTGCCTTCCTCCACGAATTTCCGGCGTATTGGACCAAAGTCCAATTGCCACCGCCGCTAAATCGTACGATCTTACAGCGCAATCACCGGATGGTAAGGGAACCGGCGCGAAGCCGTAGCCAGAAAATCTTTGAGCTCCCCTGACCAGACGGTGAGGGGGGATCAAGTGATAATTTCAGTCCAACAAGAGAACCGCAACCGCCACAAATCAAAAGGAGAGAAAAATGAAGACGCGTAGTTTGGCAATCGTTTTGGCATTGACCCTGGTTGTTGCACTGACAGGCTGTGCAACCAAACAAACCCCGACTCCGGCACCCTTTCAACCCATGCAGTTGAATCCGGACGCCTACG
>JAUQXK010000019.1 GCA_030834695.1 Desulfobacterales bacterium
AGTTCTGTTTGTTCGAAATGGCGCGGTAAAGGTAAATTTGTTTTCTTCAAACCGTGAAAGCATTGGGGCGCGCACTTTAAAAGGAGGAGATTTAATATTGCTATGCGGCGGTGGGCACTCCTTCGAAATGTTGGAGGAGACGTCCATGATTGAAGTTAAACAAGGGCCCTATACGGGTGAAATCGACAAGACCCGCTTTGATGAATAGAAACGCACGGCTTTCTCTGCCCAACAGATCCCTTGGCGACCTTGAAGGCAGCCCACGATGTCTTTAGCCAACCGTGCCATTCAAGCATCAAAGTGGTCCGCATTAGGTGAAGCATCGGCCAAAGTGACTCCGCCGCTGGCATTTACCATTTTGGCTATTCTGTTGACTCCAGAGGATTTCGGTGTCGTCGCCATCGCCACCATGATAACCAACTTTTCACAATTATTTGGAGAAGCCGGATTAAGCAAAGCGCTCATTCAACGAGATTCCGATCTATCCATGGCAGCGAACGTAGTCTTTTGGACGAATATGGCATTAGGGATATGCGTTTATGGCATGCTCCTTCTGCTATCGAAGCCAATCTCTAACATTTTTAATGAACCGAGGGTACACGGTGTGATTCAAGTTCTGGGAGTCATTATACCGTTAACGTCATTCGGTTCCGCCTTCATTTCGCTTTTCGAACGGAGCTTTGAATTTAGAATTCTTTTCTGGGTTCGTCTGATCACATCTCTTGTCCCGGGATTGATTTCGATAGGGCTGGCGTTTGGTGGCTGGCAATATTGGTCGATCATATACGGAACCATCGGAGGAGCCTGCTTTCAAGCTGTTCTATTGTGGCGTTTCAGCCCGTGGCGCCCTCAGTTTCGTTTTGATGTCAACATCGCCAAAGAGCTTTTTGCTTTTGGAAGCTGGGTGACGGCTGAAAGCGTTCTCTCATGGCTGTACCATTGGGCGGATTCAATGCTTATCGCCATCTTTTTAGGGACGCACACCTTGGGTCTCTACCGCACCGGGTACAACATCATCACCATGATATATGGTCTTTTGTTCAATTCATTCCTGCCGGTTTTGTACAGCGCTTTTTCAAGGATGCAGAACAATCTGAAACGAATCACCAATATCGTGCTACGCGTTTCAAAGCTATTCTCGTTTGTTTCTTTTCCAATCGCCACACTCTTTTTCGTCCTGCAGACCCCTTTTCTCGATTCCCTCCTCGGCCAGAAATGGAACGGCATCGGGGAGGTCCTCGGATGGTTGGGGCTGATGTACGGTCTATCCTGGACAGTTGGCGTCCATTCCACGGTCTATCGCTCGATTGGCCGCCCGGATATCAACGCGAAATTCATGTGTATAACCATGCTCTACTATTTGCCGGTATATTATGTTTCCATTCAGTTTGGAATTGGTGCTTTTCTAGAAGCAAGACTGCTCATGACTCTGATATCCATCCTCATGCATTTATGGGTTGCCAAACGAATCCTTTCGCTGGAGGTCGGCGCTTTTCTGAACAATCTACGCGGAAGTTTCCTGGCTGCCGCATCGATGGCCTGTTTTCTATTTTGGATGAATCGTGCCGATTGGATCTCAGCGAGCGGGTGCATACAATTTCTGTCCAATGTGGTGGCGGGCTTGTTAACTTACGCCATATTTTCTTTCCGGCAATGGCCGTTCTTAAAGGAAATCGCCCATTCGTTGCTTTATGCTGGAAAGAAAAATTGAACAATTTAACCAAACGAATATTCCTAGCAGTCCCCGCCAGACACTCACTGGATGCTCTTTATCCGCCCACCGGCTTGCTTTATTTAGCATCAGCCGCACGCAATGGCGGTTATGGAGTGAAAGTGGTCGACGGCCAGATCGTGGGCGATGAGGCGCTCCTGAACGAATTCGGATCGGAAGATTTTGACTACTTTGGAACGACGATCCTTACCCCTTTGCGCGAAGAGTCCTACAAGCTGATACGCCGCATCAAACGCGTTCGACCGAATTGTGTGGTCATCGCCGGGGGGGCCCATGTTTCGATTCTGCCCGAACAAACGTTGAGACATGTTCCCGAAATAGATATTATCGCGGTCGGAGAAGGGGAGGAAATTCTCGTCGATATTCTCTCTGGGAAACCGCTAGAAACGATTCCGGGGATCTGGTTTCGTCTTGGGGATCAGATCGTACATACCAGAGTTCGTCAGCCCATGGATGTTGATAAGATTCCCATCCCGTCATGGGATCTGATCGATATCGACCGCTATAAAGCCTATGAGAAGGTTACCGTCTACGGCGTCCATCTGAGCGAGAAACCATTTTTAACCATCTATTCCTCTCGTGGATGCACCGGCCGATGCAGTTTTTGCTCGACATGGTGGGTATGGCGTAAGTGGCGCCAGTTGCCAGTGAAACGTTTCGCTGATGAAATCGAAATTCTTTATCGCCAGGGAATCGGACATTTTTTTATCGCAGACGACAGCATGATCAACCATGTTGGATTCGTGGAGGATTTGGCTGACGAATTATTAAGGCGAGACGTAAAGATTTATTGTAAAATAGCATGCCGTGCGGATAAAATCACTAAGCGGCTTGTCAACGCTTTGAAGCGGATTGGATGCTACGAAGTTCATGTTGGATTTGAGAGTGGCTCTCAAAAAATTTTAAACAGTTTGGGGAAAGGACTTACGGTTCACGATAATATCCAGGCAGCGAAATTGATCCGAGAAGCGGGCTTAAGCATTTATGCATTGATCATCATCGGATCGATCCATGAAACGATTGAAACAATTAATGAAACTATCGATTTCTTGAAATTGATCAAACCGGACGTGATTGCGTCGATGGGCGGCCTGATGCTATTGCCGGGAACGCGTGATTTTAAAGAAGCAAGCCACCGCGGGTTTATCACAGACGAATACTGGCTAAGCGAGCAGCCATTTCCGATATACACCAAGACTTTTTCTCCAATCGAGCTAAGAATGATCAGTTTTGCAATCAGAAGAAATATAAAACTATGGTCAAAGAAGCTCCTTTATTTACAATTGACGATCCCTTATTTTGCAGATCGCTTGTTCCGGCTGATCAAACATGCGGTGAAAACCGGCTAACAACAAAAAACATTCACAACGGCCTATTTCAAAATGAGCATGCACCCTTTGCAGCAGGCACAAGAAGACGAATATGAATTTCCCTATCACCATATTGCACAATTTAAAGGGTGTTTCTCCGAATGTTTATACGATACGTGGGGCATCAACTATGTTTCCACGATCGAATTTCTGTTAAACATTTTAGAAACGATTGAGTTTGCTTCTCTGGTCGATATCGGCTGCGGGGACGGAAGGTTGATCAAGGAAATCACCTTTCGCTTTCCAAATCGTCGTATCGTGGGCATTGATTATTCGAACAAAGCCTTATCGTTCGCCAAGGCGATGTATCCTCAAGGCGAATTCTATCATGCAGATATCCTCCATTATCGCAGCGGTTCAGCATTTGAGATTGCCACACTGATTGAGGTATTTGAGCACATCGATCCGAGGTTTCAAGACACGTTTATCAAGAATCTGTCAACCTTGTTGACAGATTCCGGTACACTGCTATTAACAGTTCCTCATGAGCACACGCCATTAGGATATAAACATTTCCGCCACTTTTCTTTTCAATCAATTTCGGATTGCCTGAAGCCGTATTTTAAAATAGTTGATTGTCTTTTTTTGGAGAGGCTAAGCCCGAGAAAATATATTATTGACGCCATTCTGGTAAATCGATTTTTTATATTGAACCATCGCTGGACTAAGAATTTTTTATATAGATATTATAAATCAAACCTTTTTTTTTCTAAGTCAGAAAGAAACTGCGGACGAATTTTCATCAAAGCCACTGTATCGAAATAGGGGGAGAGCAGTGCTGCTATCCGTCATCATCCCTACTCGCAATCGCGCCCACTATTTGCCGCGCCTGATAGGCTCCCTGCTTAAACAAAATCCGGTGCCATTTGAATGGGAAGTCATAGTGGTCGACAACGCCTCATCGGATGCTACCGCCGCGACCGTGAACCGCTTTCAGGATTCATCCGCCGTTTCGATTCGATATGTCCATGAGCCCCGCATTGGGCTTGTCTATGGAAGGCATCGTGGAGCAAATGAAGCCAAGGGCGTAATTCTTGGATACCTCGACGATGACATGCATCTATCCCCAGATTGGATTATGGGGCACGAAAGAATTTCTCGGGGTCACGGCGATGCAGTTGTGGGGCGAATCCTCCCGGAGTGGGAAACCGACCCTCCGGATTGGTTTACCTATCTGCAAAATGGCGGACTCCTGAGCTATCTTGGATTGCTTGATCTCGGACCCTCCGAAAGGGCCGTCGCGCCGAAGTATGTGTTCGGCGGCAACTGTTTTCTACCGAAGCATCTTGTTTTTTCTCTGGGCGGGTTTCATCCGGATGGAGTTCCGATCAGCCAACTCCGGTATAGGGGTGATGGAGAAACCGGGCTCATGGCTAAATTTGAAAGCGCCGGCCTGAAGTCCTATTATGATCCCCGAGCCACAGCATACCACATTATCGGACCTGCCCGTTTAACGATCGAATATTTCTGCAGCCGAGCATTCAACCAAGGAATATCGGATTCTTATACCCATCTTCGTGAAGATCGCCGGGAATTGTATTGGAGAGCTTTTCTCAAGCAATTCAAATCGATCCGAGACCGCATGTCCGGAAACCGGGTTATGGCCCAGATTCGTAAGGCCTACTGGGAGGGCTATCAATTTCATCAACGTGAAGTTAAAGCTGATCCCGATCTTTACAAGTGGGTCAAAAAGGAAAGCTATTTTTCCTGAACGGCAAATACGGTAGTGAATTCTAAAGCTGACTGACAGGAAACGAGAACTTATGGAGCAAGTGCCGATGATTCCAGTCAACCAGCCACTTCTCGACGGCAACGAAAAAAAATATTTGCTGGAATGTATCGAAACCGGTTGGATCTCTTCCGAGGGGCCCTTTGTCGCGCAGTTTGAAGAAAAATTCGCCGCACGAGTCGGACGCAGGCATGCCATCGCCGTCTGCAACGGTACCGCAGCCCTGGATGCCGCCGTGACCGCGTTAGGCATCGGACCCGGAGATGAGGTCATATTACCTGCTTTTACCATCATTTCATGCATCGCGCAGATCGTTCGGGCCGGCGCCAGGCCGGTTTTAGTAGACAGCGATCCGATCACCTGGAATATGGATGTTCAGCAGCTCAAAGCCAGGATATCCCAGCGCACCAAGGCCATCATGGTTGTGCACATTTATGGCCTGCCGGTGGAAATGGACCCGGTCTTGGAACTTGCCGAACGACACGGTTTAAAAATAGTTGAAGACGCCGCCGAAGTGCACGGCCAGACCTACAAAGGCCGTCCTTGCGGGAGTTTTGGTGATATCAGCACCTTCAGTTTCTATCCCAACAAGCACATTACAACGGGCGAAGGTGGTATGATCGTGACCGACCGCGAAGACCTCGCCGAGCGCTGTCGTTCGCTGCGCAATCTTTGCTTCCAACCCCAAAAGCGATTCGTACACACAGATCTGGGTTGGAATTTTCGCATGACCAACCTGCAGGCGGCGGTGGGTTTGGCCCAACTGGAACGGTTGGATGAGTTCGTGGCCCGCAAACGCCTCATGGGACGCAAGTACACGGAGCTGCTTTCAGAAATCCCCGGCATCCAGCTGCCGCAGACACAAGTCGACTACGCAGAAAACATCTATTGGGTGTATGGTCTGGTCTTAAAGGATGCCGTGCCTTTTGATGCCGGGGATGCAATGCGTAAGCTGCAGGCTGAAGGAATTGGCACCCGTCCTTTTTTCTGGCCCATGCACGAACAGCCGGTGTTCCAAAAGGCTGGCCTCTTTTCCGGAGAACGGTATCCGGTTTCGGAGCGTTTGGCGCGCAGAGGGTTTTATGTTCCCAGCGGGCTTGCCCTGACCGATTCCCAAATGCAGCGCGTGGCAGAGGCGCTGGCCCTGGTGATGCGATGACTGTATTCGACGGATATGCCCGCTATTACGATTTGCTTTACCGCAACAAGGACTACGAAGGCGAAGCCAGGCATGTGCATGAGGTAATTCAGAAACATTACCCCGGCGCCTCGACGCTGATGGAAATGGGATGCGGCACCGGTTGTCATGCGCTTCATCTGGCCAATCAGGGGTATCATGTTCACGGGATCGATCAGAGCCAAGCCATGTTGGATAAAGCCATCCAAAGAGCTGGATCGCTTCCTTCCTCAGATCATTCGATGCTCCAGTTCAGCCGGGGTGATATCCGTAAAGTCAAACTCGCGGAACGGTTTGACGCCGTCATTGCCCTCTTTCACGTTATCAGCTATCTGCCGACCACGAAGGATCTGGAAGCAGCGTTCACCAATGCCTGTGACCATCTAAAAAGGGGCGGCATTCTGCTCTTCGACGGCTGGTATGGTCCCGCCGTTTTGACCGACAGGCCTTCAGTCAGAATCAAGCGGATGGCGGACGACTTCACTGAGATAGTGAGAGTTGCTGAGCCGGTTTTGCTCCCCAATGAGAATCTAGTCGACGTGCACTATGAAATCTTTGTCCGCGACCGGAAGACAGGCCGGGTGGAGGTGCTTCAAGAAACCCATCGGATGCGCTACCTCTTCAAACCTGAAGTTGAAAACCTCATGTGTCGATGCGGCCTGAAGCTGATGGATTATTTTGAATGGATGACAGGGCGCACTCCGGGTTTCGATACTTGGGGAGTTTGCTTTGTGGGTCAAACATGATCCCGAAAGTCGGATCGACGAGAAATCTTCGAGTTGCAATCTTCGAACCCAACCGGGATCTGGCGACGAATCCTAGCCTAATTAGTATCATTAAATCTATGGCGGGCTTGGGTTGGGGCGTAGACCTTTTTATGCCTCCGCATTCTGAATTTCCTCCCATCTCGTTTCCGAATATCAGAAGGTTTCCCTTCCCCGCCCGCCCGCCCATCATCCTGGGAAGGATGAAACCGACCTGCAAAGCTTGGATCGAGTTCTTGTGCGCGCAACTGGCAAAACGAAAAGATGCCCGATGTGCCTATCATATCATCTTTGGTATCGACTGCGCCGGGGTCATCGCCGCATCCAGCTACCGCCATAACCACCGAATTCCATTGATCTATCTTTCGTACGAGATTTTGTTTACGGATGAGTTGAAAACCAAGAAATGGATCAAAATCAAAAAAAAGGAAAAAGATGCATGTCAAAACGTAGACTTGGTGATCGCTCAGGACACGAAACGAATTCAGCTGCTCTCTGAAGAAAACCAAACGGATATTTCAAAATTCATGCTGCTGCCGGTCGCCCCTGCCAAGGGCGAGCCCGTTCGATCAAATTATTTACGTGAACATTTCGATATCCCACCTGAAAAAATCATTGTGCTCCACTCCGGCAGCTTTGCCGAATGGACCTGTGCAAATCAGATTCTGCAGAGCATCGCCTGGTGGCCAAAAGATTTCGTGCTGGCGATTCACACTCGTTACCGCCCAACACGCTTTGACCCTGCACTTCGAATGATTCGCAGGATAAAACCGCCGAACGTGTTTCTATCATTCGACCCGCTTTCCATAGAAGAGTATGAGAGGCTCGTATCCTCAGCAGACATCGGTTTAGCTCTTTATCAACCGGTAAACGACTCCCCCTACACTCAAAGAAATATTCAAAATATCGGCCTATCGTCCGGGAAGTTTTCCTTTTACATGAAATGCGGTCTGCCGACGATTACGATGGATCAGCCTGTATATCGAGCACTGTCAGAAAAATACAAATTTGGCGAAGTCGTTTCCGATATTCAGGAAATACCCATCGCTCTCAAACGCATTCGAGCGAATATAAGCGATTATCGACTCGATGCTAAACGGCTTTTTGATGAGCAACTGGACTTCGACCTCTTTTGGCCTCAAATTAGAGCTCGAATTGAATCACTCGTAGCAGAGCTTCGGCAATTTTGAGCTGATTATGCCCAACCATCCGTTTTTCTCAGTTGTCACGGCCTCACTGAACCGCGGCCGCAGTATCGCCACGACTCTGGAGACCGTGAAGAACCAGACTTGGAAAGATCTGGAGCACATTGTCTTCGACGGCGGATCGACCGATGAAACCCTTGAGATTCTCAAGCGCTATGAGACCCAATATCGCCTTCGTTGGAGATCCGAGCCGGACAGGGGTCTGGCGGATGCGATGAACAAGGGTGTCCATGCGGCCCGCGGCCGCTATGTCATTTTCATCCATGCCGATGACGCCTTGGTCGCGCCGGACATCCTGGAATGGGTCTACAAAGAACTCCGATCCGAACGATACGACATCGGCTGTTTTCCTATACTGTTCACCGGCCCCGACGGCCGCATCCGCCGCTCAGCGCCGATCCGGGTGCGGTGGTGGCACCGTTTTCGGAACACGCTTCGCCATCAAGGCTGCTTCGTTCATCTCAGACTTCACGAGCAAATCGGATACTTCAACACCCGCTATTCCATTTGCATGGATTACGATTTCTTTTACAGAGCGTTGCTCTTCGGCGCTAGCCTCCGGTATTTCAACCGGCCGGTGGCCGTCATGGGCCGGGAAGGCGTCAGCAGCGATCCGCGCTTTCTGCTCAGACGGCTTCAGGAGGAGCACACTGTACAGGAACTCAATGAAAACAACCCGCTCTGGCGAGAGGCGCAGAGAGTGTTTCGCCGACTGTATGTCCCCTTCAAAACCCGCCGGCTCCGCCGGCAGGTGACGCTCAGGCAGGCATGAACGAGGCCGCCACCATCGCCAGCCCCATGTGCCGGGGCAACGGGGCATACGTCATTCACAAGCAGCTGGAACAAGCGCTTCCCGGCTATCGGGTCGTGTCCTACCACCCACTGTGGACCCTTTTTCCCGCCTGTCTGCCGCTGGTCGCCCCAATGGAGCGCCCCGGCCTCGTCCACACCACACCGGACTATGCCGTCTTTTCTGCGAGCCGGAAGGCGCCGCTGGTAATTACCTTCCATAATTACGTGCTTGATCCCTTCATGCAGCGGTATTCTTCGAAACTACAGCGCATCCATTATGCCACAACTCTGCGATGGTTTACCCAATTAGCCGTCAAGCAAGCCGACGCCGTCACCGCCGTCAGTCGATTCACCGCTTCACTCATACGCAGCGATTTGGGGTATACCGGTCCCCTGCCAGTTATTTATGATGGGGTCGATACCGAACGCTTTTTTCCGTCACGCCGTTCATCGTTCCGCGACGGTATCCGCGTCTTATTTTCCGGCAACCTGACGCGGCGCAAGGGCGCGCAGTGGCTGCTGCCGATCGCTCGCAAATTGGATCACCACATCCGCATTTATTACACCGCCGGACTGCGGACGCACCGCTTGCTGCCATCGGACCGTCGCTTGGTTCCGATCGGAAACGTGCCTCATCAGGAAATGCCTCAACGCTATCAGCAAATGGATTTACTGGTCATGCCCACCGTAAGGGAAGGGTTCGGAATGGCGGTAGCGGAGGCCATGGCCTGCGGACTTCCTGTGGTCGCCAGCCGTTGCAGTTCTATTCCCGAGCTGATCGACGACCCCCATGGAGGTTTTCTCTGCCCGGTCGGCGATGCGGAGGCGTTCGCGGATCGCATCAACCTGCTGGCGGCTTCTGAAAAACTGAGGCGGGAGATGGGCGACTATAACCGCGACAAAGCCGTGCGGGAGTTTGCGCTCGGCCGGATGGTGGGCGAATACGAACGCCTTTTTTCGAACGTCAAGAACGGGCTCAACCACAGCTCGCCCGGATTAAAGCGGATCTCGAAGGCCTTCTGACGGAAAATCATGCAGACGGAAGAAACCAAGCCACTGACTTACTCCAGGATTCGGCCGGAAGCGGTTTTTGATATCGAATCCAGAACCCGCAAGGCGCAGACTATTTTATCCGTTTTGAGACATCATCTTGCAGCGCCCTTGCATCAGCTATCCATCCTGGACATCGGCTGTTCAACCGGCATCATCGCCCACGCCTTGGCGGTTCATTTCAAGAAAGTAATCGGGATCGACGTCGACGCTCATGCCATCGGCTTTGCACGCTCCACTTTCCAACGTCCGAATTTGGAATTCCGCATTCAGGATGGTTTGGCTCTGAACGCCCGGGAAGGCGACTTCGAGGTCGTCGTCTGCGCCCACGTTTATGAACACGTGCCGGATGCGCAGCGGCTGATGGCGGAAATCCACCGCGTACTCAGGCCGGGAGGCGTCTGTTATTTCGCCGCCGGCAACCGCCTGGCCGTGCGCGAACCCCATTACTGTCTGCCGTTTCTCTCCTGGCTGCCGAAGAAGGTCGCTCACGCATACATCCGAGCGGCACGCAGAGGCCGCGGGTATGACGAAAACCACCGGACTGTCTGGGCGTTAAGGCGACTGGTGAGGGAGTTCAGCGTGTACGATTACACACGCCGGCTGATCGAAACCCCCCACGCGTTCGGCCTCGATTATTTGCTCAGAGAGAGAACCCGACGGCATCGTCTGGCCGTTCTGGCGGTGCGCTATTTTTATTGGCTCTGCCCGACCTACATCTGGCTGCTCGAAAAACCGGTCAGCCCCTCTGCGTGATACCCGCGCCGGCGCCGGCCAACAGCTCGGCGTAGATCCATCCGATTTTCTTCCAGCTATAGGTCTCCTCCACCACCCGGCGGATGCGATCGCGATCCAGGTTCAAGGATCGGATGCTCGATACGAAGCCGTCCACATCTTTTTCCGCCACCAAACGTCCGGTGACTCCGTCGATCACAGCATCGCGAATCCCCTGAATGCCGGCAGCGATCACCGG
>JAUQXK010000146.1 GCA_030834695.1 Desulfobacterales bacterium
CTTGAGGATGGACTTCAGACTGCTGTAACTGGTGGCGCCGATCTCAAGCGCCCGCTGGCAGGCCATCTCCAGTCGCCTGGCGTCGTAGTCTTTTTCCAGCCGCAGGATGCCCAAGGCCGAACGGAAGCCCTGCTGGGGAAGGCTCCGTGAGCTGATGACAGTCGTAATCAGGGTGGCGCAGGCCGGACCGATCTTCTGAGCCCAGCGGCCGAAGCGCTCCGGGGTCCAGTCCAGCCATCGCTGATGGTTGGGGGGCATGTGCTCTTTGAGGGTGGTATGCCGGCCGCGCAGGTAGCTTCTGATGTGGCTGGCGACCCGGGTGCTCTGGTAGAAGCATTCCACCGTGTGCGGGGTGTAGCGCAGGTCGAGCTTTTTTCTGACCAGCCGGTAGGGGACACTGTAGTAATGGCCGTCGAGTTCGACGTGGTAGTCGATGTGGACCGTGGCCTTTTTCCATTCGGCGAACTGGTAGGGCCGATCCGGAAGCGCTCTGAGAGCGGGCTTGTCGATCTCCAGGAAGGCCGAGTGCCGACTGCCGGGCAGCTTTTGGAAGGGCCGGTGGTTGAGCGCTTCGAGCAGTTCACCGATTCTACGGTTTAACTGGGCCAGGCTGAAGAAGGTCTCGTTTCGGATGCGCGCGAGGATCCAGCGCTCGACCACCAGCACGCCGCTTTCCACCTTGGCCTTGTCGCGGGGTTTTTTAACCCGGGTGGGCAGGATGGCCGTGCCGTAGTGGTGGGCCATCTCCAGATAGCTCGGGTTTAGGTCCGGCTCGTAGAAACAGGCTTTGCTGATCCCGGTTTTGGTGTTGTCGGGCACCACGGCGCGGGAAGCCCCGCCGAAGAAGGCAAACGCCCGACAGTGAGCGCCGATCCAATCGCCAAGGGCTTGGCTTAACGTGGCCTCGGCATAGCTGCAGTTGGAAGCCGCCAGCACCGCAACGAAAATGGAGGCCTGCTTCTGGCTGCCGGAGAGCGCATCGACAATGGGAACCGTCATCCCGGCCCAGTCGACGCAAAGTGTCTCCCCGGCCCGGTGCTCCTGGCGCATGACCGGATCGATCCGCTCGGCCCACGTTCGATACAGATTGCAGAACTGGCTGTACTGGTAGCCGTCGGGATGCGTTGCCTTGTACTCCTGCCACAAAAGCATCAGGGTGACGGCTTTGCGGCGCAGTTCCCGGTGGATGTAAACAAAGTCCGGCGGCTGCCGGGGCTGCTCCATCACAACAGGGGGCGGCGGGAACAGCAGCGCTTCCAGCTGTGCGTCGTCGGTCTCAGCCGAAAGCGGCCAAGTGAGCCCCGAGGCCGCAAAACGCATGAGATACTCGGCGACGGTGCTTCGGGCGATTTTACAGCTGGTGGCGATCTGTCGCTTGGTCAGATGACAGTTGAAAAAAAGACGCAGCACTTCACGGATCTTTCGCATGGTCAACCTCGTGGCCGGCATGGCACCTCCTAAAGAAACTTTTTTGAGGTGCCTTCTACCGGCTGTCTGATAGGTTAACCAGCGTTGCGTTCAGCTCCGTGAAATCCGGATTATAGGGTGGCCGCTTTGCCTCGGAATGGGTGGCCGGATTCGATCGGAATCAGTGGCCGCTTTCGATCGGAATCGGTGGCCGGCTTGCCTCGGAATACGCATTCAATCTCCGATGCGCAAAAAGGCAGAGCCAGATCCGGCCCTGCCTTTCGATGCGTCAATCCAAAGATTGTCAGGCCTTCTTAAACCTCTTTCTGGAAAACCCAAAAACAAGCAAACCAGTCCCAAAAAGCAGCATAGAGGCCGGCTCGGGAACCGGCTGCGTATTTCCATACAGGGTCAAGTGTGAAATGGAACCGCCTCCTGGCCAGAAACCACTCAATTGAAGGGGATCCGTTCCGCCCCAACTCAATGCCGTCAGGTCGAATAAGTACCAAGCCGGATAATGATCTCCGTCTTTGACGAGCAGGAATGCATTGGGGCCGACAATATCACCGCCCGTATATTCTATGTTAGCCCCAACTGCGCCGTCTCCTGGCACATAGGCGTAAAAGGTATGGTAGCTATTTGCCAGCGGCCCTTCTTCACCTTGCGGCTCGTCACTCTTATAGAGTTCTAAAGCTGAGCCAATATATCCCGCGATGGCAGTATTGATATCATCTTGATTGTTTTGACCACCAATCCATTTAAAGCCGGTATCAGGGGTAATCATCAAAGCGTGCCCTGATGTAAATGAGAAAACTAAGATCAGAAAGCTTAAAAATACCAAAAATAATTTTTTCATCTCAGAATGCCCCCTTTTTGCCGCAAATTTCGCGATGTGCTTTACCCCCCAACTTCTCCCCCGACACAAAAGAGCCCACATTAAAAAACAACCCGGCTATTTCTTCCTGAATTCCGGCTGTTTTCCGCACTCACCCCCCGGTGGAGTTGGCCCCTTCTGCGGACTTGCGGCATTCTGCCAATCTTTTCGTTTAATCAGCAAGAAACATGCAAAGGTATCATTGTTTAGTAAAATCGAATTTAATCAATGTGTTACAGTATCATTTGGCCGATTAGAGATAAAATTGTGGCAGATAGGAGGATAAAAGATGGGTAAAAAATGTCGCTACCTTCGGAATAATCTATCCCATAAATTTAGTGCCAGGAGGTTTCAGATTTTGTTTTGTGCTTAGGCTGTCACAAGCACATCATTCTTGGGAGTATAGTTTGTTTCGGTATTCTCAACGATAGACATGGCCTGTGGGCGCAACTCCGCGCCCATCAGGCCTAATTAACCAATGCCAGCTTAATCCCTGTAAAATATCTTTTACACCATGAACATGGGAATTATCTATTGGCGCAAAATTCAGATAAAAACTATTTAATACAAGTTAGTCCTTCTTCTGATGAAGTAATATTATAGCTAATTCCACGATTCTTTAATTGATCTTTCACAAAAACCAAATCACTTTCAGATATATCATATTGGCCCTCATCGCGCATGATTGGAGCAATTTGAATATCTGGCTTTAAAAATTCAACGGAGTTCGTGGTGCATAGCTTGTTTAGCCAATTATTTACTGAAACTTTTAGCTCTTCGTCAGAATCAAATTTTTTTAATTTTGCTGATGCAAATCCCTGACCATTTGGGATTATAATTTTAGCTTTTTCACCATCAGGTCCCGGGCCAGTTAATACAAGAAATTCGCTTCCATCTTTTGTATAAAAAACAGGCTTTTTCAACTTGTACTGAGGACTACTTTTTTGAGGTTGAGAAACTGTCCCACATGATATCGCAAAGAAACACATAAGCGAAAATATAAAATATTTTTTGAAATCCATTTTTATGATCCATTTTATAGCTTAGAATGCCTCGTTTTTTGTTTTCAATCTTAAATAATTAAATATTACAATTCGCAGCTCATAGCGGACGCTAAGACAAAAATAATTTTGTGACATTAAAATAGAAAATAGTCTGTTTTTAATGATTTTTTACCATTTAAATATAAAAATAATTAAAGGCTAAATGTTTTTTCCTTAAAAAATAATATAGCCTCATCAGCTCCTTTCCGTAGTTCATTTTTAAGTACAGCCGCGTTGTTATTCATCAATTCGTCATAACTAAATGTTTTATTCGTATCAGGGGACTTTGTATTTGGATAACTAAAAACTTCCTGGGTCAAAGCTTGTTTAGCTTTTAAATCAATAATCTTCAGGTCTAAAATAAAAGAAACCTGGTATTGCACCGATAATGCTGGGTTGGAACCCGCTCCCGTACCAAAGGCCCAACCAATTGTTCTCACATCCAAAAGAAGGTCGCCCTTGCTATATGTTTTGCACAGTGTATCTATATCATTATTTTCGCTTATGGCCTCTGCCTTTGGCATAAATTTGATATTGAAATTTTGATTCAATATTTTTTCCATTTCTTGGGAAACAAAAATAGCAGGATCTTCGATATTATTTTGCTCCACAATTTCCCGCCCTGCAGAAAAAGATGCAGCCATTCCAATCATAGGAGGAAGCCAAGCTTTGCCAGTTGTTTGTGCATAAAAATCTGGCGTTTTAGGGTTACTAGTTTCGCAAGTTTTTCCATTAATCTTAGCCGCAGATTCCTTTGACAGAGGAAGACGTTGAATGGGTGTGACACAGCTTAAAAGCATGGAGCTTAAAATAATTAGCAAGGACGTAAAGATATATTTTTTCATTTTCCCTCCTTTATTTTGATATAAAAAAAGCCGGCCTCCCTTATTATAATGGCAGCCCGGCTATCCCCTTAGGTTGAAGACTTAAAGCAAATAGTTCAAGAGAACCTGCAGAAACCCGCAGGAAAAAGTTCTGTCAGCTTTAAGCAACAACAGATCTGGACCCATGGCTTTCCGTTTCCCTGTTTCCCGAGATTTGGCTTTTTCCTTTTAAACCTGCTTTTAATATCAGGCTTAAAAAATTTCAAATGTCGGATTTCAGCGCAAAATAGGGTTAATCCTGTTAATAAGTTACCTGCCTGATGAAGTACCATGATTTGAGTCTGAAGAATTTGTTTTCTCTGAAGCCGTAGGCTTGGTGTTTCATGGTATTGATTTTGTTGTTGGTGCCTCCAGACGGTCCGGTGGAAATCGGGTAAATGCCATAGGAAGGAATCCCTTTCAAATGAGCCGCCGCCGTGCGAACCATTTTGGGAGACATCGGCACCATAGAACCTCCGGTACGGTAGATCCGGTCTATGAGAAAATCCAATTGGATAAGCCGCCCGACAGAATCTGAGGGAGGCGTTCAAATGAACAATTGTGATTCCATTCTACTTATCTTCAGAGATCCAATATTGGTAGTTGGCGAACGCTGTTTCGGTTATACGCGTTCCGAAGTTATAGCTATTTATAATGGTACGAGTGTGGATGCCGATTGCATGTGCACCTTTTTTGCCCCTGTCAAACCATAGGGGGGAGCCGCTGTTTCCACTTGTAGTGTCATTACTGTAGTACAACAAGTACTCTGAGCAGTCAGCAACTTTATTGTGGCTTTGCCATTGTTGCTCCATGCCGCCCCGATCAACTGGATACCCTGAAACCGCTTGCGGAAAACCATTCATAGCGTCTTCGCCCGCTTTCCATAATAAATTGAAGTATCCTGTCGTGTCGCCGACATTGCAATCCAATTTTAAGACTCCATAATCGACTTCCTCGTCTCCAGAATCGGTCCACCCTTGCACGGACCCCTTCCATGTTACCCCACAAGAACCGTAAGGCGCACCACTATTGTAGCCAGGGTAAACTCTATAACCTGTATACCAGCTTCCTCCTGGCCCCCCGCTGTGCACACAGTGGCCAGCCGTTGCGACAGTATCTCGGCTGATCATAAATCCGGTGCACCCACCTTCATTAAAATCGATTAAAACGACCGCTCTCGCGGGATAATTTCCCGTGTAATTGCGCACACGAGTATCCACCCCAATTAATGCCTCGGTAACCGCTTCTGAGCCAAGTTCTCTTGTTGCCGTCTTCCGCACCATTTCTTCGAAGTCGGGAAAGTAGTCGAAACTCACCCCTTGAGCGATCATCTCGGCCTTGTCTGGACGTGGTGTTCCCTGCAAGGGCTTTGCTATAGGCGAGGCTTCTCTCTCAACGGTCTTCTGAGCCGCCACTCTTCGTCCGTCGTCGAACACCATGACGTTCCGCTGGCCAGCCTGGGCGAATCCGCTCTGCAAAACGATACACAAGCAAATGGCGAGGATAATGATTGCGGTTCTCCTCATTCTCATGGTTGCCTCCAATCGTCGATGGTTGATGGTCAACTGATCTTGAGATGGAATACTTTCAGAAACCATTTTATTGCTCAGGTTAATGCGCAATATTTTTCCCAAATTTATCCCCTAATGTGCACTCGTTAAGGGCTTTTCTGCCCTCTTCTTGGCTAACAACTTCTATCTTGCCGATTCCTTTTAGCAGGCCCGGATAAACACTCTGATAGATATAATATGTTTTGTTTGCTTCGAGCTTAAGCATAATTTCGGGATCATTATCGTGGCCAGTAACTTTAATTTTATAATCACCTGGGGCTAAAATAGCATATACGTATATTCCGCCTTGGGTTGTTCCCAAATACTCATCATTAGCTGTAATATCCGTGCCAAATGGTTTTCCAAGAAATGTTGGTCGCACTACATAAACAATTGATTTGCCTGCGGGGACTTGCATATTTTTTACTTTTGTATCAACTGAGGCAGGCATTGGATTTACAGTATTCATTGTCGCACAACCAACTGCCACGATTGAAATTAAAACAATAGAAACACAAACTAATGTTTTTTTCACGCTTCCTCCTTCTTGTTGAATAATAGTTGGTTAAGGTCGGCGCGCTTGGTGTTTTACCAAAATAAAGCTGTAATTTCTTCCCAGTTAGGTGATGCCCGTTTTGTATTTACAGGCTATGGAGTTTTTAACAGTACGTTGTGTATGTCGAGTTTGTTTGCATCACCTGTTTCAAAAGGATATTTAATTTCAACCGTATTTTTGGTATTTTCATCAACAACCAACGCAATACTTGCGTTTCCAGTAGTGAACCCCTTTACAGGTTGTAAGTAAAATAATATACTTGCCTGGTTTAAGTGAGGTGGTCTCAAATTTAAAATTACCCCCTTCAGAAAATTGGGTTTTAAGATGATTCGAATCATCAACCATTATTGAACCATCAGACATTAAAGTGCCGATAATCCCCTTTTCAGAATTATAAAACACCAGATGTGAACCTTGAGCAAAATATTTTTTTTGCATGGTCAATATTTATAATTGTTCCAGTAATCGTAATTTTGTTATTTGAAGATTGTTTTGTGGGGCTTGAAGTTTTTGAGGCTTTTGAGGCAGCCAAGGTAATATTTCCACAAAAATTGCTTAATGCAAAAATTACTACTAATGGCGATATGAAAAAAGTCGGAAAAGAAATTTTTTTCATTTTCCCTCCTCTTTTTGGAAACAAAAAAAACCGGACCTCCTATTTAAAGGCAGCCCGGTTATCCGCTTAGGTTGAAAACTTAAAGCCAGTGGTTCAGGAGATCCAGTAGAAGCGCGCAGGAAAAAGTGATGTTGGCTTTAAGCAACAACAATTTTGGACCCGTGGCTTTCCGTCTCCCAGTTTCCCAGGATTTGGCTTTAACTTGGTAGTTTCTATCCTACACGAGGGGTGGGTTGTCAATATTTAAAGTATACTATATCAAGAAATGGCATTGGCCTGTGATTTGTCAGATAGCATCGAAAAAGGTCATTCTCTCAAAATATTAGGCTTCTATGCACCTATGGCTGGTTCACCTCCGACCCTTGCCGTCTTACTGACTGTACCTGACTATACAAATGAAAAATATAGTCGCCATCCACGCTCTTTTTAAATGTATTTTCAGTCTGTTGCGAAAGAGATAAAACCTTGACACGGTAGGGGTCCGGGGTTCAAATCCCCGCGTGCCTACCAAGCAAATTCAAGGGGCTGAAGATGGTAAAACGTCTTCAGCCCCTTTTATTCTGCTTGAATAGGCAGGGCGCACAATGGGGATTGGGAGAGCGCTCTCCGGCAAAGAGCGTTCTGAACCAGGAAAGGAAATGTGTGATGAAGGTTCTGACGCGGCTATCTTTACCCGTGGTGGGATCGGTTTTTTTAGACTGGATGGATGCCCTCCTACGGCAGACCTTTCCCCTAAGCTCTCATGTCGCACCGAGTAGGTAACGGAGCGCGCTGGAGCCGGAGGGTGAAAGCAGCCAGATGAGGACACTGCAATTGGCTATGACCGTCACCCAAAAAACGATTTGGAACGACTGCTTCTTCGATTTGTGATGGAGCAGTCCCTGCGCCACCAAAGCTCCCGGCCAACCGCCGATTAGACCGAATATGTGCAGCGTGCTCTCTGGTGTTCTCCATCGATCGTTTCTGGCAGCAGACTTATCACGTGCATAAGCAAGAAACGCTGAGGCACTTGCGCATAGGTCCAGAGCGAAAATTGCGAAGGGCAACTTCCCTGTCAAAACCGTCAACGATAGAAAACCGAGAAAGAGTGCAGACAATGTGAGCGAGAAAGTACCACTTCGGAACGAATGCGCTGCTGGGGCGCGGTCCCCGACGAACGCAACGTCTTTGCCTTGCAGTCGCCCCTGTGAATCCGCCGTCAGTTCATAAATGACCAATTCATTGCCGGTCGGCCGTCGCTGCCTATTGGAGAACGATTTGATATGAACAAACACTCGCCGACCGCCATCGCTGGGGGTGATAAAACCAAATCCCCGCTCGTCATTCCAGTTGGTTATCTTACCATGACAGCGCATAGGTGTCCTTGATCAAGCGCGGGGGTTTTAGGCTCGGATATGAGGAAGTCAGAGGGAGAGTTGGGCGGCCGCGAAGCTTGCGGCTAGAGTGAAGTTTTTCCTGCTCGGTGGCCATTCTTAAACCTTTAGCGTTGCGAGCACTTCATATGACGAAGCGTTAGGATTCAAGTTTTTTCAGTTTTCGGGCGATGATGCAAATTGAGGATGACATGGAAATCGTTATTGGAAAATTGTTCTTTCTGATCAGCTCGGCCTGGGCTTTCGTTGTACTCTATCGAATCGCCGCCAGCCTGCTGGCTCACCGCAGACTGAGTCAGCGCAGTCGAACCTATCCCCTCACCCCCCAGCAGCCAATACGGCCGGTTTATTCTGAAAAGCCAAAGCGGGCCCATATCAATTAAGACTTTGCGATTCAGCGGTCAGGCCTCGTTTTGGATCTATTGCATCGTGCACGCGCTTTCTGACCGGAACCAAGAGTTTCTTGATTTTCCGAGCGGTTGACTCCAGCAACATCCCCTCAAGCTCTCGTTCGCCTCAGCCGATAATGTGTCCATGGGAGAACTCATCAAATTTCCGAACTGTAGAGAGATTTCATCTGAGGCTGGCCGCCGGATCTCGAAGCGGACAACGAAAGCCTCCTATTGGGTGAGGCGATGGTCAGAAATCCACAAGACTCTCTGCGAAGAAAACCCCAATGACATGAGCCCCGTGCTTTTGGAGGACTCTTCGCTGTATCTGGATAGTTGGCTTTACGACCGCAACCGCTCGGCGATCAAGGCGCGCGGGTTCTAGATCCGGAAACTTGCTGGTCGGAGGGGGGTATAGGCGGTCGCGGAGCAGGGCGGGGTGAAAGTTTTCCTGCTCGGCGGCCGCCGCAACTCTGCCTGCTGGTTCGCCCTTTACTATATTGAGCACGGAACCACCGGCCCAAACCGCGCCGGGGCCTGTTTCTTGGATCTCGGCACCTCGCCAATAATGGCCTCCGGGTTCCTCCCTACCGTCTTCGCCGACATCATCCTGATAGTGTTCCACAACGTCAATTTCCACTCTCTGCACCCCTGCACGAAAACCTTAATCCCTGTTTCATAATTGGCCGCTGAAATATAACCATGTTTATATAAGTTGGTTTTGGTTAATCCAAGCCAGTTTTTTAAGTAAAATTTTAAACAGAATCCGGAAGTTCAGGAACAAGGGTTCGCGTCCGAACAGTCGGATAAAAAAAATGGGTTGCGTATCCATCTAATTTTTTTTAAATATCAGGCGGGGGTACAAAACAGGCTGTAATCTTTGAGTAATGGCCCGGATAATGCTTGCACATTTATAAAAAGATCAATATGTTGTTAATCAAGGATTCAGAAAGGTTTTAAAGGCGGCCATGAGCTCTATCCGGAAACAGGTAGCGATGAAATCGGATCGGGACGAGGAAGAAAAAGCTGAACGGCGAATCGTGATCGAACGGCGCCAGTTTTCTTATTCCGCTTATATCCCCGAGAGACGAACCGGGCGGAAAAGACGCAAGGAAACTGAAACCGCTAAAGCCCCCGATGGTCTGAGCGCGCTGGATTCCGACGATTAATCGCTTCTGTTATCAGCGCTAGCAGTACGTATCAACCCGCATGGCGCGGGGCCTTATGTAGATTCCGCGATCAGACCCATCATACGGGTCATTTCTCGGAATGACGCCCTGCTCGGCCCGACGATGTCGAACGCCTTCGATCCGAAGGTGGTTCTCAACTGGTTTGCAGGACCGGGAGTGAGCCTTTCGCAAAGCCCCGATTGGCCTGCCACTGGCCGAAAGCTGGGAGCAGGCTGCTATGGCATGATTCTGTTTAACGGGTAAACCGGCTGACATCGTTTCCTTCCCTCAACCTTACCTTCCCCTGAGCCAACCTTCCGTCTGAGTTATTTCATCTTGCTGAGAGTCAGGCGGCTCTGGTCAACGTATCATTTAGCAAAAAAGAAGCCAAGGATAGCTGCCTAAATATATTGTTTAAAATCAGCATGGTAGGTTTTTATCGAGAGGGCGTTCGGTCGAAAGCGGATAGGGCGCTGTCTATTTCTGAGAAAAAAATTTCTCTTTGCAGACCGAAGCGCAATGCCAAGAACTGGAGCGGCAATCGAAACCCATCCTGAAAGCCATGATCTATGCCGTCACGGCGGACGAATCGATGAGTTCGAAATCCGGCGGATAAAAAATACCTCGGTCAACTGGTCGCCGGCACGGGGCCTCGCTCCGGCGGTCCCTCAACGCATCCAGGCGATCGTCGGTCTTCAGCCGGTGTAGGAGAAAAGATGGCGTGGACGGGCGGTCGTCATGCGGCGGCTGTCCATTTCTTTTGGGCGATCAGGCATACGCAGTTGGCCGCCAGGAAAGCCATCACCCCGGCCAGATGAAACAGGTCCAGCGCAATGACGAAGCCGTCTGAGAAATGCACATAGGGGAGGTTTTTGACGACGATCAGCGCCCCGGAAAAAATGACGGCCGTTAGAAGCGCGGCGCGCACCCATCCGCTGGCGCTGAGCTGCGCCTGCCGGCGTTTTGAAAGGATGAAATCAAAGGCGACATAGAACACCAGACCCAGCAGTATCACCGCTCCGATGTAGTGAATGTTGCGCGTGATATAGAAATCCGCCAGCCAGCCCAATCCCGGGATGTCGCTCATATAGTAACGGTTGTAGATCGGCATCTGCCCAAATCCGGTCAGGGCCATGAAAAACAGGGTCAATAGGTAAAGGACCTTGACCGAGCGCCAACGGACGGCCGCACTCGTTTTTTCTCCAGACATTCTTAACCTTCCCTCCTGCTGCCGGGTGGTTCGGCTTTGCTTCGGGTTTTCAGAAACCGAACAGCCGCCGCGGCGATACCGGCAACCGGCGCCATCACCATGGCCGCCGCGAAGTTGTTGGCATCCGCCATGGCGTCCTGAACCGGGTTAAGATGCGGGAAGCCGTCGCCCTTGGCAATGGCCCGGTTGAGGTCCTCGAACGGTACGGGTGAGACGTAGATCGTGTTGGTTCCGCCGTTTTCGATTTCGCCGTAAACATACCCGCCGATCTCCTTGGCGACGGCGTGGGCCCGGGCAATGATGTCCTGCCGGGGCCCGATGGTTTGCACGTCTTCCGGGCAGGCGTCGATGCAGGCCGGCCGTTCGCCCCGGGCGATACGGTCGTAGCAGCGGTCGCACTTGTACATGACACCGTTGCCGGCGAGCGCCGGCAGCAGTTTCAGATACAGCCCCACTCCGGTCTGGCGCTGAGGGATGTCCCAGGGGCAGACGTTCTTGCACTTCGAGCCGCCGAGACAGATATCCGGATCGATCCGCGAAAGCCCGTTTTCCATCTGCATGGCGGAGCCCCAGGGGCAGAGCTTGACGCAGGGCGGGTTCACGCAGTGCATGCAGCGCCGGGGAAGCGTGATCTCGGTGTCTTCGCCGTTGACTTTCACGGTGGCATGCTGGATGAACAACCAGTTGTAGGGCGTGAGGCGGTTGGAGACGTCCCGCTTCTCGGACCAGTCGGAGACTTTTACCCGGGACGGATACATTTTCGGAAACGGTTTGACGGGTGCGGGGAACTTTGGGGCGTTGGCTTCGCGGCAAGCCTCCACGCAAGCCTCGCAGCCGATGCATTTGCGGATGTCGATGAGTGTCGCCAGGTAGCCGCGGTCGTCGTTGGCGGCCAGCGCCTGGGTTCCGGGAACGGCCGTTGCAGCGGCCCCGGCCGCCGCGGCAATCCCGCTTTTTAAAAACATGCGCCGCGAAATCAATGGATTCATGCAAACCTCCCGAAAATCGGCTTCACCGACTCGTCATTCAATGCTTATTCAACCACCGACGGCAACCCCTTCCAAGACGCCTGAAACCGTCACGCAGCTATTTTAAACATCATTCATTGCCCCGGCAATAAGCAGGTCTAATGCGGTCATGTCACCTATCGGCCCTGCAGCCGGCCTCGGCTTAGGTAACTCCATACTCTAACGAGCGACCATCCTACCGATAAGCAGGTCTGCCGGCAGGCCCGCCTCGGGCGATTGGATGCTGCGCGGTTCTTACCGCGGTTGACGGCCACAACGGCATGGGGTAGCTTTTATCAGACGGTGCCATTGTATGCCTGCCGTCACACCGGACAGGAGCCCCGAGAAAAAAACACGGAGGATGAAATGTCCCCCAAAATTCCACTCCGGATCCGGGTCGCAGCCGCGGTTCTGATGCTGTGGGCCGCTGGGCGATTCGGTTTCACCCAAAGCCCGCCGGCAGAACCGCAGAACCGAGAGCCTTCAGCCCGGGAGGTTTGGTCCGGACTGCTCCAGCGACGACCCTATCCCTATCTCGTCCCCCTGCCGAAGCCCGAGCACAGCCCGGTGGACGGCACCTACACCAAAGTCGTGGCGTCCGCGTCCGATCGGGTTCATTGTCTGCGCTGTCCCGATTACGCTCCCGAGGGCGGCCTATGGAAGCTGAACCTCAGCCGGGGCACCTTCCGAGTCCTACACCCGGAGAGCCGATGGAAAAGCATCGGAACCTACATCGTCTCGGGCGATCGGATTCTGCTGGCGAACGACCCGGCCTGTCAGGGCGAACTGGGACTTTATCGATGGCGGCTGCAGGAGGGAGAGCTGGTCTTCAAGGTGATCGACGATCCCTGCGCCATCAAGCTGCGCGCCATGAACCTGACCCAGCATCCGTGGCGGACCTGCCAGCCGCCCAACGTCGAAGCGGCGGTGACGGAACACTGGCCGAAGCCCGAGGGATGCGACGATGCCCCAGATCATTAATTCGGATTGCGTCGAGCGGATACCGGGCGGGCCCTGTTCCTTGAACCGGCGATCGGCCCGATTCCACCCCAGCGGTGTGCGCTCTAGTAACCGGTGTGAACAGCGATGACGCCTGAATCGCCATTCCAGCCTGTCGAAGGCTACATCGGGGTCCCCGGCGGCCGACTGCACTACCTGGACTGGGGAGGCCATGGACCCCAAGCCCATTTCCTGCACGGAAACGGTTTTTGTGCGGGAACCTACGCGCCGTTCATTCAACATCTGGCTGGCGATCTTCACGTCGTCGCCAGCGACGTGCGCGGCCACGGGGGATCGGATTTCACCGGGATCGGGCGCGTCCGCAGCTGGGAGATTTTCGCCGAGGACCTGCGGGCGATCGTCTCAGCGACGGCCCGGCCGCCAGTCATCGGAATGGGGCACTCGCTGGGGGCCGTGGCCACCTGCATCGCCGCCGCCACGTTTCCGGAGCTATTCTGGGCCATCGTGCTGGTGGACCCGGTATTCCTGATGCCGCGCCGCCTGGCCATGATCGGCGGCATGCGGGCGCTGGGCCTGAGCGGACGCCTGCCGCGCGCCCGCGCCGCCCGACGGCGACGCAATACCTTCAAGAGCAAGGCGGAAGCTCTCAGGCTTTTCCTGTCCGGCCGGGGGATTTTTAAAACCTGGTCGCCGGAGTTCGTGGAGGCGTATCTGGAGTGCGGACTGTTGGAAAAAGATTCCGGGGCGGCCGTGTTGACATGCGACCCGGAACTCGAAGCCCAGATCTTTGAATCGATCCCGCTGAAGGTTTGGAGCTACGTCCGGCGGGTTCGCTGTCCGCTCTTGGCTATCCGCGGGGGGCTGTCGGATGTTTTTCGGGCTGAAGCCGCGGAACGTTTGCAGCGCACAGCTCCCCATGCCCATGTAATCACGATCGACGGTACCGGCCATTTCCCGACGATGGAAAAACCGAAGGAATGCGCACAGGCTATTCGCGGGTTTCTGCGCCGGCTCCACTTAAAAGGATAGCGCGGTTTTTGGAAAACCGCGCTATCCTTTTTCAAACTTAAGCGCCACGGCCGCGAAATTCAGGCAACCGCCCGACGCGTTTTATCCTTCCACTTGCTGAATCCCCTCAAGTACCCAGAACGCCTCGGGTTTGCTGGCGGCGCGGCTGAAATGCCAGATTTCGCGAACCTGCCGACCCATCTCGGCAGACGCTTCCCGCATCATCACATCGTAGAGGACCGATGCCACGGTTTGGCCGTCGAGTTCCCGCACTTCCAGAATCTTGGGGTTGATTAGCAGCAGTTCCGTTTTCCCGGGTGTCGGGTCTTCCTGGACCTGGCGCTGAATTTCCTCAAAGACTTCCGGAGCGGTAAACTGCCGGATGTCGTCAAGGTCGCGCTTATCCCAGGAAGACTGCAGGCGGGTATAAATGGCTTTGGCTCCCTTCAGGAACTCGTCCGCATCGAATCCCGGCGGAATGGAGGGCTGGGCGGCCGCCGCCTGCGTCGAGGCCGCCGCAGGATCGTACCCCGAGCTTCCCCAGCTCTGGGAAGGCCCGCGGTCAAACGACATGGATCCGCCGGTCGAAGCACCTTCGGCGGCCATCCGTCTGGCGCGCAGAACACGCATGAGCAAAAAGAGGCCGCCGCCGATGAGTGCGATGTCCAGCATGCCGATCCCGCCGGCTCCGTGCATGCCGCCGCCGAACAGCAGTGAGCCGATCAGCGAACCTGCCACCAAACCGCCCAGCATGCCGCCCCAACGCCCCATTCCGGACGTCGCGCCGGGTGTTTGCGGAGTTGTTGTGCCGGGGCTCATCTGGGGCGAGGTCGGACTCGTTGACGGGGCCGGAGCGCTGCGCTGATAGCTCGGCCGGCTGCCGAAGGATTTACCACCGCCCAGCCGGGCGGCCTCGGCGGTTTCCCCCATCAGGTAAAAAACCGCAAGCGCGATAATGAAAAGACCGGCCAAAGAAAACCATTTGCTTCTGGTCATGCGTCCGCCTTCATCATTGGTGTTTGGGTTGTTGCTCTGGCAATGGGCCGGCGCACCTTGAGCCGATGCCCGGCACCCCACAGGGGCACCCCGCTGCGCCGATCGGTGCCATGAACGAATGATACGCCTTCAACAGCCGTTGCCAGAGTGAATTGGCAATCGAATGTTAACTTAACAATTCTATCGGATCGCGTCAATAGGGGGTCACGGTACGAGGATAGCGACCAGGCGGTCGATGATCTGCTCCGCCGCAGCCGGCTTGGACATGAGCGGCAGCGCCTGCATCCCGCCGGACGCATCGATCAGGGTCACGCGGTTGGTGTCCACCTCGAACCCGCTGTCGGCGGCCGAGACGTCGTTGGCGACGATCAGGTCCAGTTTTTTGCGGGCCAGTTTTTCGCGGGCGTTGTCCAGCACATCGCGGGTTTCCGCCGCAAAACCGATGACCGCCTTGAGGCGTCCGCCGGCGCCGCGCTGCCCGGCCACCGCGGAGAGAATATCGGATGTGCGCACCAGGTTCAGGGCCAATCGATCGTTCCGCTTCTTGATCTTCTGCGGGGCGGCAACCTCCGGCCGGTAATCGGCCACGGCAGCGGCCATGACCAGCGCATCCGCGCCGCCGATGGAATCGAGTACGGCGCGCTCCATGTCCGCGCAGGACTCCACCGCAATCGTTTTTACGCCGTAAGGAGGTTCCAATGCCGCCGGTCCGTGGATCAACGTCACCGCGGCCCCGCGGTCCCTGGCAGCGGCGGCCAGGGCGAAACCCATCTTGCCGCTGCTGCGGTTGCCGACAAACCGCACGGGGTCGAAGGCTTCGCGTGTTCCGCCGGCAGTGACGATCACCGCAGTGCCCGCCAGACGGCCGTTGCGTGCGAGGACCCAGCGCGCAGCCTCCAGAATGGCCGCCGGCTCGGACATCCGCCCGTACCCGTGTCCGCCGGATGCCAGTCGGCCCGATTCGGGGCCTACGGTGCAGACGCCGCGGCCTCGCAGGATCTCCATGTTCGCCATCGTCGCAGGGTTGCCCCACATGCCCGACTCCATCGCCGGCGCCAGCAGCAGGGGCGCCCGACAGGCCAGCGCCGTGGTCGTGAGCATGTTGTCGGCCAGGCCGTGAGCCAGCTTGGCGATCGTGTTGGCGGTGGCCGGGGCGATGATCATGAGATCCGCCCGCTGACCCAGGGAAACATGGCCGATGTCGGTCTCCTGCAGAAGGGAAAACATCTCCACGGCCACGGGCCGGTGGGTGAGCGCCTGAAACGTGAGGGGCCGTACGAATTCGGTGGCGGCATCGGTCATGACCACATCCACCAGCGCCCCGGCCTGGACCAGCCGGCTGGCGAGATCGGCGGATTTGAAGGCGGCGATCCCGCCGGTGACGCCCAGCACGATGTGTTTGCCCTCCAGCAGCGCAACCCGGGTGTCCATTTTCATTCCTCGCGATTCAGGTGGTAGATCAAGCGCAGTCCTTCCAGGGTCAGCATCGGATCGACCGATTCGATGACGGACGTCTGCTCCGCCAGAATGTGGGCCATCCCTCCGGTGGCGATGACCTTGACGCGACCGCCGAGCTCCGCCCGGATGCGCGCCACCAGTCCCTCGATCAATCCCACATACCCCAGGACGAGCCCGGATTGCATCGCATGCACCGTGTTTCGTCCGATCGCAGCCGGCGGCGCCGTCAATTCGATCCTCGGCAGCTTGGCGGTCCGGCTGAACAGCGCCTCGGCCGCAATGCCTAAGCCTGGGGCGATGGCGCCACCGAGATAGTCGCCGTCGCGGGAGATGGCATCGAAGGTGGTGGCAGTGCCGAAGTCGACGACAATGCACGGGCACCCGTGCAGGGTCCGGGCGCCGAGTGCATTTAAAATGCGGTCGGCGCCCGCCTCGGCCGGATAGTCGAGGAGGATTTTGACACCGGTTTTCAGCTGGTGAGTGACGATCAGCGGTTCGTGCCCGAGGTACCGGCGGCTCAAGTCCACGAAAACGGTGGTGATGGGGGGCACGACGCTGGACAGGGCCACACCGGTGATCTGCGACCAGTCGAGCTTGCTGTACTCGAAAAAATTGCGCAGAAGCATGGCGTACTCATCCGGCTGTTTGGCCCGATCCGTCGCCACGCGCCAGTGAACGATCCATTTTCCGTCCGCATGGAGGCCGAATGACGTGTTGGTGTTGTTGACGTTCATGGCCAGCAGCATGGTGGTCCTCCACTGCATCCGTCGTTAAACTGCCGCCGCGGCAAGCGCGATCATCATGATGGCCGATCCTACCAGATTTGGGCGCGCGACGGAAATTTAATTTTTCTGAATGTTGAATTGCGTGGATGCGTCGCGCTCGCGCCGTCTTTGCCGCCGGTCGACAATGCCGCTGCGGCGGTCGCGGGCGAGAAAGGTATTTATTCGCCGGCGATCCGCCGGGGTGCGCCGACGATCGAAGGGAACGACATTGGACCGACGCTCGCCGCCCGGATGGCCCGAGAGCCCCTCCCCCGGTTCTCCGATGTCGGAATCCGCCGGCGCGCCAGCTTCATAAGGAGATTTGAAGTAAAACAAATCGATAAAATCCGCTCGGAGGGAAACGACCAGGTGTTGGATCCGGTCCAACATCCCCAGCAAATGGAGTTTCTGGGAGTTGAACCGGGAATCGGGAGACAGGGCCATGGCGGAGGTGACGGATTTCGCCTCTTTGAGATACGTGATGATTCGGAAGAATTTTTCGGTTGACATGCCCTCGTCCATCCTCCCGGGACGGATTGTTTCTCAGGATAGGCTTTAACCGGAAATAAACCCCAATGCAAGAGCGCCGGCCAGCCCGACGCTGAGAAGAGCGCCCAGCATCATCAAATCGCAGGCTTTCTTGATATCCTCGATTCGCACCTCTGCGAAGCGTATGCCGATAAAAGGCTTCTTGACCAGGATGCCGCCGTAGGTGTTGGGGCCGTTCAGTTTGACGTGCAAGGCGCCGGCGAACGCGGCTTCCGGAAGGCCGGCGTTGGGACTCGTGTGGTTGCGTCCTTCGGACCACGCGGTTTTGAGCGAGCGGATTCCGGAACGTGAAAGGATTTGAGCGGCGAGCGCAATGAGGGGCAGGGAAACGCGGGCCGGCACGAAGTTGAAGACATCGTCCAGCCGGGCGGCGGCCTTGCCGAAGTGATAATAGCGTTCGTTCTTATACCCCACCATGGAGTCCAGCGTACTGACCATCTTGAACGCCATGGCCAGGGGAGCGCCGCCGACCGCGGCGAAAAGCAGCGGCGAAAGCACGCCGTCGACAAAATTTTCAGCTACGGTCTCAACGGCGGCGCGGGCCATGTCATGAGGCTGGTAGCGGTCGACATCGCGCCCGACGATCAGAGCGAGGCGTTCGCGGGCATCGGCTGCCCGCTGTTGGTTCAGCAGCGTGAAGATCTCCATGGCCGCATCGTTCAGCGATCGCACCGACAGGCAGAAATAGACCATGACGATTTCGATGGCGTTTGCCCAGATCGGATCGACGCTGCGGCCGGCATCGATCAGCAGCGTGGCCGCGCACCAGGTGCCTGCCACCAGAACTGCCGTGAACCCGCCCCCGGCCAGAACCGGATGAACCGGAAGACGCCGGAACCAAGGTTCAGACGTAACGATGGCCCGGCCCATCCAGCGCACCGGATGAGGAAAACGCTGGGGATCGCCCAGGAGCATGTCCAGGGCGAACGCCGCCGGGATAACCATCCAGGAGGAAAGACCTTCCACGCATCCGCCCTCATCGTTTGGAGGATGAAGTTTCGATCGTCTGCGGCTGAGAAACCGCTGCCGACCTCCTGATCTGGGCCGCGAGACCCGCCAGGCGCTCCGCCACCCGGCGGTTGGCGTCGGGAGTCTTCGGCGAAATTCGGATAAACCGGTCGGACAGCCCCTGAAAGTTGCTGCAGTCGCGGATGAGGATCCGCTCCTGCGCCAAAGCCGTCCACACCATGGAAGCGGACAGCCCCTCGGGCAGCCGGACCAGAAAAAAAGAAGTCGGGCTGGGAAAGACCCTGAGCCCCGGAATGAGGCCCAGCCGCTGCTCGAACTGCCTCCGCTCGACATCGAGATACGCACGGGTCCCGGCCGCGAAGGCGTCGAGGTCCGCTCCGGCCTCGCAAAGAAAGCGTACGGCGGCCTGGCCGAGCTGGTTGACGTTCCAGGGCCAGAGGCCGCGGGCAAACGCCGCAATGGTCGCGGGCGAAGCCACCAGAAAACCGACCCGCAACCCGGGGATGCGGTAGATTTTTGAAATCGAAAGAAGGACCAGGAGGTTGTCGATTCCGCTCCGGACCAGGCTTTGGCCCTCGCCGTCCGCGACGAAGGGCAGATAGGATTCGTCCACGATGAAGCGAACCTGCGGGCGGCGGCGGCAAAGCCGTTTCAGCTCACCCCCCGGGATGAGGGCTCCGGTGGGATTGTTCGGATTGCAGATGAACACCGCATCGGCGCCGGCCGCGGCTTCTTCGAGCCGGTCCAGGTCGGGCTTGAAACCGTCCGACTCCCGGCACAAGAAGAATTCGGACGCGACCCCCTGGAGGCGGCAGGCGTCGGCATAATCGGAATAGGTCGGTCCCACGATCAGCGCCCGGTCCACCTTCAATACGGCGGGGATGGAATAAATGAACTGGGTGGTTCCATTCCCGGCGATCATGCGATCGGCGGAAATCCCGAGATGGTCGGCGTAGCACCGGATGATCCCCTGGTTATCCACTTCCGGCAGCGCACTCACGGTCTCGATTTGCCGCGCGAGATAGTCGCACAGACCGGCCGGTGGGCCGAGCGGATTGACGTTGCTGCTCAGGTCGAGGATCTCCGCCGGATCGCACCCCAGCCGACGGGCGAGTTCGTATATGTTGCCGCCGTGTCCGCCGATCATCGCAGGCCTCCCATGGAAGCGATCAGGAACAAGCCGGCTTCGACCATTTCAGTCAGTGCCCCCAGCATATCCCCGGTGACGCACCCCAACCGCCGTTTGTAGTAGGCGATGACGACGCCCACCAGCAGGACAAAGCCCGCGTTCAACCCGAGGGCCATCGGTCCGAGGCCCGTGGAGAGCAGCATCGTAGCCGGCAGGGCCCAGCATTCGCGCCAGCCGAGCTTGCGGGCGAAGAACGCCCGACCCGTTCCGCCCGCCGGCCGCCCGTACTCCAGCCAGCGCATGGCGCAGAGGATGGCGCCGCGGGCATAGGCCGGAACCAGGATCAGCACCAGCACGCGGTGCGGGCCGAGGCCGCTGATGCCGGCCCACTTCAGAGATAGAACGGAGATCAGCACGACCACACCCATGGCGCCGATGCGGCTGTCTTTCATGATCTCGAGGGTCTGCTCCCGGGAGCGATGGCTGCAGAGTCCGTCGGCGGTGTCCGCCAGACCGTCGAGGTGAAAAGCGCCGGTTACGGCCGCCATGAAAATCACATCCAGGACGGCAGTGGTCTGAGGGCCCCACAGGCGGTCGACGACCTGATCGAAACCGGCGAGCCCGGCCCCCAGCAGCAGGCCCACGACCGGAAACCATCGGATCATCCCCATCGCATCGAAATGATCCGATGGGCCCGCCGGCAGGATCGTGATGAATTGGATGGCTGCACGCAGATTCTTCACGAGCTTCCGTCTTTCGATAGCTTCAGACCGAGTTGCGTGGCTTGATCAGGACCGGGATCCCCGCCACCGTCATGATCACTTCATCCGCGCCGGCCGCCATGGATTGGTTGGCCATGCCGGCCAGGTCGCGGAACTGGCGGCCCAACTGGCTGTCCGGAACCACCCCGAGGCCGACCTCGTTCGAGACCAGAATCACCGGGCCGGCGCATGCCTTGACGGCCCTGGCCAGCTCCGCGATGCGGCTTTCGACGACTGCGGGATCCGCCCGTTCCAGGAGCAGGTTGGAAACCCAGAGCGTGAGGCAATCCACCAGGATCACCCGGCCCTCGCGGCTGTGCTCGGTCAGCGCTTCCGGCAAGGCCAGCGGGACTTCAAGAGTCTTCCAGCCGGCCCCGCGTTCGGCCTGGTGACGTCTGACGCGATCCTGCATTTCCGCATCGAAGGGTACGGCCGTGGCGATGAAGATGCGCTGCTCCGCTTCGGCCGCCTCGGCCGTTCTCAGCGCCAAGCTGCTTTTGCCGCTGCGGCAGCCTCCCAGGATGAACGTAACGTTCGCCACTCAACCTCCGCAATAAAAATCAGAGAGGATCTGCATGGGGCATCACAGAATAGTAGTCCGGCAATAAAATATATTCAAAGCGGTCATATCACTCATCGGCGGATCGGGGTATCGGCCGCAGCGCGCCGCCACCATCCGTTCAACGAACCTGCGGACGGCAGCAAGCCCGCTTCATATGTGCCCGGACAGCCCCGGAGGACCGATGCCCACGCAGCCGTCAACCGTCTCTGCCTGCGCGCGGTTCCTCTAGACGGCTTGGGGGCGTGGCAGAATCCATTGAAAATTTGGTGGAGGCGCGCTGCGGCCGATACCCCGACCCGCCGAACCCCAGCTGACGTTGCGCTATTCACTTGCCGGATTAATAATACATTCTCTAAAAAAAAGACTATGCTATATGGTCGCCCCTCGCCCATGCAACTATCGCCTCGATATCCACATGCGCTTCAAAGTGGTCGGCCAGCCGTTCGTAATCGCGGTCGCGGGCGGCCGGACCGTGCAGAGCCGGCGTCTGGACGTCGCTCATGCCGATTTCCCTCAGCCAGCGCGCGGTGATCTCCGGCGTGTCGAACATCCCGTGGATGTAAGTCCCCATGGCGCGCGCATCCGATGCGATGCACCCGTCCTCAGCCTCTTCCAGCCGCCCGTTCCGCTCCAGCACCCCGAACCAGGGCATGCCGCCGTGACGAACCGTCTGCCCCATGTGGATTTCGTATCCGGTCCCCCGGGCCTCCCCCCAGTTGAAGCGCGTACGCGTCGTGGTCTTGGGCGCCCGCAGAACCGTCTCGACGGGCAACAGGCCAAGGCCGGCCGATGACCCGGGCGAACCCTCGTGGCCTTCCGGGTCGTGGACCCACCGGCCCAGCATCTGGTAACCGCCGCAGATGCCCAGCAGGCGGCCGTCGTGGCGGTGAAAATCCAACAAGACCCGGGCCCAGCCGGAGGCCTGCAGCCAGTCGAGATCATGGCGGGTGTTCTTCGACCCCGGCAGGATGGCCGCACGGAATCCTTTTAGGGACTGAGGCTTCTCCAGGAAATGAACCTGGAGGCCCTCGATGGCGGACAACGGCTCGAAGTCCGTAAAATTGGAAATGTGCGGCAAACGCACCACGGCGACGGATGTTCGGGCATCGGCTTCCGGCGGGAGGACCTTCGGCGGATTTTCAATCACCACCGAGTCCTCGGATTCGATCCGGATTTGATCGAACCAGGGCAGGACGCCCAATACGGTTTTTCCGGTACGTTGTTCGATCCAGCGCACCCCGTCGGCAAACAGGGTCTTGTCGCCGCGGAAGCGGTTCACGATGACCCCGCGCACCATCCTGCGGTGGTGCGGTTCCAGGCACTCGAGCGTGCCGACGACCTGGCCGAAGACCCCGCCGCGGTGAATATCCGCCACCAGGACGACCGCAGCCCCGGCCTGCTCCGCCATGCGCAGATTCACGATGTCGCCCGCCATGAGATTGACCTCGGCGCAGGAACCGGCGCCTTCCAGAATAACCAGTTCGAAGGACCGGCGCAGGCGTTCCAGCGCAGCAGCGGCTTCGCCGAACAAAAGCTCCTTACGGGCATGGTAGTCGCGCGCACTTTGGTTTCCGCACGCCGTTCCCAGCAGGACGACCTGGCAGCCGACGTCGCTGGTCGGCTTCAGCAGGACGGGATTCATATCCACATGCGGCGATATCCGCGCGGCCTCGGCCTGAACGATCTGGGCGCGGCCCATTTCAAGCCCTTCCGGTGTCACGCCGGAGTTGTTGGACATGTTCTGGGCCTTGAACGGCGCCACCCGCACGCCGCGCCGGCTGAAGATGCGGCACAGGGCCGTGGTGACGATGCTTTTGCCCACATCCGAGCCGGTCCCCAGGACGGCCAAGCAGGGGGCCAGGCGGTTGTTGTTTAAATTCATTTCTCGATTCCAAGCCGAGCGGCGACGCCCGCCTGATAATAGTGCTTGACCGCCTTCATCTCGGTGACCAGGTCGGCCCGGGCGATGAGTTCCGGCGCTGCCTGGCGACCGGTCAATACCACCTCCACCCCCTCGGGCCTGGTCTGGACAACGTCCAGGAGTTCCGCCGGCGAAAAAAGACCGCAGGATGCGGCCACGTTGGCCTCATCCAGGATCACGAGTTGATGGCCGCGGCCGGCGAAGATTTCCCTGACACGTTCGATCCCGCTGCGAGCGGCGGCGATGTCCTCGGGAGTGGGATTGCCGCGGATAAAGCGGCCCGTCCCGAACTGTTCGACGGTGATGCGGTCCGACAGCCGTTTGAGAGTCGCGATCTCCCCGTAGTCGCCGAGCTTCATGAACTGGGCGATATAGACCTTGAGGCCGGTGCCGGCCGCTCGCACGGCCAAACCGATCGCAGCGGTGGTCTTGCCCTTGCCGTCACCGGTGTAGATCTGCAAATAACCTTTCATCCGACCCTCGCCCAGGAGGCGGTCTTCGGCTCTGAGTCCCAAGCGCGAAGCGCTACCCGATTTCATACTTATCCGAATATCCGCGGGGAGTGAACAGGAAATCCAAATAGCGGTTTGACGATCGGCTGCCGATGAACAGGGTGGTCTGCATGTCCACATGCGCCTCGTTCAGCGCAGCCAGCGAAACGATGCGCACGTCCTGGTTCGGGCGCATGGCGCCGGTCACGACTCCGACCGGTGTGTCCGGACTGCGGTGCTCCTGGATGATTTTGCGGGCGGCTTCCAGTTGCCAGGTCCGCTTCCGGCTTTTCGGGTTGTAGATCACGATCACGAAGTCCGCACGGGCGGCCGCATCCAGCCGTTTGGCGATCACCTCCCACGGCGTGAGCAGATCGCTCAGGCTCACCACGGCAAAGTCGTGAGTGAGGGGGGCCCCCAGCAGCGCCGCCCCGGCGCAGAGCGCGGGGATGCCCGGAATCACTTCCACCCGGAGGGTCGGCGGGTCCTTCTCGCCGAGGGCCTTTCCGCCAAGGGGCCGCAAGGGAATATTTTTAAGCTGGCAGGTTTCGAACACCAAGCCGGCCATGGCGTATATGCCGGGGTCTCCGCTCGAGACCAGCGCGCAGGCCTTTCCGCTCATGGCGGCTGCGATCGCGGCCTCCACGCGGGCCACCTCTTTCATCATGCCGGAACGCAGCGTTTCCTTGCCCTCGATGAGCGGTTGAATGAGGTCGATATACAGCCCGTAGCCGACCACGCACTCCACGGAATGGAGCACCTCAACCGCGCGTTGCGTAAGGTGTTCGATGCGACCCGGCCCGATGCCTACGATGTAAAGTTGATGCGGGCGACCGCGACCGTCGCATTGCGGGAGGACCGTTTGGGCACGATCAGGCTCCCGCCCCTTGACGCCAGAATGGCTGTGGCTTCGCATACGCTATTCACTCCAATATGTTTGGCGACGACGGCCGAAGGCGTCGGCACCGCCGCCTCCACCCCGCCGATCGCTTCGCGGCTGAAAAATTGAAGGGGCAGACCCAATTCACGCGCCAGCGCGGCCAGTCCCGGCTCGTCCTGTTTCAGATCGATGGAAGCCAGGCGCACCAGGCTGGCGGCCGCCAGCCCAGCGGCCTGCAGCGTGCCAAGCAACAGGTCACGGATCTCCGCCACGTCCGTATTGCGATTGCAGCCGATCCCCGCTACCAGCGAGCGGGGCCGCAAGACCAGGGCGCCGGGCGGCGCGCCGGCCATGCGGTCGTCCACCCAGACCCTGGCGGCGGCCGCCCTGGTTCCGGCCGCGGCCGCCGGGACGCGGCCGGCCAACAGGCCCAGGGGATCGTGTACCTCCAGCGGCGACCCGATGAGCAGGGCCATGTTCACGGTCTTGATGGCTGCCGGTGTTTCGATCGTCAGGCCCAATTCCGCGGCCAGAAGATCGATCGCCACGGCGCCGTTAACGTCGGTAGCGGTGGTGACGACCGGTTGGGCGCCGATGGCGGCAGCAACTTGCAGCGCCAGCCGGTTCGCACCGCCGATGTGGCCGGAGAGCAGGCTGATGGCGAACGTACCCCGGTCATCGACCACCACCACGGCCGGGTCTTCGCTTTTGTGAACGATCAGCCCCGCCACCGTTCGCACCACGATCCCGGTCGCCATGATGAAGACATGGCCGCTGTATCGGCGAAAGCGCGCGGCCACCGCCTCCGTCAGGGATTCAAAACGGACGGCGGATTCCGGCAGGCGGTCGAGCCGGCCCCCTCCATGCACATCGGCATTCGGAATGGCCGCTGCAATCCGTACCGCCAGGGCGGCCCCGTTGGGCGTGATGGCCCAGACGGCGATTTTATTTTCGGAAACCGTGTTCGAAGTCTGCATCATACAGTTTGGACGTGACGCTGAGGTCGTCCGGGCCGATCTCCAGCACCCGGCCGACGATGATCAGGGCCTGGCGCGTGATGCGCTCGGCGCGCACCGCTTCGACCAACTCTTTCAAGCGTGTCCGGATCACTTTTTCCCCGGCCTGGCTGACCCGGTAGACCACGGCGCAGGCGGCCTCCGCGCCGTACGCTTCGGCGAGAGTGGCGGCCACTTCCTCGATCTGGCCCATGCTCAGGTAGACCGCCATCGACGTCCGGTGGGCGGCTAGACCGGATAGATTTTCGGTCGCGGGGACCGGCGTACGGCCCGCCGCGCGCGTCAGGATCAGGGTCTGCGCGACTTCCGGCAGGGTGTACTCGATCCCCAGGGCGGCCGCGGCGGCGAAGGCAGCGGTGACGCCGGGGATCACCTTGGATGGGATTCCCGCCCTGCGGAGCGCGGCCATCTGTTCGAAGACGGCCCCGTAGAGACTGGGGTCTCCGGTGTGCAGCCGCACCACCCGTTTGCCGTTGCGCTGGGCCTGCGCCATGGCCGCGACGATCTCCCCCAGTGGCATGGAAGCGCTGTTGATGGCCGGCGTTCCCGGCCGGGTCCAGACCAGCAGGTCCTCCGGCACCAGGGATCCGGCGTAGACCACCAGATCGGCGGCCGCGAGCGCATTGCGACCCTTGACGGTGATCAACTCCGGGTCGCCCGGCCCGGCGCCGACGAAAAGAACCGGATCGGATTCGGAAGGGGGAAGGCGGAAGGCGGAATTCATGTCTCGATCTTCAGCGCTCATCTTTCTTCCCCCTTCCGCCTTCCGCCTTCGAACTTCCGACTTCCCCCTTCCCCCTTCGCACTTCTCCCTTCACCTCTCCCGCCCTCCGCCTTCGCACTTCCGAATTCCGCCTTCCCGTAATGATCCAGACCGGGTTCAACGCCTCCAGCCTTTCGCTCCAGGGCATCGGCTCGCTGCGGTGGATCTGGACCTGCACCGTCTCCGCCGCGAAACCCAGCTGCCGCAGCGCGGCCGAAGCGTCGTGCATGTTCTGCAGCAGCACGGTATTGATCACGACGATTCCGTTCGGCTTCAGGTGCTGTACCGCCTTGGCAATAATAGCCGGCAGGTCTCCGCCGCCGCCGCCGATGAAAATGCGGTCCGGTTTGGGAAGCCGTGCGAGCCCTGCCGGCAGAACCGCCTGTACGACGCTCAGATTGCGGACCGCAAAACGCCGGGCGTTGGTTTTGATCTGTTCGATCCGCCGGGGGTCCTTTTCAACGGCCACGATCCGGCCTTTTCCGATGAACAGGGACGATTCGATGGCGACCGAGCCGCTGCCGGCACCGAGATCCCAAAGCACCTGGCCGGCGGTCAGTCTCAACTTGGCCAGCGTCACGGCGCGCACTTCGGACTTGGTGATCAGTCCCCGGTGGTGGTCGAACCACTCGTCCGGCGCCCCCAATGCCGGCCTCCGGCGGGCGGCGACAGGCTGGGCTTCCCGTTTCAGGACCACGAGGTTGGGCTCGGCGAATTTCCCGGCCACCGCCTGCTCCAGGCGATACCATCGGTGGCGTTCGGCGGCTGTGCCGAGCGCCTCCATGACCGCCATGCGAAAACCGCCCCCCAGCCGATCGAGTATCAACCGGGCCAGCCAGCCGGGGCCGTGCTCCGGATCGGTCAGAACCGCGATCCGTTCTTCCTCCGCCAGCGCCCGGAGCAGACCGCTTTGGTCTTTCCGGCCATGCAGGCTGACGATGCGAACGCCACTCCAGGACTCCTTGATCCGGGCGAAGGCGGCGGCCACCGAAGAGACATTCGGGTGGATCGTCACCCGATCGGGTCCGAACGCGTCGATCAGCTTGGCGCCGATGCCGAAGAACAACGGGTCGCCCGATGCCAGGACCACGATCGACGTCCGTGCCATCCGGCGGCGGATATAGGTGATGGCGTCATCCAAATCCTTTCCGATCGATTTTTTTTCGGCCGGCACGTCCGGAAAAAAAGCGAGAAGACGCTTGCCTCCCAGCAGGATCTCGGCGCGCTCGATGATGGCGCGATGCCTGGGAGTCAAGTCATCCGGGCCGAGACCGACGCCGATGACATCGATACAAGGATAATGCCCGTTCTGGGGCCGACTCTTTCGAGGTTGCGTTTTCGTCATCGTAAGCCCGCTAAGCGTATCAAGTTTTGCGTGTTAAGCAAGCCATGGCGCGCAGCGCCACTTTATCGCCAAGAAAGTTTTTTGGTGGGAGCGGCTTTCAGCCGCGGTCGTCGCGGCTGGAAAGCCGCTCCCACAGAAAATGACCCAACTTGCTTGGAAGCAAAGGATGGCTTCGATTTCTTGACTGAATGCTTAAAACATGAAGCTTAAAGCTGTTTTTCAGAATCGAACACGACTCCCCCGTCGTAATCGAAAATGACGTTCTGAACCTTGATCCCCGGGCCGGCGAAACGAGCGGCGCTCGCGACCACCCGCCGCCCCACTTCAGCGATCAGGTTGGGGTGAGTCGAGGTGAGGAGCGTGAAGGCTTCGCGGGCGGTATGGCAGGACCGCACGGTATCCGCCAGCGCCGGAGGGTTGCCCTGCTCAAGGGACCAATCCGCCAGGGCCGCCAGGCTCAACTCCGATCGCGCCGCATGCGTATGTGGCGCACCCTGGGCCATTTTGATGGCCTTGCCGAAGAAGACCGCCAGAATCACCCGCGCAAAGCCCTTGTGGGCGGCGAGTTCCAGGCTCTTTTGAAAGAAATCGCCGACCTGCACGAAACCTTCCTCCGGCCATTGCGGCCAGAGCCGCTGCGCGAAGCGCTCGCTGCGCCGGCCGGTGCTCAGCACCACCCGGTCCAGGCCGCAGGCTCGCGCCACGGACAACCCGGCGGCGATGGTGGCCGTGAAGGCATCGTGCGACATGGGCCGCACGATGCCGGTGGTGCCGAGAATGGAGATGCCGCCCACGATGCCGAGCCGCGCGTTCAGCGTTTTACGCGCGATCTCCTCTCCGCGCGGTACGAAGATCTCGACGGCGACCGTCGACGTCGCGGCATGGGACCCCAGCGCTTCGCCCACCGCCTGGGCGATCATCCGGCGCGGGCCCGGGTTGATGGCGGGCTCGCCTGGCGGCAGCTCAAGGCCCGGCTTGGTGATCCGGCCCACACCGTCGCCGCCGGAAATGACAACCTCCGGCGGGCCGGCTGCGGGTCCGGCCGGAGCGTGAAGCCTGACCCGGGCGCCGATCTCCGCGCCATGGGTGACGTCCGGGTCGTCGCCGGCATCCTTGACGGCGGTGCAGACGGCGCCCTCGGCGGTCCGCCGGCAGCCGTGAATCGGGATGACGATGCGGTCGCCGGTCAGCAGAGCGATGGACACCACCTCCGGCGGACGGCCTTCCAACAGGAACCGCACCGCTCCCTTGGCAGCGGCGGCGGCCGTCGCGCCGGTCGTGAAGCCGGTCCGCAGGCGTTTCTTCATTTGCTAAGCAACCCCATAATACATCACCCCCACCCCGATGATGCTGACGACCCGAAACAACTGCCCCAGCACGAGCAGCTCGGCTCCCATCCGCGGAGAATAGATCCCCATGTAGTGCGGCAGCTGATGCCGCAGGGCGCGAATGGGAAACGCCAGGACATTGCCGGTGAGAAGCGCCAGCACCGTCTGCTGGGTGGTGAGCATCCCGGCATCCATCAGAGCGCCGGCCGTGGCGAATCCGGAAGTGAACTCGGCCACGAAACTCAGCACCACGATGGAAAGAGACTCCATCGGGACGAAGGAGGTCACCACCGCGTCCGCCAGCCAGTCCCGTGCGCTGGAAAAAAGACCCAGCCGGTTCAGAACGAACACCGCCGTATAGATCGGCACCACCAGGATGCCGATTCGCAGGATGCGTTCCGGGAGCTTTTCCCGAATGGCCGTCCAGACCCGTTCGGACCGGGGAGCGGCTTGCCCTGAAGCTTGTGCAACGCTCTCCTCGGCCGGTTCCGGCTCGGGAGGGAGCCGCAGTCGGCCATAGCCGATGAAGACCAGGGTCCGGAGCACGAGGGCCAGAAAGGTCAAGGCGAAATAGAGAACCCCGGCAGCCCCGGTCATGGAGATGACCGTGAAAAAAGTGGTCGGCAGATGCAGAAAAAAGGCCGGGAACTGGTTGAGGAAATTGGCCAGATAAAGTTGCTTCCGGGAGATTTTGTTCTCCTTATAAAAATCCTGCAGCATGGCGTTGGCCGCCACGCCGGAGGCGAAAGCCGCCGTGAATGCGGCGCCACAGCGGTCCCCCAGTCTGCTGAAACGGAACAGCGGCCGGGCGAGCGCTGCGAAAGTACGGGTCCAGCCGGCCGCTTCCATCACCTGGCCGATCAGCAGGCCGACCGCGATGGTGAGCATCAGCTGCCCGAGCGGCCAGACCAGCCCGGAGAAAACCTGCCGGCCGCTCATGTGAGGGGCCAGATACAGGCCGGCCAGCAGGATGACTGCCGCAACCCCCAAAGACACCACCAGGCGGCCGGTAATGGGTTTATTCCGCCGTCGGCTCATGGGATGCGTTCTTCTTGGCGATGACCAGGGTCCAGTAATCCGGTGTCTGCCGGCAAAGCCGCTCGACGTCCGTGACGATCTCCTCGTTCGGATGACCGCAGTTCTTCACCCCGACGCAATACGGATAGTCGCCGGATTCCGCCAATGCCGAGCATATGTCCGGCAGGTTGCGGTAGGCTTTCAGGAACACGACGGTTTCGGGTTTCCGGGAAAGCGCCCGCAGACGATCGCCGCCCGTGGCACCGGAAGTGATCATCATCGTGCCCTCGCCTTCGACCAGAGGGGTGCTCAGCCGACAGGCGGCAGCCTGGTAGGAGGTGATCCCGGGCACGGGCGACACGCCGAGGTGAGGCGCACGGGCCTTCACAAACGTCATCAGATAGCCGAAGGTGGAATAGGTCAGGGAGTCGCCCAGAGTCAGGAAAGCCGCGTCCCGCCCGGCTTCCAGCTCGTCGATGATGCGCTGGGCGTTGGCGGTCCATGCCCGGCGGGTCTCGGACTTGTCGCGCGTCATGGGGAAGCGCAGCAGTTCGACCGGAGTGGACTCCGGAATATGCGTCCGGGCGATGTCCATCGCCAGGCTGTGGTGGTTTTTGGTGGAAGCCGCCGCAAACACGATGTCGACCTGCCCCAGTACCTTGACGGCTTTGAGGGTGATCAGGTCCGGGTCTCCCGGGCCGACACCGATGCCGTATAGCGTTCCGATCTTGCTTTTCATTGTGAGCACCTGAGCGGTGGTTTGGGTTTTTTAATAGGTCCCATTGGTCTTATCGGACCTATTCTTTTTCCTTTTCCTGCGCCAGCAGCAGCAGCGCATTGACCACGGCCGCCGCCACATTGGATCCGCCCTTCCGGCCCGCGTTGGTGATGAAGGGATGGTCCAATTCCGCAAGGGCGGCCTTGGACTCGGCCGCGTTGACGAAGCCGACCGGCAATCCGACGATGAGGGCCGGCCGGGCCCGGCCGCAGCGCACCTGTTCGGTCAGGCGCAGGAGCGCGGTCGGTGCATTGCCGATGACGTATATGCCGTCCGTCATTTCCGCCAGCGCCGCGTCCACGGCAGCCTCGGCCCGGGTAGTCCCCGAGCGGCGGGCTGCGGCATGGATGGCGGGGTCGTCCATGTGACAGCTCACGGCGACACCGAAGCGCAGGGCATCCTGCTTGCGGATGCCGGTGCGCGCCATGTTGGTGTCGGTAATGATGGACTTGCCCGTGCGCAGGGCTTTTAGCCCGGCAGCGACGGCCTGCGAATGGAACCGGACGGTGCGCAGATAGTCGAAATCCGCCGAGGTGTGGATCATGCGCCGCACGATCGGCCACTGCGCGGGGGTGAAATCGTGTGGACCGGCCTCCCGGTCGATGATACGGAAGCTCTCCGTTTCGATGTCAATGGGCTTCATGCGTTCCGGGTCCTTTCGGTACGGTAGACGCGGCAGGAGACGACAAAAGCCGCTGCCGCCTGCGGGGCGCTTCCGAAGTGCAGGTGAATGTAGCTCCCGAGCGTTCGACGGAGCACATGACCCTCCATCGTCTTTTGAACGCCATCGCGGCCGGCGATCCGATACACGGCCTCCGCCGCGGACCGGGCCTCCGGCATCTCCGAATAATGAAACTCGTGTCCGCGAATGACGGCACCCTTCTCGCCGATGATGGTCCGACGGGCGAGCTGCACCTCGCGATAGCCCAACGCCTTGAGCCGCGGCAGCATGCGGGTTTTGAACGGAAAGCAGCCGGCCATCGGAAACCGTCGGCCCGCCTGGTCCTGGAGCTCGCTGCAAAGGTACATGAATCCCCCGCACTCCGCGTAGATCGGCATGCCCGCCAGACTGTGCTCCCGGATCTGTCGCCGCATCGGCTCGTTGGCGGCGAGCTGCCCGGCAAAAAGCTCCGGATACCCCCCGCCGAGATAGATCCCGTCGAGATCCGACGGCATAGAAGCATCCCGGATCGGTGAAAAAAACACCAGCTGCGCCCCCCTGCCCTCCAGGAGTTCGAGATTGTCGGGGTAGTAAAAGCAGAAGGCCGGGTCCCGGGCGACGCCGATGCGCACCGGATTCGCCGGGCGTGTCGGACGGACGGATGCCGCACCCGCCGGGACGGCGGTTTCAGGCATGCCCATCAGCAGCCGGTCGATATCGATGGCCGCCTCGATGCGATCGGCCAGCCGGCCGACGGCGGCATCGTCCAGGAGATGCTCCTCGCGGGTGACCAGCCCCAGATGGCGTTCGGGTATGGCGATGGCATCCTCGCGCATCATCCCCCCCAGGCAGGCCATCCGTACGGCACCGTCGAGGGCCTCCCGCAGAAAGCTCAAATGACGGGGACTGCCCAGCTGGTTGAACATCACACCGGCGAACGACAGGCCCGGATCAAAATTCTCAAAGCCGAGGATGAGGGCGGCGGCGCTGCGCGCCATGCTGCGGGCGTCCACCACCAGGAGCACGGGCAGTCCCAGCCATTTGGCCATTTGGGCAGTGGAGCCGTTTTCGGTTTTGCCGTCGGTGCCGTCGTACAGACCCATCACACCCTCGACGACGGCGACGTCGGCATCGGCGCACGATTTCCGGAAGGCGTTCAGGTTGTACTCGCGCGACAGCATCCAGCCGTCCAGATTGCGGCTGGGCCTCCCGGTGATGCGGGCATGGTGGCCGGGGTCGATAAAGTCCGGGCCGACTTTGAACGGCGCAACCCGCTGGCCGCGGCGCTTCAAGGCCGCCATCAAACCGAGGCTAGCGGTGGTCTTGCCGCACCCGCTGTGGGTGCCCGCGATGACAATGCCTTTCAAAATTTTGCCTTCTGCATGATTTCACGGGTTTTTCCCGCAAAGTCATTGGGGTAAAGAATCATCCCGATTTCGAAAATCCCGTCCAGCAGGCGCAGGGTCGGCCGTGAGACCAGGCGCTCGTCGATGATGTGGACCTGGCCGGTCTTGACCGCCCGGATGGCCCTGAACCCGCTTTCGGCCTTGATGAGTTCGACGGTCGGCTGGTTCATGGCGCCGGACTGGGCGAGGAAGACATCGATGTCGGCGGCACGCGCCAGGATGCGCTCTTTGCCGTAGGCGGCAATGTTGGTGTCCCTCACCGACTGGGCGTCTGCGGCCACGTTGATTCCGCCGGCGGCTTCCAGAGCGAACACGGCCATCGAATCGGGTGAAAAGGTTTTCATTTTTGTGTGGATCGCTTCGAAGTAGACCCGTTTTTTCGGATGGATGCCGGCGGTCAGCGACCGAAACTCGGCTACCGCCCGGTTGAACCGATCCGCCATCTGCTTCGCCGAGTCCTCGCGTCCGGTCAGCATCCCGAGGATTTGCCAGTATACGATCATCTCCTCCACGGTGCCCGGCTGCAATGATACGACGGTGATGCCGCCTTTCTCCAGGCGCTGGACGAACTGGGGATAGCCACGGTCGATCATGGGGCGGGTGAGGACCAGGTCGGGGTGCGCCGCCAGGAATTTTTCAGGGTCGTCGTGATACGAGAAAACGGGTTTTTGGGCGGCCTCCGCCGGATAATCTTCATGCGGTGAAACACCGATGATCTGTTCGTGACAGCCCAGGGCGAACAGGTTTTCGCTGTGGGCGCCGTAAAGGGATATGATCCGGCCGAACGGTTGGGCGGCCGCAATCCTCCGGCCGGACTGGTCGACGACGGTCCTGCCCCCTTCCATCCAGAAATCGGCGGGCTGGCCGGCAGCGCACAGGACGGCAATAAATAGGCTTAAGATAATGGAAACTGCCGTTTTGATTTTCACCACCATTTCCCCTGAACCCTGAACTCCGAACCCTTAACCCCTTATCGTCTGTACACCACATGCAGCGCATGAGAAAAATCGTCGTGGTACACTCGGGCGTCCACCGCGAAGACCTCCCGGATAGCGGCCGGCGTCAGCACCTCGCGAGTGTCGCCGTGAGCAGCGATCCGTCCCCGCGACATAAAAATCAAATGATCGCAATAAGCGGCCGCCTGGTTGATGTCCTGGAAAACGGCCAGGACGGTGCCGGATTCCCGACTGACCCTGCGCGCAGCGAGGTCGAGCAGCTGCATCGCGTGGCCGATGTCAAGGTTCGATGTGGCCTCGTCAAGGATCAGCATCGGCGTGTCCTGGGCCAGCGCGCGCGCAAACACAACCCGCTGCCGCTCGCCTCCGCTCAGCTCGGTGACCAGGCGCTCCGACATGCCGGCGACATCGGTCGATTCCATGACCGCTGCGACGAGATCCGCGTCCCGGGCCGAAGGCCGTCCGAACCTCGGGATGTAGGGGTAGCGCCCCATCATCACCACGTCCCGTACGCGGAACGGAAAGTTGATGTAAAAGTTCTGTGGCACGAGGGCGATTTCTCTTGCCAGATGCCGCTTCGAATAGAGGCCCAGCGTTTTTCCGCCGTAGAGGATCCGCCCGTGTTGCGGCGACCGAAAGCGGCACAGCAGATCGACCATCGTGGTCTTGCCGCAGCCGTTGGGCCCGATGACGCCGTAGAACTTTCCGGGTGCCAGCGCGATCGACACGCCGTCAACGACTTTCTTGCCGTTGAAGGAGAATCGGACTTCCTGAAGCTCGAAGCTCATGCTCACCAGGCCCGGCCGGCCGACTGGCGCCGGAACACGTAGCAGAAGAAAGGCCCGCCGATCAGCGCCGTAAGGACGCCGATGGGAATCTCCACCGGCAGAACCGCCCGGGTCAGCGTGTCCGCTCCCAGCAGCAGCAAGGCACCGGCCAGGAAGCTCAGCGGAACCAGCCGGCGGTTGTCGGGCCCCGACAGCAGACGCATGATGTGCGGCACCAGCAGGCCGACGAAGCCGATGATCCCCGCAACCGACACGCAGACGGCCGCCACCACCGACGCGGCGGCCAGCAGGATGAGCGTGACCCGCCGGGTGTCCACCCCGAGAGAGGACGCCATCTGATTGCCCAACGACATCAGGTTCAGCTCGCGGGCGAAATACCAAAACACGGATGCGCCCGCTGCGACGCAGGCGCCGGTCAGACCGACATCGCCCCAGGTCTTCGATGCAAAGCTGCCCATCAGCCAAAAGATGATCACCGCGACTTGTTCGTCCGCGACATACTTTAAGAAACTGATGCCGGCCGAAAGGATCGCCGCCACGATGATGCCGGAGAGGATCAAGTTGTTGGACGACAGCCCGCCGCTTCCGGCCGACAGGTAGATCACGGCCCCCAGGGTTGCAGCCGCACCGAGAAAAGCGAAAAGGGGCACCGAGAAAAGCCCGAGTGCGGCCATATTCATGAGGATGGCGAGGGCGGCACCGAACGCGGCGCCGGCCGAAACACCGAGCGTGTAGGGGTCGGCCAACGGGTTGAGCAGGATGCCCTGGAACACCACCCCGCACATGGCCAGCCCGCCGCCGACCAGCGCCGCCGTCAGGATCCGCGGCAGGCGCACGTCCATGACGACCACCGGGAAGATTTCGTTGATGCCCGCGAAAGGTGCGGGGCTGCCGCTGATTTCGCCCCAGATGATCTTCAGCACGGCGGCGGGCGGTATCTGGATGTAGCCCATGCCCGTCGAAACGACGAACAAGCCGAGTAGGGTGACGACCAAGGTTGACACCTGCAACGCGGTGGCATCCCGGAGACGCCTTCCCAAACCACTGCTTCCCATCGGTGGGTCCCGGTCCATCGATCCTCGCCGTCAAAATAAAAACCCTTCAGATGATTGCCATCTGAAGGGTTGCACCCAGCTTGCTTGGCCCCTTAGAGTTCGACCAGCCCGCCCGTGTCCGCAGGCGGTACCGTTATTCGGCTAGGCAGGTCTTCTGGCTTCCCCCCTCTTCTGGCGACCTTCCCATCCCGCTCATACGAAACAGTGGTCATCCGGGGCCAGAAGAGTTCCCGGCAATCGGCACCGGGGAGGGATTACAGCGGCGGGACCGCCCCCGATTCTCACGGGGTTCCCTATTAAGTGCAAACACCTCGCCGAAATCAATGCCTATTTTTTAAGCTAGCCCCGCAATCCTGTCAATATTAATGTGCGCCGATCCGATTTATGCTGGTAAATTCAAATGCCATAGACGGCATTTGAATTATTGACAAAGGTAATCGAATCGTTTAAATGCAGCCTCAAAAATTGGTTTGCAGCCTGACGGCGCCTTTCGAGGCTCAATAGGGAATCCGGTGATATTCCGGAACGGACCCGCCGCTGTGACCCCGCCCCGCTTTCGAAGATCGCGGGGAACCCTCCTGGCATGGTTCGGCCACTGCTTCGCTCCGGCGGAGCGGGAAGGCGGCCAGGGGGGCGGGACAGTCAGAAGACCTGCCGTCTGGCTCGCTGAAGAGGAGATGGTAAATCCTCAAGCGTTGTACCTGCGCTTGGGGATTTTTTATTTTTAGGAGGCCGCTTATGACTCTCTCGCTGCAGCAAATCATCGACGGAATTCAACCGCTAAACCGCATGGCGGTAGAGAACGCCAGGGCGCGCACGGCACAGCTGGTGATGCCGCCGCGCGCGCTGGGCCGCCTGCACGCGATCGGCGAACAATTGTGCGGGATTCAGGCAACCCTCCGCCCCCAGGTCCGCGGCAAGGCGGTCCTGGTGATGGCCGGCGACCATGGAATCGTCGCCGAGGGCATCAGCGCTTTTCCCCAGGCCGTAACGGGAGCCATGATCCAGACATTTTTGGCCGGCGGCGCCGGAATCAACGCGATGGCCCGCCAGGTGGGCGCCCAGGTCTGGGTGGCCGACATGGGTATCATTCCGGACCTCGATGCCGCCAGCCTCAAGAACGGCAGCCGCCTGCTCGTGCGCAAAGTGGGCCCCGGCACGGCCAATTTCGCCTGCGGGCCGGCCATGGCTCCGGAGCAAGCCTACAAGGCCATCCTGACGGGCTTCGAGCTGGCTTCAAGCCTCATTTCCAAGGGCGTCGACCTGTTGGGCACCGGCGACATGGGAATCGGCAATACGACGCCGGCGGCGGCCATCGGAGCGGTTATTACCGGCAAGAGTATTGCAGACATGGTGGGCCCCGGTACGGGCATCGATGATGCGGGGATTCTACGCAAGCGCGAGGCCATCCGGCGAGGGATTGACCTCAATCGACCGGATCCGCACGACGGCCTGGATGTGCTGGCGAAGGTGGGCGGCTTTGAAATCGGCGGCATCGCCGGAACCTTGCTGGCCGGCGCTTATCACCGCAAACCGGTGGTGGTCGACGGGTACATCTCGACGGCGGGGGCCCTGATCGCACACCGCCTTGCGCCCGCCGCAGCCGATTTCATGTTCGCCGGGCATTGCTCGGAGGAGCCCGGCCACCGCCACATGCTCGCGCATTTGAAGCTTTTGCCGATCCTCGACCTGGGTATGCGCCTGGGCGAAGGAACGGGCGCAGCGCTGGCCATGAGCGTGATCGAGGCGGCCATCCGGGTGATGACGGAGGTGATGACCTTCGCGGAGGCGGGGGTGCCCGACAAAGCATGACCATTACTCGCGCGGCCCCGCGCGATTGGCCTGGATCCTCTTTGAATCACTCTCTGGCGATGCTATGGCCCGTCGGTATTGGAAGGCGGGGGTTCGTGAATGGATCGAATGTGATCTCTGTCATCGTCGTCGACGGTGGAAACCGGGATCAAACGGCTGCCGCAGCGCGCGTTCCCACGCAACCAAAGGTTTTCGTTCACGAGTGCCGGTGGGGCCGTGAGCCCAACGGGTGGGCGTGCAGGTGCTGGTGAACATGCAGTTCTTCGTCCCGGCGTATCCTGCCGTCTTCCATGGTGTAGATGAGGTCCGTCACGTTAGTCAGGAAATCGAGTTCGTGGGAGATCAAGATATAGGCGATATCGAGCTTGCCGAGGATCTCTGAGAGCTTGGCCCGCGTGCGGATGTCGAGTCCGTTTTCCGGTTCATCCAGGAGGAGCACTTCGGGTTCCATGGCCAGCACCGTCGCCAGGGAGACTAAACGTTTTTCCCCGCCGGAGAGCTTGAAGGTGATCCGATCCTCGAAGCCGTTCAACCCCAGGGCTGCCAGGGTCTGCCGTGCGATAGCGGCCGCCTCCGCTTTGGTCTTGCCCAGGTTGAGCGGCCCGAAGGCTACATCCTCCAAGACCGTGGGGCTGAAGAGCTGGTCGTCCGGGTCCTGGAACAGCAGGCCGATGCGGCGGCGCACTTCGGAAAATTCCTTTTCCTCCCGCAGTGCCTTGCCGAATATCGATATCTGCCCCGCGAGCGGCTTGACAAGGCCCATGATCAGGTGAAACAAAGTGGTCTTGCCGCTGCCGTTGGGGGCGATGACCCCGATGCGCTCCCCGGCGCACAGCGTGAAATCGAGATCGCGCAGAACCGGCGGCCCTCCCGGGTAGCCGAAGGTCACACCCTTTAAATCGATGATGGGAGTGGCAGTTGTCATGGCGTAATTATGCGGATCCTCCCGGCTGATTTCAATCAATAAATTGGGATGCCTCACCACGCGGCCAGCCGCAGCTCAAGGGCCGCAATCCCCGCGACGGCGGCCGAAATCAGAAGAAGGAAGACGAAGCTGCCCGCTCCGGCGTTGAATTCGTGCAGGCTATAGAACTTGCGCTTGAAGCCCCGGCACCGCATGGCCCATTGGACCCGCTCGGCGCGCTCGACGGCCCTTACGAACAGCATGCCCACCAGATAGGCGTACGTCCGATAGGTGTGAAAATTTGTGCCCGGCTGGAACCCGCGGATGCTGGCCGCCCGGACCAGGCGTTGGTATTCCTGCTCCAGTACGAAAATATAGCGGTAGGTCATCAGGAAGAGGTGCACGATCTTGTCGGGCACCCGGAGATGGTGAAGGGCATGGCCCACGGTCGCCAGTGGCATCGTGGCGACTAGGGCCATGAAGGCGAGGACGATGGCATTGGACTTGAGCGTGATCTGGGCAGCCAGTTCGACGCCCTCCCGTGCCGCCCCGAACGGCCCCAGGCGAAACAGCGCCTCCCCGGGGAAGGTGAAGGGGATCACCGCCCAAATGCACACCACCAGCCCGTTGACGACCAGCAACCGTTTGAAGACCTCGGCGGTTCGCAGGCGGGCCAGCGCAACCAGCGCCATGGACAGAGCCAGGGCGGAGAGCAGCGCGGGGAACTCGCGACATAATGCCACCACGCACGAATAAACCGTGGCTGATACCAGCCGGATGCGGGGATCGAGGCGGTGCAAGGGCGAGTCGCCGACGGCGAAAGGTTCGCTGAGCATGCAGGCGCCCTTCAGGAACCGAAGACAATGCGGTGATTTACCAGGTTCATGAGCTTCAAACGGGCCTTGACTGTTTTCTGCTGGCCGAAAATGTCGACCAGCAGGAACCCTCCATCTTCCTGCGGCTCGACGCGGTCGACCGATTCCAGGATCAGTTCCTCCCGGCCGTCCTTATCGATATAGGCATTGGCTTCACACATCGGGCAACACCTCCTTGAGTTTGTGGTGAACCAGTTGTTGGACCAGGTGGGGTAAGGGTTCGCTGCCAACCCCTACCAGCAAGACGGGTTCCTGGGACAGCGGAAGAAATATCTTGGGGGCCGGGCTGGACATGACCGCTTCGGCCATTTTCGGCGTGATCTCGCCGAGCATGGCATTGGCCCAACTGATGGAAATGGCCCCGACGATCACATCGACGCGCCGGCTGCTGACAATGATGGCATTCTCGCCTGAAGCCGCCCGGTTGGCGCCCGCTTTAAGCATCTGGGCGGCGGCGATGGCATTGGTCCCCAAAGCGATCAGTTCAACCGCCTCGCCGTAAGCCTCTTTAAGATACCGGATGAGCGTGGCGCCGATGCCGCCGCCCTGGCCGTCGATGACGCAGATGCGTTTCAAGAACAGATTCCTTGTTGGGTTCCCGTATCACCCTTCGACCAGGGGACAGATGGGAATTTCGTTCGACATTGGATAACGCAGAACACCGTTACCCGCATCCCTTCGGACATCAAGATTTGCGCTTGAAGTAGGCAGCCACCCCCACCAAGCCGAAGATATACCCGAGACCGCCGAGGACATCGGTCAGTCGTATTTTGGGTTCATGCATCTCCGCGAGCATTCTCATAACAGGCGCGAGCTTTTTGTCCAGCGCTTTTTCAATCACCTTGTCGATGCCTGCCGGCAGCGGCGATGCCGCAGCGGGAGAAGGTTCATTTACCGCCGGGGCCTCGGTTTTCGCGGCGGGCTGGCGTGGATCCGGCGCCGGCGTGTTCTGGGCCAACGCGGCGCCGGCCGCCAGAAGCAGAAGAGTCGGCACCAGCCAAAACAGGTATAGCGTACGAACCCTCATAAAGCCTCCTTTGGAATTTAGCCCGGCAGCATGGACGGTTGGACTCTCTTGGAGAGCTATGATGTCGAGGATATCGTCAGGGCGCAAGATCCTGCTTGGATATGGGCCATTCGGCCCGATGGCCCATGCCGGCATCGAGCACGATTTTGAGGTCGTCGATCTTGGGCACCTTGAACGAAAACTCCCCCTTGTCGTTCGTCTTGCCGTTGAGAAGCTCTTTGCCGGCGGAATCCAAAACCCGGATGACACCCTCGTGCACTTTGGTGCCGTCCGGGTACTTGCACTCGACGAAAACCGTGTCCCCTTCGACCCAGGCAAATATGTTCACCCGGTGGGCCGAGGCCGGGACGGCTGCGATAAGAATCCCTATCAAACAACAAACCTTCAAAAGCATTCGAATGCTCACGAAACCTCCTTGGGGGAATGTCCCGGCAGCATCGCAGGTTGGACTTTTCTGAGAAAGGCCACGCAAAGGGCCGTTACAAGGCCCTCAATGATCATGACCGGCAGGTGCGCCGCAACAACGGCCGCCGCAACTTCGAAGAAGTTCTCTTCGGTGAACACCAACGCCAGGCCGACGATGAGGCCTCCGATGCATACGGCCATGAAACCGCAGGCGAAAGCCGCGGCGAGGGCGACGGGTCGGCTGCGTCGCAGCAGCGGAGAGAACGCATAATAGCAGGCCACCGCGGGCACGGCCATGATGACGGTGTTGACCCCCAGCGCTGTAATGCCGCCGAATTGGAAGAAAACCGCCTGCAGGGCCAGCGCCACAAGGATGGCGGGGAAAGCCGCCCACCCGAGAAGCAGCCCGACAATGCCGTTCAGGATCAGGTGCACGCTCGTCGGTCCCAACGGCACATGGACCAGGGAGGCTACGAAAAATACGCCTGAGAGCATCCCGGTCCGGGCGATTTCATCGTAGTCCAGTTTTTTCAGCCCGATGGCGGTGCCGGCCGCAGCCATGGCAGCACCGGACAGAAGCACCGGACCGGAAAGAACCCCTTCGGAAATATGCATTAGGATAGTTTCTAAATTTAAGGGTTAAAGTTGAAAGTTGAAGGTGCGGCATACAAAATCTCTGGATGCTGGCACTTCCATCTGGAGCAGCCCGTCCAGCTCATTTTGTGGGAGTGGCTTTCCAGCCACGATCATCGAGGCTGAAAGCCTCCCACGGGGATGCAAAAAAACGAAATTGCAGGGCCTGGAAGGCGAGGTGGAATCTCGCTCTCCAGGCTGGCTGCAGGAGTCTAATTCAATACACTGCGCTTGGCAACTAATGCCGACGCCGTTGCTGCAGCTTCAGAAGTTGAACTCGGCCCGCAGCATGCCGGCGAAGATGCCGTCGTTGTCCGAGTCGCCGCCGGGGTTCCAGACGTACTGGACATCCGGGGTGAAGGCCAGGTTCTCGGTCACCGCGATGCGGTAGTAGACCTCCAGGTGGTATTCAGGGTTGTTTTGATCATAATTATCCCCCGGGGTCAGCGCCGCAAAGCCCACCCCCAGATTGTCCTCGTCGCGGCCGGGGATCAGCCCCTTGAGGTTCACACCCCCGGAGGCCTCCCACTGCACCACGTAGACATCCTCGTTGTTCCAGCCGAAGCGGCCGAAGAGCCCGATCATCTCAGTGATCTGCTGGTCGGCGGAAACCCCGATGCCCCAGCCCTTGTCCTTCTCGCCGTCGATGGGGTTGCGGCCGGCGTCGAGCTTGGTATGGTCGTAGCCGGCCTGCCAGCCGTAGAGCCGGTAGTTGCCCTCCAGCTCCCCGAACTTGGGCGAGAAGGTGATCTGGCCGCCGATGAAGGGCGTGCTGAAGACGTTGTCGTACTTGCTCTTGGCGGTGTTCTCCAGCGAGGTGCCCTCCACATACGGCCGCGAGGTGGAGGCACCAATTAACGTGAGGGAGAGCAGCTCGACGGGCTGGATCTTCACCCCGATCAACGGGGTGTACTCGTTCTCGCTGTCCAAAACCGTGTTGTTCACGAAGGGTTTGCCAACAAACTGCACGCCCTCGTCGTTGGCAAAGGCATTGTCGTCCAGAAATGCCAGTTGGCCGACCTTGCCGGCGGTGATGCTCAACTTCTTATCGAAGAAGTGATGGGTATAGTGGGCTTCCAGAAGCCGCAGCCCGGTGTCGTCGTTTTCGTCGGAGTTGTCGTCAGCGATCGTGTTCAGGTTGCCCAGCAGCACGTCCGCCGGCTTGATGCTCCCGCCGCCGGTGCGGTCGGCACCCGTGCCGTTGCCGGCGTGGATGCGCACATAGAACTCGCCGTCCTCAACCACCGGCAGGGCCGGGTGCCAGGTGAATTCCAGGTTGGCTGCGAAGCCGGCCCCGCTGGGGCTGTCAGCCTTCTCCCCGCCCAGCTCATCGGTCTGGCTGTCCTGGTAGTACAGGATCGCCCCCCCGTGGATCTCCAGCGTGCCGAAACGCTCCTCCAGGGCCTCGCCGATCTTTTCCTCGATGCCCGCCTCGGTCTTGGCCGCCTGCCGCTTGGCCAGCGCCTCCTGCTCCTCGAGCTTCTCCTCGAGCTCCTCGATCCGTTCCTTGAGCGCTTGGATCTCCTTCATG
>JAUQXK010000020.1 GCA_030834695.1 Desulfobacterales bacterium
GCCCGGGCCAAGGCCGTGCGCGAATATTTCATCAAACAAGGCATCGCGCCGGAGCGGGTCCGCGCCAAGGGGTTCGGCGAGACCAATCCGGTGGCGTCCAACGATACACTGGAGGGGCGTGCAATGAACCGCCGCGTGGAATTGCACCCGGATAAGTGATGAATTAATTTCTCATTTGAGAAACCACCGCCATCTGGAAGGCAGGCAGCCCTGCCCCTTCCAGGTGGCATTATTTATACCTTCTCACAACCTTCCTCTCGGGTATTAGACCAAAGTCCAATAGCGCAGCTGATTCGCAAGGGCTATCTTAGGCTTAACAAAGGCAGCGCCCTCCTCGGATATAAAAATTCCCTGTGCGTGTTAAGGACGTGCAATAAGCTGACTGAATTTTCCGGACTTCGAGAGGAAAATGCCATGTCTACCTTTCAACTAATCGCGACATCCGTTTTGACCGTCTTAGCATTCGTTCTGCCTTTGTTGGCATGGAGCTGATCTCCCCCAGCTTTTTTGCCATTTCAAGAAAACGGAGGATACTTCGATGACCAGATTGAAAAGCAATCGATTGTGGAAAAGCATGAAGCCTGCAGCCCTGTTCCTGGCGGCGTTCTTGATTGCCGGAGTAGTCGCCGAAAGCGCCTGGGCCAAGACGGCCCAGGAGATCAACGCCAGCGTTAATGCCTGCCTGGACCGATTCTACAAGCAGGTCAAAGGCGGCAAGGAGATGGCTGCCAAGGCCAAGGGAGTGCTGGTGATGCCCAATGTCGTCAAGGCCGGTCTGATCGTCGGCGGAGAATATGGTGAGGGGGCCTTGCGCGTCGGCGGTAAGAGCGTTTCCTACTACAACCTCGCCTCCGGGTCGGTCGGGTTCCAGATCGGCGGCGAGGCCAAGGACTTCGTGATCCTTTTCATGACGGACGCGGCCTTGAAGCAGTTTCAGGCCAGCAAGGGATGGGAGGTCGGTCTCGACGGCAGCGTGGCCCTGGTGAACATCGGCGGCGGCGAGCGCGTCGACTTCGCCAAGATGAAAGATCCGATCATCGCGTTCGTCTTCGACGTCAAGGGGCTCATGGCGGACATCTCCCTCAAAGGCGCCAAGTTCACCAAAATCAACCCTAAATGAACCAGGAACCGCCCTCCGAGCCGAGGCGTCATCAAACGTGCCGAGGCCTTGACTCGAGAGGGTTTATAAGAGCTGTGTTTGAATCCCTCGGAATCCCGCATTTTCATCATCGATGACGATCCGTCCGTCTCAAGCGCCCTGAAGCGATTGATGAAATCGGCGGGGTTCACCCACGTCCGGACTTTCAGCAGCGCCGAGGAATTCCTGAAGCACGAAACCGGCAAGGGAGGCCATCTGCTGATCCTCGACATTATGCTTTCGGGGATCAGTGGAATAGATCTGCAGAAATTCATTCGAGTCAGCGGATTGGCGGGATCCACCGTGTTCATTTCAGCGCATGAAAGCGAACTCGAAGGGGCTCGTAAAAAGTGTCCGGAAGCGCTCGGTTTTCTGCTTAAACCATTCGGGGGAGAGAAACTCCTCGAGATCGTGCGCTCTTTTTTTTCTCGGGAGATTTCCTTGGAACGCCCTATCGACGTCAAAGATCCTGACATAGAAGTTTGGTAATTGGGATTTGTTTAGAGATTTGTGCTTCACATTTCGGATTCAATCCGCATCCTCCTGAATTGGAATTATCAACAAGAGAGGGGACAAGACATGGAAATGAAGCCTCGGAAGTCAATACTATTCTTCTGTTTCGTAGTCCTGTTTATAACCGGGCTTGCCCAGGCGGCCGACAAGAAGCCCAACATCCTGGTCATCTGGGGCGACGACATCGGCGTGTGGAACATCAGCCACAACAACCGCGGCATGATGGGCTACATGACTCCCAACATCGACCGGATCGCGAAGGAGGGACTGTCCTTCACAGATTACTACGGTCAGCAGTCCTGCACCGCCGGCCGCGCCGCCTTCCTGGGCGGCAACGTGCCGGTCCGCACCGGCATGACCAAGGTCGGCCTGCCGGGCGCCAAGGAAGGATGGCAGAAAAACGACGTAACCGTCGCTGCCGTGATGAAGAGCCTCGGCTATGCAACCGGCCAGTTCGGCAAGAACCACCAGGGCGACCTCGATGAGCACTTGCCCACGATGCACGGCTTTGACGAGTTCATGGGCAACCTCTACCACCTCAATGCCGAGGAGGAGCCAGAAAACCGCGACTATCCGAAGGATCCGGAATTCCGGAAAAAGTTCGGTCCGCGCGGCGTCATCAAGTCCACTGCCGGAGGCAAGATCGAGGACACGGGTCCCTTGACGAAGAAGCGCATGGAGACGATCGACGATGAAACAGTCCATGCCGCCGCGGACTTCATCCAGCGGCAGCACAAGGCCGGAAAGCCTTGGTTCGCCTGGTGGAACGGCACCCGCATGCACTTCCGTACGCACGTTAAAAAGGAACACATCGGGATCTCCGGGCCGACCGGCGACGAGTACCAGGACGGCATGGTCGAGCACGACATGCACGTCGGGAAGCTCTTAAAGCTGGTCGATGACTTGGGCATCGCCGACAACACCATTGTTTTCTACTCCACCGATAACGGCCCCCACTTCAACACCTGGCCCGACGCCGGCAACACCTTCTTCCGCAGCGAGAAGAACTCCAACTGGGAAGGCGCCTATCGCGTGCCGGCTTTCGTCCGGTGGCCCGGCAAGTTCCCGGGGGGCGCAACCCTCAACGGCATCGTTTCGCACGAGGACTGGCTGCCGACGTTCGCCGCAGCCGCCGGTGATCCGGACATCAAGGGCAAGCTCGCCAAGGGTGCGCAGCTCATCGGCCGCACCTACCGGAATTATATCGACGGCTACAACCAGCTGGACTACCTGACCGGCAAGACCCAGGAATCGCCCCGCAAGGAGTTCATCTACGTCAACGACGATGGGCAGGTCGTCGCCATGCGCTATGATGCCTGGAAAGCGGTGTTCCTCGAGAATCGCGGCAAAGCGTTCGAGGTGTGGCGCGAGCCGTTCACCGAACTGCGCGTGCCGCTGCTCTTCAATTTGCGCCGAGACCCCTTCGAGCGCGCCCAGCACAACGCCAACACTTACAATGACTGGTTCCTCGAGCGGGCTTTCGTGTGCGTGCCGCTGCAAGGGCTGGCCGCAAAGTTTCTCATGACCATGAAGGACTACCCGCCGAGCCAGTCGCCGGGCTCTTTCAACCTGGAGAAGATCCAGAAGCAGATCGAAAAGGCAGCCGGAGGGCAATAGCCGCAATGTTCGCCGGGCGGGTGGGGCGTCTCGGCTGGGACGTCCCTGCTGCATTCTTTCTGGTCCTTAGGAAAGCGGGTGGCTTCGCAAACAGTCTGAAAATACTGTTTTCAGTCATTCCGGCGAATCCTGGATCAGGTCCAGGAAAGGCGCCGGAATGACGCTTTTACAGGAAGTTGGCCATTCATTTTCTGGACTCCGGCTTGCGCCGGAGTGACGACTTTTACGAAGCCGTCAAAGCCGGCTGTTAAAAGATTTGAAGCAGGTTTCGGGGAAGAAAGGAGAAGGTATGCGACTCAATTTTCTATCGGCGGTCGCCCTGGCCGCAGCCATCGCGGTATCTTCAGTTGCTGCGGCAGCCGATGGCCTGCCTTCCTGGAAAGACGGCAAGACTAAGCAGACCATCGTGCAGTTCGTCAAGCAGGTTACCACCAATGGAGGTCCGAAATATGTCCGCCCCGCCGAGCGCATTGCGGTCTTTGACAACGACGGCACGCTCTGGGCGGAGCAGCCGATGTATTTTCAGGCGGCTTTTGTCCTGGACCGCGTCAAGGCGCTGGCACCTAAGTATCCGGAATGGAAGGATCAGGAGCCTTTCAAATCGGTGCTGACGGGCGACATGGGGGGCGTGAATGCTGCCGGCATGAAAGGCCTTCTCGAACTGGTCGGAGCGACCCATGGCGGGATGACGAGCGATGAGTTCGACCAAATCGCCAGGAATTGGCTGGCGATGGCGAGACACCCACGCTTCAATCGCCCTTACACCGACCTGGTCTACCAGCCGATGATCGAGCTGCTGGCCTTCCTGCGTGCCAACGGTTTCAAGACCTACATCGTATCGGGCGGCGGGGTCGAGTTCATACGTGCCTTCAGCGAGAAGGTCTACGGCGTGCCGCCGGAGCAGGTGGTCGGCAGCAGCATCAAGACCAAGTATGAGGTGCGCGACGGCAGGCCGGTGATCGCGCGGCTGCCCGAGATCGACTTCATCGACGACATGGCCGGCAAGCCGGTCGGCATCCAAAAGTTCATCGGCCGCCGGCCGCTCATGGCGTTCGGCAACTCGGACGGCGATTTCGAGATGCTGGAATGGACGACCTCCGGCCCCGGCCCGCGTTTCGGGTTGATCGTCCACCACGACGACGCGGTGCGCGAGTGGGCTTACGACCGCGAGTCGCACGCCGGCCGCTTGAAGCGCGGCCTGGACGAGGGGCCGCAGCGCGGCTGGGTGATCGCCAGCATGAAAAGCGATTGGAGGCGGGTGTTTCCGTTCGAGAAATAATTTCACCCGGCAGGGAGGATCATGAAGATGAGGATTTCAAGGTGCGGTTTCTCGGTGGCGGTCTTGATTACTTTGCTCGTGTGCTCGCCGGCGTTTGCAGGGGGCCTTTACCTCTACGAGATGGGTACGCCGGATGTGGGGCTGCCCGCCGCAGGGTACGCAGCCCGGGCCCAGGATCCCTCCACCGTCTTCACCAACCCGGCGGGCATGACGCGCCTGGACCGCTCGGAACTCCAGATCGGGATTCAACCGCTCTACGCCAACACCCAGTTCAATCCGAATTCCAGCACGACCCCCACCGGTGGCCTTCGGCCTGGCCTATGAGCTGCTGTGGATGGGCGATCTCGAGATGGATCTTCACCGCGGGCCGCTGGCGGGAGAGGTCTCGGGGCAATACGACGACGCGGCCATTCATTTCATCAGTTTTAACGTGAATTGGAAATTCTAAAAAATTGATGTCGTGAATTCTATTCAGGAACACTTACTACCATATGGCACCGGTCAGAAACTTTTCTTCAAGCTTGTGTGGGTTGCGGTTAAGGATATTGGCAATGGCGATAGAAAACTAACCTCACATATGGGGCCGGTTTTTGTTGGCAGCCGGGACAATGATTTTATACACGACGCCATAATTATTTGCGCATAAATATTAATTATGCAGCCGTTGCTGGTGAATGGGAATTCGCGGCTGCGCAATTATTTGAGACGCTGTGTATAGTTGCCGCGGTCCCGCTTGCGGCCGGCCCTGGATGGGCCGCCGAAGAAAAGCCTGCTCCGACGACCACGGCCGATTCCATTGTACCGATGAAGGAGCTCAGACTGATGATCCGCTCGTTGACCAAGGATGATTTGAAGGTCGAAGCGGACGGGTGGTCGGCAGTCCTGAAGGAGCAGGCCGGCTGGTCGACCGCAACCAGATCGAAGCCATTGAGGAGGTATACATGATTGAAAACGGATTGTTAGAGAACGTTGGAAGCAATCCTCCATCTGTCGAGCGAAGATCGGGCGAGGATCGGCGCAAGGTGGACAGCCAGGATTTTTTTGCCCAAGGCGGTATCGACAGACGAAGCGGCGTCGAAGCTCGACAACAAAGCGAAAAGGAATAGAAACCGATAGCGCAAGCAGACAAGGATTTTCAGAAAGCCATCGACGACCACCTGAAGCGGCTCTACGAGTAGCATAAGAGCAACAAAAAGGTGTTTAGCGCAACCCGCATCGGCCACCTTTCGCTGTCGATTGTTTTCGCCCTTTCGATCTTGTTCTCAATTTTTTTCTACAGATCGATGCACGGAAAACCAATGACGAACTGGAACGACTGTCGCAAAGCATCGCCCAGCAGGAACAGTGTGCCGCTATCTACCGCCAGGCCATGACGTGGCTTAAGAAAGTTTTTCAAGCGGTGGGTTTCAAAGGATTCGAGGCGCAATCAAGAATTATGGAGCTTCTCCTGAGGCGACGGAATTATGATCTTTTTTTGGGGAGTGACTTTCAGCCACGATCATCGCGGCAAGATGCCGCTCCCACCTGTTATTTTTTTATTATGGATAGGGATAACTTCACGGCGGGGGGGGCGTGGAAAATCTTCAGGCGAGTTTAAAAATTGCCCTGGTTTTGGGCCTGGCCGTCATGGCAGGGGCCTGCCAGTTTGAGAACACGGGGAGCATTCGAAAAAGCCCGGAGGTCGCTCAGGCGTTCGAAACCTTGCAGCTCCAAGCGCTCGCCGGGTACCGTTTCTATTTCCTCAACCAGGAAAACAACCCCTTCGGCGTGGCTGGCTTGCATGGCCCATACTGGATGCAGGGCCCCAACTGGAAAGAGGTCAACCCTGATTCTCCAACGTTCGGCAAGGTTGTGGGGCTGGTTCAAAGCTTTCCAGCCCAAAGCAGGCAAACCGACGGCTACTTTATATTGGACCGCCAGGGACGGCAGGTCGGAGTGTGGTACTCCAGCCTTACCGCCGGTATTACGGTCAACCCGGACACCCGGGAGGTGTCGATCACGACCGCAACCCCATGGCTTCAGCAATGACGGCTTCGTAAATAGTCCAATCTCTGCGTTGCGCTTCACCGCGTCGCCGCTGCGGCGTACTGCCAGTGCGCCTCGCGGCACGCGATTCGCGCGCCTTGATCTTGGCCTCTTTACTAAGCCATCGGTTCGGATGCCTCTTTACGACAACGTACCGAAGGTGGACCGGTTCATCACCCTTTGCAGGAAAAAAACGGCTATGCGGCGATTATTAGACCAAAGTCTAATTGCCGGGGTTCGGTCAGGTGTTATATTTCAGCCGGTTCACTGCCATTCCTTTTGGTAATTTGAATGAGGATCAGGATGAAAAACGGCGCCTGTGAAAGGAACTCGTTCAGGTAACGTCGGCCAGGCAGCTCAACGTCAACAGAAAGGAGAAAATCATGGGACTGTTTGATTTCGTCAAAGAGATTGGCAACAAGTTATTCAATCGCGAAGAAGATGCGGCAGAGAAGATCAAAAGGCACATTGAAGAATCGAACCCGGGGATCGAGGGGCTGGCGGTCGATTACAAGGATGGCGTCGTTTCGATCTCCGGTGAAGCTGCCAGTGCCGAAGCCATGGAGAAGGCCGTGCTCATGGCCGGCAACGTGCAGGGGGTTTCAGAGGTGAAGATCGACGGGCTGCACGCGCCCCCGGTCGAAGCCAAAGTCGAGTACTACATCATCAAGAAGGGGGACACGCTGTCGGCAATCGCCAAGCAGTTCTATGGAAAACCGAACGACTATCCCCGGATTTTCGAAGCCAATCGGGAGGTCATCAAAGACCCCAACAAGATCTTTCCGGGCCAGAAAATCCGCATCCCGCTAGATTGATCAGCTTTGGCGCATCAACGGACCGCAGTTCAATCGCCCGCCGGGGTTAACGTTTCAGCTAATCTTGGAGCCGTGCGGGCCGGCAGTTCCGCCGGGCCGCACGGTGAAACCCGAATTTAGAAAGGAAACACACCGATGAATATCAGCGATCTTTTGGGAGCCATGATGCAGTCCGGAATGAGCCCTTCTTCCGGAAGCCGCATGAAAAGCGTGTTGGGCGGCGAAGATGGTAGGGGCCTCTTGGAGAACCTGTCCGGGATGCTGGGCGGGCAGCCACAGCAGGGGGGCGGGCTGGGGTCGATCCTTTCTCAGGCCCTTGGAGGAGGATCCGGGTCTGGCGGTTTGGGCGGCATTCTCGGCAACGTGCTGAACGATGCCGGCAGTGCCGTGGGCGGCAAGCAGAATTTGGCGCTGGGCGGCCTTGGGGCGCTGGCCGGCGCTCTTCTCGGTGGCGGCGGCAAATCGCTGGGCGGCGCCCTGGGCGGCGGGGTCATGGCCCTGCTCGGCGCCATGGCCTACCAGGCGCTCAAGGGCGGGGGCAGCCAAACGCCCGAGGTGCCCCTCGGGCTCATGGAACCAAGGTCTGAGTCCGAGCGGCAGGAACTCGAACGGAATTCAGAGATCGTGCTGAAGGCCATGATCAATGCCGCCAAGGCGGACGGGCAGATCGATGAAAAGGAGATCAAGCGAATCGCGGGCAAGCTGCAGGAAACCGGGATGGACCAGGAAGCCCAGCAGTACGTTCTGACCGAAATGCAGAAGAGCTTGGACACTCCGGCGCTGATCGCAGCGGCCAAGGGCCGGCCGGCGCTGGCTGCGCAGATCTATGGGGCATCCTTGCTGGCGATCGAGGTGGACACTCCGGCAGAGAAGAAATACCTCGATCAGCTGGCGGCCGGTTTGGGCCTCAGCCCCGAAGTGACCCAGCGGATCAAGGACATGGTCGGCTTGCAGGTGTGAATGCCGAGAGGTTCGGGATCCAATCTTGTTCGGCCCAAAGTGAAATAGACGTTCCATCAGTCGAATTCAAACGAAGACCATGACCTCATGACTGGTATGCCGCAGAAAGACGGAAAGGAGACGAAAAATGAAAAAAGTCAGAAAACTGTTCAATGTGGCGCTGATCGCTGTGGTGGTGACCGGTGTTGTATTGTTAAGCGGATGCGCGACGTACTATAAAGTAAAAGACACCTCAACCAGCTCAACTTACTACACGACCCAAATCGATCGTCAGTCCAACGGCAGCATTCGGTTCGTGGACGAAAACAGCAAGAGCGTTGTAACGCTCCAGAACTCCGCCGTGGCCGAAGTCAATGAAGAAGAGTTCAAGGCGAACACGAAAAAGAAATAATCGCGCCGCCGCTTTTTCTGCTTGACGGTCGCTCAATAATTTACGCTTTTCCGTCCGCCGCCATCGCTTTGGAAGAAGATGGCGGCGGCTTCTATGTTCATACCAATTTTTAATCTTTCGGTGATGGTGGTTGCCATGAAGAATTTGCGGATTGCAATGGCTGTGGCTCTGGCTTGCGGTTTCTCCTTTTTTTTCGTTGCCGGTCCTAATCCCACGTGGGCCGAAAGTGCCAAGAAGGAGAGGATGGGGCTCGTCCTTCCCAGCACAAAATGGGCGGGCGACCTGGGCGAAATGATCAAGCGGCGCATGATCCGGGTCCTGGTCGTCTACAGCAAGACTTACTTTTTTGTGGACAAAGGCACTCAGCGCGGGATTGCCTACGAGGCGTTCCGAAAGTTCGAGGAAGACCTGAACAAAAAGCTCAAGGCCAAGCACATCCGTGTGAACGTCGTGTTCATTCCGGTTTCACGGGATGAACTGCTGCCGGCGCTGGTCGAGGGCAAAGGCGACATCGCCGCCGCCAATCTCACCGCCACCGAGGCGCGCGACAAACTGGTGGATTTCGCGGACCCGACGCTCACCGATGTGAGCGAGATCGTGGTGACCGGCCCCGAATCCCCAGCCATTGTTACTCTTGATGACCTCTCCGGCAAGGAGGTGTTCGTCAGACCTTCCAGCAGCTACTACGAGAGCCTCAGGGCGCTGAACGAGCGGTTCAAGAAGGAGGGCAAGCCTGAAATCAAGCTGATGCCGGCACCCGAGAATCTCGAAGACGAGGACCTCCTCGAAATGCAGAATTCCGGGCTGATCAAGCTTCTGGTCGTCGACAACCACAAGGCCCGATTCTGGAGGCAGATTTTCCCGAAACTGACGCTTCATGAAGACGTTTCCGTTCGTACCGGCGGCAGCGTCGCCTGGGCCATCCGCGAAAACAGCCCCCAGCTCAGGGCGGAGCTCGACGACTTCGTTAAGAAGCATGGCCAGGGAACCGCCTTCGGCAGCGAAATTTTCCGCCGCTACCTCAAGAGCACCAAATATGTCAAAAGCGCCACGAATAGCGAGGAAATCAAAAAATTCAAGGAGCTGGTGCAATTCTTCCGCAAGTACGGCGACCAATACGGCATGGATTGGATGCTGATGGCCGCCCAGGGCTACCAGGAATCCCGCCTCGACCAGAACGCCAAGAGCCCAGTCGGCGCCATCGGCGTCATGCAGGTCATGCCGGCAACAGGCAAAGAACTTGGTGTCGGGGATATCCGGCAGACGGAGCCGAACATCAACGCCGGCGTCAAGTACATCCGCTTCATGGTCGACCAGTACTTCAAGAATGAACCCATGGACGACTTGAACAAGGGTTTGTTCGCTTTTGCGGCTTACAACGCGGGCCCGGGGAGGGTTCGGCAGCTCAGGCGGGAGGCGCAAAAACAGGGGCTTAACCCGAACGTCTGGTTCAACAACGTCGAGCTGGTTGCCGCGCAAAAGATCGGCCGCGAGACCGTGACTTACGTCAGCAATATTTACAAATATTACATTGCGTACAAACTCGTCCAACAGGAATATTTAGAGCGGCGAGAGGCCAAGGAGGAATTCCAGAAGCAATAGGATTTTTGGTGAGATAAATTCGCAGCCTAAATCAGCATTTCGAAACAATTTCCAGAATCAAAATTCAAGGACAGCCAAAGACATTTTGAATTCGGAAGAAGGCAATGAAATCCGGAAACATCTTTAGAGGGTCGCCAAGGGCTGCCATCTTCGCAATGTTTCTATCGGCGGTTGTTTTAAGTGGTTGCGCCACACCGGTGGGGGTCCGGCGTATGGATTCCCAGGAGGCGCACCGGAAGCTGACCGAAAGCGTCCTGGCCGGCGAGAGGCTGAGCGCCCCAACCATGCAGATTCTCAATCGGTCCGGGCTTGGGGGGAAATTCGGTGATGAACCGGCGGAGGTGATTGCAGCCATCCACAAGGGGATGCCCACGGCCCGCGAACCGGATCGTCTCTTTGCCCTGGCCGAGCTGTCCTTTCTGCATGCAACGCGGAGCGGAGACCGGTCCTATTTTTTGGCTTCTTCCTTATATGCGTATGCATTTCTATTCCCCTTGAAGGCGCAAGATTTACCGACCGCTTTCGACCCCCGGCTACGAACCGCTGTCGACCTCTACAACCAGGGACTTGCAGAAGGGTTCGCCGAGAATGATCCTAAGCGGGTGGTGCTGAGGGGCGGGACTTACAAGCTTCATTTCGGAGAGATCGAGGTCCGCGTCGACCCCGGGGAGTTTCGCTGGGGTCCATTCCGCCTGGAGGATTTTGTGGCCGCGTCCGAACTGGAGGTGCGCGGTCTTCGAAACGACTATCGCTGGCCCGGGGTGGGGGCCTCGCTGGTCGGATCCCTTAAGCACGTCAAGGGGGAATACCAACGAGATTTTGCCAGGGTTCCATCGTCGTTGAAAGTTCCGGCCACCGCTTTTCTGCACTTGGAGAACCTCGAAGAAGGCCTTCGAACCGGCCGGATCACCGGAAAGCTTGCCCTCTACACCACCCAGGAAAGCACCTCGGTGAATGTCGCCGGCAGCGAGGCCCCACTCGAATATCGGCCGACGGCCGCGCTGGCCTACACTCTTGAAGGTTCCCAGATTTACGATCTCGAGCTCAAGGGGCTGCTGTCCGGGGACCTGTCGCTTTTCAGGCAGAGCGCCCGGTTCAAGGACAACGTCTTTCTTATGGCACCTTACCGGCCGGGACGGATACCGGTGGTGTTCGTCCACGGTACGGCCTCCAGCCCGGCGCGCTGGGCGCAGATGCTCAATGAAATCCTGAACGACCCGGAACTGCGAGACCAATACCAGGTCTGGCTTTTCACCTATAACACCGGCAACCCTATTCTTTATTCCGCGGGCATCCTTAACCAAGGCCTGCGCAACGTGGTCCAGGAGCTGGACCCTGAAGGCAGGGACGAGGCGCTGCGGAAAATCGTGGTCATCGGCCACAGCCAGGGCGGTATGTTGACGAAGCTGACCAGCATCGACAGCGGCAGCCGTTTCTGGGATCAAGCCTTCAAGGTCCCCATCGATCGGCTCGACGTCTCGTCCGAGACGCTGGAGCTGCTGAAGCGGAGCCTTTTTTACGAGCCGGTTCCAACCGTACGGCGGATTGTCTTCATTGCCACTCCCCACCGCGGCAGTTTCCTGGTGGGAGGCCGGGTCAGCGAACTGCTGCGGAAGTTGATTTCACTGCCTTTTGTAATGCTCAGCCCCCTGCAGGAAATTTTCCAGCGCAGCCCCGAGGCGCTTGTCAATCGGTCCCTGAAAGACGATATCCCCCGCAGCACGGACAACATGGACCCGGACAGCCCGTTCATCAAGACCTATGCTTCCATCTCCATCGCACCGAACGTTACGGCTCATTCCATCATCGCCGTGGACAACCCTGAAGACCCCAAAGAAGACTGGAACGACGGGGTCGTGGCTTACAGCAGCGCCCGTTTGGAAGGGGTGGCGTCCGAGATCATCGTGCATTCGGGACACTCGACTCAGGAAGAGCCTCAGACCATCGAGGAGGTGCGCAGAATTCTTCTGGATAATCTGAGACAACCTTGAGTCGGCCATGCTGGAACCCAATTCGAAATCCGAAATGCGAAAGTCGATACGAATTCAAATCGGCACATAACCCCAATCAAAGACTCGGGAAAAAAGCATGCGGCGAATCCTCGCCTTGATCGGTATCCTGGCTGCTATAGCCGTCATCCTCCTGATGACCGGCTGGAGCGCGTTCGCGATATACTATTCGAATCTTCAAGGAGACACGCTGCGATCCGGTTTGGCTATTGGATTCGCCCTTGCAGCGGCCCTCGCTTTTTCGGTCTTGCCCAACCGCAAAAGAACCCTCATCGGTTTTCTACTGATATTTGCCGCCATCGTCGCCTGGTGGCTGGCCATTCCGGCGTCGAATGGTCGCGAATGGCAGCCCGACGTCGCCGTGCTGCCTTATGCCAGCATTCAGGGCGATCGGGTCACCATCCACAACATCCGCAACCTGCAGTACCGGACCGAGACGGACTACGAGGTGCGCCATTACGACAAGACCTTCGACCTCAACCGCCTGGACGCGGTGGATTTGCTGGCCGTCTACTGGATGGGGGACGCCATCGCCCATGTCATGATCAGCTTCGGGTTTCAGGAAAGCGACTTCGTTACCTTCTCCATCGAAACCCGCAAGGAGCAGGGCGAAGGTTACTCGACGCTCAAGGGCTTCTTCAAGCAGTACGAGCTGACCTATGTGGTCGGCGATGAACGGGATTTGATCCGCGTGCGCACGGATTACCGCAACCCGCCGGAGAACGTCTATCTCTACCGCCTCAAGATGACTTCGGGGAATGCCCGCAAATTCTTCATGGAATACATACGGCAGATCAACTCCATGAAGGAAACGCCGGAGTGGTACAACACTCTGACCACCAACTGCACCACGAACATCGTGCGGCACGTGCGCGCTTTCGGGGGCCAGGCGAAGTACACCTGGAAGGTGCTGCTGTCCGGTTATGCGCCCCAGTACGCCTACGAACTCGGAGCGCTCGATACAACTATCCCTTTTGAAGAACTGCGCCAGAAGAGCCACATCAATCCGAAAGCACGCGCTGTCGGGGGCGACCCGGATTTCTCAAAAAAAATCCGCGAGGGGCTGCCGAGGCCCTCGATGTAGAGCATTTCTGCCTTTAGGAGGTCGGATCGTGACGAGCGAATATCAAACCAGGGAGCCGCTTAAATCCGAGGTGGAGGCATTGCGCCGGCAGCTGAGCGAGGCCGAAGAAGCATTGCGGAATTTGGAGCGCCGGAATCGTCTCCTGGGCGACAGCGCTCCTTTTGGGATTCTTGCTGCCGACACCAAGGGCCGGATAACCGGATCAAACCGCAAAATACAAGAGATGATTCCATGGCCCACCGGCCAAGACCCCGCTTCCGTTAAATTATTCGAAATCAAGTCGCTGGCAGAAGCCGGGGTTGTCGACGAGTTTCAGCAATGCATCAAAATGAAAGCGCCGATTGTTTCTCAACACGCATGTGTCGCCCAGCATGACGGAAAATGCCATCTGAAGTTCTTCTTCAGCCCCGTGGTTGACGAGATCGGCGCTGTAAGGGAAGTCTTGCTGTTTCTTGAGGATATCACCCATCAGATAACGGCGGAAGAGATGGTCCGAGAGAGCGGGGAGAGATACCGCCTGCTTTTCCAATATTCGCCCATTGCCCTCATCGAAAGAGACGCCTCGCGGCTCAAGTCCTATCTTGAGCAACTGCGCGGATCGGGGATCGCCGACTTCAGCGACTATTTGCAGAAAAACCCCCATGAGGCGACGCATTGCATGGGCATGATCCAAACCGTGGCGTTCAACGATGCCTTTCTAAGGTTGCTGGAGGCGGATCATCCGGATCAGCTGAAGACCGATCTATACCCCAAGGACGCAGGTGAATTCCTGCGGATGGCGCATGAAGTCCTTCTGATGATCGCTGCCGGCGATATCTCTCACGAAAGGGAGCGGGTTCTTTTCACCGTAAAGGGCAACCGGAAGAATGTGCTGATCAAGGCCCTGATCGTCACGGGCCATGAGGACACCTTTGCCCGGATTGTCATTTCGCTGGTGGACATCAGCGAACGCAAGCGCGCCGAGGAAGCTCTGAGGATCAGCGAACAAAAATTTCGCGAACAGGCCCTCCGGGACAATTTGACCGGGCTCTACAACAGACGTTATCTTTACAAGTCCCTTTCCGAACTGATCGGAACATGCAAGGCGGAAGGCGCACCCCTGTCGCTCGTATTCATGGACCTCGACAACTTCAAGCAGGTGGTGGACGCCCACGGGCACCTGAACGGCAGTCGGGCGATCCAAGAGGTGGCGGCCACCATCCGCAATTCGATCAGTGAGCCGTCTTACGCGGTCGCCTATGCCGGGGATGAATTCGTCATAGTGCTTCCCGGCTCGAATCCATCCCAAGCAGTGGAAACAGCTGATTTTATCCGAGCCGCAATGAGCCATGCTCTCTATCTGCATGACCAGGGTCTGGACGTAAAGCTTCGCGCCAGTTTCGGCATCGGCGCTTTCCCAGACCATGCCGAAGACGTAACGGAACTGCTGGCTGCCGCCGATCGGGCTCTGTTCGCCATCAAGGGGAAGGGAAAGAATGCCATCGGCCTCGCCGCCACATCCTGCTGACTCATCATTAATTTGGACGGCGGAGCTGGAAATGAAGGGGCTCGATAAGGGATGAATCCGACCGGACAGGGGTCATGGTGAAGCGATTGATTCAATTTGTTACGTGCACGGAAATTAATCCCTCGCCGTTCATTCTGCTGGTGTTGATCAGGGAAACCCAACATCCATAGCACTCCCCCGAAGTTTCGCCACAGGCACGCTATGCAAAATCACAACGGGTGCAGTAAAGAGTAGTCTACCCATTGAAAAGTAAACTGTTTAAGGATATAAAACCATCTTC
>JAUQXK010000147.1 GCA_030834695.1 Desulfobacterales bacterium
CCGGCCAGGCCCTGCTGGCCGGGCCCTTCGATGACCACGGTCTGGCCGATGGAAACCCCGCCCACCTGCCGCAGCCAGCGCACGGCGTTGCCCATCACGGCGCAGATCAAGACGGCCGCCTCCGCCGGGACGTCCTCGCGGACCTTGTGGATCATGGCGCGCGGCGGCAGGTAGAGGTATTCGCCGTAGGCCCCCCAGAGATGCGGCGGGGTCTTGCAGGACACATAGGTGCCGTAGCGGCCCGACTTTTCGCAGAAGACATACCGGCCGCTCAGGCAGGGGGCGCAGTGGCCGCAGCCGAAGGCGAACTCGACCACGACCCGGTCGCCGACCTTGACGCCGTGGCGCCGGCAGGCGGTCGGCCCCATGGCTTCGATGCGGCCCAGGATCTCGTGGCCCATTATGAGCGGCAGGTAGGGCAGGATCCGGGTGGCCTTGCCGGTGTAGATGCCAACGTCCGACCCGCACACGCCGCACATCTCGACCTTGAGCAGGCCGTCCTCTTTCCCGGTCTCGGGGACATCGAACTCATGAAAGGACAGGCGGCGGACATCCTCGAGCACCATCGAACGGGTCTTCTTCGGCATGCGGTCAGCTCCTTGATCATTGAAGAGAAATCCCCCCGGCCCCTTTTGGCAAAGGGGGAGCAGGGGTGCCCAGGGCGGGGCATCACCCACGGCGGTAGACGGCGGCCTTGGCTGCCAGGTCGGCGAGCTGGTGGGTGACCAGGTCGCGCTCGGCCGGCGACAGCTCTCGGACCACTTTGGCCGGGGTCCCCAGCACCAGCACCCCGGCCGGCACGCGCATGCGCGGCGGCACCACCGCGCCGGCGCCGATGAGGGCGCCTTCCCCCACCTCGGCGCCGTCCAGCACGGTCGCGCCGATGCCCACCAGGGCGCCGGCCCGGACCACCGCGCCGTGCAGGCAGGCCTGGTGGCTGACCAGGGCCCCCGGCTCCACGATGACCGGGTGGCCCTTGGGAGCCTCCAGGAGACAGAGGTCGAGCAGGGCGCTGCCACGTCCGATGCGGATCTCCTCGTCGTCGGCCCGCAGCACCGCACCGGGCCAGACCGTGACGCCGGCCGCCAGCACCACCCGGCCGATGATCCGGGCCGAGACGTCGACCCAGGCCTCCGGGTCGATGGCCGGGGCATGGCCGTCAAAGGGAGTGATCAGGCTTGGATAAGATGGTTCGTTTGGCATGCGTTCTTCCTGGTCTGGCAGTTGATTGATAACGCCTCAGCAAACCGCAGGTGCACCTTCAGCTGGTTTTAGCCGGGGCGGGGTTTCGGCCGCAGGGCGCCGCCGCCATGCCTTTAACGACCCAGCGTACGGCAGCAAGCCCGCTTCATACGTGTCCGGACAGCCCCGGAGCGCAGCGTTCACGAAGCCGCAGCCCCTCTCTGCCTGTCCGCAGTTCCTCTATACGGCTTGGGGGCGTGGCAGGACCACTTGAAAAATTGGCGGCGGCGCCCTGCGGCCGAAACCCCGCCCCGGCTTTGCGTGAAATACCAGCGCTGCGCGGATTTAATCGCTTCGGCAACTATTACCGCATTCCCCGTTTCACCAGGTCGTCGGCGATGGCGTTCTTCTGGGTCCCGCGCGAGCCGTCGAAGAGTTCGATCATCTTGGCGTCCCGGAAGAAGCGCTCGACTTCATAGTCCTGGATGTAGCCGTAGCCGCCCAGCAGCTGGATGGCCTCGTCGCACACCTCGACGGCGGTCCGGCCGGCGTAGAGCTTGGCCATGGCGCTCAGCCGGGCGTCGCTCTTCCCCTTCTTGGCGTCGAAGCTCCGGGCCGCCTGGTAGGTCAAAAGGCGCGCGGCTTCGATCTTGGTGGCCATCTCCGCCACCTTGTGGCGCGTGACCTGGAAATCGATGATCTTGGTCCCGAACTGCTCGCGCTGTTTGACGTAGGCGAAGGACCGCTCGAAGGCGCCCTGCGCCATCCCGAGCGCCTGGGCCGCGGCGAGGATCCGGCTCTCGTTCAAGAACGACGCGACCTGATCATAGCCCCGATTCTCCCCTCCGACCAAGTGGTCGAGCGGGACGCGGACCTGGTCGAAGCAGACCTCGCCGATCGGCATCAGCCGGCAGCCCAGCTTCTTGCCGACGTCGGCAACCCGAACGCCTGCGCGGTCGGATTCCACCAGGAAGGTGCTGAGCCCCCGCGACGGCTCGGCCGCTTCCGCATCCGTGCGGGCCAGGACGATGCAGCAGCCCGCCTGCGGCCCGGCATTGACGACGAAGCTCTTGGTGCCGTTGATGACCCAGCCGTCGCCGGCCTTCACGGCAGTGGTTCGAGACCGGGCGATGTCGTTTCCCAACCCGGGCTCGGTGAAGGCGGCGGCGCAGAGCACGGACCCATCGGCCACTTTCGGCAGCCAGGCCGCCTTCTGGGGCTCCGTCCCGAAACGCAGCAGCAGCTCCGCGCCGTAGCCGGCCCGGCCCAGGCAGCAGCCCACCGAGGAATCCCCCCGGCACAACTCCTCCGCGATCAAGGCATTTTCCAACACGCCCAGCCCGGCGCCCGCATACGCTTCCGGAAAATGGATCCCGATGAATCCCAACTCGGCGGCCTTTTTCCAGATCGCTTCGGGAAAGGCGTTCCCTTCGACCAGCTCTTCGATGACTTCCTTTTTGAATTCGCCTTTGACGAAGTCTCTCACGGCCTTCTGGATCTGAAGGTGGGATTTGTCCAGTTCAACGGTCACAGCGGTTCTCCTGTGATAGATTGGGCGCATTCCAGTGCCAGCATAGAAGGCGGGGTGAGGAATTCGCCGCAGGGCGCCGCCGCCATGCATTCAACGGCCCAGCGTACGGCAGCAAGCCCGCTTCATACGTGTCCGGACAGCCCCGGAGTTAAACTTTCACGAAGCCGTTTATCTTCTCTGCCTGTCCGCAGTTCCTCTAGGCGGCTTGGGGGCGTGGCAGGATCACCTGAAAAATTGGCGGCGGCGCCCTGCGGCGAATTCCTCACCCCGCCTGTACGATAGCCGCCGCCATTCGACATATTCGTTCGGCGTCTCAACAACAGCTTCCTATTTCACCAGGCTCCTGGCGATGATGATGCGCTGAATTTCGCTCGTGCCTTCGTAGAGGCGGTAGAGCCGGACGTCGCGCAGGACCATCTCGACCTGGTTGGCGGTCAGGCAGCCGTCCTCTTCCAGGATGTCCAGGGCCGCATCGGCGATCCGGCTCGCCATTTCGGTGCAGAAGACCTTCACCATGGAGGCCTCCTGCGTGACGGTGTTGCCCTGGTCCCGCAGCCGGGCCGTGTGGTAGAGCATCTGCCGGGCGGCGTAGGTTTGAATGGCCATGTCGGCCAGCGCGAACTGGTCGGCCTGCAGGCTCTCCCTGGGCCGGCCGGAGGAGAGCTTCCGTTTCAGGTGCTCGCTGCACAGCTGCATGACTTTACGGGAGGCACCGAGGGCGCAGGCCCCCATGGACAGACGGCCCTTGTCGAGCACCTTCATCGCGGTGCGGAAGCCCTGGCCGACCCGCTCCATGCCGCCGATCACGTTGTCCCGGGGGACCCGGCAGTCCTTGAAGACCAACTCGTGGGTGTGCGAGCCCTTCAGCCCCATCTTGACGTCCGCCGCCCCCACCGTGAACCCGGGCATCCCCCGCTCCACGATGAAGGCGGTGACCCCGCCGCTGGCGCGCTTGGTCTCGTCGGTCAAGGCGATCACGGTGAAGAGCCGGGCCTGGTCCGCGTTGGTGATGAACACCTTGTTCCCGTTCAGGACCCAATGGTCGCCTTCGAGAACGGCCGAGGCGCTGATGTTGGCCGCATCCGAGCCGGCATCCGGCTCGGTCAGCGCGAAGGCGGTGGTGTACTCGCCGGAGGCGATGCGCGGCAGATAGGTGCGCTTCTGATCCTCGGTGCCGTCGTAGACGATCCCCATGGACCCGATCCCGTTGCTGGTGCCGATCCGGGAGCGGTAGCAGGCGTTGGTCTGGGTGAGCTCTTCGTAGACGAGCATCTCCTCGACGGTCGTCAGCCCGAGCCCGCCGTAGGCCTTGGGAACCGGCATGCCGAACAGGCCGAGCCGGCGGATGGCTTCGACGGTCTCTTCCGGGATGCGCTCCTCTGTGTCCACCTGCAGGGAAATGGGATCGAGGGACGTCCGCACAAAGCCGCTGATCTTGGCGTGCAGCAGCCGGAACTCCTCGGATACGTCAATATCAATAGGGATTGCGCTCATGTCGGGTCGATCGCTCCATCCACGGTTTATTACTCCGGCAATAAAATATGTTCAATGCGGCCATATCACTCATCGGCCCCGCGAACCTCGGCTCAAGTCGAATCTGTTTGTTGCCGGCGCAATAACAACGGGTCGACCGGCATCAGACGCGCTCGAAGACGGCCGCGATGCCCTGGCCGCCGCCGCCGCAGATGGTGATGAGCCCCCGGCGGGCGCCCTGGCGCTCCATCTGGTTGAGCAGGGTGACGAGCCGCATGACGCCGGTGGCGCCGATGGGATGCCCCAGGCTGATGCCCGAGCCGTTGACGTTGATCCTGCGGTCGTAGTCCTCCGGCCGGATCCCCATCAGCTTGGCGTCGGCGAGCATCTGCACGGCAAAGGCCTCCTGAATCTCGAAGAGGTCGATGTCCGCGATGCCGAGGTTCGCCTTGGCGAGCGCCTTCTTCACGGCCGTGTCCACGGCCGGGTAGGTGAGGGTCGGGTCGCAGGCCGCATGCGCTCCCGCGACGAAGCGCGCCAGGACTTTCAAGCCCATGGCGCGGGCCTTGCTCTCGGAAACCAGCACCAGGGCCGCGGCGCCGTCGTTCTCGCTGGAGGAGTTGCCGGCCGTGCAGACCCCGTCCGGATAGACCGGCTTGAGCCTGGCGAGCTTCTCCACGGTGGTGTCCGGCCGCGGGGTTTCGTCGACCGCGAACAGTGCCGCCTCGCCCTTTTTAGCCGGCAGCGGCACGGGGACGATCTCCGCGGCAAAGCGGCCCTCGCCCTGGGCCGCGACGGCCCGGGCGTGCGAGCGCGCCGACCACTCGTCCGCGGCCTGGCGGGTGATGCCCTCGGCCCGGGCCGCGTTCTCGGCCCAGGACATCATGGAGTTGAGCTCGCCGTAGCGGCTGATGGGCTGGCTCATGACCCGCGCGCGCTGGATGCGGTCGTAGAAGGGGATGCCCCACATGGCGAGCGCGCCGTGGCCGCCCGGCATGAAGCCCCACTTGGGATCGACCCGGCCGCCCAGCCCCCACTTGATGTCGCCCGGCAGGTAGAGTTCGGCGCGGCTCATGGACTCCATGCCGCCGGCCACCACCACCTCGGCGTTTCCGGTCTGGATCTTCATGACGCCGAAGAGCACGGCGTCGACCCCGGAGCAGCAGCGCCGGTCCAGGGTGAGCGCCGGGACCGACTCCGGCCAGCCGGCCGCCAGGAGCGCGAAGCGCCCGGCATTGGCGCATTCGCCGTTCTGGTAGGACTGGCCCACGATGACGTCGTCCACCTGCCCCGGCTCGATCCCGGCGCGCTGCACCGCCGCATCGAGCACCACCGCTCCCAACTCGTGCACCGGGACCTCGCGCAGGGAGCCGCCGTAGCGGCCGATCGGCGTGCGCGCGCCGGCTGCGATCAACACGTTCTGCATATCCGCTCCTCCTGGATGACTTTGTAAATAGTCCAATCTCTGCGTTGCGCTTCATCCCGCTGCCGCTGCGGCGTACGAAAAGTACGCCTCGCGGCACGAGACTCGCGCGCCTTGATCTTGGCCTCTTTACGAAGTCATCGATTCAGATGACTTTCAAGGAAGCCGATTCTAAAATCCCCCCGCCCCCTTTGCCAAAGGGGGCGAGCGATTGAACTTTAGGCACTTTCTCTTATGCCGCCACGGGCCCCAGGATGAGCCGCTGGGGGTCCACGTCCTGGCGCAGGATCCGGAGCTCCTCCGCGCTGGGGGGAACGGACTCCTTCGCGCGCGACACGTCCAGTTCGAATCCGGTGTCCCCAACCACCTGTGCGGCCGTGACGCCCGGGTAGTACTCGGAGAGATACATGCGCTTGCTCTCCTCTTCGAATTTCATGACCCCCAGATTGGTCACCACGGCCATGGGGCCGCCGCGCGCGTAGCCGGCGCGCTGCCGCGAGTCCCCGCCCCGCAGCCAGCCCACGCTGGAGAGATAGTCCACTTTTTCCACGAAGCGCTTCTTTTCCTGCTGCATGAAGATGATCACCCCGAAGGCCTGGCTGGCCGCGTCGCAGGCGCCGCCGCAGCCGGGAAAGCGCACGCGGGGCCGCCGGTAGTCTCCCAGGCAGGTGGAGTTGATGTTGCCGTAGGGATCGATCTGGGCCGCGCCCAGGAAGGCGATGGTGCGCAGGCGGCGGTGCACCAGGAGCGAGAACGCGTCGATCAGGCCGGAGTTCATGCAGGTGCCGGTCATGACGCGGGGGTCGGCCACGGCCAGCGGCAGCTCGGCCAGGGCCGGGTCGATGCCGCCGGTCTCGAAGAAGACCACGGCCTGGGGCGCGTGGATGCGCTTGGCCACGGTGGCGGCCAGCATGGACAGGCCGGTGCCGGCGAAGAGCACGTCGCCGTTGCTGACGAAGCGCCCGGCGGTCAGCGCCATCATTTCCTTGTCCGTATAAGCTCGAGCCATGCGGCACCTCCTTGCTCAGCGGCGGTCCAGCCCGGGCGCGTAGCCCAGGTTGGAGTTGGCCTTGACGCGCATCAGATCGACGGCCCCGACCTTGGCCAGATAGGCCTCCTGGTCGTCCACCGCGTAGACCCATTCGTCGAGGTACTTGCGGAAGCGGTCGTCATCGCCGGCCACCTGCCGGTACATGTTCAGGTGGCGCGGGTCGTAGTCGTAGAAGAAGTGGCAGGCCGTCGGATGGGCTCCGAAGGGCGCCGGCACCACCGCGTCCACCAGGAAGGGCGGCAGCGAGTTCTGGTCCGGGTCCTGGCGCAGAAACGCGGCGGGCACCACTTCCTCGCAGGTGACGATGACGCGGCTGGCGGCCTTGGCCTGTTCGATGTCGAGGAAGGTGAGCCCCTTGATGCGCACGGTGCCGTCCTCGCCCACGCACTGGGCGTGGATGAGGGCCACGTCGGGCGTGAGGGCGGGCAGCAGCACGACCGGCTCCGGGTCCGGGTTGAACGGGTTCGAGGAGACGACCGCCTTGTAAGGCGGGATCTTGCCGCGGCCGCGCAGCTCCGGGCCGAAGCCCTGTTGGCCGAGCACGTCGGTTTCGAACCCCGAGCGGCTGGGCATGAAGGGCAGGTTCAGGGCCCCGGCCAGAAACCGCAGGCTCATGTGGAAGTTGGAGTAGTCCTCCACCTGCACCTGGCCGGACTGCACCGCCTTGCGGAAGCGGATCCCGGTGGGCGCGAACCGGCCGGTGCCGCCGTAGGCGAGCTCGAGCCGGCTGACCGCGCCGGCGCCGACCAGGATGTCCATGGCCTGGCCGTGCGAGTGCATCACCAGGTGCAGGTCGCGGCGGCCCTGGCGGATGATCTCGCGCGCGATCACCATGACGTTGCGGCTGACCGTGAACCCGCCCAGGGCGATCATGTCCCCGTCCTTGACAAAGCGCCGCACGGCTTCGGCGGCGGTCATCAGCTTGCTCTTCGCATCTATGCGGTCATTCATTTGGATGGTTCCTGTTCCGTGTCCAGCCCGCGGGCGAGCCGGATGATGGATAGCAGGGCCAGGTCGCGCCGGCCCTGCAGGCGTTCTTTCTTCTCCGGCGCCCATTCGTAGAAGCCCCGGCCGGATTTGGCGCCGAGCTCGCCGGCCAGGACCCGGCGGCGCAGCAGGTCCGAGGGCGTCGTGCGGTTGTCCAGGTCGGAAAGCACGGTCTGCTGCACGGCGTAGGTCACGTCCAGCCCGCCCAGGTCGGCGCGCTCGAGCGGGCCCATCAGGGCGTAGCGCAGGCCGAAGCCGTACTTGACGACGCGGTCGACGTCCTCGGGGCTGGCGATGCCCTGCTCCACCAGGTACAAGGCTTCGCGCTGCAGGGCGTGCTGCAGGCGGTTGCCGAGGAAACCCGGCACCTCACGGCGCACCAGCACGGGCTCCTTGCCGGCCGCCGCGACGAGCGCCCAGGCCTCGTCCACGCTCCGGTCGCTCGTTTTTTCGCCGCGCACGATCTCGACACACGGGATGACCGGGGCCGGGTTCCAGAAGTGGGCGCCCACCAGGCGGTCGGGCCTTCCCAGGCCGCGGGCCATGGCCGTGACGGAAAGGGCCGAGCTGTTGCTGCACAGGAGCGCATCGGTTTCGGCTGCGGCCTGGGCCCGGGCCAGGAGCCCCTGTTTGAGCCCGAGGTTCTCGGGCGCGGCCTCGATCACCACCCGGGCGCCGCGGCAGGCGTCTTCCAGCCCGGTGCAGAGCGTGAGGTTCTCCAGGCAGCGCTCGCTCTCCTGCGGGGTGTGCAGGCCCAGCTTTAAAAACGGCTCCAGGCCCCGCCGGATGCGCTGCGGGGCTGCCTCGAGGGCCGCGGCCGACGGATCGTAGAGACGCACCGGGTGACCATGGACGGCGAAGACCTGCGCGATGCCGTGGCCCATGGTGCCGGCGCCCAGGATGGAGATGGTTTGCATCAGTCGTCCGAGGCCATGCCGGCTTCCAGAGCCTCGCCGCCCTTCCGATCCCGGTCCCGGCTGGCGCGCGTGCGATGGTAGAAAAGGATCAACAGCAGCGTCCAGACCAGGATGACGAGCACGAAGACCTTGAAATTCGTGATGCCGATGTGCAGCCAGCGCAGAAGGTAGATCAGCGCCAGGGTCGCGATCAGGGGAATCCACTGCAGCCAGTTCATGCCGCCACCTCCATTTTCTTCTTCAATATGCCCTCTGCCCTCCGCTGTTTGCCCACCTTGACTACGTGCGGCGAGGTGGCAGCGATCAGGATCACAAAGCCCAGGACACTCGTCCATATGTCCGGGTGGAACATCAAGGCCGCCGCAGCCGCGCACGCGATCCGGACGGGCCAGCCCACCCTTTCCAGCATCCACCCCTCGGAGGAAATGGTCAGCGCATACAGGCCTAAGAATCCCGAGAGGATGCCGCTGACGATCTGCGGCCAGGAGCCCACGAAAAGCATGCCCGGGTTGTAGACGAAGCAGAACGGCAGGATGTACTTGCTGATGCCCAGCCGCATGGAGATGTAGCCGGTGATCATGGGGTTGGAGCCGGCAATGCCGGCCGCGGCGAAGGAGGCCAGGGCCACCGGCGGCGTGATGGCCGAGACCAGACCGAAGTAGAAGGCGAAGAGGTGCGCCGCGATGGGCTCCACGCCCATCTTCTCGATGGCCGGGATGACCAGGGCCGCGAGCGTGATGTAGACCGCGGTGGTGGTCAGCCCCATGCCCAGGATCATGGCCACGATCGCGGTCAGCACCAGGAGCAGCCAGAGCTGGCCGCCGGCGGCAGAGACCAGAATGGTGGTCAGCTTCAGCCCCAGGCCGGAGACGAAGACGCAGCCGATGATGATGCCCGCGCAGGCGCAGGCGACCGACACGCTGACCGCTTCGCGGGCACCTTCCTCCAGCGCGCTCAGCATGTCGACCGCGCTCATGCGCGTTTCCTTGCGCAGGAAGGAGAGCGCGATGGTGCCCATGATGGCCCAGAAAGCGGCGAACATGGGTGTATAGCCCAGGATCATCAGCACGACGATGATGCCGATGGCCAGGAACAGATGGCCGCCGCGCCGCATTTCATCCTTGAGGTCGGGCAGCTGGTCGGGGGTCAGGCGGGACATTCCGGTCTTGCGCGCCTCGAAGTGCACCATCACGTAGATGGTGAAGAAATACATCACCGCCGGCCACAGGGAGGACAGGGCCACGTCCAGGTAAGGCTTGTTGAGGAACTCGGCGATGATGAAGGCCGCCGCACCCATGACCGGCGGCATGATCTGCCCGCCCGAGGAGGCGCAGGCCTCCACTGCGCCGGCAAATGGCGGCCGGTATCCCATGCTCTTCATGAGCGGGATGGTGAAGGTGCCGGTGGTGACCACGTTGGCCACCGCCGAACCGGAGACCGTGCCCATCAGACACGAGCTGACCACCGCGGCCTTGGCCGGCCCGCCCACGCGGGCGCCGGTCAGCGCCACCGCCACGTTGATGAAGAAGCGGCCCGCACCCGAGCGCACCAGGAAGGCCCCGAAGAGCATGAACATGAAGATGTAGGTGGCCATGGCCATGATGGGAATGCCGAAGATCCCGTTCTCGGCCATGAACTGGTAGTCCAGGATGGTGAACCAGGAAGAGGGCGGGCCGTAAAAAGGGCCGGGAAACCAGTTGGAAAAGGCCGTGTGCACCAAAAAAACTCCGGAGATGATCACCATGGCCCAGCCCACCGCGCGGCGGGTGGCCTCCAGGAGCAGGAAAATGAGGGTGGTGCCGAACCAGTAGTCCCAGTCGTTGAGATCGCCTTGGCGCAGGATGAATTTTTCGATGTCCCAGATCACGTAGATCTGAATGACGATCACCAGGGCGATGAGCACGAGATCGACGGCGAACCAGGCGTTTTTGGGGTCCGTCCACTTCTTGCGGCCCAGGGGTCTGAGCAGGAAGCACAGCACCAGGATGAAGGCCAGGTGCGTGGACCGGAAGGAGTGGGCCTCCAGCGCACCCGAGAACGCCACATAAAAGTGATAAAGGCTCAGGCTGATCGCCAGCAGGCAGACCGCCAGCTCCAGCGGATAGCGGAATAGGCCGCCGGGCTGCTGGAGCAGCCACTCCAGTATGCTTTGGGACTTCTGCTCATGGTAGACCAGTTTTTTTTCTGATGCCAACGTCCTGCCTCCTCTCGAGATATTAATCGCCTCAAAATAATACCGTCATGCCGGACCCCGGATCAATGATCTCCGGGGCAGGCGTGATAAGCCTGCCCCGGACCACGATACGGGGGCATCCAGAACGATCTGAATTCACTGGATTCCGGCTAACAGCCGGCCGGAATGGCATGACGACGTAAAGACAATTATGAGACCCTTAATTAGTGCGCCGGTGCGCGCAAACACGCCGGGACCCGGCCGGAGCCGGGCCCCGGCTTTCGGTCTACTTCACATAACCCTTTTCCTTGTAGTACTTGAGAGCGCCGGGGTGCACCTCGATGCGGTTGCCCAGCAGGGCCAGCTCCGGCTTGGAGTCCTCGATGTCCTTCTTCTTCACCTGGGCCAGTTCGGGCCAGGAGTCGTACAGGGTCTTGACGATCTTGTAGGCCATTTCATCGGACATTTCCTTGCTCGCCACGATCTGGGTCACGGTCGCCGGGGTGACGACCGGCTCGTTGTTGCCCTCGTAGGTGCCGGGCGGCACGGTGTAGGCCATCAGGCCGGGCTCGATCTCCAGCAGCTTCTTCATGTGGGCCTCGTCCAGGCCGACCAGGCGGATGCCGGGCTGGAAGTTGAGGTCGATGATGGTGGCCTGGGGCAGGGCGGTCACGGCCATGTAGACGTCGTTGTGGCCGTCCTTGAAGAGCTCGGCCGAATCGGCGTAGCCCACGAAGGTCACGGTCCCGCCGCTCTTCTTGATGCTGTCGAAGGACAGGCCGTAGGCCTGCAGGATCTGCTCGGCAATGACGGTCCCGGTGAACCCGGTCACCCCGGGGACGATGCGCTTGTCCTTGAAGTCCGCCGGCGTCTTCAGGTTGCTGTCGCGGCGTACGGCCATCTGGAACACGCCGGGGTAGAGCGACATGAGATGGCGGATGTTGTCGTATTTTTTATCGAAGGGATGCAGGCCCTGGATGGCCGCGTAGGAGGTGTGGGTGTAGGTCCAGCCCAGGTCGGCCCGCTTGGTGTGCACGGCCTTGATGTTGCCCACGCCGCCGCCGGGTCCGTTGCTGGTGCTGATGCCGGGGATCTTTTTTTCCAGAACGGACATCATGGCCGCCCCCAAGGGATACCATGAGCCGCCCTCGGGGCCGGAAAACATGCGCACGAACTGCTGATCGGCCGACTGCGCAAGGGGCGCAGAGAGCAGAACCGCCACGGCGGCAACCAGTCCAACCCATCCGAATCCTCTTTTCATCGCGTACCTCCTCCTATGGTTTGGTGACGAAAATCGCGGCCGGGAAGCCGCTCCCACATCAATGAAACCCGCTGCTCAGCGATGGCCGGTGAAGCCGCGCCTTGCGCCGAATTGGCCGGCGGATCCGCCGAAGCCAAACCCGAAAAGGCCCCGCCAGGACTACCGGATTGACCGGCGTTTTTCCCCGGTGCTGCGGAGCGGGGGCAGAACGCTCTCCAGGGCCAGGCCCGCGGTTTCGCGCTGCAGCATGCCCTGCCGCTGCTGCTCTTCCGCGTGCAGGCCGGTGAGGATGCGGTCCTTGCCGCGGACAAGGTGTTCGCGCAGGCGGCGAGCCGTCAGCGCCCCGTCGCGGGCCTGCAGGGCCTCGAAGACGGCCTGGTGCTCCACCTCGGCTTCTTCCTGGCGCTGAGGGGAGAGGATCTCGGGTTTGTAGCGCAGATAGAGCAGGTCGAAGACCCGCGCGAGAATCTGAACGACCACCTGATTGCCGCTGACCGCGGCCAGGCCCAGGTGGAAGTGGGCGTCGCGCAGCAGCCGTTCGCGCTTGTAGACTTCTCCCCGGATCTTGCGATGGGCGTCGCGCAGCGCGCGGATCTCGGCCAGGCGCTTGTCATCCAGATTCTCGAGGACCGCCGGAACCAGGAAGACCTCCAGCAGGATGCGCACCTCGTAGAGCTCGCGCGCCTCGTTCAGGTCGATGGCCGGGACGAAGAAGCCCTTGTTGGCCTCGGAGCGCACCAACCCTTCATATTCCAGGCGCACCAGGGCCATGATGACCGGGGTCTGGCTCATCCCCAGGCGCCGGGCCAGGTCCTGATAGGGAAGTTTCTGGCCGCTCACCAGTTGGTCGGTGAGGAACATGTTCTTGATCTGGCGGTAGGCTTTGTCGGAAAGGGTGCTGGCGGCTTTCAAGGGCACATCCCTTTAATGACTTCGTAAACAGTCCAATATCTGCGTTGCGCGTCATCGCGTCGCCGCTGCGGTCCCGCCGCAGGCGGGATACGCCTCGCGGCGCAAGATTCGCGCGCCTTGATTTTGGCTTCTTTACGAAGTCATCGATTCGGATGACGTTTTACGAAGCTATCACGATTCGTATAAAATTTTATAAAATTTTTGATGAGGAATCTAATAAGTGAAGCGTCGAGAGGTTGTCAATAGAAAATGAGAAATTTGTATAATTCGATGGCCTTCCGAACAGTCGGAGGGGGGTATTCGCCGCAGGGCGCCGCCGCCATGCATTCAACGAACCAGCGTACGGCAGCAAGCCCGCTTCATACGTGTCCGGACAGCCCCGGAATAAAACTTTCACGAAGCCGCTGATCCTCTCTGCCTGTCTGCAGTTCCTCTAGACGGTTTGGGGGCGTGGCAGGATCACCTGAAAAATTGGCGGCGGCGCCCTGCGGCGAATACCCCCCTCCGACTGACCTCGGCTCAAGATGCGCGGATGGATTGCCGCAAGAACGATAATCCTTCAGTCCGTCGGACATCCGCGCAATCGGACGGCGTCGGCGCCGGAGATGCATACCGCGACCGTCCGGTGCATGCGCTCGTCCCCGCCTTCGAACAGGACCGGCAGGTAGTTGGAGGAGACCCCCTTCAGCAGGCCTGTCTGCGGATCGCGCCGGCCTTCGGTGAGCACCTGGACCGGCCGGCCGATGAACCGGCGGTGGAAGGCGAGCCGCTTGCGGCTGCCCAGCTGGCGCAGGCGGCTGCAGCGCGTGCGGATATGCTCCGCCGGAACGCGGTCGCTGAAGCCGAAGGCGGCGGTGCCGGGGCGCGCCGAGAACGGAAAGACATGCAGATAGGTCAGCGGCAGGGCCTCGACGAGGGCGTAGGTGGCTTCGAAGGCCGCATCGGTTTCACCGGGGAATCCGACCAGCACGTCCGCGCCGACAGCCGCCTCCGGCAGGCGTCGGTGGATCTGCGCGATGCGGTCGCTGAAGAGCTCGGGCGAGTAGGGCCGGCCCATGCGCTTCAAGACCTGCGCGTCGCCGCTTTGCAGCGGGACGTGAAAGTGGCGGCAGATGCGTTCGGAGCCCGCCGCCAGGTCGATGATCGCGTCGGTCAGCTCCAAGGGCTCGATGGAGCTGAGCCGGATCCGGACGGCGTCGGGCCGCTGCAGAATCGCGTGCAGCAGCTCGGCGAGATTTCTCCGCAGTTCGAGGTCTTTGCCGTAGGCGCCCAGGTGAATGCCGGTCAGCACGACTTCCTGAAAGCCCTGGTCCGCGAGCCGGGAGACGCCGTCGAGCACCGCCTGGAAAGCCGCGCTGCGGCAGGGGCCGCGGGCGTAGGGCACGATGCAGTAGGAGCAGAACGCGTCGCAGCCGTCCTGGATCTTGAGGAAGGGCCGGGTGCGGGCTCCGGCCGCCGACAGGACCGGGGTCAACACCGAGTTTTCCGAAACACCGCAACCGGCCGATTCTAAAATCCCCCCGACCCCCTTTGCCAAAGGAGGGGAAAGGAATGAGGCCGCCGGCCCGGCAATTTCAGTGGGAGCGGCATCCTGCCGCGATGCCATCGAGGCTGGAAGCCTCTCCCGCAGGGAACATTCCGCACCGCTGCAGGCGGACAGAATTTCCGGCAGCCGCAGCTTGTCCTTCTGATCGATGAGGCAGGCTATGCCCTTGATCTTTTCGAGGGCCTGGGGGTCGGTCTGGGCATAGCAGCCGGTCACCGCCACGCAGGCCGTGGGGTGGCCCTGAATCGCCCGACGGACGGCCTGGCGGGACTGCATGCCGGCCCGCTGGGTCACGGCGCAGGTGTTGACGATGCACAGGTCGGCCGCTTCGTTCGAACCGGCCGGCGCCCACTGCGCCTCGGCCAGCCGCCCGGCAATGGCCTCGGACTCGGCCTGGTTCACCTTGCATCCGAGGGTGATGATTTTGAATTTACGCATTGCGATTCGTGATTCCTGGGCGGTTCGCTCTACCACGCGTTTCGTCGCTTTTTTGTGAACCCTTCGAATCAATTGACAATGAACCCCCCGCCCAAGACTTCGCTGTCGTCGTAGAAGACCGCCGCCTGGCCGGGGGTCACCGCCGGCTGGGGCGTGTCGAACCGCAGCCAGGCGCTGTCCGCATCGATCGGGACGACGGTCGCCGGGGTTTCCGGCGTGCGGTAGCGCACCCGCGCACGCACCCGCAAAGCAGCGGCGGGCGGCGGCGCGATCCAGTTGATCTGCACCACCCGGCACTGTTCGGCCAGGATCTCGTTTTTATGCCCCACCACCAGGCGGTTGCGCTCGCGGTCCAGGCGCACGACGTAGTAGGGTTCGGCCGCCGGGCAATTGATGCCGCGGCGCTGGCCGACCGTGAAGGCGTGCAGGCCGGGGTGCCGCCCCACGATGTTGCCGTCGGTGGTTTCGATGAGTCCGGCTTCGGCCGGACGGCCGGTCAGCTCCGCGATGAACTGCGGATAAGCGCCCGTCCGGATGAAGCAGACGTCCTGGCTTTCCTCGGGATTGACGGGGATAAACCCTTCGGCCGCGGCGATTTCACGCACGGCGTCCTTGGTCAGCGCAGCCAGCGGAAAGCACGCCTTGGCAAGTTGGACCTGCGTCAGGCGGGCCAGAAAATAAGACTGGTCTTTCCGGACGTCGATGCCCTTGAAGAGGCGGCAGCGGCCGGACGGATCCCGGCGCACGCCGGCATAGTGGCCGGTTGCCAGGGACGCGGCGCCGATCTCCTCCGCGCGGCGCAGCAGGGCCCCGAACTTGATGGCCGGGTTGCACACCGCGCAGGGGTTGGGTGTTTGCCCGGCGAGGTAGGTGGCGGCAAAGTAATCCACCACCTCCCGCCGGAAGGCAGCACTCAGATCGAGCACGTGCAGCGGAAGATCCAGCTGGTCGCCGATGGACTGAATGCGCGCACGGGTGCGATCGGCGGGTTCGGCCTCGAAGCCGGTCCGGAAATGGACCGCCACAATCTTCGACGCGGTCTTTTTCAGAAGGTGGGCGGCGACCAGGGAATCCACGCCGCCGCTGACGGCAACGGCGATCGTCGGGTTCATTCCATCAGCGCGTTCCGGATCGGCCGGACTTCCATGGCGCGCGGCGGGCAGGCGGTGACGCACAGCTCGCAGATGCTGCATTTATCCTGGTCGAAGACGACCTCCATCTCCGGCCGGCGGATCGACAGCGCCCCGGTCGGGCAAACCGCCGTGCAGGCGCCGCAGTGCGTGCAGCGCGCGTGGACGCGCTTGACTTCGCGCGAGGCGTTCTTGACCTTGATGCCGTTGTTTTTCAGAAAGGCGACCCCGTCGCGGAAGTTCTTCTTGGAGCCGGAGAGCTCCATGACCATGACGCCCTCCCGGCCCGGCAGAATGGTGGCGTTCAGGATGTTGAAGACCAGGTCGAAGTCCCGGGCCAGGTGGCAGACCACCGGTTTCTGGGCGACGTCTTCCGAAAAGCGCAGCACGAGGATCTTGGAATACAAGTGAGGCCTCCCCATCGAGATCGATGGAAGAATCTAAATGGAATCCGCTGGGGTGTCAACCGCGGCAGTCGTATCGGCTCCTTCGCGCAAATTGATCGGGCGGAGGTTTTAATCTATACTGGTTATTGCAAGCGCGCTTCCACGGTCCACCGCGCCGCAGCGAGATGGAGGGACGCCGTCTGCGACTCAGCTCATGAACCGATTCGCCTACCGCACCACGGGCCTGGCGATCAAGGCCCTCTCGAATCTGTCCAAGGCCCGCCTGCGCCTGCACGGGCAGGCGAACATCCCCGCCGGGTCGCTCATTTTCGCCGTCAATCACTTCACCCGCATCGAAACCCTGCTGATGCCCTATGTCATCCACCAGCTGACCCGCCTGCCGGTGTGGTCGCTGGCGGATGCCGAGTTCTTCCGGGGGCCGTTCAGCCGCCTGCTCGAGCAGGTCGGTGCGGTCTCCACGGGGGACCCGGAGCGCGACCGGCTGATCATCAAGACCCTGCTCACCGGCGAGGCCAACTGGATCATCTTCCCGGAAGGCGGCATGGTGAAGAACATGAAGGTCATGGAGAAGGGCCGCTTCATGATCGCCTGGGCCGCCGGCAAGCGCCCGCCGCATACCGGGGCGGCCACGCTCGCCATCCGCGCCGAGTTTTACCGCGAGCGGCTGCGCTGCCTGTCGCGCTCGGCGCCCCTCGAATGCGACCGGCTGATGGGCCTTTTCAACCTGGAATCGCTCGAGCGGGTGCTGGACCGATCCACCTTCATCGTTCCGGTCAACATCACTTATTACCCGGTCCGAGCCCGCGAAAACATCCTGAGCGACCTCGCCCGGCGCCTGGTGGACGAGATCCCCGATCGGCTGGTCGAAGAGCTCATGACCGAGGGTTCGATGCTGCTCTCGGGGGTGGATATCGACATCCGCTTCGGCCGGCCGCTGGCCGCCGCCGAAAGCCTCAAGCGGGTGGCCGTCGCCAGGGACATCTGCTCGTCGGAGCGGGTGAATTTCGACGACCCCATCGCTTCCCGCCGGATCCTGCGCCGCGAAGCCGTGGCGCTGATGCAGCGTTACATGGCCGCCATCTACGGCATGACCACGATCAACCATGACCATCTGTTCGCCACGCTGCTCCGCCGGAGCCCCTATGCGGCCATCGATCCACGCGACCTCTGCCGGCGCGCCTTCCTGCTGGCGGCGGAGCTGCACCGGCGGCCGGAGCTGCAGGTTCACGCGGCCCTGGCGGACGATCAGACCCATCTGCTGGTCGACGACCGCCAGGGGATCGTGAAGGACTTCATCGGACTGGCCGTGGAGAAGGGCAACCTGAAAAAGCGGGACGGGCACTACATCCGCGACCGCAAGTCCTTTGCTTCGGCCTACCGGTTCCACCGGGCGCGCATCGAAAACCCGATCGACGTGATGGCCAACGCGGTCGAGCCGCTGCGGCCGTTTCAGCGCGCCGCGCGCCGCTGGGCGGTCTTGCCGGCCTTCTGGATCCGGCGGCAGGTGCGCGACCGTCTCGTGCGTGAAGCCGTGGAGGAATTCCGGGCGGACTACCGGCAATACCACGTCGAGGGCGAATCCAAGGCGATGGAGGTGGGCATGCCGTTTCTCGTGGAGGGGAACTCCGACCGGCTGGGGGTCGTTCTGTGCCACGGGTACATGGCCGCACCGCTCGAAGTCAGGGAACTGGCTGCCTTCCTGGGGCGCCACGGGTTCTGGGTGTATGCGCCGCGCCTGCGGGGGCACGGGACCTCGCCCCAGGACCTGGCGCAGCGCAGCTACCAGGACTGGCTGCGATCGGTCGACCGGGGATATGCCATTATGGCCGGCATCTGCCGGCGGGTGGTGGCGGGCGGGTTCTCCACCGGAGCGGGGCTCGCCCTGCATCTATCGGCCCGGGTCGAAACGCTGGCCGGCGTTTTTGCCGTATCGGCCCCGATGCGGCTGAGGGATTTCAATGCGCGCTTCGCACCGGCGGTGGACATGTGGAACCGGTTGATGGACCGGGCCAGCCGCACGGGCGCCAAGATGGAGTTCGTCGAGAACCGGCCGGAGAACCCCCACATCAACTATGCGCGCAACCCGGTTTCCGGCGTGAGGGAGATCGAACGCTTGATGGACGATCTCGATCCCCGGCTGGGCGGCATCGAGGTCCCCGCCCTGGTGGTCCAATCCAGCAACGACCCGGTGGTGGACCCCCGCGGATCGGAAAAAATCTTTAAAAAGATCGGCTCCCGCGACAAGAAATACGTCCTCTTCAGCATGAACCGCCACGGCATCCTGCTCGGCGAAGATTCGGAGAAGGTCCATCAGGTCGTCGGCGACTTTCTGCGCCAGCTGAAGTGACCCGGCCCCTCAGCGTTCTTGCTACACCGCCAGACCGCCCGTTCAATACGCTCATTTCCGGAATCTTTCGATGCAGGCTGGGCGGGGTTTTCGCCGCAAGGCGCCGCCGCCATGCCTTCAACGACCCAGCGTACGGCAGCAAGCCCGCTTCATACGTGTCCGGACAGCCCCGGAGCGCAGCGTTCACGAAGTCGCAGCCCCTCTCTGCCTG
>JAUQXK010000148.1 GCA_030834695.1 Desulfobacterales bacterium
AGTGTACTTTCGGCTAAAAAGCCGAATACATTTCATCCTGACGCGCCCGTAGCTCAGCCCGGATAGAGCGCCGGACTACGAATCCGTAGGTCGCGTGTTCGAATCACGCCGGGCGCACCAGTTAAATCAAGGGGTTACAGACTTCGGTCTGTGGCCCCTTTTTATTTTTTATAACCCATTTCTAACTATTCCTACCAGTTTCGTTAAACATTCCTTGTATAGACGGTATATAGATTTTGGGTCTCTTGCCATTAGGTGGATATAAGACATATAAAGGGTTTTAAGGAAAGACATTAACGGAAACGAAAACTTTGTCCAGGTTTAGGTTCAGGGCGTAAATATGGATGAGTTCAAACAGAAAGAAAGGGTAATGGTCGTAAAAGCCAAATCGCTAAGGGGAGTTAATGGTATTGAGTTTAAATATCATCCCTTTATTGATATAATTAAGAAAGAATCTGTTTTTATTGACAGAGAAACAGCAGAATCTGATTATAGCAACAAACAGGTGATTCCTTATGGGATAATTTTTTTTAGAAATATGCTTTTCGCCTACCAGCGGACAGTGGAGGTTACTGAGAAGAGACTGGCGAAATTATTATCAATAGGAATAGGAGGGCATATTAATAGCTCCGATGCGAAAGATCCTATTGCTTGCATTGAAGAAGCAATGCAACGTGAATTAAATGAAGAACTTTATTTAGCAGAGTATAATAAAAAAATTGTGGCCGTTATAAATGATGATTCGGACGATGTCGGTAAAGTTCATTTTGGAATTGTATTTAGAATTTGTTTATTGACGCCATCAGTTAAATTAAAAGACTCATCCTTGTCTAATTTTGCTGCAATTGACCTATCCAAGCCAATACTAAATTTTGATGAGTACGAAAACTGGTCTAAACTGTGCCTGGTGAATATTCATAGAATTAAAGGCTGCTAACTGGGTAGCATGACAATCAGGATCTATCGAAGTATATATCAATTGCCTTTACCATGAAAGTCGAAACAACAGATACAATTCTGAGAAATTTTATCACCCTATATTCTCGTACAAAAAAGCCGGTTGATGTCGATTTCAGAAAACTTGTTTCTTGGATCTCGTACGGGGAGAGAGCCACTCATTACATTCATAGTTATCCTGCAAAGTTATTAGTCCATATACCTCACTTTTTCCTTTCAAGCCACATAGTCGCCCCAGATAATTCAAAAATTTATGATCCTTTTTGCGGGTCTGGAACGGTGCTCTTGGAGTCAATACTGCTGGGGAAGAATGCGATAGGGTCAGATGTAAATCCTCTGGCTGTGTTAATTGCCAAAGTAAAGACAAAATTATTAAATATAACGACGCTCAATCAGACTAAGGTTTGGCTAAAAGAAAATATCCCGACAGAGGCAATATCTAATCAATTGGATGTGATAAATCGTGATTACTGGTTTTATCCTCATGTACAGAAAAAGCTTCTCAGGATTTATGATGGTATAACGCGTATAAGGAATAAAAATTACAGAGATTTTTATTTAGTTTGTTTATCTTCTTGCGTAAGGCGCGTTAGTCTGGCGAATCCAAGAATGTCTGTTCCAGTAAAATTGAATGTTGATAATTATGATGAAAATGATTTCTTAAGAGGGAAACTCTTTGATAGATTGAAACAATTAAAAAGAATCAATGTTATAAATGAGTTTTTTAAAATTGTAGAGTTAAATATTCAGAGAATGAAAAATTTTGCACAAATGAAGTTATCAAATTCGAAGTCTTCAGCATTTTTATTGGATTGCAAGAATTCTATAGAAAATAGTTCAATTTTAAGTAAAAATATTGATAAAGAAAGTATTGACTTGATTATTACTTCTCCGCCCTATATTGGTGCACAAAAGTATATCCGCGCTTCGAGCCTTAATCTCGGATGGTTAAATATTTGTCAAGCAAGTAAATTAAAGTATTACGAAAGTCTCTCAATCGGAAGAGAGCACTATCACAAAAAAGATTATGCGGTTATAAAGAAAACAGGAATTGAAAAAGCAGATGAGATATTGGTCAACATAGAGAAAATAAATCCATTAAGAGCTTGCATCGCAGCGTCATACCTTGTGGAAATGAAAGATGCATTTAAAACTATTGAGTGGGCATTAAGACCCGGAGGTTACTTGGTCCTTATAGTTGCTAACAATCATGTATGTAAAATTGAATTTCCGACTCAGGATTATCTTCAAGAAATAGCAAAAATTTATGGCTTTATTACAAAGTTAATATTGGTAGATGAAATTCATTCGCGCGGTCTCATGACAAAAAGAAATAAAAGCTCAGCATTAATCAATAAGGAATGGGTATATTTGTTTCAAAAGGATTAATCATGGAAATTTTAAAAAACGAGCTAATAAATAAAATAAAAATATTGAAAGAAACGGTTTGGGAAGCAAAAATTACTGAGGCGACCCTTACTCGATGGCTGAACAACTTTTGTGGTAGATGCATGGAAGATGAAAATGAAAAAATTCATGCTTTATATTTGTTAAGTCAATTTTTGTATTTTGGAAACCGAGAAATGAGAGAGTTACTGAAGGCCCTTTATAGAGACTTATATAAGTATCCAATAATTGCAGATATAAGAAAAAAAAATGGGGATACATTAGATATGCATTTTTTAACATTGAAATTCGAAGAGGAGCTACGAAATACAAGGTTTTTAGGAGTAGGCAATCCATCCGAAAGCGGAACGCATTTACTTTACTATTTCAGACAAGAAAACGCATTGCCAAAGAATTTGTTTATTCATACACACCATATTTTCAAAAGGTCTTCTGATAGAGGGCTTTTGGAAATTCGATTTCCAGAAGTTAACCGCTATGTATTTATAGATGATTTGTGTGGGTCTGGATCACAGGCAATTGAATATTCAAAAGATATTGTTGAAGATCTAAAAAGGTTAGATAGCAGCTGTTGCGTATCATACTTTTCAATTTTCGCAGTTAAAAATGGTTTAAAAGAGGTAAGAAGCAAAACAAAGTTTGATTCTGTTGAAACAATATTCGAGTTAGATGAAACATATGAATGTTTCAACCCTAATTCAAGGTATTTCGTAAACGCTGATTCAGCAATAGAAATTTCAAGGGCGTCTGCTATTTGCTCTCATTACGGTCAGGAGCTATGGCCGGCGTGGCCATTAGGATACAAGAATGGGCAATTATTAATTGGTTTCTACCATAACGTGCCTGATAATACGTTACCGGTCATTTGGAACGATAATAATGTATTTGGTAAGAAATGGATTCCTATTTTTAAAAGGTATCCTAAAATTTACTGATAGAGGATAAAATGCAATCTGATTACTCTAATCCATTCCAAATTACGAAGGCTGTTGATTTTTCAGATGATGAAATAAAAGCATACTGGGTTGATTTCCCAATTGAAGGTGGCTTTTCCAAAATAGTTTCACCAAGATCCGCAATGCCCATGTTCATCCTTGGTGGGAAAGGAAGCGGAAAAACACACCTAATGAGGTATTTTTCATATAACCTCCAACTGTTGAGATATAATGGTGATCTTCTTAACTGTATCAATAAAGAAGGTTATCTTGGAATTTATCTAAGATGCGGAGGGCTAAATGCAAGCAGGTTTATGCGAAAAGGGCAACCTGATGATAGGTGGAGCACAATATTTAGCTTCTATATGGATTTATCAATGACGCAATTATTGTTAGCGACTATATGTGATCTCTACAATGATAGTTCGGAGATAGCTTTAAATGAAGAAAAAATTTGCCAAAACATTTTAAAGTTATTTGACCATGAAGAAAAATATGGAGTTAAAAAATTATCTGAGCTGGTGAATAAAATTGACGAAATACGTAAACGTATAGATGTTGAAATTAATAACTGCGCAATAACGGGAAGCCTTAATGTTAAAATATTGGCATCTCCAGGAAAATTAGTTTTTGGAACCCCGCAGATTTTATCCAAAATGCTTCCATCCTTAAGATCAATTATTTTTGTATATTTGCTTGACGAATTCGAGAACTTAAATAAGGACCAGCAAAAATATATCAACACACTTGTAAGAGAAAAGGAGCCACCAGCAACTTTCAAAATTGGAGTGAGGCTTTACGGTATAAAAACAAGCCTAACTTACAGTGCTGATGAGGAGATAAAACAAGGTTCAGAATATGAAAAAATTGTTTTGGACTCACAGTTTAGAGAAAAAGCTGTCAAATCCCTTTATCGACCATTTGTTTCGAGACTCTGTTTGAAGAGAATTAACAAACTGTATTATACCATTTCTGATAGCGTTAATGGAGTTAATCCGATTGCTGAATTTGGAGAATATTTCGAGCACCAGGCAAAAAGTGACTATGATAGTACCGAAACAAAAGAGCTTGTCTCAAAATATAAACCTAAAGAAAGACCATATATTAGAAGGCTTGAAAAACAACTTAAAGAAGCTGCTATAAGTGGTACTGTTTGTGGGGTAAAAGAAAATGAGGACATAAAGAAAATTTTAAATTCTGTATTGTGTGAAGATTATCCTATTCTTGAGAAACTGAATATTTTTATGCTTTATCAAAAATGGTCTAAGAATAATAATTTAGTCAACTCTTGCTCTGAAATAGAAAAATCTTGTTCACAATTTATTTTGGCTAAATCAGAAGAAGCAGAGTATTCGCAATTGTACAAACATTGGCATAAAGACTTGCTTGCTCAGCTATATAGAGATTGTGATAGAAGGATGCAATATAGCGGCATTGAGACAATAATAGATATGTCTCATGGACTGCCAAGGAATTTGCTAATTATACTAAAATGCATATACAAATGGTCAATATTCAATGGGGAAAAGCCGTTTACAAAAGACCAGATATCAATTAAGTCTCAAATGCAGGGTATTAAAGAAGCTTCCGAATGGTTTTTTCAGGACGCAAGATCAGTCGGTGAGTCTGGTAGTGTTCTTAGCGATTCGATTAGTAGACTTGCACAATTATTTCGTGAATGCCGCTTTTCAGATAAACCTTCTGAAGTTTCTTTAAATAGTTTTAGCACTGATTTGACAAAGGTTTCTAAAAAGGCCCAAATAACGCTTGACCTTGCAGTTAAATGGTCGCTACTGGTCTTAATTCCTGGTGGTCAAAAGGATAAAAATAGCAAGAGGCTCGATCAAAAATACCAGTTGAATAGAATGTTATCGCCAAGATGGGATTTGCCTATAGCTCGTAGGGGAGTTATCAGTTTAAATGCGAATGAAGTTAATGCTATTTTTGATGATGAACATTCGAATGAATTCGAAGAGATATTGAAAGTCAGAATCGATCGCATGAGTGCACCCTTTGGGGTAAAACAATTGAATACCGAATGTAAAAAGCAGATGAATTTATTTTAAGGGGAAATAATGGTTGATTATTGTATTCTTTATAAAAATATCCTTAAAGATGGAACTGACTGGTCAGACGGAAATCCATGGGATTTATTCATTTCTGCATATAATTCTTCGGAAAGAGTTAACCATGTTTACAATAATATTGCTGCTAAAAAGAAACAATGGGTAACTCATGCGGAATATTGTTACAGCGAAAAAGATTGCCCAGAAGATTCGTATAATGCTATAGACTTTGATGAGGCTAAAGTTATACAAGGCATTTTCAATCATCTTAAATTAAATAGCCTTGAGAAATTAAGAATTTGTATCGATATTACTGGATTTATGCGTCCTAACATGATGTTTATGCTGTTGTATATAAAGCATCTTGGAGCCAAAAAAGTTGATATAATTTATGCAGAACCATCGCGTTATATTGAGAAGGAAAAAACTGTTTTCTCAATCGAGTCAAGTAAAGAGGTCAAACAAGTTGCAGGATTTGAAGGGCAGCATAATATTGATAACAACAATGATATCTTAATCATTGGAACAGGATATGATCATCAGCTTATTGCTCAAGTTGCTGAAAGTAAAGAAAATGCGCGTAAAATACAAATCTATGGATTCCCATCTCTTTCAGCAGATATGTACCAAGAGAATATTTTGAGAGTTCATAAAGCAAGTGAATCTCTGGACTGTGGCCCAGGTGGGAATCACCCTGATAACTATTTCGCACCTGCAAACGATCCATTTGTTACAGCCAATATTCTGCATGAAATAGTTGAGAACGTAAATAATGAAAAAAAGATAACTAACTTATACTTATGTCCTATTGGAACAAAAGTACAAGCATTAGGATTTGCGATATTTTATTTAACAGAATGTGTTAATACTGCAACAAGTATAATCTTCCCCTTTTTTGAAAAATACACCAAAGAAACAAGCAAAGGTCATTCAAGAATTTGGAAATATTCGCTTGAATTTCTATGAGAGGCTAAAAAAGTTTTGGTAAATTGCGAAGAAGATATTCTTTTTAAGAAGCTTAAATGGTGAATTTTATTTAGCGAAATATTTATAAAATTTTAAATACTAATTTCATCAAAAGGATATTTTATGAAAAATTTCCGCTGCTATTATCCTGTACCCGGCGTTTACTTAGGGAAACATCGTTTATCCCACCCACTGTAGCTTTAAACGTGTAAATTCCCCATGCTTTCCCACCTTTAATATAGAAAAAGTCGGATTCCCCAAGACTCCCAACTTGGAAAAAACATTTATTCCGTGATCAAGAATCGTTTAGGCAAGAGGCCATCCTACGCCGACCGGACATGATCTCAGCAAGGATAGGCGCTTTACTATTGCAGAATGATATAGCAAAAAAAAGTACTGCTTATTATGTGTAAAATTACAATATTATCAGTGTGTTATAATTGTTAATATGGGAATTTTCTCCTTGACTTTCAACTTGGCAAATGTTATTATTATATAATTATTTTAAATGGTTAAGGTTTTAATGATTTTCGATTTTACCTAAGAAAAGCCTCTTTTTTCCTGAGCCATCAGATCCAGCCACAAAACCCAAAGGGCCGAAAATGAAGATTCAATTCACACAGGTGAGGACTATACGACGATGGCCGGAACTACACCCTGCAAAGCTATACTTACTTTTGAAGGAAGTTGGAATTCAAACACCGAGAAGCGCCTTTCCGTCAAACCGCTCCTTGAAACCATCAGCAAGCTAAACAACATCAAATATACCCACTGCCCCTGCAACACCGTCAGCGAGTTTCAGTTCCACCTCTACAATTTCACCAGTTCCAAAGCTTCCAAATACAGCGTCCTTTATCTGGCATTTCATGGGCATTCAGGTCGCATCGTTCTTTCGGACCAGGAGCAAATGAACTTGGAAGACTTGGCAGACCTGTTGGGCCAACGTTTCCGAGGATGGTCCGTACTGCTCAGTTGTTGTTCCATTTTGTGCCTGGGTGAGAAGCGGATAAAAAACTTCGTCAAACAAACGGAAGTCGGCCTTGTCATCGGTTATCGGAAAGCAGTGGACTGGGGAGAGAGCGTTTCATTTGAGTTCATCATTTTAGACCATCTGGTTTTGGAAAAACAACTAAACTGTTACCCCCTCCTGGCCGATTTGACATGATCATACCGCCGTCCTTCTGAAGCGATGTATGATGCATTTGGGGAAGCTTGCCGAAAGAGTGAAGGTTGAGATTCAGGGTTGAGTGAAGGGAGAGCCGAATGGCCAAGTTGGATCAAATTCTGAGCAAGGCAGTCGAATTCGGAGCCTCGGATGTCCATATCGCGGTGGGCCATCCGCCGCTCTACCGGTATTTAGGCGAGCTCAAGCAATTCAAGATCCAACCCTTTTCGGCCGCAATAACCAAGGCCCTTTTTTCTGAAATACTGAACCCGGAGATGAAGGAGCGGCTGGAAAAGGATCTGCAGTGCGACTTCTCTTACGATATTCCGGGCGTGGCCCGTTTCAGAGCCAATGTCTTCTGTCAGAGACTGGGAGTGGATGGCAGCTTCCGGATCATTCCCTTCAGAATTCTCAGTCTGGAGGAACTCGGCCTCCCGGAAGTGGTGAAGAGCATGCTCGCCTCGCATCAGGGACTGATTCTGGTGACCGGCGCAACCGGACATGGCAAGTCTACGACCCTGGCCGCCATGGTCGACTACCTCAACGCAACCAAGCCCCACCATATCCTCAGTATCGAGGACCCGATTGAGTTTGTCCACGACGTGAACAAGAAGGGCGTCGTCAACCAGAGACAAGTCGGACGGGATACGTCCTCTTTTGCGAACGCGCTGCGCGGCGCCCTCAGAGAGGACCCGGACATCATTATCATCGGCGAGCTTCGGGACACGGAGACTATTTCGCTCGCTCTCACGGCCGCCGAGACCGGCCATCTCGTGATCGGGACCATGTCCACTTCCAATGCCCAGAAAACAATCGATCGGATCATCGATTCGTTTCCTCCCGATCAGCAGAACCAGATCCGCACCATGCTGGCAGACTCCATCAAAGGCATTGTGACCCAGCGCCTCATCAAGGATAAAGAGGGCAAGAAAAGGGTCCTGGCCACGGAGACGATGGTGGGGACGGTCGCCGTGGCCGCCATTATTCGGGACAACAAGACGTTCCAGCTCTTTTCCTTGATCCAAACCGGCAAGAAATCCGGAATGCAGCTCATGGACGAGAGCCTCACGCAACTGCTTAAAGATGGGCTCATCAGTCCTGAAGCCGCCTATGCCAACGCGGTCAGCAAGAAGCCCTTCGAAACGGCGTCCAAGACAAAATAAGCACGAGGGCAAGGAGAACTTCTGTGTCGCAATTAGACGAATTATTTCAAGAGCTGATGGAAGCGGGAGGGAGCGATTTGCATCTATCCGTAGGTTACCCTCCCATCCTCAGGTTGAAAGGCGAGATGCACCGGACTGCCCGGCCGGTACTCACCAACATGGCACTCACGCAGATGCTCTACGAAATCCTGACGCCGGAGCAAAGGAAAGTCCTTGAGCAAAACCGGGATCTCGATACCGCGTATGAGCTGGAAGGAGTGGCTCGGTTCCGCTGCAATTTCCTGTTTCAAAACCGCGGAATCGGCGCCGTCTTTCGCATCATTCCGACCAAGATCCTCACGATCGACGACCTGAGACTGCCTTCCGTGCTTTACAAGATTGCCGATCTGAAACGGGGTCTCGTGGTCGTAACCGGTCCGACGGGTAGCGGAAAGAGCACGACGCTGGCCGCGATCATCGACCAGATCAACAAGACCCGGGAGGCCCACATTCTCACGATCGAAGATCCCATTGAGTTCGTCCATCCCAGCATCAAGTGCCTCATCACGCAGAGGGAGGCCGGCGCGCACGCCCGCAGTTTCGCGGATGCACTTAGGGTCGCCACCCGGGAAGACCCCGACATCATTCTGGTCGGCGAGATGCGGGACCTTGAGACGATTTCGCTCGCTCTGACCTGCGCCTCGCTGGGTATCCTGGTGTTCGGAACCCTGCATACGAACAGCGCTGCCAAGACGATCGACCGCATCATCGACGCCTTTCCCTCCAACCAACAGGGCCAGGTGCGATCGATGCTGGGCGATTCCATTCAGGCCATCATTGCTCAGCAACTCCTGCCGACAAAAGACGGCAAGGGCCGGTGCGCCGCCAACGAGGTCCTTCTGGGGTCTGCGGCCCTGGCGAACATGATTCGGGAGGGCAAGGTTTCTCAGATCCCCTCCCTCATCCAGGGAGGGCTTAAAGAGGGGATGCAGACGATGGATGCCGCACTCA
>JAUQXK010000021.1 GCA_030834695.1 Desulfobacterales bacterium
ATTCGCTTGCAAGTTTACTCCATCAGGCTGGGTATAATCACTCTAACAGTCGTACCTTTGCCGGGTTCACTCTTAACAAAAATAGCCCCTTTGTGCCATTGCACGATACCCTTAACCGCAGCCATTCCCAACCCGCGCCCGACGAATTTGGTTGAAAAGAAAGGATCGAATAAGCGCCGGGTTATCTCTTCATCCATGCCACAGCCTTCGTCGGATATCTCGACATATACATAAGGGCCGGCGAGCGGCTTTTCTTCGATTCGGCTGCCTCGCAGATTGCCCTCGTCGCAGAGCTGCGAACCGGTGCGCAGAAGGATGCTTCCCTCTCGCCCTCCATAAGCCTCGGATGCGTTTACCACCAAGTTCAAGAGGATTTGCTCCACGCTGGCGCGATCGGCCCGGACAAAAAGCGGTTCGAATGACAGCTCAACGTTGAACTCAGTGGATTTGGAAATCAAAGACCTTAAAAAGGAAAGCTTTTCCGCTACAAGTTCATTCAGGTTCAACCTTATCGGCAAGTACTGTCCCTTGCCGGCAAAGGCCAGCAGTTGGCGAGTCAGATCCGTTGCCCTCAGCGACGCCTGAAAAGCATGGCTTAGAGGCTCGCGCAATGCAGCCGTCGCGGGCAACTGCAGAAGAGCCAGTTCCAGACCTCCGGCAACAATACCGTGCAGATTGTTAAAATCATGTGCAATGCCGCCTACCAGGGTGCCGATCGACTCCAGCTTCTGGGCTTGCAGATGTTGCCTTTCGATCTCCTTTCGCCTTTCTTCGGCCTGCTTTTTATCCGTCACATCGTGCATCAACCTGAAAACATACGCTGTCCGGCCCTCGGCGTCGCGAATGGTGTCCACTCGTTCCCACAGCAACATTCGACGTCCGTTGGCTCCGACTGCTTCCAGTTCTCCTTCCCAGTTATGTCCGCGTTTCAGCATTGGATCGACTTTATCGTTCAGAATCTCGATGGTTTTCGGAGGGTAGCAGTCGTGGTAATTCGATCCTAAGGTCTCCTTGAAGGAACGACCGAACAGCCTTTCATGGGCCGGGTTGATGTAAATCAGACTGCCGTCAGGCTTACTGATGGCTATGGCTTCCTGCGACGCCTCAGCGATGGCTCTGAAAAGTTCAAGCTTTTCGAAAGTTAGCTTGAGCTGTCGATCTTGCTTGGCCTTGTAAAGCGCCATTTCAATAGTGGCTCTCAGTTCCCTGTGTTCGTATGGCTTGACCAGGTAACCATAAGGTTCGCTCCCTTTGGCTCTCTCCAGGATGCCGTTTTCGGCATACGCAGTAAGGAAGACACTCGGAATATTGTGCTCTTTACGCAATCGCACGGCGGTTTCGACGCCGTCGATCTCTCCTTGGAGCTTAATGTCCATCAGAACCAGCTCCGGGCGTTCGGTTCGAACATGCTCCATTGCCTTTTCGCCCGAAGGGACCATGCCCATGATTCGGTAGCCCATTTCCTCCAACTCCGTTTGAAGGTTGGCCGCTACCACATAATCATCTTCTACGATCAGGAGATTGCCCTTGGTCATACGATTTCACCTTTCAAAAAACCTATAACGCCCAACGCATAACAAAGGTGGTTCCACCGCTGACTGAAGCATAAAAGCTGCCGGAAAGCTGGTGCTCGACCAACCCGCGCACCATCTGCAACCCGAGAGAAGAAGGCCGGGTCAGATCAACGCTGGGCGGAAGGCCGATGCCGTTGTCGGTTACCTTGAGTTCGATTCTTGAGCCGTCAATCCGGCTGGCTTTTATATGAACTTGTCCGCTGGCGTTCCCGGGAAAAGCATACTTGAGCGCATTGGTTACCAATTCGTTTACAATCAGACCACAAGGTATTGCCTGATCCATCTTCAGGACGATTTCTTCTGCCTCGACCGTGACGAGTATGTTGGCATGCTGGTTATAGGCGTTTTTTAATTGCTGAGTAAGCTTCATCAAAAAACCAGCGAGGCTTACAGCCGCCAGGTTCTGGCCTTGATGCAGCGTCTCATGAATCATCGCCATGATTTTAATGCGCTGCTGGCTTACTTGCAATGCTTCTTTCACGGTTGGGTTCTTTAACTGGCCTGTTTGAAGTCCGAGCAGACCGATAACGACCTGAAGGTTGTTTTTAACCCGATGATGAATCTCCTGCAACAGAACTTGCTTCTCCTCCAAGGCGTTAAGGATCGAACTTTCCGCCCGCTTTTGAGCGGTAATGTCGTCGTGGATGATAACCGCTCCTGCTTCCGGGGTATTCAAGGGGAAGGCTTTCATGCGGGACCACAGATCGCCACTCGGCGTCTGACAGAAGTATTCGCGACCGTAAGAGGACTCCGAGCGGTCAATGACGGATCGAATTCCACCGGCAATCTCCATCAATTCAATGCCCAACCCTGTAGCCGCCGCTTTCTCGCATACGTCCAGGTAGTTGGTGCCCATATAGAAATTCCTATCAAGGCAGCCGTTGTCCGTAGCGTGGCGTTTCCAGGAGGCATTGACATCGATGATAGTGCCGTGCTGGTCCAGCACCGCCAAGCTCGATGACAGTGAGTCGATGACATCTCGAATGAACGTTTCGCTCGCCTTTATTTTATTTTCAGCCTGTTTTCGTTCCGTGATGTCCAGCAATGTGCTCAGCATCCCGATTACATTTCCATTGGATTCTGTGAGCGGGATCGAATTATTCAGCACGGTGATGATGGATTGGTCTTTTCTGCGCAATTCGTGTTCGCAATTGATTAGTCGTCTACCGGATAAAAGTTCTGAATGAGCCGGCAGGACAACCACCGGGTCTGCATCCACATCTGGAATGCTCATTTGCAAAAGTTCTTCACGGGAATAGCCGAGCAAATCCAAACCTGCCTGATTCGAATCAATGAAATGTTTATCCTGGTCAAAAAGGTAGATCGCGGCAATCGAACAATCGAAGATTCCCCGGTATTTTTCTTCGCTGGCGCGCAGTTTCTCCTCCGCCTTCTTTCGCTCGGTGATGTCGCGGCACACGCAAAAAATCAACTTCTGCCCCTCTATAACCGCTCCGTTGGTGCTGACTCCCACATCGAAAGAAGTGCCATCTTTCCGGCGATGACGGGTTTCAAAGTGATCCCCCGCCGGGTCTACCAACCGGATCATCTCCAGTAGTTCGTCACTGCTCCATTGAAGATCCCAGTTCCAAACATAAAGCTCACGGACTTCCTCAGCCGTATATCCCAGCATTTCTGCATAGCGTTGGTTGGCTTCATAGACCTTGCCGTTTTGGTCGAGCACAACAATTCCATCTCGGGATTGCTCTATCAGGATGCGTCTCCGGATCGCTTCTTGAGCGAGCTTCTGCTCGGCTCGCTTGTGCTCGGTAATGTCATGCATGAGTGCAAGAACATGGGTTTGGCCGTCATGGCTTGGAAGTATCGTCGTATTAATTTCCAAAAACCGCTTCTGGCCATCCGAGCGGGTGATTTCCCATCCTTCATTATGCAAGTCATCACCGGTCCGCATGCGTTCCATTCTCTCCTGCACCTGCTCTCTTATTACCGGATCAGAGTAAATAGTTTGATACCACCCCAGGCGATTGATTTCCGCCATTGAATAGCCGGTAATCTCTTGCATCCGTCGGTTCCAGACAGTGAACCGGACATAAGGATATTGTTGGATATTATGGCATACGCAGACCCCTTCTGCGGCATGCTCGATGATAGATTCGCTGAAGCCTTTCGCAACACGGAGGTTTTCCTCTTCACGTTTGCGCTCGGTGACTTCGGCATGCGTGCCGAACATCATCAGCGGCTTGCCGTCTTCGCTTCGAGTTAAGACTCGCCCGCGGTCGATGACCCAGACCCAATGTCCGTCCTTGTGTCTCATTCGGCATTCGCTCTCGTAATAAGGTAGTACGCCGCTGAAATGCCGCTCTAACAACAGGTCGGACTCCCTTAAATCATCCGGATGAGCAAACCGTTCCCAGGTTTGGATGCTGATCGGAGCCAACTCCTCCAGCGTGTAGCCGATAATCTGCGCCCAGGCTTCGTTAAATACCGTTTCGCCGGTCTGGACATTCCATTCCCATGTGCCGACACGTTCGCCTTCGATGATGCTCTCAAGACGCCGGCGTTGATCGTACAAGTTCTTTTCCAATCGCTTTCGATCGGTGATGTCTCTTATAAAGACGACGTACCGGCCATCATCTGCCTGCAGGTATTGAGTGCTGACTTCTACAGGGAAGACCGTCCCGTCTTTTCGCCGATGATAGGACTCAAAGCGGTCGTTACCGTGGTTTTTTATCTTAAGGATTCGGGCAACGGTCTGATCGACTGTTTCAATTGCTTCAAGGTCGCCAATCCTCATGCCAAGCAACTCCTGCTGGCTATATCCGCTCATTCGGCAATAGGATTCATTGATTTCGAGCAGGCGGCCTTGGGGATCCGTCATCCAGTACCCATCCATGGTCGATAGAAGAACTGCTTGATGCCATCCTTGACTATCTTGAAATGCCTTCATCTTCATGTGTCCATCCATGCGAAAGCCCTTTGAGTCGTGCCCGGTTCAAGTTCTTGCTCTCCATCTAATGCAATCTGCCCGCAGGCTAACCCGGCCAATACGCTACACGAGGCAGCCAGTTCCAACGGCCAGGTGCTTCGAGGAAAGGGAGATCGGACTTGATGGTGGTCATGAGTGGGGCTCCTACTGAATGAATGCCTTATGGTCTTCCAAGGAGCTTTGCGTATTATAAATTAACGTATTTGGCTTATTATGTCTAACGTCTACGCAGGAGATGCAGCCAGGCTCGGAAAAGTAAAGACCTTCAGCAATAAGAACGGCCCATTCCCTCTGTCAGAACGGAAGGACTGGTAAAGCCAAAAAACTATTGCACCGTGCAACAGTATTTTGCAGGCAATCCGGCATGCGCGTCTGCTGGGATCGCTTCAATTCGCTCTGCAAAATTGGAAAACGCCCAGGCCGGCACAAAGGCTGCCGCAGTTGCCGGAAAGGGTGCGGGTGCACCTGGTCCGCTTGAAAACCTGCGGAGTCCCGCAGGCTTGACATTAAAACCCGTTATTGCTGCCAACAATAAACAGCAATTATTCAAGCCGGTTAACGTGCAGGCTGCATTCGTGGCCACCAAACGGCATGGTTGGCTTCTTCAATCTTGACGGACGCGATGGTGCAGGCGGATGAAAATCCGAAAGGACCTCAGCCCGGATGGGCGACGCCACCCGGGCTGAGGCTCTCGCAGGAAGGGTGAGAGAGAGGAATGGAGGTAGATAATGCCAAGTTCCTCTAAGAGAAGACAATAGCAATATCGATGCCAGATTTACTTCTATTGAGCGCCCCTTTTCTTCCCCCGGCGGTTGGACTTTCGACCATCCGATTGCAAAAGGGAGGTCAGGAGGGGTTTGCCGCTATCCATTCGGTTCAATTTTGAGACCGTTTATAAGTGTCCTGGCCGATCGTCGGTGCCTTGCCGTCGAACTTGAACAGCATGAGCGGCCCTTACAGCGCCTTGATCAACTGGTTGGCGGCCGTCAGCAGGGGGTCCCAGACCGGGCTGAAGGGAGGAGCATAGGCCAGGTCGCACTGGATGAAGTCGGCCACCGTCATCCCTGCGTGCAGCGCCACGGCCGGAGCGTTGATGCGGTGGGCCACGCCTTCGCGGCCCACCATTTGAGTCCCCAGCAGTTTCCCGGTGCGGCGGTCCGCCACCATCTGGACATGGATGGTGCTGGCGCCGGGATGGGCATGCGCCCGGCTGCGGCTTTGAATCACCGTTTCGACAGGATCAAAGCCCGCCTCCCGGGCCTCGGAGACATTCAACCCCGTGCGGGCCACCTGAAGGTCGAACACCTTGAACACGGCCGTGCCCGCCACCCCGGGCAACTCCACCGGCCGGCCCGTCACGTTGTCGGCCACGGCCCAGCCGGCCCGGTTGGCTCGCAAAGCAAGAGGAATCCAGACGTCACGGCCCGTTACGACATGCACGGCATCGGCGCAGTCGCCGGCCGAGTAGATGTCCTCGCAGGAGGTCATCAAACCCTTGTCGACGTGGATCGATCTCTGCGGACCCAGCTGCAGGCCGGCTTTTTCCGCCAGCTGGCTGTTGGGAGCCACCCCTACAGCCACTAGGACCAGCTCACATTCCAGGGTCGGCCCATCCGAAAGCACCTTGAACCCCTCTTCCCCAGCCGGCTCGATCCGTTGGAGCTGCCGGCCCAGATGAATCCCCACCTGATTGGCCTCCACCTCCTGCCGGACGACGGCCGTCAGGTCCGGATGCAGCCAGGGAAGGAGCACGGGCCCGGGCTTGATCATGTCCACCGCCAGGCCCCGGGCCCGCAGCGCTTCGCACATCTCCAGGGCGATATATCCCATTCCCAGTATCACCGCCCGCTGCACTGTCCGCTCGGCCAGCCATGCTTGAATCGCCTTGCCGTCCGCCAGGCTCTTGAGCGCCTTGACCGCCGGCAACGCCGCGCCGGGAAGATCCGGGATCATCGGGGATGCCCCGGTGGCGATGAGCAGCCTGTCGAAACCAATCTCGAAGCGCTGACCCTCATGGGTGATTCCACTGACTTGTTTGGCCTGCGGGTCGATGGCCTCCACGCAATGGCCGGTGCGCAGGTCGATCCCCTGCTTCTGCCGGAAGACCTCGGCCCGGCGCACCACCAGCTCGTCGAGCTGCCGACGGCCGTCTGCGATCGTATAAGGCATGCCGCAGGCGCTGTAGGAAACATCCTGGGTTTGCTCCAGCACGACGACATCGATGTCCGGTGCATTGCGTTTGGCCCGGCTGGCCGCGCTCATGCCGGCGGCATCGCCCCCGATAACCACGAATCGCATGTTCAATGAGATACGCTCCCTTCGGTAGACGGAGGCGGTTGCTGTTGCTTATGCGACGACACCGGCCCCGCGTGCTCCAGTGCGAACCACGTTCGGAAACATTTCCAGGTTAGTGTGGGGCAGGAACAACGCCGAGGTAAATTCGTCCATGTAGCTGGGGTTGCTGGAGAAATCGATGTAGGTCATGTTGTGGCAGATGTCGCGGGCCTCGCGGCGGTGCGCCTCCGAGATAAGCGCCAGGTAGGCCCCGGCGATGGAGCTGTTGCCGAGATAGTGGAACTTGGCCCGGTCGATGTCGGGCAGCAGACCGATCCGGACCGCCTTTTCGATGTCGAGGTACTGGCCGAAGCCGCCGGAGATCAGCACCCGCTCCACGCCTGCAAAATCCAGCCCCGCCTCCTTGAGCAGGGTCGTGAAGCCGGCATAGATTGCCCCCTTGCTGTAGATCAGGTTCTTCAGATCGGATTCGGTGAAGACGATGTCTTCGCCCGCCGGCGTTTGCTCGGCCGAAGCCAGGACATAGGCCCATTCGTCCCGGACCTTGCGGACGCGGGCATGGTTGAGATCGGCGGCAAAACGCCCGCTGCGGTCGATGATGCCAACGGACAGCAGCTCCGAGATCAGGTCGATCATGCCCGAGCCGCAGATGCCCCGCGGCGGCTCATCGCCCACCGTGGCAAGCTCGGGCTCCAGCGTGCCCGGATGAATGACCACCTTCTCGATGGCGCCCTGTTCGGCGCGCATGCCCCACCGGATGCCCCCGCCCTCGAAGGCCGGGCCGGCGCTGCAGGCCGCGGTCATGAGCCACTCGCGGTTGCCGAGCACGATTTCCCCGTTGGTGCCCACATCGATAAAGAGGGTCAGCGGCGCCTCGCGGTGAAACCCGGCGAAAAGCATCCCGGCGACGATATCCCCGCCCACGAAGCTGGCCGGGCCGGGCATCACGAACACGGCGGCCGCCGGGTGGGCTTTCAGTCCGATGTCCCCGGCCTTCAGGATCGGGAACTCGGCGACCGTCGGAATGTAGGGCGCCCTGCGAATGTAGCGGGGCTCGATCTGCAGCAGCAGATGGGTCATCACTGTGTTGCCGGCCACGACCGCGTTCTTGACCTGGCGCACGTGCGCGCCGGCGCTGTCGAGCGCTTCGCCGATCAGGCCGTTGATGGTCGCGAGCGCCATGCCGCTCAATTTTTGGACGCCGTCCTTCTCGGCGCAGATGATCCGGTTGATCACGTCGTCCCCGCACGCCGCCTGGCGGTTGTGGCCGGAAGCGGCCGCACGCACGCTGCCGTCGGCCATGTCCACGAGATAGACGACGATGGTCGTCGTGCCCACATCGATCGCGAGTCCCAGGGAAGGCTCGGTTCCGTTGCCCGGACGAACCTCCAGCAATTCGTTGAAACAGCGCCTGCGGACGACCGAGGCGGTGACCTTCCAACGGCTTTCGCGCATGACCTCGGCCAGCTGCCGCATCACCGCTATCCCCACGTTGAGCTTTTCGATGTCGCAGTCCTGCCGCTTGAGCCCGCGGTTCAGCCGGTCCAGGTCGCTGACGGCATCTTCGATCGTCGGCGGCGAGAGATCGAGAGGAATCTCGCGAAGCATCGGCTCGGTAGCGGCGACCAGCCCCTGCAGCCGCCCGGTCGCCTCGCGGCCCATCCCGGCCACCTTCAGCTTTCGTTCGAGCGTCTCTTCCGGGATGCGGACGACCGCATCGCCCGTTACCCGGCTCTGGCAGGCCAGTACATAGCCCTTGCGGATTTCATCGTCGCTCAGCAGGGCGGACGGCTCGGACTCGATGTTACCGGAGGCGACGACCAGCTTGCACTTGCCGCATAAGCCCTTGCCGTTGCAGGAGGCGTTCAAGTGGACATCCGCCGCTGCGGCGGCCTCCAACAGGCTGCTTCCCGCCACGGTCTCGACCACCTTGCCGCTCGGCTCGAACGTCACCCGGCAGCGGGACAGCGCCGCTGCCGCCTGCTCTTCTTTCTGGAGGCGCTTGCGGCGTTTTTCGATGAACCAGATCGGGCAGGCCGAACGGTTTTTGCAATAGAGCTCGGGGTCCCGGCAGCTGAGACACTCCTCGCACATCCAGGTCCCATGCTTCAGGCACTGAAAGCGCGTCTCTCTTTCCGGGTGGCGGGCGCATTTTCCCATGGTGCAATCGCAGCTCCCTCGTTGGCCGGTCGTGTCAGGATTCGGACCGCTGGCGGTCCATCGCAACCACGGGAACCGTCGCTTCGGCCGTAAGGGCGGCGGCAAGGGCGGCTGGAACCGCCGAACCGAAGATCCGGTCGGTGTACCGCACATACCAGGCCGCCGCCTGAACCTGGACCACATAGGACAGGGCCACCACCAGGGCGGCGCCCGCACCCTGCGGGCCGAAGGCATTGATGGCGAGCGCCAGGGCAATCGACAGATTGCGCATCACGGTCCCGTAAACGAGGGCGATGGCATCCCCGCGCGGCAGCAGCCGTTTTCCGATCCAGGTGCTGAGGGCGAAATTCAGCGCATAGATGACCAGGATCGGTGCAAAAATAGCCAGCAGGATCTCCGGGGATTGCAGGACGGATCGGGCCTTCAGGGCCATGGCGACAAAGACGATGCCCAGCACCCCCAACGCCGACAGCGCCGGGAAGCGCGGCGCCATCCGTTTCTGAAAGGCGTCCGGACCGTACCGCCGCAGCAGCAGGCTCTGGGTCAGATGACCGGCGATCATGGGCAGAAAAACGATCAGAAGAATCTGCCGCACCACCAGCCACACGTCCATGTCGATGTCTGCGCCCATCAGCAGTTTGACATAGATGGGCGTCGCAAGCGAGCCGAGCACCAGGCCGATGACCGTCATCTTGACCGCAGCCTCCACGTTGCCCTTTGCGAAGCCGGTCCACGAGATCGTCATGCCGCTGGTGGGCACCAGACCGGCCAGCAGCAGGCCGAGGGCCAGATAGGGTTCGTTCGGGAAAAAAAGCCGCCCGATCAGCAGCACGGCGAACGGGATGACCCCGAAGTTGATGGCCTGCGCGAGCCATTGGGCCTTGCCGTCGCCGCGCTGGAAAACCTTGCGCACCTTCAAGGTCACCATCATCGGGTAGACCATCAGGAAGGTGAGCGGCACGATCGCATGCTTGAGCGAGCCGGGGTCGCAGAGCACCCCGCAGCCGAAACCCAGCAGCAGCATGACGGGTATGGCAATGAACAGATTCTTGTTGAGCGTCAGCAGAAGCTTCCACATGAGAGACTCCTATCCGTACGGAGTTGTCGTGCAAAATGCCTGATTTTTGACTTCAACTGATTGCAAAATGCTTTGTTCAGTTTTTTGGGAGGCGTTTGAGCCCGCCGAACCGATATCCCAGCCGACCGCTGGGGCCGCTCAATTCGCTCAGGAGAACCGGGAAGCGCCCGCGCCGCTGCAAAGGCCGGCGCCGTTGCCCGAAAGGGTGCCGGCGCAGCTGACCAGCTTGCGGATCTGTTGCGCTCCGCAGGCGGGGCACTGGAGATCCCGGTCCTGGTCGCCGGCAAACATCAATCGTTCAAAGCAATGGCCGCATTGGCTGCACTCGTATTCATAGATCGGCATGACAGTCTCCTTGTTCTCGGTTCTAACTTGATATCCTCAGACGAAAACCAGCCGTAAACACCTCGGCCCGGATGGGCGACTCCATCCGGGCCGAGGTCTCCCGCAGGAAGGGGGAGAGAGGAATGGAGGTAGATAATGCCAAGTTCCTCTGAAGCAGAATACAGCAATAACGGTGCCAGATCTATTTCGGCGGCTCCCCCCTGCCGCTCAAACCGAAGCGCCTCATCTGGTTCCAGACGCTGGTGCGCGAAATCCCCAGCCGCCGCGCCGCATCCGACTGGTTGCCGCCGGATTCCCGCAGGGCTTCGACCAGCCGCAGCTTTTTCAATTCCTCCAGGCTGGCCCCGATGGCGGGCGGCTCCGGCCGGGCGGGACGCGCCGTCTGCATCTGAGCCGGAAGATGCTCCGGTTCGATGAAAGGCCCGGTGCAGGCGACGACGGCATATTCGAAGCAGCTTCGCAGCTCGCGGACATTGCCGGGCCAGTGATAGTTCATCAAGGCGTCGAGGGCCGCCTGGCCGATGGCCTGAATGGGCTTTCCGCTTTTCATCTGAACCCGGCGGAAAAAAGATTCGGCCAGCAGCGGGATATCTTCGCAACGTTCGCGCAGCGCCGGCATCCAGATCGGGATGACATTGATGCGGTAGAAAAAATCCTCCCGAAAGGAACCGGTTTCGATGAGTCGGGCCAGGTTGCGATTGGTGGCCGAGATGATGCGCACATCCACATGGATCGGACGGTTGTCGCCCACCCGCTCCACGATTTTTTCCTCCAACACCCGCAGGAGCTTCACCTGGGTGGCCAGCGGCAGATCGCCGATCTCGTCCAGGAATATGTTTCCGCCCTGGGCGGCCTCGAAGCGGCCTTCGCGCTCGCGGATCGCTCCCGTGAAAGCGCCCTTGACGTGGCCGAAGAGCTCGCTTTCGAGCAGCGACTCGTTCAAGGCCGCGCAGTTCACCTTGACAAAGGGTTTTCGGCTCCGGTTCCCGGCCTCGTGGATCGCCCGGGCAACCAGCTCCTTGCCGGTGCCGCTCTCTCCGTAGATGATCACCGGCGCGTCCGACTGGGCCGCGTTGGCGATCAGATCGAACACCCGGCGCATGGCGACCGACACGCCGATCATCCCATGGAAGCGGTCTTCGGCGCGCAATTCGCGGCGAAAACTCTCGATTTGAATTTCTTTGCTGACCAGGTCGGTAATGTCGGTCATGGTTTCCACGGCGCCGGTGACGTTGCCCTCGCTGTCTTTAATGACCGATGCGTTTTTCAGTATGGTGACCGTGCGGCCGTCCCGCCGAACCAGGCTGCAGCGCTGCCGGCTCAGGTTCCCCTTGCGGAACATGACGCACCAGTGGCAGCCGTTCTCTTCACGCGCGATTTCGCAGGAGCTGCAGTTCAGGGTAGTGCAGGATTTTCCCAGGATTTCCTTCCGGGAGTAGCCCGTGATCGCTTCGAAGGCCCGGTTCACGGATACGACCGTCCCATCGGGATCCACGATCATGACCCCATCCTGAATCGAATCAACGACCGTCTTCCAGTATTCGTTCAGGTTGTGCCGATTCATGCGACCACCACTGTTAATATATTGAACATAATTGTTGTTCATTTTTTTAACACATGAACAAGTTGAACGCAAGCCCAAGATCAATTGGGGAAAAATGGGCTGCGGTTTCAAAATTTTTCATGGCGCCAGGCGCCTTTGTTAATCGTGCCGAAAAAGTACCGTCATGCCGGACGTGATAAGCCTGCCCCCGTACCACGATACGGGGGCATCCAGAAGATGCTGAATTCACCGGATTCCGGCTAACAGCGTGCCGGAATGACAATATCAAGGCAATTATGAGACCGCTAATATGTGCTACCGGGGCTGAGAGCCGTCCGAAAACGCGTTCTCCGGTCCTTTTCCTTCCGGGTGGCACTCGCTTTGCTCTGTCCCGGAACAAGCAGGAACAAAGGAGCGTCTATGGACACTTTCGACTTTCGCAACGCCATCGTCCCCTTCTCGCTTCTGGATCTCCGCCAGCACTTCAAGGAAATGCGGCCCGGTGACTCCCTGGAGGCCCTGTGGAGCGACCCCTCGGCCGTCGATGACCTGCTGCGTGTGCTGCCGGCTGCCTGCCTCGAAATCGTTTCCACGGGCGAAATCCCCGAACCGTCCGGAGGTGGAATTCGCATGGAGCTGATCAAGACCCGGATGGAACCCATATCATTCCAGCGGAGGTGAACCAAATGCATGCAACCATTCAAAAACCCATCGAAGAAATTGTGAACTATATCAAACCCGGTGAAAAAGTGTTCGTGGTCGGGTGCAACAATTGTGCGTGGAAGTGCCACTCCGGCGGCGAAGAGGAAACGACGGCCATGGCCGAGAGGCTCAACCGGCGCGGCGTCGAGGTGGTGGGCTCCACGACGCCGGGCCAGCGGGGGATGTCGCTGTGCAAGCTGGACCATACCCGCAAAGTGCTGCGGGAGGATTACGCCGAGCAGATCAAGAAGGCGGATTCTTTCCTGGTTTTGGGCTGCGGGCAGGGCGTGCACACGGTCATCGACGCCACCGACGGGGCCATGGTCCACCCCGGCTGCGACACGATCTTCGGCGGGGAGACCGTTTCGGACACGGACATCAACGAGTACTGCTCGCTCTGCGGCGAGTGCGTCATCGAGTTCACGGGCGGCCTCTGCCCCATGACGCTGTGCGCCAAGAGCCTGCTCAACGGCCCCTGCGGCGGCGCCGAAAACGGCAAGTGTGAAGTCGACTCCGAACGGGACTGCGGCTGGATCCTGATCTATGAGCGGCTCAAGCAGCTGGGCCGCCTGGATCTTCTGGAGGGCTATCGGGAGCCCAAGAACCATGCCAAGTGGAGCCGCCCGCGGACGCTGAAAGTCAGCCCCCACGAAGCGACCTTCTGCTCCCAGGCCGGGAAACGGACCGTCAGCAACCAGGACTGACCAAGGAGAGACATCCATGAAATTGAAAGAGCTATTCGATCGAGGCGAGTTCGTGATTTCCAGTGAAGTGGGCCCGGTCAAGGGCGCCATCCCGCGCGACCCCGATTTCGTGCCCCCCTGCCAGCAGGAGGCGCAGCACCTGAACGGCAGCGTTCACGCCATCAATGTCACCGACAACCAGAGTGCAGTGATGAAGCTCGGTTCGCTGGCGGCCAGCGTGCGGCTGAAAGCCAAGGGCTACGAGCCGATCTACCAGATCACCTGCCGGGACCGCAACCGGATCGCGCTGCAGTCGGAGATCCTGACGGCCTATTCCCTGGGCATCGACAACATGCTCCTGCTGACCGGCGACCACACCAACCTCGGCGACCACAAAGAGGCCAAGCCGGTCTTCGACCTGGACTCGGTGCAGCTGGTCCGGATCGCCGCCGAGCTGCAAGAGGGCCGGGACATGGCCGGCAACCCGCTCATGTTTCAACCGGACATGTTCATCGGCGCCGTGGTCAATCCCAACTTCCAACCGCTCGACCTGCAGCTGATCAAGATGCACAAGAAAGTGGACGCCGGGGCGCAGTTCTTCCAGACCCAGGCGGTCTACGACGACCGGGTCGTGGACGAGTTCATCGCCAAGGCCGAAGCATTCGGCCGGCCCATCCAGCTAGGCGTCGTGGTGCTGAAATCCCCTCAGATGGGGGCCTACATGAACCGCAACGTTTCAGGGATCAGCGTGCCCCAGGCCTGGATCGAGGAGATCGGTGCGGCGGCCAAGGGCGATCGCAAGAAGAAGGCCGCCGAGATGACCGGCCGCTTCATCAAGAAACACAAGTCCAAGTTCCAGGGCGTGCACATCATGCCGCTCGGCTGGACCGACATCGTCCCGGACATTCTCGCCCATGCCGAGATCGCCCCGCCCCGCCCCTCGGCGGGATAGCCGCAGCCAAATCTTCTGGTGGGAGAGGCTTTCAGCCGCGATGATCGCGGCTGGAAAGCCGCTCCCACAAAAAATAGCTACAACCGAGGTGAGCTTCGTTAGAAGCGGGCGAGCGGCATGCCTTGCCATCGGGTCGGTTTTAAAATATGTTTGACCTGCCCGTGAAATGCCGTTTGCGCTGCGGAGTTCAGTGCCGCGAAACGGCGTTCGGCGGACGACAATCCAGATGAACTCGTAAAAAGTCATCAATCAACGACATCGACAGGAGCCTGCCATGCTGTCCCAGGCCTTGATCCGGGAATTCAAGACCCGGGTGGGTGAGGATGCCGTCTTCACTGACCCGGCGGATCTGCTGACCTATTCCTACGACGCCGCGCCGTTGCAGCAGGTGCAGCCGGCACTGGTGGTGCGGCCCGCTGCCAGCGAGTCCTTGCGCCAGGCAGTGCGGCTCTGCAACCAAAACGGCCTGGCGCTCACCGTCCGCGGAGCCGGCACCAATCTGAGCGGCGGCACGGTGCCCCTGCCCGGCGGGGTGGTGATCGTAACCAACGCCCTGAACCGCATCCTCGAAATCAATTCCGAGGACATGTATGCCGTGGTCGAGCCCGGCGTGGTCACGGCCAAGTTCGCCGCGGCGGCCCAGGCCCAGGGCCTGTTCTACCCCCCCGACCCCGGCAGCCAGGCGGTGTCCACCCTCGGCGGCAATGTGGCCGAAAATGCCGGCGGGCTGCGCGGGTTGAAGTACGGCGTGACCCGCGATTATGTGATGGGCCTGCAGTTTTTCGACGTCGACGGCGAGCTGATCAAGACCGGCGCGCGCACCGTCAAATGCGCCACCGGCTACAATCTGGCCGGGCTCTTGGTCGGTTCGGAGGGCACGCTGGGGGTGTTCAGCCAGATCACGCTCAAGCTCATCCCGCTGCCGGCCGCCCAGCGGGCCATGATGGCGGTGTTCGACCACGCCGACCGCGCTTCCGAAACCGTCTCGGCCATCATCGCCGGCCACATCGTGCCGGCCACCCTGGAGTTCATGGACAACTTCACCATCCGGGCCGTCGAGGACTACAGCCATGCCGGGCTTCCAGTCGACGCCGCAGCGCTCCTGTTGATTGAGGTGGACGGCCACCCAGCCCAGGTCCAGGAGGATGCCGATCGCGTGGAAGCCCTCTGCCGGCAGCACGGGGCCGTCTCCATTCGGGTCGCGCGGGATTCCGCCGAACGCACCAAGGTCTGGGAGGCGCGGCGTAGCGCGCTCTCGGCCCTGGCCAAGCTCAAGCCCACGCTGGTGCTGGAGGACGCGACCGTGCCGCGCAGCAAGATCCCGGCCATGGTCAAGGCCGTCAGCGAGATCAGCCGCGAATACCGGCTGTCCATCGGGACCTTCGGCCATGCCGGCGACGGGAACCTGCACCCGACCATTCTCACCGACAAGCGCGACAAGGCCGAATGGGAGCGCGTGGAACAGGCCATCGCCGCCATCTTCGACCGGGCCCTGGCCCTGGGCGGCACACTTTCGGGCGAGCACGGCACCGGCATCGCCAAGGCCTGCTTCCTGGAGAAGGAGACCAGCCCCGCCACGATTCTGTATTCCCAACGCATCAAGAAGGCCCTGGATCCCAACAACATCCTCAACCCCGGCAAGATCATCGCCGCCGCCTCTTGAGACCGGCGAGCGGAACGGGTGCGCATACTGGTCACGATCACGGGGGCATGATGGCGGATATCGGCGAACTCAGGCGGTTAATGCGGCAGCTGGAAGACCAGCTCGTGGTCTGCATGCGCTGCGGGATGTGCCAGGCCGTGTGCCCGGTGTTCGCCCAGACCGGCCGCGAGGCGGATGTGGCCCGGGGCAAGCTGGTGCTGCTGGACGGCCTCATGCAGGCCATGCTGGACGATCCCCGAAGCGTGCGCGAGCGGCTGCAGCGCTGTCTGCTCTGCGGCAGCTGCGCCGCCAACTGCCCGAGCGGGGTCAACGTCCTGGACATCTTCCTGAAGGCGCGCGCCATTCTGGCCGGCTACCTGGGGCTGCCGCCGGTCAAGAAGGCCATTTTCCGCAGGCTGCTGGCCCATCCGCGCATGCTGGACCGGGTCGTCGAGTTCGGCGCGGTGTTCCAGAAGCTGTTCACCCGGCCGGTGAACGAGATCGTGGGCACCTCCTGCGCCCGGTTCGCCTCGCCCCTGCTGGCCGACCGCCATTTCCGCACGCTCGCGGCGGTGCCGTTTCACCGCAGGCATCCGTCGCTGGACACGCCGGCCGGCTGGTCGGGCCTCAAGGTGGGCTTTTTTGTCGGCTGTCTGGTCGACAAGATTTTCCCCAACGTGGCCGAAGCCGCGCTGCGGGCCCTGGAGCATCACGGGGTCGGCGTGTTCCTGCCCGAGGGCCAGGGCTGCTGCGGGATCCCGGCCGTTTCCTCCGGTGACACCCGGACCTTCAACGACCTGGTGCGCTACCACCTGGACAAGTTCGATGCCGCCGATTTCGATGTGCTGGTCACCTCCTGCGCCACCTGCACATCCACGATCAAGAAGATCTGGCCGTCGCTATGCGAGGAAGACCTCCGCGCCCGCGCCCAAACGCTGGCCGCGCGGACCATGGACATCGCGCAGTTTCTGGTGCAGCGGGCGGGGTCGGAGACGGCGACAAGCCGTTCGGCGAACGGCCGGATCATCACCTTCCACGATTCCTGCCACCTGAAGAAGTCTCTGGGGGTTTTCAGCGAGCCGCGCGATTTGATCCGGGCCAATGCCGGATACACGCTCAGGGAGATGGCGGCTGCCGACGACTGCTGCGGGATGGGGGGAAGCTTCAACCTGGAACACTACGGCCTGTCCGGCCGGATCGGGCGGTTGAAGCGCGATCACATCGCCGCCACCGGCTGCGAAGTGGTGGCCACGGGCTGCCCGGCCTGCATGCTGCAGATCGCCGACATGCTGTCGCAGGCCGGCGACCGCATCGCCGTCAAGCATCCGGTCGAGATTTACGCCGAATCTTTTTCGGCAAGATAATTTGTTCTTTGTGGGAGAGACTTTCGGCCTCGATGATCGCGGCTGGAAAGCCGCTCCCACGGAAAACCGGCGACACGCGTTCGGCCTATTTGGAATTCTGAAGCGGCGAGCCGCCTTTGGAATACATCTTTCTCCAGGGCTGCTGCTGTTTGCTGCGGGCGTCGGCGAGCGCCCGGTATAGGGCGCCGACGGCCAGCTCGGCGCAGTGGTGGTGGCCTTTGGGCAGGGTTTCCAGAAATTCGATCACCTTCTCCGGAGTCAGCTCCCAGGCCGCATCAATCGATTTGCCTTCGATCAGCTCCCCCACGGCGTTGGCGCTGGCGACGGTGTTCATGCAGCCGCGGACCTGGAACGCCAGCCGGTCGATGGTCGTTCCCCGCAACTTCAGAGACATCTCCACCGTGTCGCCGCAGTCTCCGGTGTGGCGGCCTTCGCCGTCCGGATCATCGAGAGGCTCCATGCGGTCCGATTTAAAGGCCATCTCCAGGAACTTGAGCGAGTGGTCCTGAAAGAAATCGAATGGCTCTTGGGTCATGACCGGATTATCCTCAGTTGCTACTTCTCTTTCCAGTTCGGCTGCCGCTTTTCGAAAAAGGCGCGAACCCCCTCTTTGGCGTCATCGGTGGTGCACAAGCGGGCGAAGGCCTCGTTCATGTAAGCGAACTGTTTCGTATAGTCCATGTCTTCGGCGTTGTAAAAGGCGCTCTTGGCGATTTGGACCGCCACCGGGCTTTTCTTGGCGAGTTCCGCCGCCCATTGGCGAGCCTGCACTTCGAGTTCATCCTTGGGGACCAGTTTATTGACCAGGCCCAGCGCGAGGGCCTCGGTGGCTGAGATCAGGTTTCCGTAGAGCAGCAGCTCGAGTGCCTTCTTGCGCCCGACGCAGCGGGCCACCGGAATGACCGGGCCGACGCAATTAAGGCCCACGTTGATGGCCGTCAGCCCCATGCGGGCGTTGTCGGCGGCAATGACCAGATCGGCGGCGGCGACGATCCCCATGCCGTTCGCTGCGGCAACCCCGTGCAGTTGGGCGATGACCGGCTTCTTCATCCTGGCAACCGCGACCAGCGGCCGCTCCATTCGCTCAATCCATTCGCGGTATTCCAGGGCCGATTTGCCGGCGAGCTCATTGACGTCGATCCCGGCGCAGAAGGCCTTGCCGGCTCCTTTCAGAAGCACCACGCGCACCTGCGGGTCGGCATCCAGTTCCAAGAGGGCTTCGTATAGTTCCTCGGCCATCTGGCTGTCGAGCGTGTTCAATTGATCCGGGCGGTTCAACGTCAGCTCCGCAACATAATTCAGGCCGATGGAGGCGATCACTTTCTCGTACGTCATTTCAGACCTCCCTTTAGTGATCCTGTTGGTTTAAGTGGTCGAGAAACTGCAAGAGATTCCATTGACAGTTGCTTTATGACCCCGGTGCGTATGGAGTCATTTGGATTTCCATAAGGGATTCTTTGACATTTTGCAAACGGTTGATGCGACGCATTCCGTTGAGTTTGAATCGCCGTGCTTGTGGTCAACGTCCCGAGGGGAAGAAACTAATCGTGCAAACTGCATTGGCATGCGAGCGTTCCGTGATTTCATGTCCCCCTTATTCGACGTTTCGTGTACACAGGGTTTCGGAGGGGGGGCCGGCGATTCCCACAGGTTTTTGGAAAATGGTGGCATGCTCTTTGCTCAATTATCCCCTGATGATCCCATGAACATCAACCCAACAAAAGGAGGCCTTTATGGGAGAAGACATCAAGGTCGGCTGCGCCAGGCCCACCGGCGGTCTGGTTGGGGAAGCGCCGAATGCTGAAACTTCTTCACCCAAGGATGTACCCGCAAAGGAGGCGGTCGCCATGATCAAAGTCGGAAAGAAAGCACCGGATTTTTCAGCTCCTGCCTACCACCAGGGCAAGTTCGTGTCTGTGAAGCTGTCCGAATATCTCGGCAAGTGGGTTCTTCTTTGTTTCTACCCCGGCGATTTCACCTTCGTCTGAGCCACCGAGATTTCGGCAGTTGCCGAAAAATATGAGGAATACAAGAAACTGGGTGTGGAGGTCCTCTCCATGAGCATCGACAGCGTGTTCGTCCACAAAATGTGGAACGACCACGAACTGGCGAAAATGGTGAAAGGCGGCGTCCCGTTCCCCATGCTTTCCGATGCGGGCGGGAAAGTGGGCTCGGCGTTCGCGGTCTACGACGACGAGGCCGGAGTGGAGATGCGCGGCCGCTTCATCATCGACCCCGAGGGTGTCATTCAGGGCTACGAAGTCCTCACCCCGCCGGTCGGCCGCAACGTTTCCGAGACCATCCGCCAGGTCCAGGCCTTCCAACTGGTGCGGGACAGCAAGGGCACCGAAGCCACGCCGTCCGGCTGGAAGCCCGGCAGGATCACCCTCAAACCCGGGCCGGATTTGGTCGGAAAGGTCTGGGAGGTCTGGAAGACCAGCATGGCGGCCGATTGAATCAATTTAAAATCCCCCTGGCCCCCTTTTCAAAGGGGGAAAAGGAAGGACTGACGCCGCTGCAGTTCTGCGTCGGGTGGGAGCGGCATCTTGGCGCGACAATCGAGGCTGGAAGCCTCTCCCACAAGTCGTCAAGGAGAGAGCGGCGCCGCATGCCAGTGCCTGACTCCGAAGAGACCGTACCGTTCTTCACTGAGCCGGTGCCGCTTCCATAAGGCGGTTGAGCCAGCCATGAAAAGCGTCTATGAAACCGTCACACTCTCTGACTTCACGAGGACGATATGCATCGAAGCTGGTTTTCGGTCTTCGTCGTTCTGGCGGGACTCATTCTCAGCCAGCGCATGGGTTGCTGCAGTGGGCAGTCTTCCTACCCTTCGGCCTTGAGCCTCGAGCAGGCGGTTGAGATCGCCCTTCGGGAAAGCCCGGCTTTGTCGGCGGCCCGGTCGCAGGTCGAAATCGCCGAGCAGCGCGTCGTCCAGGGCCGGGCCGGATTATTGCCCCGGCTGACCGTGAGCGAAGGGTTTCAGCGTTCCAACAACCCGCCGCAGGTGTTTTCCACCAAGCTCAACCAGGAGAACTTCACGCCGCAGGACTTCGCCATCGACCGGCTCAACCAGCCGAACGCGATCAACGATTTTGCCACCAACTTCACGGCCACCTGGCCGCTTTTCGACGGCGGCCAGTCGTGGCACGGCTGGCAACAGGCCAAACTGGGGCAGGAAGCCGCCGGCCGGGCGTTGGAGCGCTCCCGCCAGGAGGTGATCGCGCGCACGGCGGACGCTTACGCCGGCGTGTTGCTGGCACGCGAGAGCCTGGCCGTGGTCGAATCCGCCATGGCCGCCGCCCGCGCGCATCTTTCCGCGGCCGAAACACGCTATGACAGCGGGCTGACCGTCAAGAGCGACCTGCTGCAGGCCCAGGTGAGGCTGGCGGACCTCGAGCAGCAGAAACTCCTGGCGCAGAGCCAGGTCGAGGTTGCCCGTTCCGCCCTGAACGCCGCAATGGGCGTCCCCGATTCGGTGCGCTTCGAGCTCTCCGACCGCTTGCAGGCCGAAGGTGGGCTCTCAGGCACCCCTGAAGCTTGGCTGGCCACTGCCCGGGAGCGGAGATTGGAATTGAAAGAGATCGACCTTCGCGAGTCCATGGCTCGGGAAGAAATCGAAAAAGCCCGGGCCGGCCACCTGCCGAACCTGGACCTCGTCGGCAACTACCAGATCCATACCGAAGATTTCGACGGATCGGCCGACAACTACGGCGTGGGCGCGGTTCTCAGCCTCAATCTCTTCTCTGGCCTGGCGCCCTCCGCCAAGGTGTCCGAAGCCCAGGCTTTCCGGCGACAGGTCCAGGCGTTGCGCCGGCAGATGGAAAGCCAGGTCTTCTTGGAAGTCCGGCAAGCTTACACCCAGGCCGCGAGCGCCCTCCAACGCATCGGCGTAGCGGACCAGGCCGTCCGGCAGGCCGAGGAAGCGCTGCGCATCGTCGCCGACCGCTACAACGGCGGTCTGCTCACCATCGTGGACCTCCTCACTGCGGAGGCCGCGCTGCAGCAGACGCGCACGGCGCAGGCCCGCGCCCGGCACGACGTTACCGTATGGAAAACCCACCTTCGGCTGGCTGCCGGGGTACTGGATGAGAAGTGAAGATGCCTGTTTTCCCAGCACACTGTGGGAGCGGCTTTCCAGCCTCGATTTCCTGTCCCCGGATGGATCGCGGCTGGAAATCCGCTCCCACACAACAAAAGGATTTCATTCCAAAGCAGGACGGCTCAGGCCGCCGCAAGCGGCTCGTGACAAAGCCGTCAGGATTACAAGGAGCGCCGGAATGCAACGCGCATGGATTCTGCTTTCATCTGCAGTCGGAGTAATGGCCGCCCTTTTAGGTTGCGGAGAAAAGATCGAGCCAGGGCGCACGGCCGCACTCTCTGGTCCGCCGGTAAAGACGGCGGTCGCCGTGGCCCAGGCCGGCCCCTGGCCGTTGATTTATGAGGCGGTCGGCACGGTTCAGGCTGAAATCGCCAGCACGGTCGCGGCGAAACTCATGGGCACGATCACGTCGGTGCGTGTGAGGGAAGGCGACCGCGTACGGAAAGGGGACGTGCTGGTGACGATCGACGAGCGCCAGGTGGGCGCCCAGCACCGACAGGCCGAGGCGGCGCTGGCCGAGACGCGCCAGGCCGAACAGGCCGCACACGCCGCGCGCGAAGCGGCCGCCGCCGGTGCCGAACTCGCGGCCGCCACCCAGCTGCGCTATCAGACCATGCTCGCCCGGGAATCAGTCAGCCGCCAGGAGTTCGACGAAGTCGATGCGCGCCGGCGCCAGGCGCAGGCAGCGCTGGCCCAGGCGGAGGACCTGCAGAAAGCGGCCGGCCAGCGGGTGCGCCAGGCGGAGGCCTCTCTTGCCGCGGCGCGCGTTTCCGCAGGCGATGCCATGGCGACGGCGGCCTTCGACGGAGTCGTCACCGCCCGGATGGTCGACCCCGGGGACCTGGCCACTCCGGGCAAGCCGCTGCTCCATTTGGAAAAAGCCGGCGGCCACCGTGTGGACATCCGGGTCCCGGAGGCTTACGTGCGTTCGGTGCGCACTGGCCAGTCGGTCTCGGCCCACGTCGAGGGCCCGGCGCCTTTTTCCATGGAAGGGGTGGTCGACGTCGTCGCGCCGGCCGCCGATCCCTCCAGCCGCTCGTTTCTCGTAAAAGTCCGCCTGCCGTCCGATGCGGATGTGCGCTCCGGAATGTTCGTACGAGTGGCGCTGGCGGTCGGCGAGGACCGCTTGACGGCCATTCCGGCGTCGGCCCTCATTCAGGAGGGCCAGCTCACCGGTCTTTATCTCGTCACCGCCGAAGGCATCGCGCGCTTTCGCCTGGTGCGCACGGGCCGGCGCCTGGGGGATCGGGTCGAGGTGATCTCCGGCCTGGCCGATGGCAGCCGTTTCGTGGTGAATCCGCCGCCGGGGCTCATGGACGGGTCGCGCGTAGAGGCGTCCTCATGACCGCGCCGAAGCTCGGACCCGCCGGACGGATCGCAAGGGCTTTCATCGACTCCAAGCTGACGCCGCTGATTATCGTCGCGTCGGTGCTGATGGGGCTGGGAGCCGTCATGGCCCTGCCGCGCGAGGAGGAGCCCCAGATCATCGTCCCGATGATCGACATCTTCGTCCGGATGCCGGGCGCCGAAGCCAAGGAGGTCGAGCAGCGCGTCACCCAGCCCATGGAAAAGCTGCTTTGGGAGATCCCGGGCGTGGAATACATCTACTCCACCTCCAGCCCGGGCATGTCCATGGCCATCGTCCGGTTTTACGTGGGCGAGGATGAAGAGAAGTCCATCGTGCGGTTGCAGTCCAAGCTCATGGCCAACATGGACCGCATCCCCTGCTGCGTCACGCCGCCGCTGATCAAGCCGCGCTACATCGACGATGTCCCCATCCTGGCGCTCACCTTCTGGGGTGAAAACCTGGACCATTACACCTTGCGACGGGTGGCGGCCGAGGCCGAAACCCTCGTCAAACGCGAGCCGAACGTATCCATCACCCAGTTGATCGGCGGCGAGCCGCGGCGGCTGGAGGTGCGCCTGGACCCGGTGCGGCTGGCGGCCTACGGGGTCGACGCGACCCGGGTCGCGAACATCCTGCTGGCGGCCAATCAGGCGGCGGACGCGGGCAGCACTCCCTCCCGCGAGGGGCAGATCATCGTGCATGCCGGCGGACTGCTGCACACCCGCGAGGAGATAGCGGCGGTGGTGCTGGGGGTTTACGCAGGCCGTCCGGTGTACATGCGGGACGTAGCCGAGGTGACGGACGGGCCGGCCGAACCCGACCAGTACGTCTTTTTCGGCAAAGGCCCGGCGGCAGCCGAAAAAGGGCTCGCGGCCCAACCGGCGGCCAGGGGGGTGACGCCCGCCGTCACCCTCACCGTGGCCAAGCGCAAGGGCACGAACGCCACGCATATTGCCGAGCGCGTGCTGGCCCGCCTGGAAGACGCCCGCGGCACGGTCATCCCGGGGGACGTCCAGATCACTGTGACGCGCAACTACGGCGAGACCGCCAAGGAGAAGTCCGACGAACTGCTCTGGCACATGCTGATCGCCGTGGTATCGGTCAGCGTGCTCATCGCCCTCACCCTGGGCCGGCGGGAATCCGGCGTGGTGGCGCTCGCCATTCCGGTCACGCTCGCCCTGACCCTGACCGTATTCTATCTATACGGATACACGCTCAACCGCATCACGCTTTTCGCCCTGATCTTTTCGATCGGCATCCTGGTGGACGACGCCATCGTGGTGGTCGAAAACGTCGTGCGGCATTTCCGTTTGCCGGAAAACCGTGGAAGACCCTTGACTGCGGTGGCGGTCGAGGCCGTGGACGAGGTCGGCAACCCCACCATCCTGGCGACGCTGACGGTGATCGCCGCCATCCTGCCGATGGCCTTCGTGGGCGGGCTCATGGGGCCCTACATGCGGCCGATCCCGGTCGGGGCCTCGGCGGCGATGGTGTTCTCGCTCATCGTGGCATTCATCGTCACCCCCTGGGCCTCGCTGCGGCTGCTGCGGCCGGCCTCCGGCACGGACGGCCACGCGGCCGACCCGCATGCCGCAGAGGATGCGGCCACGCGGCTTTACCGCCGCGTGATGGCGCCATTGCTGCATCATCGCGGCTGGCGCCTGGGTTTTCTGGGGGGAGTGGCCCTGCTGCTCGTGGCGGCCTGCGGCCTGGTGGCGGTGGGCCTGGTGAAGGTCAAGATGCTGCCCTTCGACAACAAGAGCGAGTTTCAGGTCATCCTGGACATGCCCGAGTCCGCAACCCTCGAAGACACGGCTGCGGCGGCGCTTGAGATGGGTGAGTACCTGCGCACGGTGAACGAGGTCGTGGACTACCAAGCCCACATCGGCACGGCCGGTCCCTTCAATTTCAACGGCCTGGTGCGGCACTACTACCTGCGCCGCGGCCCGCACCTGGCCGACATCCAGGTGAACCTGGCGGCCAAGGACCGGCGCCGCGACCAGAGCCATGAGATCGCCAAACGCGTGCGTCCGGCTTTGCAGGCGATCGCCGCGCGGCACCACGCGCGCGTGAAGGTGGCCGAGGTGCCGCCGGGACCGCCCGTGCTGGCGACGCTCGTAGCCGAGGTCTATGGCCCCGACTACGAACGCCAGCGCGAGGTCGCCCGCCGGATCCGCGACATCATGGCGCAAACCGACGGCGTGGTGGATGTCGATTGGTACATGGAAGAGGACCAGCCGCGCTACCGGATCACCGTCGACCGCGAAAAGGCGGCGTTGCACGGCATCAGCGTGGCGCAAGTCGCCGAGACGCTGGCGCTGGCCGTGAGCGGACGCAAGAGCGGGCTCCTGCACCAGCCGAGCGAACAGGAGGATGTTCCGATCCTGCTGCGGCCGCCGCTCGAACAGCGTGCCGGGATCGACCGCCTGCAGGCCGTGCGCATCCCGGGCGCGAACGGCGGCATGGTGGCGCTGGCGGACCTGGTCCGCGTCGAAAAGACCGGGATCGACCGCAGCATTTACCATAAAAATCTGATGCCGGTGGTCTACGTCATCGGTGAGGTGGCCGGGGCCAAGGAAAGCCCGGTCTACGCCATCCTGGACCTGTGGAAGGCGATCGACGCCATCCCGCTGCCCGAGGGCTACCGCATCGCCCAGCACACCGCCGGCCTGCCGGAGAGCGACCGGCGCCTGGCCATTAAATGGGACGGCGAGTGGCACATCACCTACGAGGTTTTCCGCGACCTCGGAATCGCCTTTGGCGTGGTGCTGCTGCTCATCTTCGTGCTGGTGGTGGGCTGGTTCCAGTCTTTTACGACCCCGTTGACGATCATGGCCGCGATCCCGTTCTCGCTCATCGGCATCCTGCCCGCGCACTGGGGCATGGGCGCCTTCTTCACGGCGACCTCCATGATCGGCTTCATCGCCGGCGCCGGCATCGTGGTGCGCAACTCCATCATCCTGGTGGATTTCATCGAGCTGCGCCTGCAGCAAGGGATACCGCTTGACCGGGCCGTGGTCGACGCCGGTGCGGTGCGTTTCCGGCCCATGATGCTGACCGCCGCGGCCGTGGTGGTGGGCGCCTCGGTGATCCTTTTCGACCCCATCTTTCAGGGATTGGCCATCGCGCTCATGGCCGGCGAGGTCGCCTCGCTGTTCTTTTCACGCATGACTGTGCCGATTCTCTACTACCTCGAGAAACGCTGGGAATCCGCTCGGTAGGAGCATACCCGTCCCCGGGAGGGAACGAAGTACCCGCTTGCCGGGGCAACCAACTAACCGATTTTCCGGAAAAGGAGGAGCACGGATGGAGCATGAGCTGAATCGAAGAGACTTTTTGAAATGTTCGATGGCCGCAGGGGCACTGCTGGTGGCAGGCGATACCATTATCGGAGGGGCTATGGCACAGGCAAAAACCGCGATCGCTGAAGTGGATAAAGTGGCGGTATGGGTGGTGACGGACAATTATTACGACGCCCTGCGTCCAGAAAACAAGGTCACGAAACGCTATCGAGTCGTGCCCGGCAAGTCCATTCATGCTGAGCACGGTCTTTCCTATTATGTCGAAACAACGATTGACGGCAAAACCAGCGGCTGCATGTTCGACTACGGCCTCGATCCCGTTGGGGTGATGAACAACGTGTCCCTGCTGGGAATCGACATAGCCCAGGCGAACGCATTCTCGCTGAGCCACGGCCACTACGATCATTACATGGCGGCCGTCGAATTGCTGAAGCAAAACCAAGCCAAGATAAAAAGAGGGACCCCGTTCTATGTCGGTGAGGAGACTTTCTGCCATCGTTACTCTCTGCGGCCCGGCACGACGGAGGCAGCCGATCTAGGCCGGCTGAAAAAGGAAGACATCGAGAACCTCGGCTTGAAGGTGATCGAGGTCAAGCATCCGACCGAAATCGTTCCCGGAGCGTATTTCACGGGAAACATCGCGAGAGTGACCGAGTATGAGAAGGTGCCCCCGAGTTTACTGATCAAACGCGCCGACCAACCCGAGCCGGACGACTTCCGCGGCGAACAGGCCTTGTTTTTCAATTTGAAGGGCAAGGGCCTGGTGGTACTCTCGGGGTGCGCCCACGCCGGCATCGTCAATACGGTCAAGCACGCCCAGAACGTGTCGGGCGTGGAGAAGGTCCACGCCGTCCTGGGCGGGTTTCATCTGATCAACGCCAAAACAGAAATCATCCAGAGGACCGTCGCCGACATCAAGGTCATCAAGCCCGAGTTCGTGGCGCCCACGCATTGCACCGGCTTTGAAGCGATCGTTCATTTCCAGAGGGAAATGCCGGCCGAGTTCACCATCAACACGGCCGGCACGAAATACACCTTCGCGGCATGATTTCCGCAGCTGCGTCTCGCGAATCCAGCCACTCTCACCGGGGCCGGCGATCGCTTCGCCGGCCCCCTGCCCTTTATAAGCGGCCCCCAAATTGAGCAGCATGGGTAGCTGCAAAGCCCTCTCGAAATTATCCCAATTTCCAGAGCGGGGTGCTTACCCGAAGGAACTGACGGCGGTAGGGATTCGTGAGTATCGCGAGGTCTTTTTCAAACCTTACCGCATCATTTACCGAGTTATGGATAAGAACGTTTATGTTCTCCTTGTTGTCGATGGGCGTCGTGACATGCAGTCGCTATTGCAACGACGATTATTGGGCGCTTAATCCAACG
>JAUQXK010000149.1 GCA_030834695.1 Desulfobacterales bacterium
GGGGGCGGCCGTGCAGAGTGCGGCCGAGGTGCTGGCGACGGCCAGGCGGCTCGAGAGTCGGGCCGAGCGCTATTACGCCGAGGCCGCCGAGAAGATCAAGGCGCTCACCGAGGTCGCCCGCGCCCTCCGAACGCTCGGCAAAACCAGAAAAGCCCGCCTGGCCAAGCTATCAACCTGACCGCCTGAGCTTGTTTTTCGCTGGTTGCTGTAATAAAAGAGAGGGGTTACGGTGGTTTCACCGTAGCCCCTCTGCGTTTGCAGCGCCGAGATATCTCTATCGGATGGTCACACATGAATTCGGCAACCGGCCAAGACCCTGCTCGATCAGAGATCGAAGATCTCAAACGCCAACTCGAGATCTACCGGCTTATCTTCGAGAGCATCCACAACGGCGCGATGGTGACCGACGCCGAGGGGATCATCACGCACTTCAACAAGTTCTATGGCCAGTTTCTGGGAATCGATCCCGAAGCCCAGATCGGCCGGCCTTGCACCGATGCCGTCGAGAACTCCCGCATGCACATCGTCGCCCGGACCGGCAAGGCCGAAATCAACCACTCTCAACTGATCCGGGGCCAGAAAATGGTGGTCCAGCGGGTACCCATCTTCAAGGACGGGAGCGTCATTGCCGTTTTCGGGCAGGTGATGTTCAAGGACGTAAAAGACGTCGGCAAGCTGGCCCGCGAGCTGTCCCTGCTGGAATCCAAGGTGAAGCTCTATGAGGAGGAGCTCCTCTCCCTGCGCTCCACCCGTTACACCTTCGACAGCATCATCGGAAAGAGTGATGCCATAAAGACCCTGAAGCGCGAGGCGCTCAAGGCGGCGGCCAACAATTTTCCGGTGCTCATCACCGGCGAAAGCGGCACCGGCAAGGAGCTGTTCGCCCAGGCCATCCATCACGCCAGCGCCCGCCGGCTGCACCCGTTCGTGCGCATCAACTGCGCCGCCATCCCCCGGGACCTGCTCGAATCCGAGCTGTTCGGCTATGAAAAGGGCGCCTTCACCGGAGCCAAGACGGAAGGCAAGCCCGGCAAGTTCGAACTGGCGCACGCCGGAACCATTTTCCTCGACGAAATCGGCGATCTGCCCCCTGAAATGCAGCCGAAGCTGTTGCGGGCGATCGAGGACAAGGAGTTCGAACGGGTCGGAGGAACCCGGGTCGTCAGGTCGGATTTCCGCGTGGTCGCCGCCACCAATCAGCACCTGGAGGGCATGCTGGCGACCGGACGGTTTCGCAAGGACCTGTTCTACCGCCTGAATGTCATTTCGCTGCACATCCCGCCGCTGAGAGACCGGCCGTCGGACATCCTCGCCATTACCGACCACTTTTTGGAGCAAACCGCGCGGGAGGCCAGCCTCGACGGACTTTCGATCGACAAAGAGGCCGAACGCGCCCTGCGCGCCTATCAGTGGCCGGGCAATGTCCGGGAACTGACCAATGTATTAGAACGCAGCATCTCCGCCCTGGAGGGCAGCACCATCCATGTCACGGATCTTCCGTTCTACGTGCCGCGCGGCAGCCGCCGCAGCGACCCGCGGCAGCCGACGTCCCTGCGGGAAATGCAGTCCCGCGCGGAGCGCGAGGCCGTCTGGACGGCGCTCAAGGAAGCTAATTTCCAGAAAGCCCGCGCGGCCCGGGCCCTGGGCATCCACCGCACGTTGCTTTACAAGAAGATGAAGAAATACCATATTCCTCTTCAACCACCGCAGTAAGCCAACTTTGCCACCCCGGTATGGAAGGGTTGCTGACGATGCGCCGCATGTCCATTCTAAGCTTGCCTTTTTTCCTGCTCATGTTGTTCGCCACGGCCGCTCTGTCTCAGCAGGCCCATAAGAGGCATATCCTGATCCTCAACTCCTACCATAGTGGCCTGAGTTGGACCGATGACACGATCAGAGGGATCGATTCGGTCCTTAAGAGCGATGACGGCAGTGTCGACCTTCATATGGAATTCATGGATACCAAGCGGTTTTTTGACGCTCATTATTTCCAACTGTTGCTCGAAACATATAAGGACAAATACAGGAAGATAGCCCCGGATGTCGTGATTGTGGCCGACAACGATGCCTTCGATTTCGTGCGGCAGCACCATGAAGAGCTTTTCGCCGGAACGCCAGTCGTCTTTTGCGGAGTCAACGATTTTAATGATGCGATGATCGCGGGAAACAATCGCATCACCGGCGTCGTCGAGGAGACCGATGCGAAGAGCACGATCGAAGTCGCTCTCAAGCTGCACCCGAAAACCGAGCAAATTGCCGTCATCAACGACCGGACCACGACGGGACTGGCCATGAAGAACGAAATTCTCGAAGTGGCAAAGTATTTCAGGGATGAGGTGAAATTCGTTTTCCTCGAGGGCCTCAAGATGTCGGAGCTCCAGGAACGCATAAGATCCCTGCCCCCTAAAAGCATCATTCTCATGACGGTGTTCAATTACGACCGGTCCGGCCAGTTCTTCAGCTTCGAGGAAAGCCTGGAGCGTATCTACCCGCATGCAAGTGTCCCTATCTACAGCGTCTGGGACTTCTACCTGGGCCGGGGAATTGTCGGGGGCATGCTGACGAGCGGCTTCCAACAGGGAAAGGCAGCCGGCGAACTGGCCCTTCGGATCATCCGGGGAGAGGATGCCGGTCAGATTCCCGTCATTCGCAGGAGTCCGAACCACTACATGTTCGACTATGCCGAAATGAAGCGGTTTTCCATCCGGCAACCCGCCCTGCCGGAGGACAGCACCGTCATAAACCTGCCGGACACCTTTTATTCGCGCTACAAGGCGCTCATTTTCATCAGCGCCGGGACGTTCATCATTCTTTCCATCATCATTTTCGTTCTGGTTTTCAACATCTCCTTACGGAAACGAACCGAGAAGGCGCTACGAGAATCCGAAAAGAAATACCGCGACTTGTATGATAATGCACCGGACATGTACCATTCCGTTGATAAAGATGGGGTCATCATCGAGTGCAATGAAACCGAAGCCCGGATACTCGGCTACCCCAAAGCAGAGATCATCGGAAAGCCCATCACGGATTTTCTGACGGCGCATTCTCGATCGATTCATGAAAAGGAGTTTCCCGGAATAATACGAAGGACCGCCATCCAGGGTCTCGAAAGGGAGTTCGTCAGGAAGGACGGAACCACCTTTACAGCGAGCATGAATGTTTTCATCGAAGCAGACCGCTCCGGAAAGCTGATAAAAACGAAGACCATCGGAAGGGACATCAGCGCACGGAAGCTGGCGGAGGCAGAGCTCAGGCGGTCACGGGAGGATTTGAGAAATCTGTCGGCGCATCTCGAATCGGCGAGGGAGCGGGAAAGGGGCCGCATCGCCAGGGAGGTTCACGACGAGCTGGGGGTTACCCTTTCCAAGCTGAAACTCGACATCGCGTGGCTGGAGAAGCGGCTGCCCGACAACCGGCTTCTGACCGACAAGACAAAAGCGATGTTTGATCTCGTCGATGATACGATCCACTCGGTCCAGAAGATTTCCTCGGAGCTGAGACCCGGCGTGTTGGACCACCTCGGCCTTCCCGCGGCCATCAAATGGCAGGCGGGGGAATTCAGAGACCGAGCCGGCATCCAATGCGTCCTGTCCATTCAGCCCGAGGATATCGAACTCGATCAGAGCCTTTCGATCGCTGTTTTCCGGATCTTCCAGGAGACTCTCAGCAACGTGGTCCGGCATGCGAAGGCAACGAAGGTAGAAGTCGGCTTGCTGGTCTCCGACAGCACGCTCGCCCTCGAAGTGAAAGACAACGGCATCGGGATCACGGAGGAACAGATATCAAACCCCACTTCTTTCGGGCTCATGGGGATCAGGGAACGCGTCGGTTTTCTCGGAGGCCGGGTTGCGATCAGGGGTACCCCCGGCGAAGGCACGGTTGTCTCCGTGAGCGTCCCGTTTCCGGGGGCTGACGGGGAGGGTGGGTAGCAACACGACCGCTACCGGGAGGAACGAGATATGATCAGGGTGCTTATCGCTGACGACCACGCGCTCTTCCGTGAGGGTCTGGAGCAGATCCTCACCGACCATGCGGATATCGCCGTGGCCTCGGAAGCCAGCACCGGTCCGGAAGTGCTGGAACTGGTCGCCCGACATGAGTACGACATTCTTCTGCTGGATATCGCCATGCCGGGCATGAGCGGACTGGACGTGTTGAAGCAGTTGCGCAGCTTGAAACCGAAACTCCGGGTCCTCATTCTCAGCATGTACCCCGAAGAGCAGTACGCGGTGCGAGCGATCAAGGCCGGGGCCGTAGGGTACCTGACGAAGCAGAGCGCTTCGAATGAATTGATCAAGGCCATCCGCAAGGTTTCGGCCGGCGGAACCTACATCAGCAGTTCCATCACCGACAAGCTGATCCTCGATCTCGAACCCGATACGGGCCGACCGCTGCACGAGAAGCTCTCCGACCGGGAGTATCAGGTCCTCTGCATGATCGCCCGGGGAAAATCCGTGGGCAAGATCGCCAAGGAGCTTTTCCTGAGCGTGAAGACGGTCAGCACCCATCGGGTCCATATCCTCGACAAGATGAAAATGCAGACCAATGCCGAACTCACCAACTATGCCCTGAAGCATGATCTGGTCAACTTGACCGACTGAAGCCCGCCTCCTCGGGCCGATCTTCATTCTTGCCATAGGATAAAACCCTATAGTAAGAATCAGACCAAGCCCGATAGCAGCGACTGCGGTCGGGCTGTATAAACAAAGCCTGTTTTCTCGATCAAGCAAGAGACGTTCAGAATTTCTTCTAAATCGCTCGCTACAGCCTTGGATTAGCAGGAGGGCGGTTCCATGATGATGTTTGCTATACCGTACAACACCACCTTGTTCATCGCAGGGGGGATTGTCCTGGCCGTGATCGGTTTCGTCATTTACGGATTCATCAAAGGTTGGGAGAATGTCTTCCGCGATATGTGAGCGCAGCAGCTTTTAAGTTCCCATGTTGGTTTTTGCGCCGATTCGGTCGTGTGGGTTCAAGCCACTCCTTCTCGATGATAGATTCGCAGTCATAGGAGAGAAGCGCTTCGGGAGCAGACGGCCATCGGTCTTTCGATCGGCAACCGGTACCCGGTTCGGTGCTGGAACCGGGAGATGCCCTTAACCCCAGAAAACGCTATGAGGAGGCAGCTATGAGAGAACCCAAAAAGGAGAAGACCAAGGACAAGAAGTTGTCGCGCCGCGGTTTTCTGAAAGGCGCGGCTGTGGCGGCCGGAGCAGCCGGCATGGTCGGATTTCCAGGGGTGATGCGCGTGTCGGCCCAGACTCCGATCAAGATCAAGATGCAGACGGCCTGGGATGCGGGCACGGTGGGATTCACCGAGTTTCAGAAGTTCTGCAAGTACGTGAGCGACATCACCGAGGGCAAACTGGTGGTGGAGGGGTTCCCGGCCGGAGCCATCGTGGGGACCTTCGAGATGTTCGATGCCGTCAAGGCTGGGGTTTTCGACTCCATGCACTGCTTCGATGCTTACTGGCCCGGAAAGCTGCCGGTCTGTTCCTTCCTGACGTCCTATCCCTTCAGCATCGACCGGCCCGACCAGTACGAGACCTGGTACGATAGTTTGGGCGGCAGGGAGATCGCCCGGGAGGCCTATGGCACCCACAACATGTACTACATCGGCCCGATCCAGCACGACGACAACCTGATCCACTCCAAGGTGCCCATCCGCTCCTTCGAGGACTTCAAAGGCAAGAAGATCCGCTACCCCGGCGGCATCATTGCGGACATTTACAAGGCTGCCGGTGTCTCCACCGTGCTCCTGCCAGGCGGCGAGGTCTATCCCGCCCTCGAGAAAGGCGTGATCGACGCCTCCGATTTCGTGGGGGCCGCAGTCAACTACAACCTAGGGTTCGGCGAAATCGCCAAGTACATCATCATGGGCCCGCCTTCCACGCCTTGTCTGCATCAGCCCGTGGACCTCATGAGCATCGAGGTCAACATGAACAGCTGGAACAAGATCCCCAAGCACCTGCAGCAGGTTTTCGAAGCGGCCGTGAAATGGCACTCCTGGGAGCAATACACTCAGGTCCAGAAGGCGGACATCGAGGCCTTCGAGAAGTTCCAGACGGTGCAAAAGGTGGAGGTGATCCGGCTCAAGGAGGAGGACATCGCCAAGTTCAGAAGGTTCGCGCCTGCGCTCTGGGTCTCGTGGGCCAAGAAGCATCCGCTCGCCATGAAGGCCTTCAAAAGCCAGTGGGAGTACATGAAGTCCGTGAAGGTCGGTTATTACACGGACAAGGACCTGGTGGATCAGGACGGCAAGAAACTGGAGATTTGATCAAGCGTTTCGCGGGTAATGCTGGCAAGAAACCCTCTGTCATCCCAAGGGGGAAGGCTGGCCCTTTCCCCTTACGACCCCGCTCATTCCGGCAGGGTGCCGAGGAGACCTATCAATGAAGGCACTCAGAACGTTCATGATGGCGGTCGACAAGACCAACATCTTCATGGGGAAACTGATGGTCGGCGTCACACTCCTGGCGTGCGCGGTCATCACCTTCGAGGTGGTGATGCGCTATTTATTCAACCGGCCCACCAACTGGGGCCATGAACTCATGGTGCTCCTCTTCGCGATTTTTTACGTCGCGGCCGGCGGTTACGCCCACTACTATCGCGCCCATGTCCGGGTGGACGTCATCTATTCCTCGCTTTCCCTGAGGGGCCGGGCGATCCTGGACATCGCCACGTCGGTCTTCTTTTTCCTCTTCGTCGGCGTGTTCGTTTACACGAGCTGGACTTTTTACTGGAGTTCCCAGACCATGGAGGCCGGAGCCGAGATCCTTGGCATACCGGTCCCGGGCGAACGGTCCTTCACGGACTGGGGGCCGGCCTACTACCCGGTTAAATTCATCATGCCCTTCGGAGGGGTGCTGCTCCTGCTTCAGGGAATCGTCTGGTTGATCCGCGACATTCATTTCGTGGCCACAGGGAGAAAATTCACATGAGCCTAGGCATTGAATGGATCACTATTCTGATGTTCGGTTCCATGCTGTTCATCATGCTGCTGGGGCTGCCCGTGGCCTTTTCCTGCGGCACGGTGGGGGTCATCTTCACGGCCCTGCTGCAGGGGCCGTCTGCGGTGAACATCGTGTCCACCCGGATCTTCGGCCTCATGACCAACTACCTTCTGGCCGCCATCCCGCTCTTCATCCTGATGGCCTGCATCGCGGAGCGGGGGGGGCTCATCGCCGACATCTATGAGGCGGTGTACCAGTGGTCGGGGCCCTTGCGGGGCGGAGTGGCCCATGCCTCCATCATCGCCTGCACCCTGATGGCCGCCATGGTGGGGGTCATCGGGGCGAGCGAGGTGACCATGGG
>JAUQXK010000022.1 GCA_030834695.1 Desulfobacterales bacterium
GTCAGGAAGTTTGCTGACCCTTTTAGTCAAGAAGTCGGCTGCTTGTCAAATGGTTTTTTTCAAGCAAACATCGGGGAAAAACGGGGGCTCAGAGGTATTTCTTGCATAGCAGACCGTCGGATTCTCAGGCGTGTCGCCCGCCCGAAACGGTGGTTCATGGCTCTCATCGAACGAATAAAGCAATAGCTTTATTACTCCGGCGTTGAAATATGTCTCATTCAGTTACGCCACCCATCGACTGAAGGCGCACACCGGTCGGCTTGCCGGAGTCATGCTCTTCAAAACAGCCGCCGGGCATGGCACGCCCGACGGCTGTTTTGAGTTAGTGGATTTTAACGACGTGAGCACCCGCCATGGGGTCTCTCAGCGGGACCGCCACTTTCAGCATGCCGTCCTTGTAGGATGCCTTGGCCTTCTTGGAATTCACCGGGCAGCAGAAGGCCGCAGCGGATACATAGTCGAAGTCGTCCCGCGCCGCGAACAGGCTGTAACTGTCGTCCCGGATCTTCAGGCTGATCGCCTGCTTTTTGACCCCCGGGACACAAATTTCCAAATAAATATGATGGTCGTCCTCGTTCACGTAAGAGCACACATCGGCGGCCATTTTCAGTTTGTCTTCGGCCATCGAATTCACCTCCTTGATGGTTTGATCCTCATTGATCGGCTATCAAACACGCACGATCCATAGGGGTGAAGCTAAGGCCGTGAGACGACAATTCAAGGTGGGCAACGCCCATTGACAAGGGAGCCGGCCTCGACTAATCCCTTTTGAACCCGGGAGTGAAGAAGATTATTGTTCCGGAGATACAACGCAAGCCAGCTTCGGGGGCAGTTTTTCGGCCGCAGCGCGCCGCAACCAGCCGTTCAACGAACCAGGGTACGGCAGCAAGCCCGCTCCATGCTTGTCCGCACAGCCCCAGGGGACCGATGCCCACGCAGCTGCCCGTCGTCTCTGCCTGTGCGCGGTTCCTCATAGACGGCTGGGGGGCGTGGCAGCGTCGCCTGAAGAATTGGTTGCGGCGCGCTGCGGCCGGAAACCCGCCCCTCCCCGACAAGTGACATGACCGCATGAGGCCTAATTTTATGCCCGGCCTGATAGAATCGACCTCACAGAATACGCTGGAGGATGACGCATGATCGTCGCAGGACTGACGGGCGGTATCGCCACGGGAAAATCGACGGTCGCCGCTATTTTCGAAAAAGCCGGCGCGCGCCTGATCGACGCCGACCGGATCGCGCGTGAAGCCGTTCGGAAGGGTTCTCCCGCCTACCGGGATATCGTGGCGCATTTCGGTAAGGACGTCCTGTTCGGCGACGGAGAGATCGACCGCAAGCGGTTGGCGGCCATCATTTTCAACAACCCGGCCGAGCAACGGGCGCTGGAGCACATCGTCCACCCGCAGGTCAAGCAGGAAGTCGACCGGAGGGTGGCCCTGATTCGACGGCAGGCGCCGGACGCCCTGATCATCTTGGACATTCCACTGCTGTTTGAGGCCGGCATGCAGCCGGGGATGGATGCGGTCATCGTCGTCTATGCGCCGAAGCACCTCCAGCTCGCACGCCTTATGGCCCGAGACGGACTGACCGAGCCCGAGGCCCTCGCCCGCATCCGGGCCCAAATGCCGATCGAATCTAAAAGGGCTCTGGCTACGCGCGTGATCGACAATTCCGGTTCCCGGGAGCAGACCCGTCAGCAGGCGCTGGAGATCTATCGCCAATTGGCGGGAAGCCAAACGCAGAGCATAGGGTAACTTCCTGGATGTCTGGCCTTTGCACTTTGCTCTATGCGCTCTGCCTTCTATCCCCTTGCCCTTACGGGTAAGGCTCGATCAGGCGATCGAGGATCAATCCGTGAAAGGCGCCGCCGCCCGAAGCTGTAAAAAGCCACCCCAGATGAGCCAGGCATGCGGCGCAGACGCACACACGCCAGCGGTGTCCTGGAAACCAGGTAAATTCGTCCGAGGCCGGACCGATCACCCCGCATCCCGGAGCGTTTTGAAAGCAACCGATCTCGAAAACGAGTCCGTGGGGATTGGCGAAGGTATGCATGTGCCGTCCCTGAACGCTGATGCGGTCGGCCGGCCGCGCGATCGGGTGCAGGCAGGCGCGGCAGAGGATATAAATTTCCTCGTGCGGTGCCCGCTCGCCGGCGGCTTCGGTTCCGATGGTCGGAGCCGGCGGATCCTGCGGCCGTCCCGGCGGCTGGCGCAGGCGTTGGACGCTGGGTGCGGCCGGAGCTATCATGCCATCCCTCCCTTAACCGGGTTTACATAGGCGCTGCGCCGGCTGTCAAGAGGCAGGTTCCGTCGGGGACCCTGCTCGGATCTTCGGCTTCAACCCGCCCACGAAAGCCCGTAATGCATCGGAATCTTGACAATCGCACAGAATGAGATAAACTGTTTGGTATATCGTCCAATGGAGAGAACACGTATGCCGATTTACGAATTCGAATGCCCGAAGGGAACTGTCACCGAGCGCTGGGTCGCCATGGGTACGGAAAGCATTTCCTGCCCGTGCTGCCAGAAAAAGGCACCCAAAATAATTTCACGCTTTTCCTTTGAACTGAAGGGCGGCGGATGGTTTGCCGATGGATATGCCTCCCGCAGACCGTCCGGCAAATCCTCCGACTCACGCTGAACCAGACGATACGCTTATCGTCGAAACCTGTCATCTGATCTTCTGAATCAGGGGTCCCACATTCTTTGTTGAGTTCACACCTGCCTGAAAAGGAAAGGAGGGGCTTGGCGATGGTGGCGATCAAAAAAATCCTGTTTCCCTGCGATCTGACCCAGCATTCGATAAAAATCTTGAAGTATGCGCTGGGGCTGGCGGATACGTTCGGCAGCCGGCTCTGCATCCTCCATGTCGTGCAGGACCTGCGCCATTGGGCCGGCCTCTACATGCCCCACAAGCGTCTGGACCTGGAGCAGAAAGAAGTCGAGGAGCATGCCCGGAAATCCCTGGTCGAGTTCTGTCTCGACATACCCGACGCCCGAACGAAGGCTGAAAAACGGGTGGTGTCCGGCGATCCGGCCGAAGAGATCATCAAGTCGGCCGGCGAAGAAAAGGCGGACCTGATCGTCATGGGGACCCACGGCCGCACGGGGTTGGAATACTCCCTGTTCGGCAGCGTCGCCACCAAGGTCGTGCGGCATTCGCCGGTTCCCGTACTGACCGTCAATCCGGTCAACCTCAAATAAGCTCACCTCGTCCACGCGACAAACGGTTCAGGCTCGGGCCGAATGGCAGCGCGTCCAAACGCAGGCCGGTTCTGTCTATGCACCCATGAACAAAAGCCTATCGCCCCCCGTCGCGCCCGAAGAAACAACTCTGCCGGACTGCGCGCCATCAAAACTATCCATTCCGAATGATCCTTTCTACATAGAGCCCGCCTGCCGTTACGTCGCCGCAGTCGCCGGTCAAATCGGGTTCGACGCCCTCCAGGCGCAGGACATCTCTGCAGGCCTGCACCGCGCGCTCACCACTCTCCTGCGGTACTCCTTCGAGCCGAACGAACGGGCATCGGTCGAGCTGGTCAGTGAGCGAATCCCGGCCGGGCTGAGGCTATCCCTCCGCGACCAGGGGCTGCCCCTCAGTCCGGCGGACGGCGGCAGCGGGGGTGCCGGCGCCGGCAACCCGCTCTATGGGCTGAACGCGTATTTCGATGAGGTCCGCTTCCACAACCGAGGGCGGGAAGGCAAGGAAATCATTCTGAGCAAGCACCTGCCCGACCCGTCCATCACGGACGATGCGGCGGCCTGCGCATGGGACGCCAATGAGGCATCGGGTTCCGGGCGCGCCGCTGCGCAGACGGAGGCTCACTGTACCGTCCGCCGCCTGAAGCCCTCCGAAGCCCATGAAGTCTCCAAGGCGGTTTACCGAGCCTACGGTTATTCCTATCCCCATGATTACGTTTACTATCCGGAAAAAATCGCCGAGCTCAATCGTCGCGGGGACATTTTCTCAGCGGTCGCCGTAGCCGAAAATCAAGAAATTGCCGGGCATTGCTCGCTGAAACGCTGGGAGGAAAACCCACGGATTGCGGAGATGGCCCAGGGGGTCGTCAAACCTCGGTTTCGTTCTCAGGGGTGCTTCGCGCAGCTGACCGAGTACCTGATCGAAGCCGCCCGCGGCCAGGGGCTCACCGGGATCTTCGGAGAGGCCGTGACCACCCATCCCTATTCCCAGAAGACGGCGATTCAATTCGGACTTCGGGATTGCGCCCTGTTTTTAGGCCTGATACCGGCTGCAGCGGATTTCAAGGGGCTGGGAGGAAGCCCGGGCGATCGGGGCAGCATGCTGGTTCAGTTCCGATATTTGACAACGCCACCCTCGACGCCGGTCTATTCACCGGTTCCTCACCGCGCCATGATCGCCGAAATCCTTGTCAACCTCGGGCGTGCTCCGGATCTACGCACCCCGCCGCCGGGGGCCGAACGGCCGGCAGCAGCGGAGGCCGCCATCGCCGTCAAGCTCAGCCGATCGTTGAATTTCGCGCGAATTCGAATCGACCGCTACGGCCGCAATGCGGTGGGGCTTCTTCGCGAGCAGACCCGGGCACTGTGCCGCCAGAAATGGGACGTGATCCATCTGCTGCTCGACTTGTCGGATCCGGCCACCGCCCATTTCGCGAACCGCTTCGAAGAGCTGGGGTTTTTCTTTGCCGGTGTGCTTCCCTGCGGGCTCCCCGCCGGTGATGTCCTGATCCTGCAGCACCTGAACCACCTCGTCGTTCCGTACGAATCCATTCAGACGGAATCGGAGTTTGCCGGCCGACTGGCTGCCTATGTGCGGCAGTGCGACCCATCACGCGCCTGACCGTCCCGCGCCCTTGGGGTCCCTGCCGTTGAACTTCGTCTTCCTCAGCGACCGGAGCTGGTCACGTAGAAATCGTCGATGATGCCCTTCGACTTGAGGTTGCGCCCGAACTCGCGGGCGGATTGCGGGTCCGGGAAATGGGCGATGCGCACCTGGTACCAGGTTTTTCCGCTGTTCGTGGTTTCAATCCAATAGGCCTTGAGCCCCTTTTTCTTGAGATCGTCCACCAGCTTCAGCGCATAGTCCTGCTTCAGATAAGCGGCGACCTGCAAGGCGAACGGGTCGGCCGGCGCTAAAACGGAAGCGGAGGCGGGACCCGCGTCTGCCGTTTCGGTCGGCGAGGGCTCGAAAACGCCGGCCATGTCCAAGGCCAGCCAGCCGCCACCGGCGGCGATCCCCAGGATCATGAGCAAGGCCAGCGCTTGGCGGAGGCGCGGATGGCGGCGGATGCCGTACACCCAACCCGCACCAGCAGCACCCCAACACCGGAGCCGATCGCGGAGGAGCTCCCAGGCGGCCACGGCCCGCCGAACCCGTTCGTCCAACCACGCCGAGCCGCGCCGGGGTTTGGCGAACAACGACGCCCGTGGGTCCTCCTCGTCTTCGTCGATTTCATCGATCTCTCCCGTCAAGCGGAATACCGCGTCCTCTTCCTCGGGCGCCGCCGGTATTTCCAATCTTACCGAGGGCTCCGGTGGTTCGGGGGGACGCGAAGGCTGCGGAACCCTTGCGATCGCAATCTCGGCCGACGCCGGGGATACCGTTCCGCTTTGACGCAAGCCCTGCCGTATCCAGTCCCCGGACCGGTCGTCTTTGCCGAACAACCGAGATAGGTCCGCACAAAATTCGGGCGGGACCCGCCCCTCCTCGGCGCACACCCGTCGATAGGCTTGAAGCGCATGGTAGTCGGTGCGCTCCGACGCCAGGCAAAGCCGTGCCACCGCGCGTTGGATGACCGGATGGAGGGGATGGGTGTCGGCGAGTCGATCGGCCAGGTCCTGGTGTTCCTCCCGCATCCCGCCCTGGCGTTCGGCATGCCGCACCCACTGCTCGGCGACTTCTTCATCCTGAGGACGGGCCCATAGATAGCGGACGATGAAATCCTCTGTAGCGGCGCTGAAATGGCTTTCAGACAGGTAATATCGGGCCATGCGGCCGGCCAGCGGCAGCAGGATCCGTTGTCGGGTACGCGGGGAAATCAAAAAACTGTCGAGCACGCCCAGGGCGCTCTGAAACGCCTTTTCCGCTTCGGCCCGCAGCCCTTCGCGTTCCGCCCGGTCCGCCCGGCGCATCAGCCGCTGCACGCATCCCAAACCCAGCCGATTGGCTGCCCAGCCGACGGCGAGAAACACCGCCACCAGCAAACCGGAAACCAGCAAAGGCGCCGCATCCGCTCCCACCTCCGGCCGGAGGACCGTCAGGATCCAAAAGCTTCCGAAGCCGCAGATCAGCAGGCTGATCCAAAGGCACAGGGACGCGCGACGTAGGAAATGAACAACCATCACGTCCGTCCTCTCAATTTCCACCGCCGGTGGGACTCGGCTCGCGCCCGTCGGAAACGGAAACAAATGCGCCCAGCTGCCCCTCCCGCAGGGCGACTTCCATGCCGCGCGGCCCCCAGGGCATGGCCGGATGCCCGCTCACCGGATTGACCTGAACGAACCGGATGTCGGATGGCACCACGAACTCCCGGCGCGGCGCACCCTCGGTCGCCCGGCGCATGAAATCCGCCCAAATCGGAGCGGCGCCCCGGGACCCGGTGATCCCACGTCCCTGGCCGTCCCGCATGCTCATCCCGCGATCAAACCCGACCCACACGCACACGCTCAGGGTCGGCGTGAACCCCGTAAACCAGGCATCGTTGAAATCGTCGGTGGTCCCGGTCTTTCCGGCGGCGGGCAGCTGAAATCCCAACTGCCGAACGACGGTCGCCGTGCCCTCGTCGAGGACCGCCCGCATCATGTCGACCAACTGATAGGCAATGGAGGCATCCAGCGTCCTACGCCCGCTCAGAATGCGCTCCTCCAGGATCCGGCCGGAGGAATCCTCCACTCGACGGATGGTGAAGGGTTCGTGCTGAATGCCACCGGTCGCCAGGCTGGCGAAGGCCGCTGCCATCTCCAGGGGGCTGACGCCCGACGTCCCCAACGCGACGGAGGGAACCGGGGCCAGCGGGCTCTTGATTCCGAATCGACGGGCCGCGTCGATAACGGCGTTGGGACCGATGCGGTCCACCAACTGGGCCGCGATCGAGTTCACGCTGTGCACCAAGGCCCGCTTGAGAATCATCGGCCCCTCGTGCTCGCCGCTGAAGTTCCGTGGGACCCAGGCCGTCTGGCCCGGGATGGGAATGGCCACCTTGCGGTCCACGAACACCGCCGCCGGATTCAAACCGGCCTTTTCCAACGCCGCGTAGTAAAGAAAGGGTTTGAACCCCGAACCGGGCTGCCGGTTGTTCTGAAGCGCACGGTTGAATTCGGTCTCGGCATGGTCCCTTCCGCCCACCAGCGCTCGCACCGCACCCGAATGCGCCTCCACGGCCACCAGCGCACCCTGCGGGTGGGCGCTGGAATCCCCGCCGACGGCGGCCGGCACCCGCAGAACCTGGTCGAGTTTGACCAGCCCGCTTTGAACCGATTCCACGGCCCACGCCTGCAGCTGAGGGTCCAGGGTGGTGAAAACTTTCAGCCCCGCATGATGGACCACATCGCTCCCGTAGCGTTCCTCGAGATCCTTCAGCACGACATCGATAAAGTAGTCACCCGACGGCGCCCCCGCCCCCGGCGCCCGAAGGGTCAACCGCTCCTGATAGGCCCGTTCAGCCTCACCGGCGGAAATGTAGCCGACGGTCGCCATACGATCGAGAACCACCTTCTGGCGCTCTCGAGCGCGTTCGAAATGGCGAAACGGATTGTAGCGGGTCGGGGATTTGGGCAGACCGGCCAGAAGGGCTGCTTCCGGCAGGCTGAGCTGCAATGCGGGTTTGCCGAAAAAAACCCGGGAGGCCTGCTCGACCCCGTGGGCACCCACGCCGAAAGCGATCTGGTTGATGTAGGCCTCCAGGATCTCGCTCTTGGCATAACGCGCCTCGATCTGCAGCGCCACCGCCAGCTCGCGGAATTTGCGCTGGTAGGTGCGCTGGAACGAAAAGAAAAGATTCTTCGCCAGCTGCTGGGTGATGGTCGAAGCCCCCTCAACCCTTCCGCTCTGAAACAGATTGACCAATAACGCCTTGACGATCCGCAGGTGATCGATGCCGTGATGGCTCCAAAAGCGATGGTCTTCGGTGGCGATGACGGCCTGGATGAAGACCGGCGAGACGCGGTTCAGCGGCACGGTCTCCCGCCCGCCGATCAGCATGAGACGCTCGCCGGTGGCGGCATAGATTTCAGTCGGGGGTGTTTCGATGATGCGGCTCAGGGGCTCCGGCACCCGCGGCAGATCCCGTACGGTGACAAAAAAGGCGATCATCAGCCCGGCCGTCGCGAGGCCGATCACCAGTAAGCCGGCGTAGAAAGCGGCTCTCAGCCAGGAAAACCACACCGTCATTGCGCGGAATATGCCTCCTGCGATCCCTTGCCGCCGCGCGATTTCGAGAGCTTGCCCTCCAGAAGCGACCGCAGGCGCCAAACCGCCCAATCCTGGCCCTGCAGCAGGAGAACGCGGCGCTGGGCCCCCGATTGGATTTCCACGCCGACGTCGACGAATCCGGCCAGCGCCTCGTCGGAAATACCCACGCGGGTGATCTGCCCGGAGACGTCCAGCAGCCGTTCCGGCTGAGGTATCAGCCCGCGGCGATCTTCCTCCGGCAGCGCGGCCAGCGCCGCAAAAAACCGTTCGGCGGGATAAATTCGATTTTGGAAGCTGACCAGATCCTCCAGGGACTGGCTGGTCATGTCGCTTCGGCGGGCCAGCAGGGCGACGCTGGCGGCGGGGACTCTGAACTGGCGCAGCACCTGGTTGTTCGGCTCCAGCAGATACACCATGAGGCCGTCCGCCGTCTTTTCGAGATAGGCCCGCGTCCAACGCTTTTCACTGGTGAATCGCAGCAGGTCGAAGGGGGAAATCATTTCCGCGGCGATTCCGGAGGGGATCTTCTGATAGAGCTCTCGAAAGTGCTCGGCGGAAAGCATGGCGCCCTGTCCGGGCGCCAGCGCCGAGACGACCTCGTTCAATGTCCCGGCATTGCGGGCCATGCGTTGATGCGCTTCGCGGTCGGAAGCGAGTTTGTCGACCGCCATGCGCGCGGCCTGGGTTTTGCGCCCCTTTTCCCAAATGGCACCGGACTCGGGCCGGTCTTCGTTGACGGCAACCAGGTACGCGCCGACGATCCGCTCCGCCCAGTTCAACTTCATCTCGGATGCGATCAGGGCCAGCAGCACCGGTGCCAGCATGAAAACCGGTGCGGCGAAAACCCTGACACTCCACGGCCGCAGGTTCTTGATGTCTGTCAGCTCTTGCATGGGGCCATGCTACCAGCAAACGAGTCGCTCTGGCAAGATGCCGAAGCCGGATGCCTAATAATCCGGTATGGGGAATTGACGATCAAGCCGGGTGGCTGGGGATTGTGGAATCATGGGATGCGGAGGGTATATTTCGTGGGGCAGGCAAGCGCATTCGATGGATTGAACGGCGGCTTATGGCGTCCACCGGCCGGATTCGATCGCATCCGACTGCGATTCATTCAGGTTCAATCGGTTTCACCCAACTCGCCCTGCAGTTCTTCCCGAACGTCTTCACTCAGCGATTTAATGGCCGGAAAAAGCCCGGACAGGATGGATTTAACTTTGTCCACGCAGGAAACGGCCTGATTCAATTTATTGCCCTCGGTTTGGGTCAGTTGGACCCTGTCCCGGATGTCGTCGATATCATCGCGAAGGACGTCACACTCGTTGATGACGTTCATGAACTCTTCAGCCTGCATGCGGCCTCTCCATTTTTCGGTTTATGATGATATCGGCGAGGCCGCGCTGAAACTTTAGACCGGCGGAAACGCGATGCGCCGCGCAGGGCGGCGAATTGCTTTTCCGCTATTTTTATGGTTTACAGCCACAGGCATGCGCCGCAACGATCGCGAGCAACGCCAAATGCCTCCAATTGAACCCAAATGACCCTAAGCCTCACCCGGAAAGACCTCGAAGACCTGGCAGCCCACCTATCAGCGGTCGCGCCGGGTGATGTCCGGATCGACAAACCGCTGGCTCCCTACACCTCCTATCGGATCGGCGGGCCGACCGCCGTCTGGGTGGCGCCCGGCTCCGAGGATGGCGTACGCGGCGTCCTGGAGGTGGTCCGAAACACCACGATCCCGCTTTTCGTCCTTGGCCGCGGCTCCAACCTGCTGATCTCGGACCGGGGCTGGCCCGGGGTCACGCTTTACATCGGGGAGAATCTGAGCAGCCTGCAGTTTTCCGGGGCGCAGGCCGAGGTTGGGGCCGGCACCCTCTTGCTGGAGGTAATTCGGGCGGCCGCCGATCGCGGCCTGGGAGGAATGGAGCAGATGGCCGGCATTCCGGGCGGCGTCGGCGGGGCGCTGCGCATGAATGCGGGCGCCTTCGGCCGTGAAATCGAGTCGGTCACGGCAGCGGTGGCGGGATTCAGGGCCGACGGATCCCCGTGTCGGATCGCGCGGCAGGACATCGCCTTCGGCTACCGGTGCGCGCCGCAGTTGGGAGAGATGATCATCACATCGGCCCGATTCCGTTTTCAGACCGAGCCCGCGACGATGCTCCGCGCTCGGGTCGATGAAATTCTGGCGCTGCGCAAGCGCAAGCAACCTCTCGAGCACCCTTCCTGCGGCAGCGTTTTCAAACGCCCTCCCGGTTACTATGCCGGGGCCCTCATCGAAGCATCCGGCTTGAAGGGCGAGCGGGTCGGAGGTGCGGAGGTGAGCCGCAAGCATGCCGGCTTCATCCTCAATGTCGGCGACGCAGCCGCAACGGACGTCTATCGCCTGATCCGTCGAATCGAGGAACGGGTGTTCGAGCGGTTCGGCATCCGGCTGGAACGTGAGGTACATCTGGTGGGTGATTTCAGCGAAGAGGGCTTCGATGATCGACCGTAGCCGACACCGTCCATTGGATCGTGCACGAGCCGCCGGAAGGGGAACGCCGTTCCTTTGAAGACGTCTCCTAAAAATGGGCCGCCGCAATCATGATGGATACAGAGTCACCCCACGATGCAGCGGCAGGTCCGGCTCCACCGGACTTTTGGCGTCTGACGCGGTTTTTCTTTCCGCTGGCGATTCAGGCGGCCTCCCAGTCGTTGTGCTACCCGCTGGTGGCCATGGTGGCCACCCGCGGCCCCGGCGGGCCGCTGGACTTGGCGGGCCTGGCTCAGTCCAACACCGTTCTGTTCTTCCTCGGCATGTTCGCCATCAGCCTGGTTCCGACCGGGATGGTCTTCGCGCGCACCCGCGAGGGCTACCGTCAGTTCTACCGAATGACGCTGGCCGCCGGCCTCTGCGCTTCGGCCGCTCAGGGGCTTCTTTGTCTCCCGGAGATCTCACACCTGCTCTTCGGCCGGCTGATCGGCCTTCCGCCATCGATTGAAGCCCCGGCCCAGATGACGCTGCTGGCCAGCATCCCGCTGCAGCTGCTGTTCTTTTCGCGCATCCCGTATTTCGTCGTCATGTACCTGGGCCAGGCCACCGGGATCGCCAGCCTGGCTACCATCGGCCGGGTGGTGCTGACGGCCGTTCTTTCTCCTCTGTTTTGCTGGACGGGGCTGGTCGGACCGCTATGGGCCGTGGTGGCCTTGACGCTGCCCGTAGGAATCGAGGCGATTGTGTCCTGGGCGTTTGCGCGGCCCTTCTTGAAGAACCAACCCCGCGATCCTCGTAACGCGCCCCGGCTGAGAGAGCTTTTTCTGTTTACGGTGCCCCTGACCATCGGCGGTTATTTTCTGTCGCTGTCGACCATTCTCCTGGCGGGAATCGTCGCACGCGCCCCCGAGCCCGAGCGCATGCTTCCGATTTATTACCTGGCCCTCGGCCTGGCGAGCCCGGTGGCATTTGCCGGCACCCGGATGCAGACCATTGTGCTCGCTTTCCCCCCGGCCGATCGACACCGGCGGGAAACGCTGCGCTTCGCTGTCGTCGCCGGATTCCTGCTGGGACTTCTGCCGCTCGTGTTCATTCTGCCGGGTCCGGCGGAATTTTATTACATCCGGCTGCAAAACTTGAATGCATTGGACCTGGAATGGGTTCGCCAAACAGCGGCGGTCCTCGTGCTGCTGCCGCTGGCCGTGGCCTTGCGGGCCCAGAGCGAAGGCCTGGCGACCTGGCGCAAAAAACCCTTGATCGTGCTCTCCGGGCATGCCATGTTTTTACTGGCCGCCTCGGTGACCGGCATCATGGCCTTGAGCGCCGGCATACCCGGATGCCTCATCGGAGCCGCCAGCCTGCCGATCGGCAGCCTGGCGTCATCGGCGACGATGCGCCTGGCATTGAAGAAGAAAGTCAGTCCTCTTCCCATTTGATGCATTCCACCGGACAGGAGCTCATCGCCTCTTCGATGCAATCCTCCGGCCCGCCCTCTTCCTTGGTCACTTCGGCTTTCTCCGAAGCGTCGTTGAAAGCGAAAACATCCGGGCACAACTCGACGCACGTCTGGCAGCCCACGCACTCTTCCGAATCGATCACCACACGCTTTGCCATATCCGACCCTCCTGTCTGCCGATGGGGCCGGCTGGACCGGACCCGATCGACTAGTTGTCACCGCAACGTTTCGTTGCTTCCAGCCGGGCAAATATATGAATGATGGGCATCTGAGCCTGTTGTCTATCCGTCGTTGATCTGTTAGGGTGTCGGACGTTCAGGCGCAGACGCAAGGCTTCTCATACTTGGATTTTTAGATTAAGGAAACGATCATGGCCGAAAGACCCCCGACCGAAGGCGCAGAGCAAGGAATCGACTTCAGCATCGATCGCTCCAATTTGTTCCTGGAAGAAACGTTCACGGACCTGAAGTCCGGAACGGTGAAACGGTTCACACCCATTCTGCCGGACGGCTCCGTGGACAAGGGCCGCAAACCCCTCTTCCTGGGACAAACCAGCATCTACACGCCCCATGGGCCGTTGCCGATCCAAAATGTCATACCGGCCAAGGAACTCGCTCAGGCGCTCAAACGCTTCCCCGAGGCCATGCACCAGGCGATGGAGCAGCTGATGGAAGAAGCCGATAAAATGAGGCAGGAAAAAACCTCCCCCCTCATCCAGACGCCCGAATCTCGAATCATCGTGCCGTAACGCCGATGCGGCAGGTGATGCCATCCATCCGACTCAACAGGTGCCAGCATGCCGCCGATGACGTCCCCGCCGCCTAGGCGTTGCCGGCAGGGACGACCGGATTGAGAGGGCTTCCCGGCGGATAGGCCCGCGCAGCGAGTTCCCGGTCAAGCATTAAAAGCCCGGATTTGTCGCTGCCCACCATCTCCAATTGCTCCGCGATCTTGCCCGCGTTGGCTTCTTCCTCGACCTGCTCGTCGGCGAACCAGGCCAACAAGGGCTCGGTGGCGTATTCTTTCTCCTGGCGCACGATGGTGGTCAGATCATTGATGGTGCCCGAGATGAACTGCTCATGTTTGTAGGCGTCTTGAAAGGCATCGAGCGGCGATTTCCAGGTGGTTTTGAGCTGTTTGAGGTCCTTGAGAACGACTTTTCCGCCGCGGTCGATCAGGTGGTTGAAAAACTTCATGGCATGGGTCAGTTCCTCATGGGCCTGTACCCGCATCCAGTGGCCCATGCCGTCTAAAGATTTGGAATGGAAATAGGCCGACATCGACAGATAGATGTAGTAGGATTCCAACTCGTTCTTGATCTGTGCGTTGATGGCATCGTTCACCTTCTTACCGATCATCGTTTCGTCTCCTTGGGTGAATTTTGATGGCTTCGGATTGGACGCATCCGCTTCTTTCGGGTCAGTTATTCGGTGTCGAAAGTTAGCATTGCCGCCCGGCTTGTCAAATCGGGGAACCCCTTGACTTGAACGGAGTATGTCGATTATGACTCCGGCGAGTGCATCTTCAGCCGAGGTCCGGCGCGCGGATGCGTGGCTTAACCGACATTAGACCTGAGTTTTAGTGCCGGAGCCATAACGTACGGGAATCCTCTTCCCTGTGGGCGCCGCCCCCGCGGGCGGGCGAATGATGGACCATGACCGAGCAGCTGAGCCTGTTTCAAACCCCTGATGGCCGAGCCATCGAAGGCCTTGCCGCTGCCGGGCCGATGCCCGGCGAATCGGATGTCGGCGCCGTAGACGAGCTTTTTCGCATCAACCATCGCTGGCGCAGCCGTTGCAGTTTCCTCGAACTGCTCGAATTCATTTCGCGGCTGACGACCTATTCGCCGCTCAACGCATTTCTCATCCATCTCCAAGATCCTGCCGCCACGCGCGTGGCCACGGCCAGAATGTGGGCGCGGAAATACCAGCGGCGGCTGCTGCCCGGAGCACGCCCGATCGTTATTCTGGCCCCCATGTCGCCGGTGTTGTTTGTGTTCGACATCCGCGATACGGAAGGCCCTCCGCTGGACCCGAAGGTCCTTCCGGCGGCAGGCCCCGGCGGACGTCCGGTCCGCCTTCTGGAAACCACGCTGCACAACTGCGGCATCCAGCGCATAGCGGTGCGCGACGCCACCGGGCTTGACCCTTCCGCCGAGCGCGCCATCCGGCTGACGCCGGCGTTGCGGAAAAAACATGCGGATCTGGGTCTGGAGCCGAACACGCGCTACCTGGTCCTATTGGACGCCGGGCTGAGCCCCGATCCGAAATTCGCGACCCTGAGCCTGGAGCTCGGCCGGATTTTCTGTGGCCATCTGGGCATCGACAGCGACGCGTGGTGGCCCGACCGCAAGGACCTCGATTTCGAACGAATCGAAATCGAAGCCGCCGCCGTCGCCCATCTGGTCTGCCGCCGCAGAGGGCTATCGGCGACTCCCGTGAACGTCCTGGCGGCCTGCATCGAAAAGGATCAGGCGCTGCCTCCCTTCAGCCTGAATGCCATTTTTCAGGCTGCCCACCATATCGAAGCCATGAGCCGTCGCGCCTGGAAGAAACCCCGCAAGCAGGGCCGCTCCGGGTGAAGATCGAGACCGCATGTCGACCAAACCCGCCGAAATCGTGATCCGCCGCGAAGACGCCGTTTTTCGGCTCGACCGCCGCGGCCGCTGGTGCAACGAGTTCGGCGTCTTTCGCAACCACCGGATCAGCGAGTATTTCCATTCGGCGATCCGCCGCGACGCGGGGGGCTATTTCGTCTGCCAGGAACGCGAGAGCCTGACCGAGAAGGTCTATTTCCCTTACGAGGACACGGCCCTGTTCGTAATGGACCTCACCCTCGGGCCGGCGATCACCCTCCGTCTCAATACCCGGCGCCAGACCGAACTGGACCCCGCGCAGCTCTTCGTCGCCGGCGACAGCCTCTATCTGATGGCCGGCGACGAACGCATTAAGTTCACCGAGCGGGCCCTCATGAAGCTGGCCGAGGTGATGGATTTCACCAGCGAGGGCTATTTCATTCGGATGGGCGGCCGTCTCTATCGGATTCGCGAAAACAGCGGCGGAGAAACATGACCCGTGTGCCCGTTCACGTCCGGGTGGATCCGGGGGAGTCCCGCACGGCGTGTGCGATTTTGGCGCAGGCGGCCGGACTTTCGAAGCTTCGGGTCAAGGATGCGATGCAGAAGGGGGCGGTCTGGTGGAAACGCGCCGGGGCCGGCGAACAGCGCCTGCGCCGTGCACAAACCACACCGCCGGCCGGCAGCATCCTCGCGCTCTACTACGATGCCGAACTGCTGGCGCGCGTTGCCCCGCTGGCCGAACGCGTGTACGACCAAGCCCGCTTTAGCATCTGGTTCAAACCCGCCGGTCTGCTGACCCAGGGCACCCGCTTCGGTGACCACTGTTCGCTGCTGCGCCAGGCCGAAGTTTTCCTGCGGCCCCGGCGGGGAGCCTTTCTGGTTCACCGGCTGGACCGTGAAGCCGCCGGCCTGACGATCATCGCCCACGACCACGCGGCAGCCGGTGCCCTTTCGCGGCTTTTCGCCGAGCGTCGGGTCGTCAAGCGCTATCGCGTCGAGGTCCGGGGGCGGGTCGATCCGGGCGCGGGAAGGATCGACCTGCCGCTGGACGGCAAACCGGCGGTGACGGAATACACGCGGTTGCACCATGACCCGGCAACGGGCATCTCGGAGGTCGGTGTGGTGATGCAGACGGGCCGCAAGCACCAGATCCGAAGGCATTTCGCACTCGCCGGATTCCCGGTGATGGGGGATCCGGCATACGGCCGGAACAACCGGAATGCCGCGGGCTTGAAGCTGACGGCCTGGGGCCTGGAGTTTAGCTGCCCCTTTACCGGACAGCCCATGAAATTTGAACTGCCGGTCGGTTGAGTTTTCCGGAAACCCGATCCATATTGCCGCTGTAATCTGTAATATAGATAGATGGACCCTGTGCCGACATCGTGCCCGGCGACCTGCCGGAGCAATCAGTCGGATGGGACCGAACTCGAAAGGAGAGGCGATTATGTTCAAAGTCAGTGTCATGTACCCGAATCAGGAGGGCGCCCGGTTTGACCTGAGTTACTACTGCACGAAGCACATGGACCTGGTCCGGAAGCACATGCAGCCGTTCGGTCTGGTGCGTACGGAGGTCCTCAAAGGCATTGCCGGAACCGCCGGTCAGCCCGCACCGTACATCTGCATCGGCAACCTGTATTTTGAAACCGTCGACGGGTATGAAAAGGGGATTGCGGCTTCCGCGGGTGCGCTGCGCGCCGACATCCCTAATTTCACCGACGTGACACCCGTCCGGCAGATCAGCGAAATCCTGGCGGCGGCTTAGGGAGTTGGCTCTCAAGATCGAAAATAACCCCTCCGCTTCGAAGACCGACTCATCGTACACGGGCTTTTTATTGCTGGCCCTGCTCAGTCTGTTTTGGGGTCTGGGCTGGCCGGCCATGAAGATCGTCCTGAGCGAAGTCCGTCCCTGGACCTTTCGAACGGTCTGTCTGCTGGCGGGCGGGGGCGGCCTGCTGACCCTGGCCCGTCTGGGAGGAACTCGCCTGAGGGTGCCGTTCACGGATCTCAAGCCGCTCCTGGTGACGTCGATCATCAACATCACAGGCTGGCACATTCTCTCCGCCCACGGGATTGCGGCCATGCAGGCCGGGCGGGCGGCCATCATCGCCTACACCATGCCCATGTGGGCCATCCTCCTCAGCCGTCTGATGCTGAAGGAGCAGGTGACGCCCATGCGCCTGTGGGCGCTGGCGTTTGGGTTCGCCGGGCTCTTCCTGCTGCTGTGGCCGGACCTCCGGGCCGTGGAAGCGGCCCCGGCAGGGGCGCTGTTCATGCTGGGAGCGGCGTTCTGCTGGGCGGCCGGAACGGTGTTGGTCAAGTACTTCCAGTGGCACATGCCGGCAACCTTGGTGATGGGCTGGCAGCTGCTGATCGGAGGGATTCCGGTTGCCTTCGGCGCGTTTCTTCTGGAGCCGGTGGCGGCCGTCACGGCCATTTCGCTGAATGCACTCCTGACCCTGGCCTTCGTGGTCTTCCTGCCGATCATTTTCTGCCACTGGGCTTTTTTCAGGGTGGTCCAGATCTTCCCCGCCAACGTCGCCGCCCTGAGCACGCTCAGCATCCCCGCGATCGGCGTTTTCAGCAGCGCGCTGCTGTTGGACGAACCCCTCCGGCTTTATGAATTGGCGGCATTGGGACTGGTGGTGGCTTCCCTCGGCTTGACCGGCTTGAGCAAGCGCTCGGCCAAATGAAGGCATTTCAATCCGGCAGGACGCTTCCCAGGAAACAGCCGCCACTTCCGCCCCCGCCGCCGCCTCCGGAAGATGACGACACGGCGGTCGCGGATGTTTCCGAGGTGTAGACGGAGTCGTTTTGGCCGTTGTTGGCCCGCGCCCGGTAGGAGTAGGTCTTGGAAACCTCAACACCGGTGTCGCGGTAGACGGAGGCGCCTGGAGCGACCAGGGCGATTTCAGCGAAGGCTCCCTCCGCGGATTCCCGCCGTTCTATTTTGACGCTCACCGCATCCGAGTAATTGCCATCCCACCCCAGGACGATCTGGCTGTTCGAAGCCCCGCTGACCCCAAACCGCGACGGAGGCGCGGGGATGTTCAGCAGGCTGTTGTAGGCGTTGATACGGCCGGCCGTGAAGATTTTGCCCGACAAATCGCCGAGGCGGTCCACGCCGTCCAGAATGCGGGCCCTCACCTGGGAGGCGGCCAGCCCGGGGTTGGCGCTCCAGACCAGCGCCGCCAGCCCGCTGACGTGCGGACCCGCCATCGACGTACCGGAGCCGAATGCATAATCATTGTTCAAGTAAGTGCTTAATACCGAATCGCCCGGCGCAGCGACGTGGACCGTCGCAGGCCCGAAGTTGGAGAAGGAGGCGAGTCGATCGTTGCTGTCGGTCGCCGCAACCGCGATGATGTTGGTCAGGTCGTAGCCGGCCGGATAGCTCGGAAGACGGTCGTTGTCGGCGCTTTCGTTGCCGGCGGCGACGATCAACAGAATGCCGGCATCATTTAGAAAGCTGATCGCATCGTACTCCGCCTGGGAAAAGTTGGCCCCGGCATAACTGGCATTGACGACCCCGACCCCCTTCGTCCGCGCATAGTGCATCGCTTCGATGACGTCGGCCACCGTGCCGTTGCCTTCAGCGTCAAAGGCCCGCAGGGCCATGATTTGTCCGCCCCAGCAGAGGCCGGTGACGCCCAGGGCGTTGTCGCCCACGGCCGCGATCGTCCCGGCCACGTGAGTGCTGTGGCCGTTTTCGTCCATGGGATCGTTGTCATCGGCGACGAAGTCCCACCCCATCGTGTCGTCGATGTATCCGTTGCCGTCGTTGTCGATCCCATCGCCGGCAATATCGGCGGGATTGGTCCATATGTTCGCGGCGAGATCGGTATGTTCGTAGTCCACGCCGGAGTCGATCACGGCCACCGTCGTCGCGGCGCAATCGGTTGCTGCATTCCAGGCCGTCGGGGCGTTGATGATCGGCAGGTTCCACTGCGAAGGGTACGAGGGGTCATCGGGGGTCCGCGCCAGGTGGCGGTAGTAATTCGGCTCGGCGTATTCCACCTCCGGATCCTGCCTCAAGATGGCCTGGGCCTCGGCGACGGACATGTCCGGCTCCAACTTGACCCGGTGCACGCCTTTCTCATCCAACCGTTTAAAAGACCTGACCCCCAGGCGAACGCGGTCCAATTCATTGGCCTGGAGCCGCACCGCGTCCTTAAATTTGACTAGAATTTCTCCAGCGGCATAGGGTCTATTTTTAAAATCCGACCGGGCGGTCGAATCCTGGCCGAAAGCCCCGATCGGCACCACCACGGCACAGGCCAGAAATAGAGCGACAAAGGCAAAACCGGTTCTGAAACGCGAGTAGGGAGAGCCCATGGGATTAATTTCACGTTAGGGTTTTTGAATAGTTTGGCTCAGCGCACCGGAAGGGCCGCCTTCAGGCTCTTCGGGTTGAAATCCTTGAGGCGCGAGATATGCCGGTTCTCTTCGGCGATGATGGTTTCCAAGTGGATGCGGGTCTCGCTGTCCTCGATGAACGGGGCCACCATTTCATAAAAGAGCACGGTGTCCTTCTCGAATTCGATGAAGATCCCGACCAACTCCTCCAGGCTCTCCACGGCGGCGAAATCGACTTCCTTGAGCGAAAAGCTCTGGCCGCCGACCAGGTCGTCGAAGAGCTCCCGGCTCATTTCTTCCATGAACGGGTTTTTCCCTCCCGTTTCGAGAGAGCACTGGAGCTTGGAAAACCACTGACCGTGGCGCGCCTCCTCCTGCGCCATCCAGTCGAGCGCGGCTTTCAGCTCCTCATCGCTTGAGGATTGAATCGCCTGCCGGTAGGTGGCCTCGCCGTTCTTCTCCAACCGAATCGCCAGATCCAGAATTTCTCGGATCTCAAACACAAGCACCTCCCGAATGGGTTGAGACGGACCATGGTTTTACAGCCGCCTGCACAGATTCGATCGGGGTATCATACTCAAAGCCGGGGACAATTTCAAACGCCGGGAAGTAAAGGCCAACGGGCGCATTGACTTCCGTGGTCATTGTCAGTATCAAATCGGGTATCCGTTTCAAGCCCGGCGGGGCAGCCGGAGCGCATCCGCTCGCCGGTCTTTCAAACTGTGGAGTGCCTGCATCTAAGATTCTAAGAGACCAGGAGGAACGGCCATGACCGCATACGAAAAGCTCGGCGTGTTTTACCTGGGCAAGGCGTTCGACACGGACTCGGGCAAGCTCCGGGACGATCTGCTCCTCTATGATTCCAAGGATCTCACCACCCACGCCGTCATCATCGGCATGACCGGTAGCGGCAAGACCGGTCTTGCGTTGGGCCTTCTGGAGGAGGCCCTGATCGACAACATCCCGGTGATCGCCATCGACCCCAAGGGCGACCTTCCCAACCTGCTGCTGACCTTCCCGAGCCTTTCCGCCGATGAATTTCTGCCCTGGATCGACGAGCAGGAAGCTGTCGGTGCGGGCATGAGCCGCAAGCAATTTGCCGAGAAGCAGTCCCAACTTTGGCGCAACGGCCTGGCGGACTGGGGGCAGGAACCGGAGCGCATCGCCCGGCTGCGATCGGCCGCGGAATTCGCGGTTTACACCCCGGGCAGCCGGTCCGGGCGGCCGATCAATGCTCTGGGCAGCTTTGCACCGCCCGCGGCCGCCATTGCCGCCGACCCCGATCTCCTGCGCGAGCGCGTTCAGAGTACCGTGACCGCCATGCTGGCGCTGACCGGGATCGATGCGGATCCCCTCACCAGCCGTGAGCACATTTTGATTTCGACGATCTTGAGCGTCGCCTGGTCTCAAGCCAAAGGACTGGATCTTTCCGGCCTGGTGCGCGCCATCCAGGAGCCTCCGTTCGCCCGCGTAGGGGTGATGGACCTCGAATCCTTTTACCCGGTCAAGGACCGCTTTCAACTCGCCATGCGCTTCAACAACCTGCTGGCAGCGCCGGGTTTCGAGGCCTGGCTGGAGGGTGAGCCCCTCGACATCGGACGGCTTCTGTTCACCTCGGAGGGCCGGCCCCGCGCCTCCATCTTCACGATCAGCCACCTGGGCGACACCGAGCGCATGTTCTTCGTATCCAAGCTGCTGACCGAGATTCTGGCCTGGGTGCGGACCCAACCCGGCACCTCCAGCCTGCGGGCCGTTCTTTATATGGATGAGATCTTCGGCTACTTTCCGCCGGTCAGCAACCCGCCGTCGAAGCAACCGCTCCTGACGCTCCTCAAACAAGCGCGGGCCTTCGGATTGGGGGTCGTGCTGTCCACCCAGAATCCGGTGGATCTGGATTACCGGGGCCTCGCCAACACCGGCACATGGTTCATCGGGCGCTTGCAGACCGAAGGCGACAAGGAACGCGTGATGGCCGGTCTCGAGGGGGCTGCTGCCGGCAAGCATTTCAACCGCGGACGGATGGAGCGGATCCTGGCCGGGCTGGGGAAGCGGGTCTTCCTTCTCAACAACGTGCACGAAAACGAACCGGCCATCTTCCAGACGCGCTGGACGTTGTCCTACCTTCGCGGCCCCATGACGCGCGAAAACATCAAGCTCCTGACGACCGCGTTAGCGGCCGTGCAACCGGCGGCCGCCGCCGCCGAACCATCTTTGCCGGAAAAAGCGCCGCTGGCCGCTTCGGCGGGGGTTGTGCTGGAGCCCCAGCCGCCGCTGCCGCCGCCGGGAATCACCGCCTATTACCTGCCGGCCGCCGAGGGGACGCCGGGAATCGAATATTTCCCCGCAGTGGCCGCCCGTCTGGAAATCCATTACACCAGCGCCAAGCACCGCATCGATCTGGCCCGGTGCCTGGCATATGCAGCACCGCTGTCCGCAGGCCCGGTCCCCCTGGACTGGGATCAGGCCACGCCCGTCGAACTGGACCCCTCCGAGCTGAGTTCCAAGCCGGAGGCTCCGGCCGGTTTTGCGGAGCTGCCCGCCGAGGCGAAAAGGCCCAAGGCCTACGACGCCTGGCGAAAGGACCTGGCCCGCTGGGTTCGCCAGAATTGTGCCCTGCGGCTCCTGCGCTCCGAGCGTTTCGGGGTCACCGCCGGTCCGGAGGAGCCCCGAGCCGGTTTCATGGCGCGGCTGGCCCAAACTGCCCGGGAGCAGCGCGACCTGGAGGTTGAAAAACTACGCCGGCGCTATGCGGACAAGTTCGCCGCGCTGAGGGATCGTTTGATGCGCGCGGAGCAGGCCGTCATGCGCGAGCAGGAGCAACTGTCCGCCAAGAAAGTCGAAACCGCCATCTCGTTCGGGACTGCCATTCTCGGGGCGTTTCTGGGCCGAAAGGCCGTCAGCGCTACATCGGCCGGGCGCATAGGCACGGCGGCGAAATCCGCCGGGCGCCTGCGCAAGGAAAGCATGGACGCCGCCCGCGCCCAGGAGAGCGCCGAGGCGGTCAAAACCCAGATGGCGGAACTGGATCGGGCCCTGCAGGCGGACATCGCCAAACTCGAAACCGCCTTCGACCCGACGGTTGAAAAACTGCAGGAGATCACTGTGGCGCCGACTCCGGCGGGCATCACCCAGGAGTTTTTCGGCCTTGTCTGGCTGCCCTATCGACGGGACTCGCAAGGCAAGGCCACCCCCGCCTGGCGGGCGGCTTCGTAGAAAGCTCGAATTCAAGGCGTGCAAGTGCCGTGACGGGAGGCGTGCTTCAGATGCGCCGTAGCGGCAGCGACGCGCAGCACAAGGCCGAAGTTGAGACTTTTACGAAGCCGCAAAAAAATGCCCCTCCCCGGTTGTTACACCGGGGAGGGGCAAGGGATCGGGCAAGGGTCTTCGAGGCTCAACTCGCGGCCAGCCTATGGCCAGGTCATTTATCCCGTTCAGATCAGAACCCGACCCTCCCCGATCAAGCCTTCATCAATTTCCACTATTACTAATCGTCCGGAAATAGTACCGTCATGCCGGACGTGATAAGCCTGCCCCGTACCACGATACGGGGGCATCCAGAAAACCACTGGATTCCGGCGCCGGCCCTGGACCTGATCCAGGGTTCGCCGGAATGACAACGTAAAGACAATTATGAGACTTTTAATAACAATCGGTGCAACTCTCTGCAACGATTATTAAGCTCGCCCGATCACCAGCTTCAGCGGATCCACTTCTTCGCGCAGAATCCTCAGCTCCTTATCCGTCGGCGGCGCCGTCCGTTCGACCTTCTGGGGCACGATCAGTTTGAAGCCCGTCTCCGCCTGAACCTTCTCAACCTCTATTCCCGGGTGCAGGGACTCGACCATCATGGCCTTGGTCTTTTCGTCGAACCCCATGACCGCCAGGTCCGTGACGATCTTGTAAGGACCGCCCTCCGGGAGCCCCGCCTCCTCACGCGCGCCGGCGCCCGTGAGAAACCCCGGCGAGGTGACGAATTCGCACTTCTCCACAAAGCGCGACTTGCTGTGGACGGTCATAATCATCGTACGCCAGCATAAAGACGCAAAATCGTTTGCGCCGCCGCTGCCTGGGAAGCGGACCTTGGGCTTGTAGTAATCACCCACGACCGTGGAGTTGATGTTGCCGAACTTGTCGATCTGGGCCCCGCCCAGAAAGGCGTAATCCACCTGGCCCCGGCTGCAGGTGGTCATCATCTCGATCATCCCGGCGGCCATGACCGCGCGGAAAAAGGTGCGCGAGTCGCCTACCGAGATCGGCATCTGGGGCAGCATCGGCGCCACCCCGCCGGCCTCAAAGAGAATGATCAGATTGGGCGATTGGGTTTTCTGCGACAGCATGGCGGCGGCGCAGGGCGCGCCGGTTCCGACGGCCACGGTCTTGCCGTCCTCAAGATAGCGTGAGGCCACGCAGATCATCATTTCCATCATGTTGTATTCGAGTGCCATATCCGCAGCTCCTATGGATGAGCCTGAAGCTCAACGCTCAAAGCTCAAAGCAAAAGATTAGGTTCGGTATTCGCCAAGATACTCTCAACGGCTGCATAGGAAGCACGGGTTCAAGGCGCGCAAATCCCGCGGAGCAAGGCGTACTGGTAGTACGCCGCAGCGACGGGGTGATGAGGGGCAACGCCGAAATCGGGCTTCTTATGCAGCCGTTAGCGTTCATCACTTTTCGACCAGGGTCTCCAGCTTCTGCAGCTCCTTGAGTTTTTTGAGGCCGCCGCAGCGCTCGAGGTACTCCTCAAAGCAGGAAACGCCGTAGATGTAATGGTCGAGAAATTTCTCGAATTCTTTGGGGTCCTTTTCGACCTTCATCCATGCCGCCAGGTGCTCCTCGTCCGAAAAATAGAGGTAAGGCATGTTGCCGGGGTAGCTCCCGTATGGCACTTCGACCACGGCGTCCACCAGGTAAAAGGGAATCGAGGTGGCGGTCGGGTTGTTGCGGATGGAGAAATTGGTCACCAGACGCTCCGCAGTGATGATCAGATGCTTGGCGGCCCGTGCCAGCTCCATATCGGCTACGGAGATCCCCCTGAAAACGGAGTTGCCGTACATGTCGGCCTCGTGGACGTGGATGACGGCCACGTCCGGCCAGAGGGCCGGAACGGCTGCGAACTTCTTGCCAGTGAAGGGGCACTCGATGACCTTGGCACCGGACATCTTGAACGTATCGGTGCCCAGCATCGACCGCACGATGCCGAAAGAAACGCCTTCGGCGGCGGCCCTCAACCGTGCGGCCAGGGAGTAATTGGTCCACTCGGTGACCTTGACCTCTCCGGACTCCATGTAGCGGCGCGCGTTCGGAGACAACCCGCGCGCTTCCAGTCCGACGATGTAGGCGGCATCCAGACGGTTGAAGCACTTCCCTGCGCAGAGCAGCTCGAAATCGTGGGTCGAGGTGTGGCCGAGGAAGCCCAAGTTTTTGCGCCGTGCCCGTAGAATCTCGTGAATGACGGCGGTCGGAATGCGGTTGGCGCCGAAGCCGCCGATTCCAAGGTAGCAGCCGTCCGGGATGAACTTCTCGACCACTTCCTTCTCGGTCATGCGCTTGTCGGTCATGGCACGCGGTTTTTTCCGGAAAAACTCGCGAGCTTTGTCCGGGTCGGGATCCATAAAAATCGGGTTGACCCCTTGATCCAGCACTTTCATAAGATTCTCCTCCAGCGTCGATAAGAGTTGATGTTGCTGAGACTTCGAGCCGTCATTTGTTCTTTTCTCGGCCCAGCAATAAACATGCCACCTGAACGCACTTGTTTGAACTAAATAACCTAACTTTTTTAATTGGTTATACTGTAAATGCGGTTCCTGGTCGATGATAGGCCTCTGGCCGGATGCCGTTTCCCCACGGTGGGCGAACCGCTCGACAAAGTAGTTTTAACATATTGAATTTATTTTTAAATAAACCATAATGCAGGCGTGCGTGAGAGGGCCATCGCACTTCGTTCCCGGATTGAATGTATCACTTATGCTACTTTATCCATTATCGGCCAGAGCCATTTATTGATGCCCGCTGAAGATACGGCCTCAAACTCGGACATGACTTTAAAAATGTTTAATTTAAATATGATAAAATCATTATGCGATACCGATTGCAGTGTTTCAGGCCCTCAGAAATCAGTAAAACATGTAGCAAAATTTAGTCATGATGCTTTCGTGCTACATTCTTCCGCGATTCGAGACGATGCTCGCGGCACGAGCCGTCTGACACTGCGGTATACATAACCAACCTAAATTCATCATAAAAAGTTTTTTATAGCTCGGGCAAGGAGTTGGAGCGCCTATGCAAATACAGGTGGCCTGGGATTTGCTTGGGCGCTGGAGGCAAGCAAAGAAATGAATCCGAATTAGTCCTTTGACTAAATTCACCGTCCCTGAGAGAGGGCTGCCGACCGCTTCCGTTTCCGGCCCGACTTTCGGGCGCCGGTTCACATGCATCACACCCACCGCCTACAGGAGAAGGAGGAGCGTCATCCATGGACATCCGTGAGCCAGAAATCACCCGGGAACAAATCCTCGTACTGAAAGACGACAACTTCACCGTCGGCAATGTGTGCATCGTCACGGGTGCTGGAACCGGGATCGGCCGGGCCACCGCGATCGCGGCCGCTGTGAACAATCTCATGACCGTAGGGCTCGACGTCAACGAAAAAGAGGGCAAAAAAACTCAAAAAATGGCCCGCGACATGGGCGGCCAGATGATCTTCATCAAAGCCGACCTTTGCCAGGACGAAGAAATCGCTCAAGCCGTCGCCGACGCCGCCAAACTGGGGACGATCAAGTTCGTGGCCAACATCGCCGGCCTCCAGCACATCGACTCCATCGAGAACTTTCCCATGGAAAAGTACGACCTGATGCAACGGCTCATGCTGCGGGCGCCCTTCCTGCTCTCCAAGCTGACGATCCCGCACATGCGCCAGAGCGGCAACGGCGAGGGAGTCATCGGCCACATGGCATCCATCCACGCCCACATCTGCACCAAGAATAAGCCGGTCTACAACATCACCAAGTTCGGGCTGCGGGCGCTCGCCCAGTCGATTTCGGCCGAGGGCGAGGGCAAGATCCGCTCTTTTACCGTCAGCACCGGCTTCATCAAAACCCCGCTCGCCCTCAACCAGATCCCGGCCCAGGCAGCTCAGCGCGGCATCACACCGGAGGAAGTGGTCCGGGATGTCATGCTGGGCAAATCGAGGATCAAGGAGATGATGGACCCGATTGAAGTAGCCAACCTGTTCGTCTACGGGTTCTCGCGTCACGCGCGTTTCCTCGTCGGCGGCGACCTGCTGTTCGACGGCGGCGTGGTGTTGACATATTGATGAACTTAGTCATACAAAACTGCCTCTTCAAAATGCGGGGCGACGTTATTAAGGGTCTCATAATCGTCTTTACGTCGTCATTCCGGCCTGGATGCCCCCGTATCGTGGTACGGGGCAGGCTTATCACGTCCGGCATGACGGGACTATTTCGAGACGATTAATAAAACCGAAACGACAAAAGCACTGGATAGCCAACCAATGTCCGAAACGGTCCAGATCATAGTCGGAATCATCCTTCTCGTCGGAGTTTACGTCTTCACCCAGGCGGTGGTGGGCTACCGCATCAAGCGCGCCGCTCGCGGCATCGTGCGCGACCTCGACTTCAAGAAAGCCTACAGCGCCGAGTCGGCGATCGAACTGCCCTATGCCAAATCCAGCCTGTTCCGAATCGGATTGCGGGATTTTCGGCCGAAGGCCGTCTCGGCCCTGGTTCAGGGCGGAGTCATTACCCAAACCGCGGCCGGCAAGTATTTTTTATCGAAACGTCCCCAGGACCTAAACTTTTAGACGCAGGGCGCCGCATGGTCGCCCGTCAACTCGGAAGGAGGTGATGGCAGCTCCAGAGCGTTTCGGATCGGAAACCGCAACCTTTATCTCGACCATCAAACCATTCAGGAGAAAATGAGATGAAAAAAATCGCATGGGCAGTTCTGATCGCGTTTGTAGCCGTGGCCTTCGTCGCCATGGGGCCGACCAACTCCTTTGCTCAGCAGCAGCAAAAGAAAATAGAGAAATTCGGCGAAGACAAGCGCATCCAGGAATGGAGCAAAAAGAAATTCGAAACCTCCAACAAGACTATCAACTGGCGCATGAGCGACCCGTGGGGCGGGCTGAACTTCCACGACATGGCGATTCACTTTGCGGACACCGTGCGCGCCTGCTCCGGCGGCCGCCTGAACATCAAGGTCTTCCCGACCGGCGCCATCGTCCCGGCCATGGAAATCTTCGAGGCGACCTCCAAGGGCACGCTGGATGCCTTCCACTCCTGGCCCGGCTACTGGAAGGGCAGAAACGAGGCTTTCTGTGCCTACGCCTCCGTGCCCTTTGGCCTCGACAACGAGGGCTACAACATCTGGTACTATGAGCGCGGCGGCAAGGCGATGTTCGACGAACTCTACGGCCGTTTCGGGATGGTGCCCTTCTTCTGCGGCAACGTCGGCATGGAGATCGGCATGCACTCCAACAAGCGCGCCACGAAGCTTGAAGACTTCAAAGGCATGAAAGTCCGCACCGTCGGCTGGTACATGGACATCCTGACCAAGATGGGCGTTTCCGTCACGCCCCTGCCCGGCGCCGAAGTCTACCTGGCGCTCGAGCGCGGCGTCGTCGACGCCGCGGAGTTCAGCTCGCCGTCCGCCAACATCCCTGCCGGGTTCCATGAAATCACCAAGTTCGCCATCATGCCCGGCGTGCACCAGCCCTCCTGCCAGTTCGACGTAGCCATCAACAAGAAGAAGTGGGACGAGCTGCCCGACGACCTGAAGATCATCGTCGAGACCGCCGCCAAGGAGACCCAGCTGTGGTCGAACGCCTGGCAGGAAAACCTCAACATCGAGGCCCTGAAGATCATGGGCAAGACCACCGAGTTCGTGAAGATGGACGATGCCGCCATCGTGGCCTTTGCCAAGGCGTCGTTCGAATACCTGGACGATCTGGCCGCCAAGGACCCGGACGTGAAGAAGGTCCTGGATTCCCAGGAAAAGTTCAAGGAAGAATACGCCCAGTGGCGCGATCTGCGCGGCCGCCTGGCCCCCTGGCCCAAGGCGGACGTCCTCAAAGGCCGACTGACCCAGTAAACCCGTGATGCGCGTGCCCCGCGGCGGCTTCCCACCGCGGGGCACCTGTCTTCGCATCCGGAGGAAAGGATTCAACCCATGCTGAAACAATTCGTCCGCACGGTCGACGCGGTCAACCAGTTCGTCGGCCGTTTCACGTCCTACCTGCTCGTCCCCCTCGTGGCCGTGGTGTGCTACGAGGTGTTCATGCGCAAACTGTTCAACCTGCCCACGGTCTGGGCCTTCGAGATGACGGTCTATATTTACGGGTTCCACTACATGATGGCCATGGGCGTGACGATGCTCTACGACAAGCACATCCGCATCGATATCATCACCCTGCAGCTGCCCCAGAAGATCCAGCTCATCCTGCGGCTGATCACGTTCTGGCTGGTCTTCGTGCCTTTCATCGGCGCCATGCTCTGGGCCGGGACCGAATACGCGGCCAAATCCTGGATGCAGTGGGAGCACAGCTGGAGTGCCTGGAAACCCCCGCTCTACCCGTTCAAAACCGTGATCCCGGTGTCCCTCGCCCTGCTCTTCATCCAGGGGTTCGCCAACTTCATCAAGGAATGGTACCAGCTTAAGGGGGAGAAGATATGAGCCCGGAAACCTTAGCCATCGTAATGTTCTTCACGCTCTTCGTGGGCCTGATGCTGGGCCACCCCCTGGCCTTCACCCTGGGCATGCTGGCGGTCGTCTTCGGCGTGATCGGCTGGGGCGGGTCGGCCGACGCGGTCTACGCGCTGCTCGCCAACCGGGCCTACGGCGTCATGGAGGAATACGTTCTGGTGGCCGTGCCGCTCTTCATTTTCATGGCACAGCTCTTGGACGCTTCCGGCATCGCCGAGCGCCTGTTCGAGACCATGCACATCGTCATGGGACGCATCCGCGGGGGACTCGGCATCGCCGTCATCATCGCCTGCACCATCTTCGCGGCCACGGCCGGCGTCGTCGGCGCGACCGAGGTCTCGATCGGGCTGCTTGCCATCCCGGCCCTGATGCGCGTCAAGTACAACATCCCGCTCATCGCCGGAGCCATCTGCGCCGGCGGGACCCTCGGCATCCTCATCCCGCCGAGCATCATGCTGGTGGTCTACGGCAGCCTGACCCAGCTCTCCGTCGGATGGCTCTACGCGGCCGCCTTCGGGCCCGGGTTCCTGCTCTCCGCGCTTTATATCGCCTACATCGGCATCATTTGCTGGATCAAACCCGAGTATGGCCCGGCCGAGACCGAGAGCAAACACACTCCCGCTGAAAAGATCGCCATGTTCATGCGTTCCATCGTGCCGCCGATCGTCCTGGTCATCATCGTGCTGGGCAGCATCGTGGCCGGCGTTGCCACCCCGACGGAAGCGGCCGGCATGGGCTGCGCCGGCGCCATTGTGCTGGCCGTCGGCTACCGCAGGTTCACCTGGAAGATGATCAAGGACGCCTGCTGGTCCACCACCATCACGACCTCAATGATCATGACGCTGTTTTTAGGCGGCAACGCTTTCCAGGCCATCTTCATGGGCCTGGGCGGCGGGGACGCCATCGCCAACTTCATCCTCGGCACCCAGCTCTCGCCGCTCGCGGTGCTCTTCCTCATGATGGGCATCGTCTTCTTCCTGGGCTGCTTCCTCGACTGGCTGGGAATCCTCCTGATCGTCACCCCGATCTTCATGCCGGTCACGATGGAACTCGGCTTCAACCAGCTGTGGTTCGGGACGCTCATCTGCGTCAACCTGCAGATGGCCTTCCTGACCCCGCCCTTCGGGTACTCGCTCTTCTACCTCAAGGGCATCGCCCCGCCGGAGATGAACATCTACCACATCTACAAGGGAGTGGTTCCGTTCGTCTGCCTGCAGTGGGTCGGACTGATCCTGTGCATCTTCGTTCCGGACATCGTCATGTGGGCGCCGGTTAAGTTCTTCGGGACCAGCGTTTTGGGATGAGGGGCATTCATGTCTAAAAAAGCCCCGCTCCGGCGGGGCTTTTTTGTAGAAAAAGTTTTTTCATGTGGGAGCGGCTTTCAGCCGCGATCTCTGGTCGATAAACTCCGCTCCCACAAACACAGTGATATTAATCGTCTCATAATTGTACTTACGTCGTCATTCCTGCGAAAGCCTGAATTTAGTGGCCCCGGCGCCTGCCCCGGACATCATTGATCCGGGGTTCGCCGGGGCGGGCTCCGAACCCTGGATGCCGGGACAGGTCCGGCATGACCATACGATTTCGGGACAGATAATAATTCCATCCTTTCCCTTAAACCCAAGATAACGAGGAGGCTCTTATGCCGCAGAAAAAACCGTCCAAGCTGCCTCTTAAAAAATTCGCCATGGTCGGGACCGGCATCCAGGGCACCCAGATCGCCATGATCGCCGCCCGCACCGGCTACGAGGTCACGGTGTTCGACCCGCGCGAGGGCGCCTTCCGCCAGACTTTCGAAAAACTGCGCGCCGACCTCAAGGCCAAGAAAGTCTCGCCGATCATCCCCTGGAACCAGTGGGAGGCCTGCGCCCGGAACGTCCGCCAGGTGCAGGACCTGCGCGAGGCGGTCCGGGATGCCGATCTCGTCCTCGAGGCCGTGCCGGAAAATCTTGAAATAAAGAAAAAAGTCTGGAAGGAGATCGGTGCAAAGGCCGCACCCGGCGCCATTCTCGCCACCAACAGCTCATCCATGCCGGTCTCGCGCATGGAAAAAGCCGGCGGCCGGCCCGAGCAGGTACTGAACATCCACTTCTACTTCCCCATGCAGGGCGTCAACATGGTGGACATCATGGGTGGCACCCGCACGCGGGCCGACGTCATGGAGAAGGGTGTCGCCTGGATCAAGTCGATCGGGTTCGTGCCGCTCACGGTCAAGAAGGAGTTGCTCGGCTTTTGCTTCAACCGCGTCTGGCGGGCCATCAAGCGCGAGACGCTCTACATGTGGGGCAACGGGTTCGTGGACTTCATGGACGTGGACCGGGCCTGGATGATCTTCACGCGCATGAAAGAGGGACCGTTCGCGCTCATGGACAAGGTGGGCCTGGACGTGATCTGGGACATCGAGATGGTCTATTACAACGACTCCAAGGACCCCAAAGACCACCCGCCTCAGGCATTGAAAGACATGATTGATCGCGGGGAATTGGGCGTCAAGAGCGGCAAGGGGTTTTACACGTATCCGGATCCGGTGTTCCTGAGCCCGGACTTTTTCAAATAAACATCCGCCGGCAAACACCGGCGGATACTTTTGTAACAAGTTGAGCAAGCAATCGAAAGGTGTGACAACGGCCGCAGGCAACCTCCTGACGCTTCCCGGGCTGGTGGCCCTGGCAGTCGTTTTTCTCCTGGCGGCGTGGTATTCGCAGCCCGCCATCCTGATGCTGACCGGCCTGTTCCTGTCCACCGCCGGCCTGGCCCGCCTGTGGAACCGGTTCGCCCTGACCGGTGTCTGGGCCGAACGGGACCTGGAGACCACGCGCTTTTTCCCGGGCGAGCCCATCGAGTGCACCCTGCGGCTGTTCAACCGCAAGCCCCTGCCGTTGCCCTGGGTTCAGCTTGAACACGACCTGCCGCCGGAATTCGTCCTGGTTGAACCGGCCGGGCGCCGGAACGAGACGCCGATCCGGCGAGCGGCTGCCTTGCTCTGGTACCGCAGCATTACATGGAAGCTCAGGCTGGCCGGCGAGCGGCGCGGCTACTACCCACTCGGCCCGATGAAGCTCACGTCCGGGGACTTCCTGGGCCTTTATTCCCGCTCGCGGCTGGATGGGAACCCAACGCACCTCATTGTTTACCCGCATATCTTTCCGGTCGACACGCGCTTGATCCCCTCGCTGCACCCCATGGGAGAGTTTCAGGCCGTTCGGCCCATGTTCCGGGACCCCACCCATACGATCGGCGTGCGGGAATACCTCCGCAGCGACAGCCTCAAATTCATCCACTGGAAGGCCACCGCCCGCCGGGGCGACCTCCAGGTGAAAGTGCTCGCCGCCACAACCGCTTTCAAGGTTGCCTTGTTTCTGGACGTAGACAGCTTCCGGTCGGATGACGCTTTCGCCGAAGCCGATTTTGAGCTCGGGATCAGCATGGCCGGCTCCATCGCGACGGTGCTCTGCGAGCGCGGGAGCCCGGTGGGGTTGTTCGTAAACACCCGGTTGGCCGACACCGGCCAGCCGGCCGTGATCGCACCCGGCGCCGGCCGCAGCCGGATCGTGGAAATCCTCGAAACCCTGGCCAAGGTCACCGGACGCAGCAGCGGCCCGGCGGCCGCCTTCTTGGACGCCCAGAAATTTTGCCTCGCTGCCGGCACGACCTTGATTTTCCTGGTAGCGCGACCGGCGGATGGATTTGCGGACCTGCTGGCCGGCTTGAAATCGACCGGTTTCAAAGTCCTGATGCTGCTCGTCGGCGAGCAGGCCGATCCGGCCGTGCCGCCCGGCGTTCCCTGGCACCGGGTCCGCCGCTCCGACGACCTGGCCGGAGACGCGCGGCCGTGAAGCACACCGTACCCAAAACGGCCGGCCCTCTTTTCGTCGGAGGCATGGAAGCCTGCTGGATGATCAGCGTACTCTGGCTGGTGGAATCCCGGGTTGCACCGCAAGCGCTTCCCGTGCCGTGGGCGATGATAGGGGTTCCACTCGCTTTCGCCCTGGGCCGGCTCGCACGGGCGCTCTCCCGTCCCCGACGGATCGCGGTTTTCCTTGCTGCCGGCCTGGCCTGGAACCTGGCACTGGTCAGGTTTTCGACTTTTCCGGCGGCGGCTCCGATGGGACCCGCCGGGTTGGCGGATCTCGTCTCCGCGCTTTTTCAGGGAAGAGGCGGTCCCAACCCGCTCCAGATGACGACGCTGGCAGCGGCCGCCGCCTGGGTCGCCGGCCTGCGGTTGTCGGTCCGGCCGGCGGGCTTCGAGCAGATCCTCAGCGAGTTCCAGTTCGGCCTGCCGGTCCTGCTCTGCGTTTTTTTCTGCGCGGCCCAATGGGGAACCCCGTTGCCGGCCGCGTTGCCGGTGGTGTTCATCTTTTTCACGTTGTTTCTGTTGGGCATGGCTGCGGTCCGCAGCCAGGAAGCCGGCGGACGGTTAGGGGGCGAAATGCGGTCCCGCTGGTTTCTCACCTTCGCGTTGCACGCCGCCATGGCCCTGGGGGCGGGCTTGCTTCTGACGATCGTCGTTACGCCGGAGGTGCTGACGATCATCCTCGCCTTTTTGCAGGCGGCATGGGATGCCGTGATGGAGTGGGTCGTCCGATTTATCACGTTTCTGGCGCGGTTGATCCCCCAGCCGGAGCTGAAGCCGGTCGGCATCGGTACCGGCTCCGGGCCGCCGCCGCAGAATCCGGCCAGCTTCCCCGACCTCTTGAGCATCCCGGACTACGTGCGCCGGGTTGCCGCATTTTTGGTTTCAGCCTTCTGGGTCGTGCTGTTCGCCGTTTGTCTCTGGCGCGTGGCCTCTCAGATCGCGGCCTGGCTGCGCGGGCAGATGAACGGCTTGGAAACCGCGCAGATTGAGTCTCTGCCGGGGTCCTTCCGGCAGGATCTGCTGCGACTGCTGCGTTATATCCGTCGGCGGGTTGCGGGATGGATCGGCTGGCTGCGATATGCCATCGGCCGGGGGCTTTCGAAAAAATCGACGCCGGATGAGTCCTCGGCCGTGCGGCGGGTGTACCGCGGGCTGCTGGCCTGGGCCGCCGCCAACGGCTGCCCGCGGCGTCGCCACCAAACCCCGCACGAGTTTCTCGGCCGCCTCTGCGAATGGCTCCCGCAGGCTCGCGTCCAGTTGACGCAGATCACCGCGCATTACGCCGCGGTGCGCTACGGAGGTCGCCGGCCGGACGCTCAGGCCGTTAAAACCCTTGAGCAAACCTGGCAGGATGTGCGACAAATACGAAAACGATCGAAAAACTTTGCCAAACGAACACGGTTTGAGGCAAGGAGAAATTGTTAGCGATGGACGAGCGCGGATTGTCGCCCATTCAGACCGCGGCCGAGGTATTCAAATCGAACGTGGGGCAGGCCGTTATCGGACGATCCGATGTCGTCGAGCTGATCTTCATTGCCCTGCTCTGTGAGGGGCACGTGCTGATCGAGGACGTGCCCGGCGTGGGCAAGACCCTGCTCGCTCGGGCCACGGCCCGCTCGCTGGACGGACGGTTCAAGCGCATCCAGTGCACGCCGGACCTGCTCCCCTCGGACGTGGTGGGCATTCACGTCTTCAACCAGAAAACGGCGGAGTTCGAGTTCAGGCCGGGCCCGGTTCTGGCCAATGTTGTGTTGGTGGACGAAATCAACCGCGCCATGCCGCGCACCCAGTCCTGCCTGCTGGAGAGCATGCAGGAACGCCAGGTGACCGTCGACTGGAACACGGTGGCGCTGCCGCGGCCGTTCATCCTCATGGCCACCCAGAACCCCATCGAACTGGAGGGCACCTTTCCGCTTCCGGAGGCCCAGCTCGATCGCTTCCTGATGAAACTGAAGCTCGGCTACCCTTCCTCTGAAGATGAATTCGGCGTACTGAGCCGCTACCAGCAGGAGAGCCCGATCGATCGGCTGGAAAGCGTTATCCGCACGCCGGAGCTGCTGGAGCTGCAGGCCCAGTCCCGGCGCATTCACATCGCCGAGCCCGTGCGCGAATACATCGTAGCCGTCACCCGGGCCACCCGCGAGCACCGCGCCGTCCGGCTGGGCGGCAGCACGCGTTCGGCGCTCGGCCTTCAGGCCGCCGGCCAGGCCTTGGCTGCCTGCCGCGGCCGGGACTTCGTCATCCCGGACGATGTCAAGTCACTGGCCGTTCCGGTGTTATCCCACCGCATCATCCTCAAGACCGAAGCCCGCCTAAAGGGCCGCACCGAGGAGGATCTCTTGAGAGAACTCCTGGAAACCGTGCCGGTCCCTGCCGAATAAGGACGGTCTGGTCTATTCCTCCGGCAAGTGCAACTTGAGCCGATGCCCGTCGCGGGGGGGGGTGGGGGGGGGGG
>JAUQXK010000023.1 GCA_030834695.1 Desulfobacterales bacterium
GATCTCCTGCGCCGCCGACCCCAGCTGCTTCATCAGACCCGCCACACCCGCTGCCTGGCTGCCCGCCTCGGCGCTGATCGCACGCGCCTTCTCCGAGTTCGAGGCGATCTCGCCGATCGTCGCACTCATCTCCTCGGTCGCGGTTGCCACCGAACTCAAATTCGTCGTCGCCTGCTCCATCCCGGCCGCCACCGAGGCCGTGTTCGCGCTCATCTCCTCGGCCGCCGTCGCCACCGTCGAAGACTTCGAACTCGTCTCCTGCGCTCCGCTCGACATCTGCCCCGAAATCGCTGACATCTCCGTCGAGGAACCCGCCAGCGTCTGAACCCCGCCCGAGATGTCCCCGATCAATTGACGCAGACTTTGGGTCATCGTCTGCATGCCGCGCGCCAGATCGCCCGCTTCATCTTTTCTGACTGTCAGAGCATCCGGAAGATTCAGACTGACATCGCCCTGGCCGATGCGTTCCAGGGCATTGACACTGACCTGGATCGGCCGGGTAATCGAGCGAGCAAAGAACCAGACCACTGCCGCGCTGCAGAGCAGAACAGCCACGGTGACCAAGATGGTATTGCGAGTCATCGGCCCGAGTGCTTCCAGCACTTCGTCGCGCAAGGCCCCGGCCGCGAGAGACCAGTCGGTTCCTTCGATGGGTGCATAACCGAAGAAACGGTCCTTACCCAGAAAATAGTACTGATCGGAGCCACTTTCCTTCTGGGTCATTTTCTTCAACATCTTGGCTAAGAGCACGAATTCGGGCTTGGTTTCAGCCTCTTTGATGAAATTCTTCTGATCGATAACGAACTGCTGGTTGTCGTGGGCGATCAGAGCCCCCTGCCCGTCGATGATATAGGAATACCCGGCCTTTCCGTAGCGAACGTGATGGGTCACTTCGGTGAGGATCGTAGCCGGCAGACGGGCAATGACGACTCCGACAATCTGCCCTGCATTGCTTTGGATCGGCGCGGCGGTCATGATGGCTGCTGATTTGTCCTCCCGATTGATGAGGACGCTGGACATGTTCGCCTCACCCTTGAACGCTTTCTTTACATAGTCCTCCCCGGAGAGGTCCTTGGCGCTGCCGTCGGAGAAGTGGGCCATTTGATCAGGGGCGACAATCGCCATGGCCTGATATTGCAGCCGTTTGATTTCCGCCTCCATGGCGGGCTTCTGCTTGTCCCATTCCATGCTGCGGATGACGTTTCGGCCGGCTATGCCTTCGATGGCCAGGAGATGCATCGAGATTTTGCTTCTGACCAGATCGGCGCCCAAGTCGGCTGTTTCGCGCAAGGTCAATTCGGCGCCTTTAGTCATCTCCTGCTTGGCGCTCGCCAGCGCCAATGCCGCAATCAGCCCGCAAGCCAGGACCAGCTGCAGACATACCACTCCGATCAATTTTGTCCTCAACTTGATGTTGGCCATTTTGATCATGAATCCCTCGCCTTTCTACTTTTTTGGTCTTATGCAGCCAAAGATTGGCTGTTGCTTTTGGCTGATTGCCTTTGGCGTAAACGTTCAAAAAAACCCCGCGGCAGAGCTGAGCCCACCCCATGGTCTGCGCCGGCCCCACCCGCAGCCTCGCCGTCCAGCTTGAACCGTCCGACCATGGCCTTGAGCTGCTCGGCCAGCTGCGACAGATCCATCGCACTCGCCTGCACCTGCTGGCTGGCCGTGGTCATCTCACCGGAGGCCGTGTTCACCGAGGCGATGTCCCGCGCGATCTCCTGCGA
>JAUQXK010000024.1 GCA_030834695.1 Desulfobacterales bacterium
ATCTTGTCCACGTCGGCGATCGCCGCCCCCGTCGAGGACTGGATCCCCGATATCCGTCCCTTGATCTCCTCGGTGGCGGTTGCCGTCTGCTGCGCGAGTTCCTTGATCTCGTTGGCCACCACCGCAAACCCCTTCCCCGCCGCTCCCGCACGCGCCGCCTCGATCGTCGCGTTCAACGCCAAGAGGTTCGTCTGCGAGGAGATGCTCGTGATCGTCTCGGTCACCTTCCCGATCTCCTGCGCCGCCGACCCCAGCTGCTTCATCAGACCGGCCACACCCGCTGCCTGGGAACCCGCCTCGGCACTGATCGCACGCGCCTTCTCCGAGTTCGAGGCGATCTCCCCGATCGTCGCACTCATCTCCTCGGTCGCCGTCGCTACCGATGAAAGATTCGTCGTCGCCTGCTCCATCCCGGCCGCCACCGAGGCCGTGTTCGCGCTCATCTCCTCGGCCGCCGTCGCCACCGTCGCCGACTTCGACGAGGTCTCCTGCGCTCCGCTCGACATCTGCCCCGCAATCGCTGACATCTCCGTCGAGGCAGATGCCAGATTGTCTGAATTGTCGCGAATATCGGCCATCATGCCGGAAAGCTGGCCGACAAATTTGTTGAAGTACCGAGCCAGCGCTCCAAGTTCGTCCCGGCTGTCTTCCGGCAGGCGAATGGTGAGGTCGCCGTCGCCTTCGGCAATGTCCTTCAGCGAGGACACCACCTGCTTCACCCGTCTCACGATGTTGCGATCCGTGAAGAAATACCCCACCAGCCCGATCACCAGAAGGATAGCGACGCCGATGCCGATCAGCCACAGCGTCCTGGAGCGAATGAGTTCAGCCGCCGATTTTTCAACGTGCTTGAGCTCCTGGTCCGCCATCTGAACGACGTTGTCGATTGCGGCTCGGTGTTCTTCATACTTGGCCTTCAACGCTCCCCGCATGATCTGTTCAGCTTGATCAAGATCGCCGGCCTGCACCGCCGGCAGGAATTGCTTGTCCCGGATCTCGAAGAATGCCACTGCCGGTTCGTGTGCACGGATAATCAGTTCGCTTTTCAGGCGTCCTTCCGGAAGGCTCTTCTGCCAGAAGGCGTGCCTGCCATCATATTCCTTGCGCAACGCTACGCCCTTTTCGATCAAGGCTTTTATCTTGGCGGCGTCCTTCTCTTCGAGTATTTGGTACATGATGAGATAGGGCTCCAAGATATACTCGGGCGGTGGAAGTACGTCGGCGATCAGGTCCTTGCCCAGGACGATCTTCTCGTAGAGCTCCCCGTTGACCTTGGTCGCTTCTATTGTACTCCAGGACATGACCCCGAAAGCGGCAATGCCGACCAGACACAACGACAGAACCGACAGGAACTTGGCTTTGATGCTCATGGCCCGATGCCTCCCTGTTCAAATAAAATAAATCAGCTTATGTATCCGAAAGAAACCTGCTTTCGCCATGACAATCCTCTTCGCGCCGATGTTTGCGGACTCCATCGGCCGTTTCCGCGCAACTCATACGGGTTGCGTCGCATTCCGGGCTGATCGCTTGCGCTCGAAAAAAGCCCTTCCCTGTGTTGATCCGGCCACGCGCGTTGCGCCGGCTTCGGCGGCAGCCTCGCCGTCCAGCTTGAACCGTCCGACCATGGCCTTGAGCTGCTCGGCCAGCTGCGACAGATCCATCGCACTCGCCTGCACCTGCTGGCTGGCTGTCGTCATCTCCCCGGAGGCCGCGTTCACCGCGGTTATGTCACGGGCGATCTCCTGCGACACCGAGGCCGTCTGCGACACCCGCTGGTTCGCATCCTTCACCCCGCCCGTCGCCTCCGCAATGTTGCGCGCCATGTCCCGCGTCACCGACGCCTGCTCCTCGATCGCCGTCGCAATCGTCGCAACAATCTCGCCCACTTCCCGGATCACGCCCGCGATCTTGTCCACGTCGGCGATCGCCGCCCCGGTGGAGGACTGGATCCCCGATATCCGCCCCTTGATCTCCTCGGTCGCCGTCGCCGTCTGCTGGGCGAGCTCCTTGATCTCGTTGGCGACCACCGCAAACCCCTTCCCGGCTGCTCCCGCTCGCGCCGCCTCGATCGTCGCGTTCAACGCCAAGAGGTTCGTCTGCGAGGAGATGCTCGTGATCGTCTCGGTCACTTTCCCGATCTCCTGCGCCGCCGACCCCAGCTGCTTCATCAGACCCGCCACACCCGCTGCCTGGCTGCCCGCCTCGGCGCTGATCGCACGCGCCTTCTCCGAGTTCGAGGCGATCTCGCCGATCGTCGCACTCATCTCCTCGGTCGC
>JAUQXK010000002.1 GCA_030834695.1 Desulfobacterales bacterium
GGGGACGTGCTCGGCATAATAGGCAGAAACGGCGCGGGCAAATCGACCCTCTTGAAGATACTCTCCCGCATAACCGAGCCCACAGAGGGGAGAATAGAGATGCGCGGGCGCATCGCGAGCCTCCTAGAGGTCGGCACAGGCTTTCACCCGGAACTGACCGGCAGGGAGAACATCTTCATGAACGGCGCGCTCCTGGGCATGTCCAGCCGCGAGATAAAGGCCAAGTTCGACGAGATAGTCGCCTTCTCTGAGATAGAGAAGTTCCTCGATACCCCTGTGAAGAGGTACTCAAGCGGGATGTACGTCCGGCTTGCCTTCGCGGTGGCCGCACACCTCGAGCCCGAGATACTCATCATAGACGAGGTGCTGGCGGTCGGGGACACCCTCTTTCAGAAAAAGTGCGTTGATAAGATGCTTGAAGTAAGCAAGAAGGGGAGAACGGTCCTTTTTGTCTCACATAATTTTTCAGCGGTAAAGGCGTTGTGCGGAAAAGGTGTTTTATTGGAACAGGGCCGGAAAACTTTTTATGGAAGCGTTGGGGAGACACTCGACTTCTACACGGGACAGGCATCTGAGAGCGGAAAAGAAGTTGATTTATCTTCGATTGAACGGAAAGGATATGCGGGAGAGCTGATTTTCGACCATCTTTCATTTGAAGATTACCCAGTTTTATTTGGCAAACCAATAAAATTCAGGTTTCGATTGAAGTCTTTAAAAAATAAATCATTTGACGAAATCGACCTCGGGATTGGCGTAAACGATAAAAATAATCAACGGCTAATCCATTGCAGCAATAGGTTTATTGGAGCAAACATCAAGCATGAATCCGATAATGACGAATATGAGATCGAGATTGATAACATTTTAAAACCTGACATATATTCAATAACTTTGTTTTTAAGGTCAAACGAAGTAATTCAGGACTGGGTGAGTAATGCGGTTAGATTCGAGGTACAGGACGGTAATCCGTACAACTTTACAGATACCAAACAGATACAGGGCATAATACTGCCTGAATTTAAAATTAGGAAAATAAGTATATGAAAAAAACGGCTTTCAGAACGATAAGTGCGTTTTTCGGGGTTGTTGGCAAAGAAAGGTCTGCAAAAGCCATCAAGGCCATAGCCGCCGCATCAGGTATTGACCTGCTTGTTTTGGCCTATAATGAAATGGGTATTTTGAAATATGAGAACGAGGAAAGAACCGGTGAAAGATATCTCATATATGATTTTTTGAAAAAAATCTTTAAGAGCAATGCTCACCCTGTTTTTTTTGATGTAGGGGCGAATGTCGGCAAATATTCCCTCATGCTCCGGGACGCTTTCCCTGAAGCAAAGGTCTATGCGTTTGAGCCGAACATAAATGCTTTCAAAATACTTGAAGACAAACTGAGCGGGAAAGTCGAATGCCTTAACCTCGGCATGGGAGCTGAACAGAAGGCTGGCAAGCTTTTTACATATACAGGCACGCCCTCAAGCTCGCATACCAGTGCTTATAAAGACATGTTTACTCTTTTTCATAAAGCCAATGATTTGACAACGGTAGAGTTTCAGATGACTACCATAGATGATTTTTGCAAAGAGAGAGGAATAAGAGAAATTGATTTTCTGAAGATAGACACCGAAGGATGCGAACTACAGGTATTAAATGGTGCGCAGAAGGTGCTATCAGGCAGCAATATCAAAATGATACAGTTTGAATTTGGCGAATGCAATGTATTCTCAAGGGTCTTTCTTCGCGACTTTTATGAAGTCCTAAGCGGGTTCAGGATATTCCGGCTCGATTCCAACAGGCTCATACCGCTTCCGACATATGAGTCGATCAACGAGATTTTCAGGTTTCAGAACATGGTCGCAATAAATAAAAATATCGCTGTCTAAAAAATGAAAGAGCTTATCTACAACCTCGCGCCTGAAAGCATAAGGGAGCTGTATGAAAAGTTCTCGAAAGCCAGGCGTGAAAAACTGAACGCCCGCGGGACACTGCGGAAAGTTGAGGCGCTTCTTGCGGGAAAGGGGCCCGTCTGGCTCGAGATAGGGGCCGGGCCCGGCAGGAAAGTCCCGGGCTGGACTACCGCCGACCAGTTTGAAGGCTGCGACCTGCTCCTCGACCTCGCGAAGCCTCTTCCATTCCCGGACAACTCCGTTGAGAAGATATATTCGTCTCACGTTCTGGAGCATTTTTACTTCAGCGACCTCGTCAAGCTTCTTTCCGAGTGCAGGAGGGTACTGAAGCCTTCAGGCGTTTTCAGCGCCTCGGTGCCCAACGCGCGGATTTACATCGAGGCCTACGCAAGGCCCGAGTCTTTTGACCCGGCAATCTACTGCAGACACGCTCCGGCATACAACTATAATTCCAGGATAGATTACCTGAACTACATGGCCTACATGGACGGGCACCACCG
>JAUQXK010000025.1 GCA_030834695.1 Desulfobacterales bacterium
ACTAACCTTGAAGCGTTGAAAAAGGGAACCGAACTATATGATAAGCTGGTCGCCAGCACCAAGCTGGACGTAAGCTGGGAAATCTCCGTTGAGGCGATTCAAATTGCTGAACGACGAAAAGGGTCCGAAATTGAGAAGGTAGTTTCATTTTCCAAGAAAACCGGAGATCCCAAAACAGTGTATATTTTTTTTACTTCCCATGGGGAGTACGCCGGGTCCAATCTAACCGGCCAATAGATCAGGGCTTTTTTGGGGATTATTCAAATTGCGAATTTGGGTTGACGAGGTTTGGATTAGCGATTGAGTCTAAAAGGTTTTTGGGCTATGAAGGCAGCAAACTCTCTTACAACCTGGCCGAGGTTGAAGCACTTCCCAGTACCGGCAAAGGTGCTTGTAACAGCAGTTCTGTGCTCAATTGCGATTGGGCTTATGGGAGCTATAGGCCAGATTTTACTCCACGACATTTTACCGACTTTCTATAAGAGCTCCCCTGCGGGGCACATCAATCATAGTGCGACAAAAGTTCCTGTGGACAGCCGTGGAGATCTGTTTGCGGATTCGGCTTCCAGGCCCCAAGCCCAGCAGCCTAAACCTTTCTACGAAAGCGATCAATTCGTATGGACTCTCAAATGGACCCACATCCATCTTTTTGGAATGAACATGATTTTTATTTTTGTGGGTGTCATCACGGCATTTTCAGACCTGAGTTCCAGGACTAAGTCCTGGCTCATCGCGTTGCCGTTCATCGGCATTTTAATCGATATTGCGGGCGTGTGGCTTAAGGGATATGTGTCCCCACGATTTTTCTGGTTGCATATCCCCGGCGGTGGCTTGTTTGGGGTTGTTTTTATATTTGTTTTCGCACGAGCCCTATATGAAATGTGGGGCTCGTCCTCCAAAAAGGCGTCTCACCCTGACAGCTTTAACCAATAAATGATCCACCCTGCTCAAATGTAGTTTTGTTTGGTAAGGCTCAAACGTCAAGACTTCTTAAGGAGGGCAGTAAGCATGAAGAAGCAATCCGTCATCGCAATGATTGCAGTCTCTCTTTGGGTGGTTTGCGCGTCAGCGGGAGAAGAAGAGATTATCCGCATCGAATCGCTCGTGCAGGAGGCCCTCGCAAAGAATCCCAAAATAGCCTCTGCCCGCGAGAGGCATCTGTCTTTAAAAGAGAAAATTCCGCAAGCAGGCGCCCTCGAAGACCCCATGCTCAGTTTTGGCGTGGTCAACCTTCCAAATAACTTTGATATTAATGAGGAAGACATGACCATGAAGGAAATTTCGATATCCCAGAAGTTGCCCTTCCCTGGCAAAAGAGGTCTGAGCGAGGACGTAGCATCCAAAGAGGCGGATGCTGGTGCATTAGAGGCTGAGGAAGCCGCCAATCAAATTGCCAAAGAAGTCAAAACGGCGTTTTATGACCTTTCTCATGTTTACCGCTCCATGGAGGTCACCCAGCGCAACAAGGGCATTTTGGAAGAGCTCACCAAGATCACCCAGACCCGTTACTCTCTCGGACAGAGTATCCAAGAAGATGTAATCCGAAACCAAGTTGAAATCTCAAAGATGGTAGATGACCTAATCATGCTCGAGCAGAAGAAGCGGGCAGTTACGGCAAGGCTTCGCTTCCTTCTCAATCGTCCACAAAAAGGACTCTTAGGCAAACCCGCTGAAATCGACTTCAAACCGGTTGCATTTTCGATTGAGGATCTCCAGCAACTGGCCATCGCGAGTAACCCCATGCTGAAGGCGGTAAAGCAGGACATCGCCGCACGGGGCAAGGGAGTTGAATTGGCGCGACGGGATTACTTTCCGGATTTCAGCGTAAAATTCGCCTATGGGCAGCGTGAAGACCGGCTGGACATGTACACCGGCATGATCGAAATGAATCTGCCGATCTTTTTCAAATCCAAACAGGAGCGCAAGGTCGCAGAGGCTTACGCCGACGTTCGTTCCACCCAGGCAAAGTACGACAGCGCTCAGAACGAAATTTTCTATATGATCGCCGACATGGGATCGATGGCTCAACGACTTGAACGCAAGATCGAACTCTACCGCACCGGAATTATCCCTCAGGCCCAGTTGCAAATCGATACCGCCATGAGCGCCTATATGGTCAACAAGGCCGACTTCATGACCCTGCTTGACAGCCGCATGAAGCTTTACCGCTTCGAGCTGGATTATCATGATGCTTTGACTGAGTATGAAAAGAGCCTGGCGGTGCTGGAGGCAGCGGTCGGAACTGACATTTCAAGAAAGGTGATCAAATGAAGCGACTACTATTGGCCATTCTTTTGCTGACCACGCTGTCGACTGGTGCCGCCCTGGGCCAGGCCCAGCATCCGGCCGGGCACGGCGCAAGCCCGCCTCCACCTGCAAAGAAGGCTGACGACATGGATGAGTTGAAAGGCCTTACCATCGAGTCAATCCAAAAGCAGGGCAAAGTCCAGGAAATCGCCCCGGGCACCGTGCAGATTTCATCCGAACGCCAGCAACTTATCGGTGTGCGGTACGGAACGGCCGAGAAGCGATCACTTCAAAAGGTGATCCGCACCGTTGGCCGAATCGACTACGACGAGAGGCGTATTGGCATCGTGTCGCCTAAAATCTCCGGATGGATCGAGGAGCTTTACGTGGACTTTACCGGCCGGTTCGTCCGCAAAGGGGAGCCGCTGCTCACTATTTATAGCCCTGAGCTTGTATCCACCCAGGAAGAATATCTCCTCGCCCTGAAAGCCCAAAAGGATTGGTCCCAAAGCCCGTTCCCGGAAGTCTCCAGCGGCGGAAACCTTCTGGCTGAATCCGCGCGCAGGCGCCTGAAGCTCTGGGACATCAGCGATGCCCAGGTGAGAGCGCTCGAACAGAGCCGAGAACCGAAAAAGACGCTTACACTCTACAGTCCATTCACGGGCTTTGTACTCGAAAAAATGGTTAACAAGGGCCGGTTCGTGGATGCCGGCATGGCGCTTTACAGGATTGCCGATCTTTCGGTGGTCTGGCTCATAGCGGATATTTATGAATACGAATTGCCGTTTATACGGATAGGACAGGTGGCTTCCATCCAATTTACCAACTCCCCCGGTGAAACCTTTACCGGCAAAGCGGTCTACATTTACCCTTATCTGGACCCCCAGACCCGGACTGCCAAAGCCCGGTTCGAATTTGCCAACCCCCACGGCAAGCTCAAGCCTGAAATGTTTGCCGACGTAGAAATTAATGTTCCCTTTGGTACTAAACTCGCGGTTGCGGAGGGTGCCATTATCGATACCGGGACCCGTAAGGTGGTGATTGTAGACAAGGGCTCCGGCTACCTTGAGCCTCGCGAGATCAAGATAGGGGTTAAGGCGGGCGACTTCTTTGAGGTTATAGATGGGTTGAAGGAGGGGGAACGAGTCGTCACCAGCGCCAATTTCCTCATCGATTCTGAATCCAAACTTAAGGAAGCCGTGGGCGGGGCAGGTCACCAGCATTAACAAATTGAGGCAGCGCATCCGAAGAAACTGCTTTTGGGCTGTACAAAAAAGGACGCGAACATGATTGAAAAAATCATAGAAACCTGTGCCAAGAACCGTTTCCTGGTGTTTGCAGCGGTATTGCTGCTAACCCTGGCAGGGGTTTACGCATTGAAAAACATCCCGCTGGACGCCCTACCGGACATTTCCGATGTGCAGGTTATCATTTACACGCCATGGGAAGGCCGCAGCCCGGATCTGATCGAGGACCAAGTGACCTACCCGATCGTGACAGCTCTCATCTCGGCTCCGCGGATGAAGACCGTCAGGGGCTTTTCCGATTTCGGGTTCTCGTATGTGTACGCCATTTTCGAGGACGGCACAGACATCTATTGGGCACGCTCCCGGGTGCTGGAATACCTGCAGCAGATCTCCGGACGTTTGCCCGAGGGTGCCAGCCCGGTCCTCGGCCCGGATGCGACGGGCGTGGGCTGGGTGTTCACCTACGCTTTGGTGGATGAAAGCGGCAAATACGATCTTGCTTATCTGCGTACGTTGCAGGACTGGTACCTGCGGTATTCGCTGGCCAGTGTGGAGGGGGTGGCCGAGGTTGCCAGCGTAGGCGGTTTCGTAAAACAATATCAGGTCAATATTGATCCCAACAGGCTTTCAGCTTACGGGCTCTCCATTCGCGATGTGATGGAGCGCATTAAGATGTCCAACAACGACGTTGAGGGACGGCTGATAGAAATGTCAGGTCGGGAATACATGGTGCGCGGCCGGGGTTATATTAAGTCGACGGCCGACATCCAGTCGATTGTGCTTGGCAGCAAGGCGGGAACCCCTGTTTTGCTGCGCGATGTCGCTAACGTTACCTTCGGACCAGACATTCGTCGAGGAATTGTAGAGCTTAATGGCCAAGGCGAGGTGGCCGGCGGAGTCGTCGTCATGCGGCATGGCGAAAACGCTCTAAATGTAATTAATGCTGTCAAAGAAAAAATACAGGAGATTTTACCAGGGCTTCCGGAAGGCATTAAAATTGTTCCAACCTACGACCGTTCCGAGCTGATCGAGTTGTCCATCGAAAACCTGCAAAAAACGCTCATCGAAGAAATCGTCGTAGTCAGCCTGGTGGTGATCTTTTTCCTGTTGCATTTCCGATCGGCTTTCGTGCCGATTTTCACTTTGCCGATTGCGGTGGTGATCTCTTTCATCCCTATGTATTTCCTGAACCTTACCTCGAACGTCATGTCGCTGGGCGGCATCGCCCTTTCAATAGGGATTCTGGTGGACGCCTCCATCGTCATGGTCGAAAACGGCTACCGTCATTTATCCGAGGGGACTGAGGAAGCTCGCCGAAACAGTTTCGCAACAATCATCCGTTCCTGTCAGCAGGTGGGCCGGGGTATCTTCTTCGCGTTGATCATCATCATTATCTCCTTTGTGCCTGTCTTCATGCTGGAGGCCCAGGAAGGACGGCTGTTCCGCCCGCTGGCATTCACCAAGACCTTCGCCATGGCAGCCTCCTCCATTCTTGCCATCACCCTGGTCCCGGTGCTGATGACGATTTTTATTAAGGGCAAGGGGTTAAAGCCGGAAGCCGCGAACCCCGTTTCACGTTTTATGAAATGGATCTACGAACCGATCATTCGCTGGGTGTTACGATTTAAGAAAACAGCTTTGTTCATAAACTTTTTGCTGTTCCCGCTTAGCATTTTCCTGGTGTTGAGGATCGGAAGCGAGTTCATGCCGCCGCTTTACGAGGGCACCATCTTCTACATGCC
>JAUQXK010000026.1 GCA_030834695.1 Desulfobacterales bacterium
CATCTACTGGGAGGCCAATCGCAAGGATAACGCCGAGATGGAAGCCATCGCCAATGTCGTTATGAACCGGCTCGGCCATAAGGGCTTTCCAAACACCATCTGTGGAGTTGTCAAGCAAGGCCACGAGCAGGGTGCCTGCCAGTTCTCCTGGTGGTGCGATGGCCGTCCGGATGACGCAAAGGAGGATGAGCCGTACTCGCACGCCAAGGAAATCGCCCGAAAGGCCCTCAACCAACAAATCAAGGACCCGACCGATGGAGCTTTGTACTTCCACAATCGGGAAATAACTCCAAATTGGGCTAACGAATATATCAGGACGGTGGAGGTCGGGGAGCACGTCTTCTATAAGCCGGCTGGCGGCAAAGCCAAATAGGATCTTGTGGGTTGGCATCGGCAAGACTTCGAACCCTCTTCAGCTGGGAAATTATGTTTTTATGAGGATTTGCCGAGTTATGCTAATGTCCCCCGAAGCTGACCTTATTCCAACTGAGAAACGGCTGTTTTTGCGTTTTTGGCAAAGCACGACCGGTTTCTGGCGGACCCCGCGTGCATGGGCGCTGCTGATATTTCTGATTTCCATAATGCTTCTCCAGCTTCTGGTTTATTACCGGTTGAATTTCTGGAACCGGGACTTCTTCAATGCGGTCGAACGAAAGGACGAAACGGCAATTTTGGCGCAGGCGATGCGTTTTGTCCCGTATGCCGCTGGCAGCCTTGCACTCGCTATTGGCTCGGTCTGGGCTCGCATGACCACGAAGCGCAAATGGCGCGAATGGCTAAGCAGTCACCTTTACGACTATTGGCTGGAACACGGCCATTGCCACCGACTCCAATTCATGCCCGGGGAGCATCAAACGCCGGAGTACCGGATTGCCGAGGATGCAAAGGTGGCAACCGAACTGCCCATCGATCTCTTGCTTGGGCTGCTGTGGTCAATTCTTTCCGCAATCACATTTATTGGCATACTCTGGTCTGTCGGAGGGGATCTCCCCATCGCAATTTTTGGCCAGGCGCTGACGATTCCCAAATATCTAGTTATAGTGGTTGTCGTTTATTCAATATTGGTTACGGCAGCGACGATGATCATAGGGCGCCGACTGACGAAGGTGACCGAAGAGAGCAAGCGCACAGAAGCTGAGCTTAGATCGATCGGGGCAGGCTTGCGGGAAGGCTGCGAAGCAACGGCTTTGCCGGATGGTAAGAGAGACGGTCGACGTATCATCGGCGCGGCGCTGGACCAAGTTATCGCGAAATGGCTTGTGCTATGCTGGCAGAATATGCGGATGACCCTGGTGGCGCACACGAACTTTCTTCTTTCACCTATTCTGGCGCTCCTTCTATGCATGCCTAAATATGTGGCGGGTACAATGACATTGGGTGATGTGATTCAGGCGGCCGCTGCCTTCGTATTGGTGCAGAGCGCATTTAACTGGATTACCGACAGCTATGTTAGCATCGCTGAATGGACGTCCTCAGCAAATCGTGTGGCATCCCTGCTGGTTGCGATAGATCAAATCGAGCGCCCAAAATAGCGGTTAGAGTTTCAAGCGAAGGATGTCCCCTCAAATTTTCAGCGCAGCTCGTTTTTCGCACCATCAAGGCCAAAAAGCCGGATTAATTTGCCTGGCATTCCCAAATGGCCCCCTCAGCCGACTGAGGTTCCACCAAATATTGAGGCCAAACACCTCGTCTCAACTTCTCTACGCAGCTCTCCCATTCTTCTAATCCTCCGTTATTAAACTAAGATTTTTAACTTTTGCTTCTTTCCGGTTGTTGGCAGGTCGCTTGCAGGAGCTATCTTGCATGATCCTGGTCATCATACGAATGAAGGTCTTTACTGAGAAACGCAAGGAGCTGTCCCAGACGATCGTGTCGCTGGTCGACTCCTTAAGAAAAGAGGAGGGATGCAGGCGCTGCGATTTTTGTCAGAGCATGGAAGATGAAAATGAGCTCAGTATTTTTGAAGAATGGGATACGCGGGAGGAACTTAACCGCCACTTTAAATCGGAGCGCTTTAGGG
>JAUQXK010000027.1 GCA_030834695.1 Desulfobacterales bacterium
ATCGCTTCCGGACTGACCTACCTAAAGATAAGGAAGGCTTGATAAAATCGAGGTGCCGAACGATATGTTCGGGAAGAAATAATGATATGAGTGACGCCCGGTGGATTCAAAATATCCTCCACGGGGCAATTATTTCAAATCCTCATCGCCCCCATGGATAATTATTCGTGACTGATTGTCTCAGCGTCAGGAGCCAATCCGGTAATGGTTGCGCATCATCCGGGAAATACGACGGATCTGGCCAAAGGCATTTTCAACCGTTTTTTCTCGATCCGGATTGACCAGACAGCAGGTTGCCGGCGACATCGGCAAAAGTGACTTTCGTCTCGGTTTCAGCGAAGATCTTGGCTTTGCTCTTGCTAAACGACATGACTCCCATCCCCGGCCCCATCTTTTTCATGGCATAGCGCCAGATCAGGAAAAAGATGCCGATCGGAATAACTCAGGATAGAATCGTGCTCAGCAATTGGCTTTCAAAGTACCCTGAATAGCTAATTTTGTTTTCATCCAGCTCTTTCACCAGCCCGGGGTCATTCACCCGGACCGTTGTGAACTTCTGGCCCGAAACTCCTTTTAATGTTCCGCTGATCACCTCGGGGCCGATGCTCAGGCTGGCCAGGTTGCCTTGGGCTACGTATTGTTTGAACTGGCTGTATGGAATCGTCTCCACTTTGCCGGAAAAAAAGTATTGTTGCATGTACGAAAATGCCAAAACAGCAATCAAAAAATACCAGATGCTGAACTGAGTCTTAGGCGGCAGAGCATCCTTTCTGTGCGTGGCTTGGAATCCGAATAGGACGCGAAGCCTATCCAATAAATTTTCCGGCGGTTCATTCCCTTCACCTTTTGCCATATGCCCGCTCCTTCAAGAAAAATAGCTTCCCAAATTCTTCATGGCCGTTACAATTTCGTCAATCGCCTGGTGCATTCCCTCGCTGTATGCGCCGCCCTCCGGTGTTCCTTCCTTCTCTATCTTTTCCTGAACCTCAGACCTGAGCTTTTTTAATCTTTGAGCGTGCGCTTCAAACTGGATGCGATGCTCCTCTTCCATATCCCGGATGGCATCGGAATTAACCTGTTTGATAAGCTCGTCCGCCTCAGCCAGCAGCCGATCAATATCCTTGGGTATAAATGTTGCTTGCATGATGCCTCCTTTCCTCTCGAAGAATGTATAATTCGCAAATTTTCCGGAAGTGATGACCATAGATGCTAAGGGTGATGGCCAGCGGCAGCTGCCGGGGCTTGCGGACCAGCGTCCAAAGCAGCAGATGCCAATACTCGAAACGCTCCCTGCCTAAAATGCCTAACCGCAGCCCGGACCGGAAGAACGCAAGAAACCGTTGGAAATCCATGGGTATTCTCGCTTGAGGGGCCCCGAATTCGGTCAGGAGCGTTTTTACACGTTGATAGTACTTCCGGGGGGAATAGATATGGGCCATGATCGCTCGATAACCCTCCAACAGCGTGCTGAGACCCATCTTCGGGACGATGTTGGTGGTCCCATCGACATTGTCTCCGGAAATCGGACCCACCACCCGGTTTTCCTTTTGAAGCCGCTCGAAAAGACGGGTTCCGGGAGGGGCCTGGAGGATGCCGACCATAGCAGTGACAATCCCGCTTTTCTGAATGAAGTCGATATGCCGCTGGAAAGTTGATGGAGTGTCGCTGTCGAACCCGACAATAAAACCGCCCAACACCTGCAACCCTGCACGCTGGATCTGTCGCACATCCTGAAGGAGATCCCGATTCTTGTTCTGAACCTTTTGGCATTCCGTCAGGCTGCCTTCATCGGGAGACTCAATCCCGATAAAAACCGAATCAAATCCTGCCTGAGCCATCATGTCCAAAAGTTCAGGGTCGTCGGCCAAATTGATCGAGGCTTCCGTATAGAAGACACACCCCCTCTTGTGTTTGCGCCATTTGATCAGGGCCGGCAGCAGCATCCTCTTGAGGTATGGCTTGTTCCCGATAAAATTGTCATCCACAAAGAAAATGTTGCTGCGCCATCCGGCCGCATAGATGCTGTCCAACTCTGCGAGCACCTGCCGCGGTGTTTTCATGCGCACACGATGGCCGAAAAGAGTCGTCACATTGCAAAAATCGCAGTTGAACGGGCACCCTCTGGAAAACTGTATACTCATGGACGCATACTTTTTCATTCGCACCAGATCCCAGGCCGGAATGGGGGTATGATCAAGATCGCAGAAACCGGATGCCCGGTA
>JAUQXK010000028.1 GCA_030834695.1 Desulfobacterales bacterium
TTCAAGGAAACCGAGCCGTACAACCGTGGCAAGAAGGTGGCCCGGTATTATCTTGCTCAAACAACGGAGGACCAAGTGGTTTTCGCAGTAAACCCGCAGATCGGTGCGCCGGAGCACCACGAGTACCGGTGGCTTTCCGGCACCGAGCTCAAGAAGCTGGTTCCGCCGCGCCTCCTGCCGGTAATTCAATGGGTACGCGGCCGGGTGGAATTATGATCGACGTCACGGCGGCTGTTTTGATCGAAAACGGCAACGTGCTGATCGCCCGCCGCAGGCCCGGAGCCTCGCAGGCCGGCCTGTGGGAGTTCCCCGGCGGCAAGGTCCGGCCCGGGGAATCGAGGAAAAGGTGAGTCAGCTGTCGACCCGGTGATCCTCTATTGTCCCTATCTCATAAGACCATTTTTAGTCATCCATTCTTGTATCAGGCTGGCTATTTGATCTGAATTTTCGTCCATCATCAACATGTGCGTGTTTCCCGATATCCCTAATTCAGGGAGTTGGACCCAATCGATTCGGCCGCCCTTCGAACGCAAATCCTTTGCAAACGCATCAATATTCGGCACCAGGCGCTGCCAAAGTGCTTGTTTGTCCAAATAGTCCCCCCAAATCACAAGAATCGGGATGTTCTTTAATTTTTCCAGATCCGGACCTGTTTTGGGGGCGCCGGAGGGCTCGATGGCAATGATCGCCTTAACTGTATCGGGGGCTGCTAAGGCCGCTTGGAATCCGAAATTACCCCCTTGGCTGTGAACCATAACTACGCAGGGGCCTGTCTTCTGGATCAGGGCATTGTATGCAGCCTGTGTCGCAGCATCGTTAGTGGCCCAACGAGGGACAGACTGCTTGCAAAACTGGTCAAAGGCGGAAATGGGAAACCTTTGCCCGGGATGAATGGTTCTCTTCGCCGGATCGGTATGGTAGGAATCTTGAGGACCGATTCGGAATAATTCCCAAGCCTCTTTTTTAGTCCGGAAGAAGGGTTCAGAAGTGAATATCTCCGGGTAGCGTGCCCAGGAGGCGCGGCCTCTTTCTACTGCATCCGAAACATAGATTGGGTGACCAGTTCGCAGAAAATATTGCATAAAGCCGGGATTGCCATCCGGTTTGGTCTCCCACGTTACTCCTGTTAAGCCGCCGCCATGCCACATCAATAGGGGGTATTTTGATTTCTGATCGGCCGGGAGCATATATTGGACATACATCTGCTCGACTTCGAAGTCTCCGTTAGGATCGACCTTCATTGCCGGAGCGCCCTTGGTAAAAACAATCTCCCGCGTAGGAAGACCGGAAAGCGTTACCGGCCGGCCTCCTATGTAAAAGCTGCCAAATTCCTTGATTACATACCGATCGGTCGGCGCGCACGATACAAATAAAAGGAGAGCGAATCCAAACATGAGCCATGCTTTGCCAGTTCTTCGCATAATTCCTCCTCAATGACAAAGGTCCGGTTGGTGAATCGGCAGGCTTCAAATCGAACAGTACCGCCAAGATACTCTCGTGCTAATAGGGAATCAAGAGTATTGGGTTATTGGCCGATGATCTTAACGCGTTCCTGCTCGCGCAGCCGAAACCGCTGGATTTTACCAGTCGCCGTTTTGGGCAGCTCATCGACGAATTCAATGGAGCGGGGGTACTTGTAGGGCGCCAGGTGTTCCTTGACGAAAGCCTTCAGGGCGGCTTCGTCGGTTTTCTGGCCGGTTTGCAGAACCACAAAGGCCTTGGTTTTTAGAAGCCCCTCAGCATCCTCCACGCCAATGACCGCACACTCCAGGACCGCCGGATGCTGCATGAGCGTGGCTTCCACCTCGAAGGGAGATACGTATATGCCGCTGACTTTAAGCATGTCGTCGCTGCGCCCCGCATACGTATAGTAGCCGTCCGGACTGCGAACGTACTTGTCGCCACTCTTGGTCCAGGCGCCTTGAAACGTTTCCCTCGATTTTTCGCGATTGCCCCAATACATCAAGGCAGACGAAGGGCCCTTGATGTATAAGTCTCCGATTTCACCATCAGCTACCGGTTTGCCGCTTTCGTCTCTCAATTCGATCTCGTAACCGTCGACGGGTTTTCCGGTCGTGCCATAGCGAACCTCGCCTGGCCGATTCGAAAGAAAGATGTGCAGCATCTCGGTCGAGCCGATGCCGTCGATAATTTCACAGCCGAAGTGGTTCGAAAACCGCTGCCCGAGATCCCTCGGCAGTGCTTCTCCTGCTGAAGAACACAGCCGCAGGGCAACGTCGTGTTTGGATGGCCGTTTGTCCGACGCGAGCATTCCAGCAAAGCCTGTAGGGGCACCAAAGAAGACGGTAGGCTTCAGCCGCGTCAAGCGCTTGAACACAGCCTCGGGGGTGGGCCGTTCGCCCATCAGAATGGCGGTAGCGCCCACGGACAGCGGGAAGGTCAGACTGTTTCCCAGCCCATAGGCAAAAAACAGCTTCGCGGCGGAAAAGCAAATGTCGCTGGACGTGATGCCCAATATCGGTTGTCCGTAAAGCTTTGTCGTCCAGTAGAGGTTGCCGTGGCTATGCACGGTGCCCTTGGGCCTACCCGTTGACCCAGATGAATATAGCCAAAATCCTGGATCATGCGGAGACGTCTTGGCGGGATTGGGTAGCGGCGCATAGGACTTGAAGACTTCTTCCAGCGTCCGGATCGACAGGCCATTGGGGTGCGAATCCACCGACCGGGACACAATTACGGAGCGCACTTCATGACTGGCCTTATGCATGGCCGCCTGAAGGGTGGGCAGAAGGCTTGCGGAAACCATCACCGCCTGGGCACGGCCGTGTTGCAGCATGTAAGCGTAATCGTCTGCGGTCAATAAGGTATTCACCGCGACCGGCACGATACCCGCATACAACGACCCAAGAAAACAGACCGGCCAGTCGGAGGTGTCCTGCATCAGCAGCAGCACACGTTCTTCGCGCCGGATGCCCAGATCCAACAATGCAGCCGCCAGTTTTTGAAGGCGTAGGCTGAGCTCATCGTAACTCATCGCCCCGTCATCATCGATGTAAGCCGTTTTCGAAGGATGCCCGGAATTCAACTCGATCAGGTGCTGTGCAAAGTTGAAGGTCGCACTTAAATCATTCTCAGCCGTTGCGTCCATACCTTCTTCCTCCTCGGCCCAGGCTGGCGGTCATAACCCCTGCCCTAATGCGCTCCATTGCTCCCATAAGCATGCTACTTGCAACTCACCTAAAATGCGCCGCAGATGGTTATTTTAAAAAGGCCTCAGTTAACGCAATCCAATAGGCGCATCCAATAGTGAGGTTTTTGTCTTCAAACACATACCTTGGGTTGTGAACCATCGGCGTGTCGCCATTTCCTATAATGCAGTAAGTGCCGGGTTTTTGCTCGGTGAAAAACGCAAAATCCTCACTGCCCATATAAACAGCCCCTTCAGTCGATACCTGATCTTCTCCGAGCAGATCTTTCGCCACCTGGGCAGCAAACGCTGTCTGGACTGCATCATTGACGAGTACAGCACCGGGAGGGCCCTCCCGAACCTCGTAACTCACACCAAACGATTGTGCTTGTGCGGCAATAATTGCTTTGACCCTGTTCAATACCAGGTCGCGGGTGGCCTGCGTCATGCTCCGGATACTCAGACGCAAAATGGCACTTTGCGGGATCACGTTAGCGGCATCACCGGCGAGAAAGGCTCCCACGGAAACAACAGCGGATTGCAGGGGAGGCACGTTCCTGGACACAATCGTCTGCAGCGCCATCACCAGTGATGATCCGGCAACGATGGGGTCGAGGCTCTTTTCCGGCATGGAGCCATGGCTGCCTTTGCCGGTCAGCTCAACTTCCCAGTTGTCCACAGCCGCCATCATCGCGTCAGACCTGAAGCAAAGCTGACCCTGTTCCACTCCAGGCATATTGTGTAGGCCAAAAATGGCGTCTACCGGGAAGCGCTCAAAGAACCCATCCTTGATCATGGCCGGGGCGCCACCCATGATTTCCTCTGCAGGTTGAAAAATCAGCCGCACCGTTCCATTAAAGTTTCTCTTTTCGGATAGGTACCGGGCAGCCCCCAGCAGCATAGCGGTGTGGCCGTCATGGCCGCAAGCATGCATCTTCCCATCAATGCGGCTTTTGTATTCGCTTTCAACTTGTTCGGCGATCGGCAGCGCATCCATATCCGCCCGTAAGCCGATAGCTTTCTGACCTTGTCCGGATCTGAGTGAGGCGACGATTCCCGTCTTTCCGACTCCGGTGCAAACCTCATACCCCCACGATTCAAGCAGAGACGCAACAAACTCTGCAGTTTTTATTTCTCCAAACGCCGTTTCGGGGTTTTTATGTAGATGATGGCGCCAGGTCATCATTTGATTGAGCGTTTTGGATACTTCAGCCAAGATCGAGTTCATCACGCTACCTCCTCCGGCTTAACGAAAGTCGTGACGTTTGATAAACAAAGGAGAACAGGCCCAGGGGACCAATTGAGACAACCGAAGGGTCGGTTGTTACTTCGGCACCCAGATCCCCTTCTTGAACAGAACGAGGGATAGAATAGCAAGCCCAAACACCATAATGGGGATTTGGGTCCAAGCTGGTATACCGGAAAACAGCACCATCGGTATGCCAACTGCCAGAGCAATGATAGCATATGGCAGCCCTCGAATGGCAAACTGGCCAAAAATGGCCCCCCACAAACACGGCAAAAGGAAATCAAAAGCCCCAGTGACGCTCTTGGGGAGGATGTCGATGATTAGGGTCACCAGCACGGCACCTGCCAGCACGGCAACCGTCAGTATCACCTGAGAGACGGAGATCCCGATGGCTCCGATGATTTCACCCTCCGGAGACCCCTCACGTACACCTGCCACTTCCTGCGCTACCGCTGAAACGGGCAGTCGCATGTTGGAGATGTTTCCTCCTAAAAATGAAATGTAAGTTCCTCCAATCCCCAGGACCAGGAAATATGAAACCGGCTCGATAAACCAATAGGGACCGACGACGGCGGCGGTGGAGGCAAAGGCCTTTCCGATGGTTGCCCAGCCAGGGAACAAATCATACACAAAAAATAGGAACAGCGCGGGCAGGAAGATGATCAGCGCATGGATTAAGCTCAAGGTCAAGCCCCAGGTATGTATCTCCGAACCGTATTCATTTTTAATGATTGCTTCTTTTTGTTCGTCTGGTAGCGAACTCATGCCATGATATTTCTCAGCTTTCTCATTCATTGTTTACCTCCATGATTCATGAGCGGTTTCATCGGCTCTTGGCTTTTAGCGCATCATCTGAGCAACGGCCATCCCCACTATCATTGCAACCAGCAGAAAATATTCCTTCATTTCCGGTTTCTTGAGCTTATCCGCCCATAGCAACCACCCGATGCCGACTACCAGAGACACGACTGCTGCAGCGAAGGGCGCAGCCGCTCCCTTTCTTATTAGAGGAACGATTCCATCGGCTATCAAGAGCCGGCCAAACGCTGCCAGCATAATCGCTGCCGATATCACAGCCATCTGTTTAGGGTTTCCCTGACCCATTAGATCTCTCAGCTTGGGCAGCCAACGGGTGAAAACCCCACCGACGAGCACCCAGGTGACCGACCCGGTAGCCATGGTCCACAGGATCGTCGATAGGCCCATGGCAGTCATCCCCTCGCGGGTCAGTTGCACACCAGCAGCTTCTGCTCCAGACCGGGATGAGATCAACTCAAACATGATCGAGCCCACACCAGCGGATTCTCGAATGAAGGCTACCGCTCCGCCCATCGCGATGACCAACACGGTCATTCCTAAAAAGATCCCCATGGAAGGCCCGAGCGAGGTGATTAAAGATGCCTTGACCGATTCCCGCATGTTATGTTCGTTCAAACCCATTTTGCGGCCATAGCGATACGCCTTCTTGTAAACGATGAATGAGAGGAGCAACGCGTTGCCGGCAGTCAAAAATCCGATAAACCACATACCAAAGCCTGTAGCGTACTTCAGCCATTCGGGTTCCATCGACGTTTCCTCCTTGTTGCCATTTTGAGTTAAATGGTAGGTTAACCAGGACTCCAGCGGCTCTCAATGAAGTAAAACTGAATTTATAATGATGCTTGTCGAGAAAATTTTTGGCGGCTCTTTTCGAACCGAAGATGAGGTTGCTCAACGGACCGCGGCTGACCCGATAGCTAATAGGAATGGAATCCATATTCGGTTGAAAGCCATTCTTTGGGAAGGTTGTTGAATTTTGTATTTTGTTTTAAAAATGATGTCAAGTAAATTTTTATACTATAGTATATTATTTAATTGACCGGCAATTAATTGGGTGTCTGCTTGGGTGACAGAGGGGAAGCGGTAGCCGCCATGCCGATGATTAACTATATGGATTAACACGCTAAAAATGGATAGGGTCGCACGAAAAATCCGCTTTTGCATGGTCAATAGGAGCCGGCGGGACGTATTCCTATTTGGGCGTCAGCCGGATGATGCAATCGCGGCCTGCCACCTTTACTATAGACAAAAATTGAACTTTGTCCTAAGAATATCCAATCAGACGTCAAATCAGGGGACATGCCAAATTGATAAATCTTAAGAAATTCACTCTCCGAGAAAGAAAGAAGGCCCAAACCCGTTTATCCATATTGGATGCTGTCATCAATCGCCTATATGACAAGCCGCTCACCAACATTACCATTGAGGAGATTTGCGATGATGCACAGATCTCCAGGGGTACCTTTTTTCAATATTTCCCCCAGAAAACAGATGTATTCGTATTGTATGGTCTGCTTTGGAACCTCGAAGCCCTCTGGCTTGCAACAAAGACACCCAATATTTCTCCAGGAATTAATGCGCTTGAGTTTGTCTTCAAAAAGCATAGTCAAAAGGTCGATGAGCATCCAAGGCTTTGGATGGAAATTATTGCAATTAGAGCGCTTGAACCTCAAACATTCGCTCAAATGGGCAGTAGAGAAAGAGATAAAATAAGTCCTGCTGAACGCGCCCTTCGGTTCCCTGGCCTGCAAGGGATTGAATCCATTCCGGAAGGAAATTTCAAAAAGCTATTCCAGGGCAATCTAAAAGCTGCCATAGAAAAGGGAGAGCTTCCTAAAAGCACCGACGTAAAATGCGCTTATTTGTCTTTAGCTTGCATTTTTTACGGCGTTCCCCTGATGTCCTTTGACAAACCCAAGATGAACTGTGCCAGCGCTTATCAAAATCAGCTTCGCATTCTATGGAAAGGACTGGGAGCCCGATTATAAGTCTAACTGGTTCAGGCCCCCTTTCATTCTGCTGGGCGTGATCCGGCCGGGACGGATCTATGATATCCCGGCATCAACGGCCTGAGAGGCAGGGATTGCGCGCAGCTCCGGTCTCATCCAGGCGCCGGACCTTGGTGACGGTCGGCGCGGCATGGAGTTTGTCGGGGTGTTCTCTGGCTTCCTCAGCAATCCTGATCATCGCATCGATGAAGTGGTCGAGGTCTTCTTTGGATTCGCTCTCCGTGGGCTCGATCATGATGGCGCCGTGCACCACGAGAGGGAAGTAAATCGTGGGCGGATGAAACCCCATTTCCATCAAGCGCTTGGCCACGTCCAGGGTGGAGATCTTGTAGGGCTCCAGGAGCTTGTCCGAAAACACGCACTCGTGCATGCAGGGTTGGTCATAGGCCAGGTGGTAGACGCCTTTTAGACGCGCTTTGATGTAATTGGCGCTCAGGACCGCAAACTGGCTGACTTTTTTGAGCAGCGCGCCGAGCGACAGAATGTAGCTGTAGGCCCGGACCTGAATGCCGAAATTCCCGTAGAAGGCGTGCAGTTTGCCGATGGATTGGGGCATATCTTCCACGAGGCGGTACGTTTCGTCCTTTTTCACCACCCGCGGAACCGGCAGAAACGGCGCCAGTTTTTCGACGACGCACACCGGGCCGCTGCCGGGACCGCCGCCGCCGTGGGGCGTTGAGAAGGTCTTGTGAAGATTCAGGTGCATCACGTCCACGCCGATCGCCTTCAGGTTCACGATGCCCATGATGGCGTTCATGTTGGCGCCGTCGCCGTAGACGAGCCCGCCCCTGGCGTGGACGATCTCGGCCACCTGGCGGATGTTCTCCTCGAAAATCCCCAGCGTGTTGGGATTGGTGATCATGATGCCGGCGGTGTCCTCGTCCATCAGGTCGGCCACCACTTCCGGGGAGAGCACGCCTTGCTCGTTGCTTTTTACCGGAACGGCTTTAAATCCGCACAGGGCGGCACTGGCCGGGTTGGTGCCGTGGGCCGTGTCCGGGATCAGCACCTTGGTGCGCGGTCTGCCGAGGCTTTGGTGGTAGGCGGAAAAAATCAACATCCCGGCCAACTCCCCCTGGGAACCGGCGGCCGGCTGCACGCTGACGGCGTCCATGCCGGTGATTTCGGCAAGATAACGTTCGAGATCGTATATCAGCTGCAGAGCCCCTTGGCTCAGTTCGATCGGCAGCAGAGGATGGATGCCGGCCATGCCGGGGAGAGCCGCCTGACGATCGTTGGTCTTGGGGTTGTACTTCATGGTGCAGGAGCCCAACGGATACATGCCGCTTTCCACGCCGAAATTCCATTGAGACAAACGCGTGAAATGCCGCGTGACCTCTAGTTCGGACAGGTCGGGGAAATCAGGCCCCTCGCCCTGGAGGGATTCATTGAGCGGGGCCGCTGCTACATCCCGCCTGGGAAGAGAGAAGCCGCACCGCCCCCTGGCCCCTTTTTCCCACAGCAGGGGCTCGTTGAAGATTAAGCCTGTGGCACCGACGGATGGATTCATGCGCGCACCTCCTTGACCAGCTGATCGAGATCTTCCCTGCTGCTCGTCTCCGTGACGCAGAAAAGATAATGATTGGAAAGCTCCGGATAATATGGGGCCAGAGGGAGGCCCGCCACGATTTTCTTCTCAAGCAGCCGCCGGTAGATGGCGTCAAAACCTGCCGGGAACTTGACGACGAATTCATTGAAAGTTGGAGCGGTAAAAGGCAGGGAAAAGCCCGCCTGTGCGAAGGCGTTTTTCAGGTACTCGGCCTTGTCGCGGTTGAGCGCCGCCAGCTCCCGAATGCCCGTGCCGCCCACCGAGGCCATGTACATGACGCTCATAGTGGCGCACAGGCCCTGGTTCGAGCAGATGTTCGAGGTGGCTTTCTCCCGGCGGATATGTTGCTCGCGAGTGGCGAGCGTCAGCACATACCCGCGTTTTCCATCCACATCCCTGGTCTGGCCGATGAGCCGTCCCGGCATGTTGCGCACATATTGCATCCTGGAGGCGAACATGCCGAGTCCCGGACCGCCGAAGGAACGCGGGATGCCAAAGCTTTGGCCTTCGCCGCAGGCGATGTCGGCCCCCATGCTCCCCGGACTCTTCAATAGGCCATAGGCGAGCGGCTCACTGAAGGCCGTGATGAACAGCGTTTTGGGGTCGGCGTGGATGGCGGCTTCCGCGGCATTGAGCTCTTCGATGCAGCCGAAGAAGTTGGGAGACTGCACGGCCACGGCCGCGAGTTCACCCGAACCGGCAATGGCGGAAAGGTCGGTCCGGCCGTTTTTGAGGTAGGGGATTTCGACGATTTCAAAGCCGGTGGGCCTGAAATAGGTTTCCACCACGCGACGGTACAACGGATGGATAGCCTTCGAGACGGCGACCCTTCGGCGGCGGTTGATGCGGATGGCCATGAGCAGGGCTTCGGCAAGGGCCGATGCGCCGTCGTACATGGACGCATTGGCCACCTCCAACCCCAACAGGCGGCACACCAGGGTCTGGTATTCGAAGATGGCCTGAAGAGTGCCCTGGCTGATCTCGGGCTGATATGGAGTATATGCGGTGTAAACCTCGCTTCTTCCGGCGAGATACGGGACGATGGCCGGGATGAAGTGGTCGTAGCTGCCGGCCCCCATGTAGATTTTAAATTCCGGTGATACGGCGTTTTCTCGGGCAAGTCCCTCCATATGGCGGTTCAATTCCCATTCCGTCAATGGCTCGGGCAGGTCCATCTCTCCCTTTCGACGGCAGCCTTCCGGTATGGCGGCGAACAAATCCTCAAGGCTGTTTGCCCCCACGGTCGCAAGCATCGCCGTGATGTCCTCGGCAGTATGCGGCAGGTATCGCATCATTGTTTTCCTTTCACCATTTCCAAATAAGCGGCTCGGCCCATCAGTTTTTTTTGGTCGTCGGAATTGTCCGGTTTCAGCCGGATCAGCCAGCCTTTTCCGTAGGGATCGGTGTTGATCGAAGCGGGATCGTTTCGAAGGTCCTCGTTGATCGCCGTGATTTCACCGGCGACCGGCATATAGATCTCCGAAACGGCCTTGACCGACTCAAGGGTTCCGAATGCCTGCCCCTGGCCGAAGGCGTCTCCCGCAGCGGGCAATTCCGCGAAAACGATTTCCCCAAGCTGATCCTGCGCGTAGTCGGAAACGCCGACAACGGCCTCATCTCCCTCCTGACGGAGCCATTCGTGATTTTGGGTGTACGAGATGTCTTTGGGCAAAACGATTTGGCTGAGTTCCTTCATGGCCTGACCTCCTGATCGGTTGACGGTGACAGTTGCCCCTGTTGATGTATGAGTGGGGCCGTTTTTCCCAGGCTTGGGATTCCTGCCGCTACGCCATCACCCGGATGGGGCGGCGGGCCGTACGATCCGGCCGAATGTCCCGGACGATTTCCACTTCGATTTTCCGGCGGGGATCCACCAGAAGGACCCGCGCTCCGGGCGCCAATGCATTTTTGATTTTTACGAAGCCACAAGAAATTCCCGTGGCGTTGAAACCCTCGGGTTTGTCCGGACTGGCAATGCTGAAGATGCGACCGACCGACCGACCGATGGCCATGTCCGTCACGCAGGTGAGGACCGTGCCGATCTCGTTTCCTGACAGATCCGTCACTTGGGACGGCAGGGAAACCTTCCGAAGGTCGAACCCGGCAAAGGAAAGCGTGTATGCCGCATGTTGAAGGCCTAATAGGGCCTTGGCGCCGATAAATTCTTTGGTGAATCCTTTGCCGTCGGCGGTGTAGGGCAAGGCAAATGACCAGGGGTTGTTCACAAAGGGCCAATGGCCGATGTCCTGATGCGAAAGAGGCAGTACAGCACCGGCTCGCAGGGAATCACGGGCCGCCAACCCGCAAGCAGTGACGCCGAATTCCTTCCCGGCGGCCAGCACGGATTCCCACAGGGAAACGATATTGGCTGGATCCAAGAAGATCTCGAAACCGAACTCTCCGGTGTAGCCCGTGCGTGACAACAAAATCGGCGTGCCGTCTTTGAGCCGGACCGTCCCGGAACCGGGCGCGGCGGGATCGAAATGCCCCTTGAAGGAAAAATAGGGCATCTGCTCCAGCACTGATTCGGGATCGGAAATAACTTTTTTGACGATTTTGGCAGCCGCCGGTCCCTGGATGTCCATTTTCCCCACTTTATCGGTCAGATCCGTGATGGTGATATCCAGGTTGCCTTGGTTGCGACTGAGGTGCTCGGCTACAGGTCCGCCCATGCCGGCGTTGACCACCAGCAAATAGGTGTCGGGGCCGGTCTGGCTGACGATCGTGTCATCTATTACTTCGCCGTTTTGGTTGAGATAGGCACCATAAACACAGCGACCGGCAGTGAGGGGTCCCCTTTTCGGCCCTGTGCAGGTCTCAAGATTCTGGGTAAAGCAGAGCTGCAAGAGATCCCGGCTATCGGGGCCTGCAAGCAGCAACACGGCCATGTGGCTGGTGTCAAAGATCCCCGCCCCGCTGATCACCGATAGGTGCTCGTTTTTGGCGGATGTGTACCACAGCGGCATGAGATAGCCTCCGAAATCGGCCATATTGGCTTTGTTTGCGATATGCCATGCGTACAACGGTGTTTTGGCTAATGAATTTTTCATCGTTTTTCCTTCTCCGAAAAAATGTAGCAAAGGAACTCAGGCGCGTGATAACGCCCCTCGAGCTGAGATTTTACTGATGAGATGGAGAACATTCGATTTATTTGAATAAATCTAAAAAATATTTTCTATAAATTTATCTTTTATTAATAAAATTGAACAATTTCTCATTATAACTAATATAAAATGATATCACCATCAATCAAAAATTCATTTATTTGTCAATATTTTTTATTAAATTTATTAATTAATCATTATTATTTGATTTTTTTGATTATATGTGCAATTTTTTACATCAACAATACGATTGGGTTGAGCATCTGTTTTGAGCATCATTCAACAAATCATTAAGCGAGGGAGAAATTGACATGGCTAATAAAGTCTTGGTGATCGGAGCAGGGCCCGGTGGCTATGTGGCAGCGGTAAGAGCCGCTCAGCTGGGCGGCGAGGTGACGCTGGTCGAGAGGGAAAATGTCGGAGGCACCTGTCTCAACTGGGGGTGCATCCCATCAAAGATTATGAAAACGTCGGCCGAGCTATTGGAAAAAATCCATCAGGCGGGCGAATTCGGCATCTCGGTCACGGGAGTTGCCCAACCGGACATGGCGCGACTCATGGCCCGCAAGGCAGCCGTAATCAACGCCCAGATTAGGGGCATCGAAATGCTGTTGAAGCACCACAAGATCCGACTGATGAAAGGCGAAGGGACCATCAACGGGCCCGGGGCTGCAACCGTAAAGTTGACAACCGGCGAGGCCGTCGTTCTTGCCTTTGACCGTCTGATTCTGGCAATGGGATCGACGCCGACAAATATCCCGACCTTCCCCTTTGATGGGGAACGAATCCTTTCGAGTAACGAAGCTTTGGGACTGACTGAAATCCCGGGGTCGATCCTTATCGTGGGAGGCGGCGTGATCGGCTGCGAGTTTGCCTGTATCCTATCCACCCTCGGATCCCGGGTGACGGTGGTGGAAGCCCTGGACCGGCTCTTACCGCTGCCCTCGGTGGATGCCGAATGTTCCAAAGTTCTTCAAAGAGAGATGAAAAAGCGTAAAATAGATATCCATGTCCATCGGACGGTGATGGCAGTCACCAAGACTGCTACCGGCACCTCGGTCACCATCGGGCCATCCCCTTTTGCGGACAACCTGAGGGAAAAGGAGAAGGAGCCTTTTGTCGTAACGGCGGACAAGGTGCTGGTGTCCATCGGCCGGAGCCCCGCGACTTTCGGCGTTGGGCTCTCCACAATTGGCGTTGCCCTTACCGGGAAAGGATGGATCCAGGCCGATGACCATATGCGGACGAACATCGCCGGCGTTTACGCCATCGGTGATATTTTAGGCCCCGAAAAGGTGATGCTTGCCCACTCGGCTTCGGCTGAAGCTCAGGTGGCTGCTGAAAACGCCATGGGTGGAGACAGGACGATGGACTACCGTGTGATTCCTAGTGCCATCTTCACCATTCCAGAAGTGGCCACGGTCGGGCTCTCTGAAGCCGAGACAGCGGAAATGGGTATCGCGGCCCGAGCCGATACGGTGCTTTATCGGTCCATGGGCAAAGCCCAGGTGATCAACGAATTGGCCGGTCATGCCAAGATTATCTCCGAGACAGGCAGCGGAAAGGTCTTGGGAGTGCACCTGATCGGCGCTCATGCTACGGATTTAATCGCCGAAGGATCGTTGGCGGTGCAAAACGGCCTGACCGTAAATCAAATCGCCGGCACGATCCACGCACATCCGACGCTTGCAGAAATCATGGCTGAGACGGCCTTCAAAGCCTCGGACCGGGCTTTGCACGGATAGGCTTTCGGCGAATTCCGGTACCCGTCTGCGGCTTGGGGTGGTTGACGGCCCACAACGCCCAAATAAGGCATTTCAGCGCAGGCACAAAAATATTCATGCATTGACATCATTCGCATGATTCAATAAATTCGAGCGGGATGCGGCCATAACAGATAGGCGAACGTGGTGGTGGAAGGTTTTCGACCTCCGCCCCTTTAGTTGCTGGCCCCTGACAATACAACATAGATAGATGCATTTGATCCGGAACGCTCATGCAGCTCGATCAGACCAACCTGTCCATCATCCGCCAGCTGCGAAACGGCCGGAAATCCTTCAAGGCTATCGCCAATCAGTTGAATCTTTCCGAAAACACCGTGCGTGCGCGTGTGCAACGGATGATTGATGAGGATGTGCTCGATATCGTCGGCCTGGTGAACGCTGATTCTCTGGAGGGGCACCGCGTCCTCATCATCGGCGTTAAACTAAAAACGCCGGATCTGGTTGCCAAGGGCGACGAGTTCAGCCGGCTTAGGGGAGTGGTCTCGGTCAGCGTCGTGACCGGACGATTTGATTTGTTGTTGATCGTCATGCTGAAGCCGGGCTTCGACCTCCTGGAATTCTACACCCACGAAGTCTCCAAAGTAAAAGATGTTCAGTCGACTGAGACGTTCGTCATATACAAGAACTTTAATCTCAAGATTCCCTATGTGCTGGAATAGCCGATGACGGCGTCTTTTTCCGTTACCGCAGACAGTAACGGGTTTGCATGCTTGTGACCGAGTCGACCACAGTCAGAGGTGCTTTCAGGATGCATCACCACTTTCGTTCGCATCGCTCCTCCTGGACATCATCCATTTGACCCGCCATATGATCCACGTGTGAAATGGCATAACCGAGCCAGCCGCTCCCTGTCAAATCGATTATCAAGCGATGCGCCTGCACGGCGCACTCAATCGCCCGCCATTTCGT
>JAUQXK010000029.1 GCA_030834695.1 Desulfobacterales bacterium
GTCCCTTATGATTGCAGCATCAATCTTGGAGATGTCTATGTCCTTCCCTACGAATGCCATAAGATGTTCGAGTGGTCTCTTGAACTCCGGTCTCGACCGGGGTTTCAAAGCAGGCTCTTTCTCCTGCCAGTACTCCATGAAGACCTTTCCAAGAGTGATTTTACTATTCTGTGGGACTGGGGTCTCTGGTGGAGGGGGAACCGCTGGAACTGCTGGAATGGATGGTGTCTCCTTATCCGAAAATACCTCCGGGAAAATTTTGGGCAACTGATCCTTGTATGAGAAATCCAACTGCCTGTGCTTCTGCTCAATGGGGACAAGCTTAATCTCAGCCTTGTGGATCTCAATGCAAAGCTTCCGGTACTCAGGGGAGGTCTTGTCAACCTCGGTAATTCCATTCTCCTTGAGGAAGTTGTCGATGCTGTTTTCCAGCATGCTATAGTCACCGAAGTTGAGGTTGATCATCATATCCTCTTTGATGGAGTCCAGCTCCTTGAGGTAGCTGAAAAACGATGGAGGATCATCATACGGTCTATTCTCGTCCTGCCCCTGATCAAACACCCTATCCAAACCCTCAATGGACCGTTTGATATATGCCACGACCAGCTGCTGAACTTGACTCTCTGAAAGCTTGTCCATCCCAAAGAACCCCTTCCGTAGAAACTGAAATATGAATTGTACCTGACCTGCCAGGAACCGTGACTTCCTCTTGGCAACTCCAAGGTACCCAGTTCGTAGAGTGTACCTCAACTCGGTCCTGCCGACAAACTTTTGGAGGTCCTTGGGGACGATGAGCCTGAAACAATACGAGTGTGCATTACGAACGAGGTAGGACGGGCTGTGGAGTGTACATTTCATTTGATTCCACCTTTCGTCCCCAGCACTTTGTGCAAGGGATTTGTGTAAGAGGTGGAATCGATGATCGAAGGGCTAAAAAATAAAGAACCTGCTGCAATCTCAATGAGTTACAGCAGGTCCTGGAGGTTTGGTGCCGAAGGGGAGACTCGAACTCCCATGGGGGAACCCCCACTAGACCCTGAACCTAGCGCGTCTACCAGTTCCGCCACTTCGGCACAAAACATTTGATTTGCCCTGAGAGTTGATTTATTTATAGAGTTTCGCATAGCATGTCAAGCACATAATTGGATTACGGAAAAGAACAACATGCAGCACATTCAGAGCCTTAACGATATCTCCTTCCCGTTCACGCGCGCCGTAATTACAATCGGAAATTTTGACGGGGTGCATATCGGTCATCAAGCCCTTTTTTATGAGGTCATCGAACGATCGCATGCAATTGAGGGCACCTCCATCGCAATCACTTTCGAGCCTCATCCCCTGCGGGTTCTGAAGAAGAACAACTCCCCTCCGCTCATTACGATGTTCGAGCAGAAAGTCGAATTGATCGAGCGTTCGGGCATCGACGTTCTCATTTCCATACCATTCACGCTTGAATTCGCAGCCATTTCAGCCCAAAGCTTCGTTGCCGACCTGCTGGTGCGCAAAATCGGGATGAAAGCCATCGTGGTGGGCGAAGACTACGCTTTCGGTAAAAACCGTGAAGGCAACATCGGTCTGCTGAATTCTCTGGCGCCCCAGTTGGGATTTGAAGTCATCGTGACGGGCATGATCCGCACGCTTCAAGGAACCGTCGAGCGCATCAGCAGCACCGCCATCCGTGAATTGGTGCAAGCGGGGGAAATGCAGCATGCCTGCCGCATGCTGGGGCGTCATTTCCAAATCAGAGGGACCGTGGTGCCCGGCCACGATCGCGGCGGCAAACTGCTCGGATTTCCCACGGCGAACCTGAAATTGGAGGACGAACTCTGCCCCAGGGCCGGAATCTATGCCGTCACGGTCGAAACCCAAGGCCGCCTGCTACAGGGCGTTGCCAACATCGGATACAGCCCGACCTTCGATGACCTTCAGTTCACCGTGGAAGTGCACATCCTTGATTTCAAGGAAATCTTATACGGGCAAAGGATCCGGGTGAATTTCATCAAACGCATCCGCGATGAAATAAAGTTCTCAAGCTTAGCAGCGCTTAAGGCGCAAATCGCCCAAGATGCGGAAACCGCCCGGCGGCTGCTTACGGAAAACGGCATCACCTGCCGAGCCTGAGCACGGAACCGAGTTCTCATCACGACGGCATGTCAACATTGAAAATCCTGACCTATCCGGAAAAATTCCTGCTTCAGCCGACCCTACCGCTCGAAAACATCGACGGCAACGTGCAGCAGATGATCGATGCCATGGCGGACACCATGTACAAGGCACCGGGTATCGGTTTGGCGTCGATTCAAGTCGGATGGGATCGAAGCGTGCTGATTTACGATATTTCCGCACGCGATGAGAAGCGCGGCCTGCATGTTTTGATCAACCCGCGAATAATTTCCAGTGAAGGTGAAGTCGTCTCGGACAACGAAGGCTGCCTCAGCGTCCCCGATTTCCGAGCCGACGTGAAGCGCTCGGAGCGAATCCTGGTGGAGGGACACGACCGAGAGGGCAAGCCGCTGCACCTCGAAGCGGAAGGGCTGCACGCCATCGTGCTGCAGCATGAAATCGACCATCTCAACGGCAAATTGTTCATCGACCGGATTAGCTCCCTCAAACGCGAGCTGTATAAGCGTCGGGTCAGGAAGGCACTGCGCGAAAATGAAACAGCGCTTTAGAATCGTTTTTATGGGAACGCCGGACTTCTCCGTGCCATCGCTCGAAGCGCTGCACGCCGCCGGTCATGACATCGCCCTGGTGATCACCCGGCCGGACAAGCCCAGGGGGCGGGGACGCAAACTGGATGCTCCACCGGTCAAGAAAGCGGCGATCAAACTGAATCGCCCGGTAATACAGCCTCCGACCCTGCGGGACGATGATGTATTACAGATCCTCAGGGAAGCGCAGGCCGACTTTTTCATAGTGGTGGCCTTTGGTCAAATCCTCACCGGAACGGTTCTGGGCATGGCCCGGCAGGGCTGCATCAACGTACATGCGTCGCTGCTGCCCCGATACCGAGGTCCGGCCCCCATCCACTGGGCGGTCATCAACGGCGACCCAGAATCCGGCGTCACGACCATGATGATGGACAAGGGCCTCGATACCGGCGATATTCTCATGCAGGCGAAGGAACCCGTCGTCCCCACGGATACCGCCGGGGCGCTCCATGATCGTTTGGCGATGTTGGGATCTCGCCTGCTCTGCCAAACCCTCGACGCGTTTTCGGAAGGAACCGTTCGCCGGATTCCCCAAGAACATTCGCTGGCCACCTATGCACCCCTGTTGAAAAAGACCGACGGCCTGGTCGACTGGCGAAAACCGGCGGCCAAGATTGAGTCTTTCATCCGCGGAATGAATCCATGGCCCGGAGCATTCACCTATTGGGGAAACCGGCGGTTGAAGATTTTCAGGGCCGAGACAGCCCGGATGTTAACCACGGCATCCCCGGGAACCATACTGAGGGGCCATGCCGATGAGCTGACGGTGGCGACCGGTCAAGGGGCGCTTTCCATTCTCGACATTCAGGAAGCTTCCGGAAGCCGTTTGCCGGTATCCGAATTTCTTCGAGGATGCCGAATCGCAGCCGGCGATTTTTTGGCCTGATTCTGCCCGTCAGGGCCCCCGCAGGCCCCATCCGGGCGAATTCTGCCAACGATGTGGAATCAAGGTCCCCCCGTGGACAGGCAGCCGGGGTTTTGGACCAATGTCCGAAACGGCCTTCGTGCGTCCGTCCTGCAAACCGGAGGCTCGTCAGGACGGGCAAAGCACCCGGAAACTACGGCAAGCCAGCCATGACCGCACGGCAGATACCAACTTCAAGACTCGGACCTATGCCCTGGAGTTCAGATGCAAGGCGCTCGGCGGCCACGCTCCTGGAAAAGCTGAGCCACGACCGGTGCACGCTGGAAGCGCTCCTTGAGGAGATCGACGGCGCCGGTGTTATCCGGGATCCAAGGGACCGAGACCTTCTGCAAGCACTCGTATTCGGAGTGCTGAGGTGGCAGGGCCGTCTGGATTTCATTCTATCCCGTTTTTCGAAAATCCCGCTTCCCAAAATCGAACCGGCGGTGCTGATCATCCTGAGATTAGCACTGTTCCAGATCCTGTTCCTTACCCGGATTCCGCCCTCGGCGGCCGTTCACAGCGCCGTGGAAATAGCCAAGGCCATGGCCGGGCCGTGGGTGGCCCCTTTCGTCAACGCCGTCTTGCGACGGGCCGCTCGGGAGCATTCCAGCGTGGTTTTCCCAGACCGGAAAACCGCGCCGGTGCTATCCCTCGCCGCGGAATGGTCCTGCCCGGAATGGCTGGCCGAGCGCTGGGTTGGGCGCTACGGCGTGGAGGCAACGGCCGACCTGTGCGCCGCGATCAATCAGTTGCCGCCGCTAATGCTGCGGGCCAACACGCTGAAAACGACCCGTGACGACCTGGCCGCCGCCATGCAGCTTTTCGCAGGGGAAACGGCTCCTGCCGTGACGGCTCCCGATGCCGTCCGGGTCAGCGGCCTAAAAGCCGCGCTGCGCGATCTGGAATTTTTCCGCCAGGGCTGGTTCCAGGTTCAAGACGAAGCGGCGCAGCTGGTGTCGATCTTGTTGGATCCGCAGCCGGGTGAAGCCGTTCTGGACGCCTGTGCCGGCCGCGGCGGGAAGACCGGCCACATCGCCCAGCTCATGCAGAATCGGGGAAGCCTGGTCGCACTGGACCAAAGCGCTTCCCGGCTGTCGCAGCTCAAGGGTGAAATGCGTCGCCTCGGGATTTCATTGGTGTCGGTTTGCGAGGCCGACCTCATGCAGCCCGATACCTGCAAACGCCGGGGACCGTTCGATCGAATCCTGCTGGATGCACCCTGCTCCGGCCTGGGCACCCTGCGGCGCAACCCGGATATCAAATGGTCCGCCCACAAGAAGGATCTGCAGCGCTACCGCCGGATTCAGACTCGGTTGCTGGAACAGGTGTCTGCGTGGCTGAAACCCAACGGAGTCGTCGTATATGCGGTGTGTTCCACCGAACCCGAAGAGACCGTGGGCGTGGTGGAAGCGTTTTTGGCCAAGCAGCCGGAATTCCGGATCGACCGTGATGCCGAAGGCTTTCCGCAGACTGTCCGGCCGCTGATCGATGCGCACGGGTTCTTGCAAACCTATCCTCGCCTGAGCTATATGGATGGCTTCTTTGCGGTGCGTTTGAGAATTCAGAGGGATGCTTGAATCCCTGATTTTCATTTCAAAGAAACACGGCTGTCTCAAGGCCATCGAAAGGAAATCATGAAACTGATCGCGCCATCGATACTGTCTGCCGATTTTACGCGTCTCAAAGAAGAAATTCAGGCGGTGGAAGCGGCTGGGGCCGATTGGATTCACGCCGACATCATGGACGGTCATTTCGTCCCCAACCTCACGTTCGGGCCGATGGTGGTTGAGGCCGTCCGCAGGACCACCGGGCTTCCGATCGACGTGCACCTGATGATCAGCGAGCCGGATCGCTACATTTCAGGATTCGCAAAAGCCGGGGCGACCTGCATCAGTGTGCATGCGGAGACCTGTACGCATTTGAATCGCACCGTCCAACTCATCCGGGATTCCGGTGCCCGGCCCGGAGTCGTGCTGAACCCCGCCACGCCGGTCGAAACCCTTCGATGGATTCTCGAATACCTGGATTTGGTATTGGTCATGAGCGTCAATCCGGGGTTCGGCGGGCAGCGCTTCATCCCCAACAGCATCGCCAAAATCACCCTTTTGAGGACGATGATCTCGGAAAGGGGCCTCCACACCCTGGTAGAGGTCGATGGCGGCGTCAGCCCGCAGACCATCGCCGATATCGCCGCCGCCGGAGCGGATGTCTTTGTCGCCGGCTCGGCGGTTTTCAATAGCCCGGATTATCGCCAAGCGATTCTCACCCTGCGCCAGCTGGCGAACCGGTAAGGAGAGCGCCATGGGTCACCTGTCGACGCCGCCTCCATGCATTCTGGTCATCCACGGCCCCAATCTGAATCTGTTGGGCCGCCGCGAGCCCGAAATTTACGGCCGCACCACGCTGGATGAAATCAACCGCAACCTGGCCGACCTGGGCGTGCAGTTGGGGCTTGCGGTGGACACCTTCCAGTCCAACCACGAGGGGGCCATCGTCGACCGCATCCAGCAGGCTGCCGGCAGCCATAACGGCCTGATCGTCAATGCCGCGGCGTTCACGCACACCTCCATCGCCATCCGTGACGCTCTGGCTGCGTTGGACATGCCCATCATCGAAGTCCACCTGTCCAACATCCACCGGCGCGAGCCGTTCCGCAGCACCTCCCTGACGGCCGGTGTAGTCACCGGGCAGATCCTCGGACTCGGCGCAACCGGCTATTCATTGGCTCTCCGGGCTCTGGCTGAGATGATCCGGCCGGCCGTGACCGTCGTGTGATGGAATGAAGCCGATCCGTTTAATGGCGCGCATAGCGTGGTATGTCGCGGTTGCGTGGAGCCTTGCGGGTGGGTTTGGATTCCAGGTTCAGGCGGATGATGCCATGAGCGAGGACGAGAAACGCCTTAAAATCGCATCGATGTACCGCGATTACAAGCGGAATTTTGCCGACGTTTCGGATATTGCACCGGCCGAGGCCATGGAACTGCTCCATGCCGGCCGCGCGCTTTTCGTGGATGTGCGCGAGGAGAAAGAGCAGAACGTGTCCATGCTGCCCGGCGCCGTCACGGAAAAAGAATTTTTAAAACACCCCGAACGCTACCGCGACAAGGTCATCATCGGCTATTGCACCATCAGCTATCGCAGCGGTGTCCTCGCCGAAAAGCTCAAGGCCCGCGGCATCGCCATGTTCAATCTAGAGGGTGGCCTGCTGGCCTGGGTCCACGCCGGAGGCAAGGTCTACGACCGGGCCGGAGAGACCCGTCGCATTCACGTGTACGGCCGGAAATGGAACCTTGGCCCGAAGAATTATGAAGCCCTGTGGTAGTACTTGCGGTAATAGGCTTCGGCCCGCCCGATGGCGGCACCCAAGCGCCGCTCCAGCAGGTATCGGAAGAAAAGCCCCACCACCATCCGGAGGTTTGTTAGGAAAGATCCGGATTTCCAATGCCGGCCGGAGACCGTCACCCCCGGCCCTAAGCAAACAGCACCTCCGACGGACTTCAAGCGCAGGGAAAGCTCTACATCCTCCATCAGCATGAGGTCCGGAAACCCGCCGATGCGCCTCAGGGCTTCGGCCCGCACAAACTGGGCCTGATCGCCGAATGAGATGCCGGTGGCCATGCCCCTCAAGTTGTTGAGGGCCGCGATGATGGCTTGGCCGGGGTTGGAGTCCCTGAACTGCATCCTGAACCATCCGCCGGCGGCCTCGCGATCGGCCGTCAGGGCCGCAATAATCCGCTCCGTGCCCCCCGGCCGGAGCAGGGCGTCGGCATGCATCATCAAGAGCACATCTCCCCTGGCCGCCTGGGCCGCCGCCCGGACCTGCACCCCTCGGCCCTTGCCGCCCGTGATGACCTGCACGCCGAAGTCCTTGGCGGCCGTCACGGTATCGTCGTCGGAGCCTCCGTCCGCTACGATGATCTCCCCGATCCACGGTCGTCCCCGGAGGTCATTCAGAAGTCGGACGATGTTTTCGGCTTCGTTGAGAGTCGGAATGATGACCGAGATGGTTTGCGGCGCCTCGTATCGCTGAACTCGAACCAAGGAAATCCTGCGGAACAGACCCCAAGCCAGCAAAGTGAAAAAGGGCATATACTCGGGCAGCTTGAGCCAGGGAACCTCCTGGAACACACCCGTTCGGAACTCCTGCCCGAGGACCGGGAACGTAAACAGAACCGCCGCCTGCAGGTACAGCCAGGCCGTCGACGGAAAGAAACACATGAAGGGGGCGATCGCCACGAGGTACCAGGGATGCAAGGTCGGTAACATGACCAGCAGGCAGCCGACGCCAAGGTAAACGCCGCGCAGCCGATCGTCCTCCGCGAGCCACACCCAGCCCAAGCACAGCAAAAGAAGAAGTCCCGCCGCCGGCAGCCACCAGGGGCCGAATGCCGCACCCAACACTTGCGTGATGACGTCATTGTATTGCATCCGGGTGGTGAATACTCCGAGGGAGTCGAAAAGAGCCGCACCGGCCGGAAGATAGGGGATGAAAAGAGCGGCGGGCACGAATAGCGCCAGCAGGCTCCATCCGGCCCGGCGTCTCCAGCAAAATGGGATCGCCACAGCGGCCATATATTTGGACATGACCGCCAGGCCCAAAAGGAGATAGCCGCCGGCACGGCCTTGTTTGGACAATAAAAAAAGGCCGATGAGCAGAAATAAAACCTGCAGCACGTCCAGGTGTCCTTCCCCGCTGACGAAGACGATCACCAAGGGATTCCCGGCATAAAGCAGCAGCCGTTCAGCCGGCAGTCGGTACCCCCGCAGCAGGGCTGCTAAAACCACCATTACGCCCATATCCAAAAGCAGAAACGCGGCCTTGAAAACCAGCGGCGTCGGGCTGATCCAGGCGAGCAGCCTGAAAAACAGCAGGGCCGCCGGAGGGTAAACGGCAGCGAACGCTTTGTGGTTGAGATCCTGCCAGAAGAGGCTCAAATCGCCCTGAGCCAGAGAAGCCAGGGATGGATCGTTTGGAGGCAATTCGTACGGGTTGAAGCCGTGGTTCTGGACCGCGCCTTCCCAGATGTAACGGCAGATATCCGTGCTGGGCGGAAAGAAAAGAAAGGCGCTGCGGGCAAAGAACCCCAGTCCTATTATGAAGCCGAGTGCTTGGATGGTCTTTAAATGCGCCGGAAAGGAGCGGACCATCAACACCAGCAGAATGAAGCCGCCGCCGTAGAGAGCCATCGATGCGGCGACATGCCGTCCCAGCGGTCCGATGGCGGCCAACGCGATCATATCGGTCGCCCAACCCAGGCAGAGAACGGCAAACAGCCATGATTTCATGGAAGGAGCACGGATTGAAATCGGAAACGAAAAAAGAAGTCAGCCCGCAGCAGTCTGCGGACGGATTCATTCGTCGTAATATTCGAGGCCGAGATGGGTGATCAGCTCTTCCCCCTGCATATGGCGTAGCGTGTTTTTGAGTTTCTTGAGCTGGATGAAAAGGTCGTGCTCAGGGTACAGGCCTTCGCCCACCATCGGAGTCTTGAAATAAAACGACAGCCATTCCTGGATCCCGCTCATCCCGGCCCGTGCCGCAAGGTCCATGAAAAGGGCGAGATCCAGCACCAGCGGGGCTGCCAGGATGCTGTCGCGGCAGAGGAAATCCAGCTTGATCTCCATCGGGTAGCCGAGCCAGCCGAAGATGTCGATATTGTCCCAGCCTTCCTTGTTGTCGCCCCGCGGCGGGTAATAGTGAATGCGCACCTTGTGGTAAAAATCCTTGTACAGGTCGGGGTATAGCTCCGGCTGGAGGATATAATCCAGAACGCCGAGCTTGCTCACCTCCTTGGACTTGAAGGACTCCGGATCGTCGAGCACTTCGCCGTCGCGGTTGCCGAGGATGTTGCTCGAAAACCAGCCGCTCAGGCCGAGCATCCGCGCCTTCAGGCCGGGCGCTAGAATGGTCTTCATCAGGGTCTGCCCGGTCTTGAGGTCTTTTCCGCCGACGGGCACCCGGTTCTGCTTGGCCAGCTGCTGCAGCGCCGGGATGTCGACCGTCAGGTTCGGCGCGCCGTTGGCATAGGGCACGCCCTCTTTCAGCGCGGCATACGCATAGATCATGCTGGGTGCAATGTCCGGATGATTTTCGACCAACCCGCTTTCGAAGGCATCCAGGGATTGATGCACGGCGCCATGCTCGATGTAGATCTCCGTGCTCCCGCACCAGACCATGACCACCCGCTGGATGTTCCGACTTTGTTTGAAGCTGCGGATATCCGCACGCACCTGCTCGGCCAGCTCCATTTTGTTCCGGCCGCGCTTCACGTTAACGCCGTTCAGTCGCTTGACGAAAGTCTGCTCGAACACCGCCGGCATGGGCCGAATGGATTCAAGCTCCGGCCGGATTTTCTCGAGCAGCTCCGGCTGCAGCACGCGGGCGTTGCTGGCAGCCTGAAACGCGTTGTCCTCGAAGATGTCCCAGCCGCCGAATTCGATATCCTGCAGCTCAGCCAGCGGCACAAAGTCTTTGATTGGGGGGCAGCGCTTTTCCGTGCGCTTGCCGAGACGGATGGTGCCCATCTGGGTCAATGAACCGATCGGCTTTCCGAGATTCCTGCGAACGGCGAAAACCCCGGCGATGAACGTTGTGGCCACTGCCCCCATCCCCGGGATGAGGATCCCGAGTTTCCCGTTTGCTGGCTGGATGTCAAAAGCTTGTTTCATATCGTTTCTCCATTGGCGGCGACTGCCCCAAGGCGGCTGTCGGAAATCGATGGTCCTGGAGCCGTTCGCCTGTTCCCGTTTGAATTCAACATGCGAAAATAGTTCGGTCTCTCGGATAGTTAGCCGAAATGGTCCTATAGGGGATCACCACGATTCTGTCAAGGAAAGCTTTACCATTCCCTTCACCATTTATAGTTGCGCATGTTTTTTGCTTAATTTGACAACCAACTGTTCTCAATCTATAATGAGTAAAAATTCTACTCATTAAGAGGATGATTTTGGACAACCTGCTTTCCGGTCTCATTTCCTCAAAAACCCGGGTCAAGCTTCTGATGCGTTTTTTCCTGAACCCTCAGGCACGCTCCTACCTGCGGGAATTGGCCAAAGAATTCAACGTCTCGACCAACGCCGTAAGGGAGGAACTGAACCAGCTGACTCAGACCCATCTTCTCAAAAGCGAAAAAAACGGCCGAAATATTTTCTACCACGCCAACACGGATCACGTTCTCTTTCCGGAGCTCAGGTCGATGGTCCAAAAGGTCATGGGAATTGATCAGGTCCTCGACGGCATCGTCCAGCGGATTGGAAACTTGGAAAAAGCATATCTGATTGATGACTATGCCGATGGCAAGGACAGCGGCATCATCGATCTTGTTTTGGTGGGGGATCTCGACAACTACCACCTCAATGATTTGATTCGTAAAACCGAACGCTACATCAACCGAAAAATACGCAGCATGGTCCTCAGCCGGCAGGAATTCGAGGCGTTTCTGCCAAGGCTTCAGCTGCGTCCGCATATCATCATCTGGGAGGCAGCAAAATGAACGATACGTTGGTCGAGACGATAACCCATGGGCTTGAACCCATTGCGCTGATCATACGTGCCGGCTACGGCCAGCCGGGGATTCAATTCTTCACACCGGCCAATTTCTCTCAACAGGTAGCCTTCATGCAGCACCCTGCCGGCCACAAGATCGCCGCTCACGTTCATAATTTGCAGATGCGCCAGGTTCTGTACACGCAGGAAGTTCTGTTTGTTCGAAATGGCGCGGTAAAGGTAAATTTGTTTTCTTCAAACCGTGAAAGCATTGGGGCGCGCACTTTAAAAGGAGGAGATTTAATATTGCTATGCGGCGGTGGGCACTCCTTCGAAATGTTGGAGGAGAC
>JAUQXK010000030.1 GCA_030834695.1 Desulfobacterales bacterium
TACTTCTTCAGCTTGATCACCAGGAATCCGGCATTTTTGCGCCACACGAACAGGTTGACGGTACTGTCCTTGGAAACCTTCTTGAGGGCGTCGGAATAATCCTTCACCGATTCGACGGTCTGGTGGTTGACTTCCTTGATGATATCCCCCACGCGCATCCCGCCCTCGTCCGCCTGGCTGCCGCTCTGGACCTCGATCACGACCACGCCGGACGCCTCCCGAATATTGAAGCGCTGAGCGATTTCCGGCGTCAGGCTGGAGACCCGCAGCCCCAACTGGTCTTCGCGCTTCTCGGGGACCTCGCTGCGCGCCGCCACCTTGCCGTCGTCGCGCTTGGCGATCTTCACGGAGAAGTTTTTCGGCTGTCCGTCGCGGATCACCTTCAGCTTGGCGCTCTGGCCGACGGGGATGCCGGCCACCAGGCTGGTGAGCTGGCGCGTGGATTCCACCTTCTGGCCGTTGACCTCCACGATGATGTCCTTGGGTTTGATGCCGGCGGCATCGGCCGGATCGCCCTTGAACACATCGGCCACGAAAACGCCCTTTTTGGCTTCGATGCCGTAATATTCGGCCATTTCCGGGTTGACGTCCTGGATCGCCACCCCGAGCCACCCGCGGGTCACTTCGCCGCCGGTTTTGAGCTGGGCGATGATCCCCTTGGCCAGATTGATGGGGATGGCAAACCCGATCCCCTGGCCGGAGGCGATGATGGCGGTGTTGATGCCCACCACTTCGCCCTTCAGATTCAACAGCGGCCCCCCGCTGTTGCCCGGGTTGATGGAGGCGTCGGTCTGGATGAAGTCGTCATACGGCCCGGAGCCGATCACGCGGCCCTTGGCGCTGACGATCCCGGCGGTCACGGTGCGTTCCAGGCCGAAGGGGCTGCCGATCGCAACCACCCACTGGCCCACCTTGAGCTGCGCCGAATCGCCCAGCTTGACGACCGGGAAATCGTGGCTGTTCGACTTGATTTTCAGAAGGGCGAGGTCCGTGCTGGGGTCGCGTCCGATCACCTGCGCGTCGAACTCCTTTTCATCGTCCAGCTTGACCTTGATCTGGTCGGCGTCTTCGATCACGTGGTTGTTGGTCACCACGTGGCCTTCCTTGTCGATGATGAAGCCCGACCCCAGGCTGGGCTGCTTGAACTCCCGCTGCATCTCGTCGCCGAAAAACCGCTCGAAGAACTCGTTGAACGGGTTCTCGCGCCCGCCCGGTTCGCGCTGAAAGTGGCGGAACACGGGACCTCCGCCCTTCAGGGTTTTAACCGTGCGGATGTTCACCACGGTCGGCCCGACCGACTCGGCCAATTGGCTGAAGCTGGCCGGCACCATGGGCGGCTCGACGGAAGCGGTCGCCCAGGCCGGCGGGGTTAAACCGCCACCGGATCCGCCGATGATCGCCAGCCCCGCCAGGGTCATTGCTGCCGCAACGGCAACTGCGGCATACCTGCTCGATGATTTCTCCTGCCTGAAACGCATTTTTTAGATTCCTCCTTTTACGCCCGAATCGGTGCGCCCTTTCCATATGATTATAAGCGCTGCGATCGAATTTGCCAATCCGGCCCTCGACGGCCTGCCTTGACATGCGGCTCTGAATTTTTTATAGCCCATGTCCCGGCCCAGCCATTTCTTTTTGAGGAGCACGATGGAATGATCCATGTCGAAAACCTGACCAAGTATTACGACGATGTCTGCGCGGTGGACCAGATCTCCTTCGACGTCCGCAAGGGGGAGATCCTGGGGTTGCTCGGACCGAACGGCGCGGGCAAAACCACCACGCTGCGCATGCTGACCGGCTTTCTGAAGCCCAGTTCCGGCCGGATTCAGGTGGGGGACTATAGCATTGAGGACCAGCTTCTGGAAATCAAAAAAATCCTCGGCTACCTCCCGGAGTCCGCCCCCCTTTACCACGACATGCTGGTGCTCGACTACCTGCGGTTCGTGGCCGATCTGCGCGGGATGGACGCCGCCGGCAACCTCGACCGCATCCGCGAGGTCGGCGACCTGTGCGGCATCAACGAGGTCATGCACCAGCCGATCGGCGAGCTTTCCAAGGGCTACCGGCAGCGCGTGGGGCTGGCCCACGCCATGATGAACGACCCCGAGGTCCTGGTGCTGGACGAACCCACTTCCGGCCTGGACCCCAACCAGATCGTGGAGATCCGCGAAATCATCCGCCGCATCGGCAAGGCCAAGACGGTCGTCTTCTCGACCCACATTCTGAGCGAGGCCGAGGCGACCTGCGACCGGGTGATCATCATCCACCACGGAAAGGTCGTCGCCGACAGCAGCACCGCCCGCCTGCAGGAAACCCTGGGCGGCCGCAACCAGATCCACCTGACGTTGGCGGGGGCCGAGGCGGCGGCCGTGCAGCAGGAGCTCGCCGCGGTTTCGGGCGTCAGCCGGCTGGACGTGCTCGATCCGGTGGACGGCGCGATCCGGCTGGTGCTCACCTGCGAGGCCTCCCGCGATCCGCGCGCCGAGCTCTACCACCGCATCCGCCGGACGGACTGGACCCTGCTGGAATTCCACCAGGAGACCCTGAAGCTGGAAGACATCTTCAGGGAACTTACGAAGGAGGGCTGACATGCGCCACGCCCTGTGCATCGGCCGCAAAGAATTCAACGCGTATTTCACTTCGCCCATCGCCTACATCGTCATCGCGATCTTCCTGCTGGTGACGGGCTGGTTTTTCTTTTCCACGTTTTTCCTGCTCAACCAGGCCAACCTCCGGAACTTCTTCGGCCTGCTGCCCGTCATTTTCGCGTTCGTGGTGCCGGCCGTCACGATGCGCCTGTTCGCGGAGGAATTCAACATCGGCTCCTACGAGACCCTGCTGACCCTGCCGGTGCGCTTCAACGACGTCATCCTCGGAAAATTCGCGGCGGCCGTTGCATTCGTCGCGGCCATGCTGGTGCCGACCCTGGCCTATCCGGTCACGGTCGCCGCCCTGGGCACGCTCGACTGGGGGCCGGTCATCGGCGGCTATTTGGGCGCGGTATTTCTGGGGGCGTCCTTTGCGGCCGTCGGGTTGTTCGCCTCGGCCCTCACCCGCAATCAAATCGTCGCCTTCATCATCGGGCTGGCGATCTGTTTCGGACTGACACTGGTCGACCAGATCGCCTTTTTCCTGCCGCCGGCCGGTTCGCTGGTTTTCTCCTATCTGGCGGCGGACGTCCATTTCCAGAACATCGCCAAGGGAATCATCGACACGCGCGACCTGGTCTACTTTCTCAGCGTCTGCTTCATCGGCCTTTACGCCACGCACCTCGTCCTGAAGGCGCGCGACTAACCGCAGAAGGAACGGAACATGTTCAGATCCAAGCGATCCGCCGTCTATATCAAGTTCGGCTTCTACCTGCTGGCCGTGGTGTTGATCAACCTGGCCGGCATGACCCTGTTCGCGCGCTTCGACCTGACCCGCGACGGCATCTACTCCCTGTCCGACGCCAGCCAGACGTCGGTGTCCACGCTTTCGGAGCCGCTGACCCTGCACGTCTTCTTCAGCCGCAACCTGCCCGCGCCCTACAACAGCATCGAGCAGTATCTGCGCGACCTGCTCGAAGAGTATGCGCTGCGCGCCAACCGCCACCTCAGCTACCGGTTCTACGACGTCAGCGCCGAGGAAGGCGATGTCCCGGCGAACGCCGGCGAGAACCAGAAACTCGCCAACAGCTACGGGATCCACCCGATCCAGGTTCAGGCGATCGAGAAGGACGAGGTCAAATTCCAGCGAGCCTACATGGGAATGGTCCTGATCCACGGCGATCTGATCGAGCGCATCCCGACCATCACCGCCACCGACGGCCTGGAGTATCAGATCACCACCGCCATCCGGAAGATGAACGCCAAGATCAGCGCGCTCCTGCGGCTGACCGGCAAGATCCAGGTGCGCATGTTCCTGTCGCCCTCCTTGAAAGCCATCGCCCCCCTGATGGGGCTCAAGCAGCTGCCCGACCTGCCGGCCGAGATCGAGCGGACCGTGAAGGACCTGAGCGCCAAGACGTACGGCAAGCTCACCTACGATTTCAGCGAGCCGCCGGCCGGCCCGGAGTTCGAGGAGGTCTCGCGCGTCAACAACCTGCTGGCCCTTTCCTGGCCGGCATCGGCCGACGGCAAGATCGCGGCCGGAAAGGGTGCGATCGGGCTCGTGGTCCAGTACGGCGAGCGCAAGATCAACCTGCCGCTGATCGACGTCGTGCGGATCCCGATCATCGGCACCCAATACAAGCTGATGGAGATGGAAGACCTTGAGCGGATGATCAACGCCAGCGTGGAGTCGCTGATCGACATCCACAGCCAGCTGGGATTCGTGGCGGACCGGGGCGCGGCGCCCATCGGCGGCGGGAGCCCCGGCGGCCCCGGCCGTCCGGACGAAACGCAGGCCTTCGGCAACATCCGCGAGCTGATCTCCCGCAACTATTCCCTGAAGCCGGTGGCCCTGGCCGACGGCCGCATCCCCGAGGGCATCGCCTGCCTGTTGATCGTCAAGCCCCGAGAGAAGCTCAGCGACTACGACCTCTTCCAGATCGATCAGTTCCTGATGCAGGGCAAGAGCCTCGCCCTTTTCGTGGATGCCTTCGATGAAATCCAGATGCAGGGGCAGGCGGTCTACCCGCCGATCGAAACCGGACTGGAGGCGCTCCTGGAGCACTACGGCGTGCGGATTCAGCGCTCCTATGTTCTGGACGAAAACTGCTATCGCCAGGAACTGCCGGCGCAGCTGGGCGGGGGGGACCGGCCGATCTATTACGCGCCGCTCATCAAGAGCCGGTTCATCGATCCGGATCTCGGTTTCATGCGCAACATCAAGGGGCTGGTGGCGGTGAAGGCATCGCCCGTCGAGATTATTCCCGAGCGCATCCGGGAGAACAGCCTGAAGGCCTGGCGCCTGCTGGCCTCCTCGGAGCGATCCTGGGAGATGAAGGCGCCCATCAACCTGAACCCCATGGGCCTGCGGCCGCCCGGCCGGGCCGAGGAAATGCACAGCCAGCCCCTGGCCTATCTCATCGAGGGAGCGTTCCCGAGCTTCTTCGCCGGAAAGCCCCTGCCGGTCCGCACCGTCGATCCCCCGGCTGAGGGCCAAACGCCCGCCCCGACCCCGCCGCCGGAGCCGGCCGCCGCACCGGCGGTCGACCCCGGCGGGATCGAGCGCCAGGGCCAGTTCATCGCCCAGGGCCAGCCCGGCCGGATCTTCGTCATGGCCTCTTCGGATATGCTCAAGGACGTGGTGATCGATGAAACCGGGCGCGGCCCCAACTCGGTCTTCGCGCTCAACGTTCTGGACTACCTGAACGGCCGCGAGAGCATCGCCGTCATGCGCGCGAAGGAGCAGAAATTCAATCCGCTGAACGAAACCGGCCCCGGCGCCAAGTCCCTCATCAAATGGTTCGCCATCGCCGGGCTGCCGCTGCTGGTCGCGCTCTTCGGCGCCGGGGTGTGGTTCCGCCGCACCGCGCGCAAACGGCGCATCCGCGAGATGTTCGCGTCACAACCCTGACCGTTTTGCATTTTCCATCAACGCCTCTATGGCATCGTTACGGGCTTTAATATGAAGATGAAAAAAGAATATCTCATTCTCGGGATCGTCATCGCGGCGCTGGCCGTTTATCTCTACCAGCGCAGCGCCGACCGCACGCATTACACCCTGCCGGCCCTGCCGGCCGTCGCCGCGGCCGACATCGACAAGATCCAGATGGCGCGGGGAGCGGAAACCGTGGTGCTGGTCCGCCGGGACGGACGCTGGCAGATCGATCCTCCCGGCTACCCGGTCGATTCCAAGCTCGCCCAGGAGATGCTGGACACGCTCAGCGGCCTGACCCTGACCGCGCTGGTATCCGAGTCCAAGAACTATGCGCTCTACGAACTCGACGATGCCCACAAGGCCAACGTCAAGGCCTGGCAGGGCGAACAGCTCAAGCGCGACATCGACGTCGGCAAGGCGGCCCCCTCCTTCCGGCACACCTTCGTGCGGATCGCCGGAGACGACCGGGTGTTCCACGGCCAGGACAACTTCAGCTTCCGCTTCCGGACGCGCATCGAGGACCTGCGGGACAAGACCGTGCTCGCCTTCAACCGCCCGGACATCCAGGAGGTCCGGATCACCAAGGACGGCGCCACGTTGACCATCGCCCCCGCACCGGCCGCGACGGACGCACCGGCCGCCGGCCCGGGCGGCGCCAAGGACTGGCAGAGCAGCGACGGCCGCCCCGTGAACGGCGCGGCCGTCGAGGCGCTCCTCGGCGAGCTCTTCAACCTGCAGGCCGACGCCTTCATCGAAGGCCGCGACAAAGCCAGCTTCAACCAGCCGGTCTATACGGTGGCCCTGAAAGGGCCGCAGGAGTACACCCTGGCCCTGTTCGCCCCGGCCGGCGGGGACAGCAAGGACCACCCGGCCGTCTCATCCGGCAGCGCCTATCCCTTCTCCTTATCGGAGGATCATGCCCAACGCATTATGAGGGGCCCGGAGGAGCTTTTTAAAAAGGAAGAAAAGAAGGAAGGCTGACAAAAGCTCGAAGCTGAGGCGATGGGGGCGCAAAAGAAAAAGAATGCATCCTACCCCCGAAGTCTGACCTGACTTCCACAAAGATGATGGCCGGCCGCACGTTTCCGACTTATCGGGTTGCGTTTACCTAACGAGCGTCATAGAAACCCCGTTGGTTATTTGCCATTACCCCCCAGACGAACCGAAACTAAACCCCGACCCTGCATCCGCAACCGGCATCCCGAAGAAAAACCCGCTCGGCGCCGGAGCCGCATAATACATTGGTACTTGGTAGCGTGGAAAACTGCTTTAAACCCTCCAAATCCTCTCGCCCGCCAAGATACCCAATTCTCGACACGTAACTGTTTGACAGTTTATTGTTTTGCAGGCCGAAGCCGCAGCAACCGGTCGCCTCGGGCACGCCCCGGCCCGTATGCATCGGTATCGGATGTGATTACATACAGGTATCCATCGCCCCCTTGCGCTACATCCCGCAACCGCCCGAAGCTGTCTGTCAACAGATGTTCCTGCCCAACTGGCCTATGCCCGTCCATCTTCAGGCGGACCAGCCGTCTGCCTTTTAGATTTACAAAAAAGAAATCACCTCTCCAGGCGGGGAATGCATCACCGAGATAAAAAGTGCATCCGGCCGGTGCGAGGGCGGGGGTGTACTCAACCAAGGGCGGTGCGGTCCCTTCCAGTTTTTCGCGGTGATGGACAAGGGGCCAGCCGTAGTTGCTTCCAGCGGTGATGAGGTTCACCTCGTCTCCTCCCCCGGGCGCGTCATCCCAGGAGGGACCGTGCTCGGTCTGGAGAATGAGACCGGTCTCTGGATGAATCGCCATGCCCTGAGAGTTACGGTGTCCCCATGAGAATACTTCTGGACGTACGTCCTTTCGACCTACAAATGGATTGTCGCTCGGGATCAATCCGTCGTCGTTCAGCCGCAAGGTCTTGCCGTTTAAGTCCATGAGATCCTGAGCCCGCCAACCCTCGCCGCGTTCACCAAGGGTAATGTAAAGCTTTCGATCAATACCAAAGCGGATGCGGCAGCCGAAATGCTTGGCTTTGGCACTTCCAGGAACGCCCGGAAAAATCACCAGCGGGTTCATCAATCCTTCGCCAGTCTCCTCAAAACGTGTCACCCGAGTCATCAGGCCCTTATCGGTTTCCACTGTGTAGGCGAGGTAGGCAAGTCGGTTGGTGCCATATTCGGGGTGCAAAGCGATGTCGAGCAATCCACCCTGTCCCTGGTAAGCGACACGAGGGGCACCCGGCACGGGGTCCGGCAAGAGGCGGCCGTGCTCAACGATCCGCAAGCGGCCGGGGCGCTCGGTGATGAAAAGGCGGTCCCTGGAGGCCGGCACGACAGCCCATGGGCTTTCAAGACCTTCGGCGACAACATCCACGCGAAAGGTGTCGGAAGTGGATTCCAGAAAAGGAACCTCCTCCGAAGACAGCCGGGCCTTTAACCACGACAGGAGGTCGTAGGCATCCGCCATGGATGTCCACGCGATGAAGCTGATCACTATCAGATAAGTAGCACGGACAACGATCCACATCTCCAGCACCCTTCACTTGAATTTTAAAATCATATGATACTCTGAGGCTGGGCTCACCCAACGATAGTCCAAGACGGGGCGACTCTTGAAAGGCCGTCGGGTTGTCTGCCCTGATGTATGTTCGCAATCCCTGTACGATCGACTCGGCCAAGTGGCTCATGGTAGGCAGATTGACTGGACGCTTCGTGATCAAGTTCGGTGCTTATTTCAGCCGCATAATTGCATGCGAGTTTCCATTGCTATCTCTAAATTCAAATTCGTTCTCGCCAATCTTGTAGATCTTGGAACAGCTTTCCGCACCTTTTCTCAACCATGTCCAAGTACTACAAAATTCGTCGTTATTGATCCTGTAGGTTCCTTTGTCGTTACCGGAACCCCAGTCACATTCCTGCCGCCCGTCCGGGAAGTAGGTAACGGAGACACGTGTGCCTGAACTCAGAAACTCAACGGTTCTCTCCGTGTGAAATAGACGTTCAAGCTCAGTTTGATTTAATATTTCTGCACCTGAAGGGTTCGGTTTGAGTTCAGCACATCCACAAAAAGCAATGAAGGCCCCAGCAATGGCGAGAGAAAAAAAAGGCTGCTTTTTGATGTGGCGGCTCATTTCTCTCGCAGAATCGATGCGCGTGTATCGCCATTTCACAAGTTGCCAATTGTGGCAACCCGGGGTTATCAGAAAAAAAGGAGAAAGGTGCAGCCCATATCCAGCAGGTCGGCGGGGTGAACAGCTGAGCGCGATATAGGCAGATTAAGTGATCGAATGTTAATATCGAGGATTCTGTCTTGTCAAGAGATATCAAATAATGGCCAAACAAACGCGGATAACCCGGAATCGGCTCCGCTGTACCTTCAAGAATCACTGGGACGGCTCATGCCCATTGAGACGGCCATGATGAGATTGGCCTTCTTCCAACCGCATGAATGAGCCTATCAATAAATTCACGCCGACCACCTTGATAAATATTCGAATAAGCCGTGGATTAGAACACTGCCGCCGCCAATGAGAAACGCAAAATAGGCGATGGTGACAAAATTCGCCAGATGCCCAAGCAGAATGCACACGCCGTCCCGCTGCAATAACCCGATGGCAAGAAAAAGGAGCGCCAAAGCGGGTAGCGTGTTGCTGAAAGGTATGAGCCCGAAAGGTGCCATCAGCAGTATGGCTCCCGTGGTTAGTGACAGGTTGTTCAGGGTGTTCGCTATCCCGTTTGAGATAAACCATTTCAGGCGATAGGGACGCGCCAGTCGCTCAAGTCGATGAAAAAACATGAGCCCCTGATGGAGGCAGGCGCGGAGTTTGTCGGTCGGTATTCTTCGCTGCTCGATTCGTTTCGGCAACCAAAGGCTACGGCCGCACAAACGGCTGAACCCAACCAGCAGGATGACTGCACCAAACACGGTGCTGGCTCCAGGTATCGAAATCGGAATCATGAAAGGAAGGGTGAGGAAGGCGGTAAGGAGCATGAGCCCTTCCTGCCCAAAAAGATCCCGAATGTCTGCTACACCCACCCTGTTCGACGGCAGGGCATCAATCACAGCCTTTATCTTGGTGGAAAGCCGTTCCGCCTCCAATTAGACCTCCTGCTGGTTGTCTAAACAATTTCCCCAAACAAGCTTCGAGCCCGGTTGGTTTCACATCATCCATCGACAGCTCATTTCATCAAAAGCAGGCTCAGAGCCATTGTGATCATACCGCCCATAAGGCCAAGAAGACTATCGTGTCCCTTGGCGTACGCCCTGCTGGTCGGCAGAAGTTCATCCAGACTGATGTAAACCATAATGCCAGCCACACCCGCAAATAGCACCCCCATTATCTGAGAAGGGATTGCGCCGGATTCGCCGCCTACGAAAAACCTCAATCCAAAATAAGCAACGCCCGCCCCCACCGGCTCGGACAAGCCGCTCAGGAGAGAGTAGGTGAAAGCCTTCTTGCGGTTGCCCGTGGCATAGAAGATGGGTACGGATACGCTGATGCCTTCCGGGATGTTGTGAAGCGCAACCGCCACTGCGATAGCCAAACCCAGATTGGGGTCCTGAAGCGCCGCAAGGAATGTTGCTAAGCCCTCCGGAAAGTTGTGGATCGCGATGGCAAGAGCCGTAAAGAGCCCCATGCGCAGAAGTTTTTTATGGCGGTGGCTATGATCATGGAGGCCGGGAGTCACATCTTTGCCTGCCAGTGCAACGGCTTCAAAGCCTGGATAGGGCGCGGCGGGGTCATGGAGGGCGCGGTTTCTTCTTCTTCGTGGACCTCATGCGGGTTCTTGGCCGATGGAATCAGATTGTCGATCGCACCGATTAAAAACATCCCGCTGAAGAAAGAGATCGCATTGATCCAGTGCCCTGCTGATTGGCCGTAGACTGCGACTAAAGCGTCCACCCCCTTGTAGAATATTTCGACAAATGAAACATAGAGCATCACACCGGCCGAAAAGCCTGTCGATATGGACAGAAACCGATAGTTGGTCCGCTTTGCCGTGAAGGCGATTATGCTGCCGATACCGGTTGCCATACCGGCGAAAACCGTCAACCCAAAGGCAATCCAAACATCGTTCATCGCACCGAGTTCTCCCGCCCGAAGCCAGATGCTCGCTATGCCTTCAGAGATAGGTTCTGCTTTTGTATGATCACGTCAAATATATGCCCCCGGCGAATACGCCGGACGGTGAAAGTGTGATCGGCCTCAAGATATGCTTGACCTGATTTGTACGGCTGCTTCAACTTGGATCCAAGCCAGCGGCTGAGGTTGCCTTCCGGACCGGCGAGATTGATTTCCAACTTGGCACCGACTTGAGCGACAGGGATACCACCTCCAACGACCCATGTGTTGGGAGGAACTTGTTGTATATCACGAGGGAGCCGGTCGAATTCATCCTCCACTTCTCCAACAACTTCCTCCAATAGATCTTCCAGCGTTACCAATCCCAATACCTGACCTTTTTCGTCTTTTACCGCCGCAATGTGAATATGCTGCTCGATGAAGGCTCTCAAGCGATCGGCCACCGAGTCGTCCGGAGAAATAAAGGAAATCGAGCGAAGCACGCCTTCGATGGACGGAGAGTCTGGTTTTTTCCGTGCCAAGGTCACCATGTCTTTGAAGTTCACATATCCGACGATCTCGCACCGGTCGCTCCCCTTGCAAACAGGAAATCTGGTGTGGGAGTCATTTTCGGCCGAGGTCAACGCCTGCTCCAGGCTCTGGGAAATGGAAAGGAAAGATACCTGCTCGACCGGGATCATGACCTGTCTGATTTTCGTTTGCGCTAGTCGGGAGGCACCCCGGATGACATATTCCTGCAGGCCGCTGATCTCGCTGGATAGCCGCGCCATGGAAGCCAAGGCCCGAATCTCCTCTGTGGTTGAAGGCTGTCCTGGTTTGGCTCTTTCAATATTAAAGGGGGCATTTATCCAATGCACCAATTTGATCAAGGGCAGCGTCACATAAACCAGCGCTGACAGCGGGCCGGCGATATAGGGGGCAATCTTACGGTTGAAACGAACCCCCAACCCTTTGGGCAAAATCTCTGTAAACTGAAGCATCGCAAACGTGAAGACCAAAGAAAACAGCCAGATCCATTCATCACCCCAGAGTTCGTCGAACTGCGAGCCGGCAATGGAAGCGCCGATGGTATGGGCCGATGTGTTCAGGATCAAAATGAAAGCGATCGGCCGTTCAATATTGGTTTTAAACGACTGCCAGACTTGACCGACTCTTGGATTCTTGATCGACAAATCCGCCACTTGGGATGGGGTTAGGCTTAAAAGAACAGCTTCCGCAAGCGAACATAGGGCGGAAACAATTAAAGCCACTAACACGCTGACCACAAATAGAAACATCTACGCTATCTCCGATTTTTCAGGTCTATTTTGATAAAAATCATACATTTCGGACAATTGGCAAGGAGCCTCAATTCAGTCGGGTTGGTTGTTATTCTAGTTTAATGCCTCACCGCATTGAGGCTCCGGGAAGATCGCCCACTTTCCCTGAATCCGTGCGGCGGGTTTGGGGTTGCGCCTGTCGAGGAGCCTCTCCAGGCTGTCCTGACGATAGAGTTCCCCTTGGAGGTCGTTGTAGGGTGTGGGGAAAATTCGGAGTTGCGTGAAACGCTTTTAGAGCAGCAACCACCTCGTCGCCCCCATGTTATCATTCGGGGTGCACGACGGAAACCGACCGATTCAAGACGGCCGTCAATGTGGTCATTTCCTATCAATGCGCGCAGGCTCGACCATCCTCGGGCTGCTTTCACTGTCGCAGACAAGGTGTGTGAATGATTAGGCCCGAGATACCGACAGATCGGAAACGCTCTCGGGCCTAATCCCAGTGATGTTCGCGCTAAATTTCGAATCGGTTACTTGTCCCGGCTTCCCCCGAATATTCTCAGAAGCATGAGAAAGAGATTGATGAAGTCGAGATAAAGCTTCAGCGCTCCGAGAATGGCACCCTTGCGGACGGCACCTGCATCGATGCTATCCGGTTGCGCCATGGCCATTTTTTTGATGTCCTGAGTGTCGTAGGCCGTGAGGCCCACGAAAACCAGCACTCCGATGTAGCTCACGATGGTGCTGAGGGCGCTGCTCTGAATAAACAGGTTGACCAGCGATGCGATGACAATCCCGATCAGCCCCATGGTCAGGAAGCCTCCCATGGAGGTCAGATCACGCCGGGTGGTCCAGCCGTAAATGCTGCAAGCCACAAATGTCCCCGAGCAGACGAAAAACGTGCTGGTGATCGTGGATTGAGCATAGGCCAGAAAAATCGCGGATAGCGTCGCTCCGTTCAAGGCCGAGTATATGATAAACAGAGCGGTTGCCGTCCCCGCCTGCATCCGGTAAATCCGCGAGCTGATGATGAAAACGAGCGCGAGCTGCGCAATGATCAACCCGAAGAATACGATGTTTGAGCCGAAAATTACGTTCCTGACTTCCGGTGTATTGGCGACCGCGTAGGCGATAAACCCGGTGAGCGCCAACCCGATGGCCATCCAGTTGTAGACGCTGCGAACAAACGAGTTAACCCTTACTTGAACCTGGGTTTGCCGCATGGTCAAAGAATCCATTTTGGTCTCCTGTCTCAAATGATATTGCATTAAGCTGGTGCGCTCTGCCTATTCGACCTGCTGAATCCCTTCAAGCATCCAGAAGTCTTTCGGCTTTTGTGTGTCCCGGATGAAATGCCACAGTTCGCGGACCTGTTTGGTCATCTCGGTTCCGTTCTCCCGCATCATTACGTCATAAAGGACCGACACAATCGTCTGGTTGCCGACTTCGCGCACTTCGAGAATGCTCGGGTTGATTAGCAACAGTTCGGTTTTTCCAGGTTGAGGGTCTTCTTGTATCTGCTGTTTGATTTCTGCAAGAACCTCCGGTGACACAAACTGGCGAATGTCCTCAATGTCGCGTTTGTCCCACGATGCTTGCAGTCGGGTATAGATAGCCTTAGCCCCTTTCAGGAAATCTTCCGCGTCGAAACCCGGTGGAAGAGTGGGTTGGCCTGCGGCGGTCGTCGCCGGTTCAATGGCAGGAGTATATCCTGACGCACCCCAAGACTGGGAAGGGCTGGGTTCAAAAGACATCGAACCCGCAGGAGCGGCTGACGCAATGGCCATCCGCCTGCCACGTAGAAAGCGATAAAGCAGAAAGAGCCCCCCGCCTATAAGCAGGATGTCGAACAACCCTGGACCGCCGTATGCGTGCCCGCCTCCAAACAACAGCGAGCCGATAAGACCGCCCATGAGCAGACCGCCCAGCATGCCACCCCATCGACCCATCGGCGACGGCGTGGGGCCTGCAAGGGGCCTTTGTTGGGTCGGCTGACTGGGGCTCACCTGGGGCGAGGTAGGACTTGGAGTGGTGGCCGGGGCACTGCGTTGATAGCTGGGCTTGCTTCCGAAGGATTTCCCTCCTCCAAGCCGGGCGGCCTCTGCCACGTCCTGCCAGAAATAGAGCAAGAACGCCATAATTCCAAAACTAATCAGGATGCCGATTTTCGCCTCTTTGTTCATGCGCCTGCCTTTCCCCTTTTGGGTAAACCAGATGTTAAGATCATCACCAGTGAGCATCTTGGGTGCCGCAAAAAAAAAGACCGTTGCTCGCAGCATGTTTTAACATGCTTTAAGCAAAGGTCTTGCAAACTCACGACGAAAGGTGTCGAGATGCCGCGCCCGGGTGGAAATATCCACCGTATTGGCGATGCGCGGCCCGGCAGGTATATCGCCGATAGCTACTCCCCTTTACAGCTGATGTAAGATAACAACAATCCTCGTATCTTGTCAAGCAAGGGACGGGAATGGCAACAACCAGAGATGTTCTACTTTGTCAATTTCGATCATCCCTGGATGAAGTGACACAACCAGGTTGGTACGGATCGGCAGGTCTCCTTGGAATCGCAAGATTTTTGTCTTCGAGGCAGAAATCAACGAGCTTGCTGGCTAGTGGACAATTTTCGAGGCGCCGCCGTCTAACCCTTTAAAGCATCCGGGATACCATTATATTTGATTCTAAACCTTCTGTCGGTTGTAAAAACGAAATATGGACACCGTAACGCAAATAGGATTGGGGGCCGCTGTAGGCGAGGCCGTGCTGGGGAGGCAGGTCGGCCGCCGCGCCTTGGTGTGGGGTGGAATCTGCGGGCTGCTCCCCGATCTGGACGTACTGGTGCCGCTGGGGGATGCCGTTAGAAATTTCACCTATCACCGCGGCCCCAGCCACTCGCTGTTCGTTCTGTCCGCTTTCACCCCCCTGATGGTTTACTGGATTTTGAAAGTTCACCCCCAAACCGTCCTTCACCGGATGCGCTGGCTTTGGCTCGTCTTCCTCGCCTTTACCACGCACGTGCTTTTGGACTGTCTGACGGTTTACGGCACGCAGATCTTCTGGCCGCTCCCGACACCGCCGGTGATGTGGTCGACGCTGTTCATCATCGATCCGACCTACTCGCTGCCCTTGCTGGCAGGCGTGCTGGCCGCCACCATCATGTCTCGCAAGACAACCCGCGGACACACGGTGAATGCCGCCTGTCTTGCGATCAGCACCCTGTATCTTTTCTGGAGCATCGGGGCCAAGATCCACGTTGAAAGTGTGGCGCGTGAATCCCTGGGGCGCCAGGGCATCGGCCACAGCATGCTTCTTACCACCCCGACGGCCTTCAACACCCTCCTCTGGCGGGTGCTGGCGGTGGACGGCGAGGGGTATGCCGAAGGTTACTATTCGCTTCTGGACGGACATCGTGAAATCCGGATGACACGCCATCTCACAAACCGTCATCTGCTGGAAGGCATTGAAGATCACTGGCCGGTTCAACGGTTGCAATGGTTCACGCATGGATTTTACTCCGTACAGCAGATCGCAGGCGGGATCGTGATGACCGATCTTCGCATGGGCATGGAGCCGGACTACACATTCCGCTTCCGGGTGGCTGCAGTGGAAAACCCACATCTTGTGATAGAGGAAGGCCGCCGTGTTAAAGAGCCGCGCAACACCAATGCGCTGACCTGGATTTGGCGGCGGATTTGGACGAACACAGCGGGAACTTCTCCTTCAGGTTGATGCTCCAGCAAGGGCTGCTAAAGGCATTCAAAATTATTCGAATCCCAAGTAACTCGAGTGGTAGATAGCGTGCCCTGAGTCGAAATGCAGGCGGATTCGAAGGAGGCTGGGATTAGCTAAACAAAGGTTCAGGTTCCGGAAGGGGCACTTTAATCGCCGAATGCCTGTATTTGGCCATTAACACCACCGTGGCCACGGTGATCCGGTCTCCTAATACCAGCCGCTTAAGCACCTTGTAGCCGATGGTCTGGCTGGCGATGACAGCGCTGGGCGCTGCATCGTTAGGTCTTGGGCAGGAAGTGGAATAGGCGTAAAGACCCTCCCAGCCGTACCGGCCGGTTCGGTGAGCCGCTTGCGGTCAGACCAAAAGCAGCGGCGCGGGATCTTGGGAATGCTGAAAACGATGTGCCGTCGGCAGCGCATCCGGGCAATGCCGTTGCGCACGTCTCCGAAGTTCAGGCAGCGTAGGTCACCAGGCGGACATAGGGCCGGAAAAAAACCGATCGGCGCTCAGAACGCTCTTCATAGGACAGCTCGAAGGATCGCTGCACAGATTCTGCGAGGTCTGGAGCAATTTTTGGATATCAGCGATGGAGCGCTCGCTGGATGATTCGCTCAATCGATTTGAGCGCTTCGCGTTGGACGTTGGTCCGCTCGGCGTGATCCTCAATGCCTTTGGCCGACTCGTACACGTCGAGAAGTCTCAGGATGTCAATCGCCGGCTCGTGCGGTGGAACTTTCTTGATTTTGCCGTTCGGCAGCACGATCCAGCCGCCTGCATCTACGTCCACGCCGCCGAAGATAATGCCGCCGAGGTCCCCCTCGACGCGATACTCTTTCTCGACGGCGAGCGTCGCCGAGAAGAGTTCCTGCATCCCGGTCCGCGTGTCGGTCCAGAGCAGCGTAAAGCCGAGGCTGCTGGCATCGAGACCGAAGTACTCGCCGATGAAAGTCAGACCGGACTGGCCATGGACGAGCGGTGCGCCCACAGCGGGATCCCAAGGCAGGGTGTTGACCGTCCTCAAGAGCGAGAAGGTCTGACCGCCATCGAGCGACGCGGCGAGCTTGACGTCGATGAGGAAGCGCAGCAGGTTGTCTTTGCCGGTCTTATAGCCAAGCTCGTAAAAGGCGCAGCCGATGCGGCCGTCCGGCGCGCTGATAATCTGCGGGTGAAAGTAATGCGCCCGGTGATCTTCGACCCTGGCGAGCAGGGGCTGGCCAGAGGCAGCCCCCTCCCACGTGGTACCGCCATCGGGCGACCGGCGATAGTAGATACGCGACACGTGAAAGCCTGGAGTGACGTCCGAGACACCCACGATCTCCCTCCCGTCAGCCCACGCGACGACGAGCGCATTGTTGAGGCCGATGCAGCCGGTTGCGATCGTGAGCACGCGGAACGTGTTCCCGGGAAAGTGATGCCAGCCCGCTTTCTCGGGCAGCACTGCTTCGAGGTCCGTGATCCCTTCGGCCACGACGATGGGCGCCGAGAACGTGTCGCCTCCGTCGGTCGACTTCACCAGTTTTACAGACTTGGTGGTCGTTGAGGAATACCGGTTCCAGTAGACGATGTAGATCGCACCGTCCGGGCCGACCGAGATCTCCGGCGAGAACGAATCGTCTGCGAGCACGGTTTCGGCGATCGACTTATTGCCGGCGCCTTTCCAGGTGGCCCCATGATCGGTCGTGCGGGCGAAGCACAGCGCGTGCCCGACGTCCCACACCGCGTATACGTTGCCGAAGAACGGGCTGCTCGGGCTCAAGTCGCCGGCCGTCCACTGCTTGTCGTCGCTGCCCGAGTGGATGACGTTTGGGGCACTCCACGAAGCCCCGCCATCCACCGACTTGTAAACGGCGATGCTGTGCGCGGGTCCATCGTTCGGCGCGAAAGGGAGCGCGACGAGGAAAACGTTGCCCTGACTGTCCCATGTCAGAGCCGGATCTGAAATGCCGCCCCAGGGCCGGCCGAACGTATCGTGCCCAAGCGCGAGCGGCGCAGATTCTATCCAGGAGCGGCCGCCGTCGATCGAGTAACACGTCGCCAGCGTGAAGTCGTAAATCTCGGGGTTGATGAACCGTTTGGATGCGCCCACCACCCTAAGCGAGTTCGTCGGGTTCACCACGACGACGGATTCGCTCCGAGCATGCTTGGGACTGGCGCTGTACGTGGCCTGGACGTTGGCCGTCTTGACCGCGAGGACGTCTTGGATGGTGACCTTCGGCATAAGTATAAGAACCCGCTTTCTTTTTTTGGGGAGGCAGTTGCCTATGGATGATATTGTGTTTCGACCGCCTGGATGCCCCGAAATGTTGAATTGGCGTTTAGCCCCATGCACGGCCAGACAATAAGTGCGACCTCCAGTGGCTCTGAACTACGATGAACTCGGTAAGATCCGTTTTGTCTTCTTCCGCTCAAACCACACCTCATCGCGCTGAACGCTTTTTCAAATTTTGATCTTGTACCGTGCTATGGCAATGGTCGCTTAGGGCTTTTTTTAGTAATAGATATGGCCAGCGCCCAAAAATAAAAGTGTTTCGAGTATCAACAGCAGGCTTTTATTTTTCGCGGCGTCGTGACCAGGCCACAGCGGAAGAAAATAGAAAAGGCGTATCCGATTGCTGCGATGATCATAATTTGCCGCGGCTGGTTAGCCGGGTAAATACTGTCAATCAAGTATTTTTTGTTGGGATTTGCGGTATGAACTCATCTTACACAAACTAATTATCGTGGGACACCCTATAGCTGTGGACATACAGCAAACCAATAGGTTTGGAGATTTGTCGGATGATTTCCCAACGCCCACCAACCTTGTTATTACTTCGGCAATTGAATATGCCAAGATCTGTCATTCCGGCGAAAGCCGGAATCCAGAGCGGGAGTGGATGCCCCCGTATCCTGGTACGGGGCAGGCTTATCAAGTCCGGCATGACGGTATTTGGGTATTTCGCTGCCGGTCTGGTAATAGGCAATTGAAAACAAATCTATCCGGCTCTTGCCTGAAAGATAGGTTTCGTGCCCTGGGTCGAATCCTTGATGATTCCAGTGAATGGTTGCGCCTTTGGTCTGCCAATCTAAAAAACCACCCCTACAATCTTACCGGCCACAAAAAAATCAGGGAAAATGAACTTATTTTTTGTCCCCGCCAAGCTTCTTAAGTTCAGCAAGATGAAAAATTTCGGCCGCGGGAATTTTCCTCCACAGGCAAGGTCGAGGTTCGCGGAGGGTAGCCATTGAAACTCAATAGATTTAAGGTATACTCAGCAAACTCTTTTGCTATCAGCTGTTTTCTCCGCGAATGACAGATTCGCGTCTCTGTATAGCCATGAGGCCGGATTGACCGGGCCGAGCGGCGACACCCACAACCTGATATGTTGTATGAAGGAGGTGTACCGTGACAAGCTTATTCAAGCCGCTGACGCCGGAAGAAAATGCCTGCTATGCGTCGCTCACCCAAAAGAATCTCGACTTTCTCATGAACCGGTACAATCCGGTGAACCGATGGGTGATCGCCGATATGATCCGGCGAAGCTGCTACCACTATCCTGATAAGAAGGCCTTGATTTACAATGACAGATCTCTCACTTACGCAGAACTGGAGGCCGAGAGCAACCGGGTGGCCAACGCCCTTATGGACCTTGGCATTCGAAAATACGACCGGGTCGCCATTCTCGCGCACAACACGATCCACCACGTGCTTACGTGGCTGGCGTGCTGCAAGATCGGCGCCGTGTATCTGGCCATCAACTATCTTTTGAAAGGAAAAGACATCTCCTATTGCATCAACCACTCCGAGAGCAAACTCTTCATCATCGAAGATGCCCTGTACGATCTAACCAAAGATGTGCTCGGAGAACTGCCGGCCGTCAAGGCCCTGATCTGGTCAGACGATATGGCCGGGGCAAGACCTCCCGACGATCGATTCAAGGAATTCACGGCTTGGTATAAAGCCTACCCGGCCACGGAGCCTGACACCATCCTGCGCATTGAAGATCCCTGCCAGATGACTTACACCAGCGGAACTGAATCGCTGCCCAAGGGAGTGATCATCAGCAACCAGGCCCTCATCGCCCAGTACATGGGTTGCATCATCGATGGTGGCTACGACGCCACGGACATCAATGTAAACGCCCTTCCAATTTATCACTGCGCACAGCGAGACGTGTTCCTGAACCCCATCTTCTGGCTTGGGGGAACCAACATCCTAATGGTACCGGATATCGGAAGAATACTGAAATCCATCGCTGATTACCGGGCATCCATGTTTTTTGCGCCGCCCACCGTCTGGATCGGCCTGCTGCGGCATCCTGATTTTGGCAAACATGATCTTACCAGCTTGAAAAAATGCTACTATGGTGCGTCAATCATGCCGGTGGAGGTCCTTAAAGAGATGCTGGATCGACTGCCCGGCGCCAAAATCTACAATTATTACGGACAGACGGAATTGGCACCCTATCATACAATTTTGAAAGCCGCCGACGCCATGACCAAACTTGGCTCCGCTGGCATGGGGGGGCTGAACATGGAAACCCGGCTTGAAGACGCGACAGGTGATCCCGTCCAGGCTCCAGGCGTCCCCGGCGAGATATGCGGTCGAGGCCCCCATGCTCTGATCATGTACTTCAAGGAACCGGAAAAGACCGAGGAAGCCATGAAGGGCGGTTGGTTCCATTCCGGCGACATCGGCGTCATGGACAAAGATCGGTATATTACCGTTGTCGACCGGAAAAAGGACATGATCAAAACCGGGGGCGAAAATGTTTCCACCAGAGAAGTGGAGGAGGCGATCTATCGGGATAAGAGAGTAGAGGAAGTGGCCGTAGTGGGAGTCAGTCATCCGAAATGGGTGGAAGCGGTAACGGCCGTTGTTGTTCCTCGCAGAGGTGAAACGATCCAGGAGGCTGAACTCATAGAACTCTGCAAACTCCATCTGGCGCCTTTCAAGGTTCCCAAAAAGATCATTTTTGTGGATGCCCTTCCGAAAACCCCCACAGGTAAAATTCTGAAAAGGGATATGCGAAAAAGCTTCACCGACGTTTTTCAGGGTAAAACCACGTAACGCGAGCTGTCCACGTAGGTCCGTCCGTGAGATTCTTAAAGAGGCAGGGAGTCAACGACCCTGCCTCTTTCTTCCGGGCACGCATGACCATTATCGGCATCCGCGATTGCCGGAAAGTGTTCGCCACAAGGCGCACCATTTACCTGCCCATGGCCTGAGTGGTTATAGATGGCGGGGCTGACAAGAGGCGCTCCAACAGCAATAAAGAGAATTGCTGCTAAGGAAAGCAGGGTGGAGGGAGCATCGTTATTTAATATCCATACCAGCGTTCCGAACGATTTTTCCAAATAAATACTTGTTGCAATCTCCCCTAGCTCAATTTGCCAAGAGGTACAAAAGCTTCTCGAGCTATTCAGGTCTAACTGGCTTCAAGTCCAATTGGCAATGTAATAGCCTCGCATCTTAAAGCAAGGAGTTTGTTGCCAGTATCACTGTCACGGTTCTTCGCTGGTGAACTGGATAATGCCCAAGACCTCGTCAAAGTTGCAATCGGTTACGCCCCTTGCCCCAACCATGATATTTTCCAGGATGCTGTCAGGAATTATTCAAGGAATGGTTTTACGATGGGGATCCTGGAAAGGATACCCTGCCTCCTCAACCAGTTGGTCCTGTAAGGCTTTGTCGGTGACATGCTCCAGTCGGTGCGCGGAGTAGTGCACATCCTCGGCGCAGAACCCCATTTTGTTGCACAGGTAGGTTTCCCAGAGCCGATGCGAACGGACGAGGCTGCGGGCAAGGCCCCGGCCCTCCTCGGTCAATGAGAGCCCTTCGGCTGATCGGTCCACATACTTTCTACGAACCAGATCCCACATCACAAGTCTGGCCGCGCTGCCGGCCTTAACGGCGTTTTCCACGTCTGATGCCGAGACCGGCGGGGAACCTTCCGGAGCCAGTTCCTGGAAGCGATACAGGAAGGCCAGGATGTCGTCTCGTGTGATTCTCATCGAAAGCAAAATCCGGTTGAAGGCGCGGCCGGTGACTCCATGGTGCGGTGCAAAAAAGAAAACACAGACAAAAATGGCACCGGCCGCAACCGCCATCATGCCGGCGGTGCTGGTGTCCCGCAACCCGAACCAGCCGGGGACGGTAATGGCGCCGATGTGGCCGAAGACGGCGGAAAGCCCGGCGATAACCAGGCTGAGAGCGAGCATGCGCGCAAGCCGGTCGGTCAGAAGATGGGCCGCTGCCCCGGGGACGATCAACATGGCGATCACCAGGATGCTGCCCACGCTTTCGAAGGCGGCGATCGTGGTCGCTGCCACCAGCGTCATCAGGACGTAATGCATCCCGCTCGCATTGATCCCGATGGTGGTGGCCAGGGCCGGGTCGAAGGAGGTGATCTTCAACTCCTTGTAGAACGCGAGCACGAAGGCAAGGTTGACCAACAGCATGGCAGCGTTGGTGACCGCCGCCCGCGGAATTTCAAGACCGCCCCATTCGTAGACGTCGAGCGGTGTCAATTCGATCGCACCATACAAAACGCAGCCGGGGTCCAGGTCCACATGGTCGGCCGCCTGCCGGATAAGGATCAAGCCTAAGGCGAAAAGAGTGGTGAAGATCACCCCCATGGAAGCGCCCCGATCGAGGCCGCTCAGCTTTTGGATGGCTTCGACCAGGAAAGCGGTCATCACCCCGATCAGAACGGCGCCGACCATCATGGTGAGACTGTCCCGGCTGCCGCTGATCAGAAAGGCGATGGCCAGGCCGGGCAAAACCGCGTGGCTGATGGCATCGCCCATCATGCTCATGCGGCGCAGCACGAGGTAGTTGCCCAAGAGCGCGCAGGACATGGCGCTCAGCATTCCAGTGACCACAATCCAGCTGTCCAGAACGGTCCAGTCCATGGTTACACGTTCCTTTCGGATGCCGCGAGCTCATGCGGGCTCTGCGGCATGCCCGCAGGTCGGGTGGCGGTCAGCACCTGCTCGAGCGTGGCGATCAAATCGAGGTCCAGCACATGTTCGATTTCATCGGCTCCCCAGTCCACATTCCCGGGAGCGATATCGGCGTGCGTAATCAGATAGGTTTCCCAGAGGCGGTGCTTGCGCACCACCGCCTGAGCCTTCGCCAGACCCTCGGGCGTGAATCCAAAGGCGTCGGAAGAGATTTTCTTCAATAGACCTGCAGATTGGAGTTCGCGCAGGGATCGTCGGAAATGCGCCGGCGTCCAGGCACGGAGGGACAAGAGCTCCGGCCGTCCCGGGGCGTTCAGCAATTGGCATTCGTTGAAGCCGGGATCGGAGGTGCCGCAGCGGGTTTCGAACCATTCATAGAGCTCCCGCAGCAGGTTCTCCCGGTTGATCTTGAGCCGCAGCCTCCGGCGTTCCAGTCCCAGACGAACCAGGCCTCGGGCGGTGCCGAAGGTCAGGCTGAGAATAAACAACAGCGACGCCGTCAAGACAATCACCGCTCCGGCGGGAAGATTGGCCATCAGTGCGCTGATGCCGGCCCCGACCAGGCCGCTGAGCGCACCGAAGGCCCCGGAGAGCCACAGCATGCTGCGCAGACGTTCGGTCCAGAAGCGGGCCGCTGAAGGCGGTATGATCAGAAGGGCGACGACCAAAATCAGCCCGACCGCCTGCAACCCGATGACAGTGACGACCACCACGAGGGCCATCATGAAAAAATCGAGCCGCCCCACCGGCCATCCCTGGCTCGCGGCATAGGCCGCATCGAAGCAGACCAGCGTGAACTCCTTGAAAAAGAGCAGGCAGAACAGGATGCAGACCACTGCGGCGGCTCCGATCAGAAGCGCGTCGAAAAATACCATCGAGGCGGTCTTGCCGTAGATGAAGGAGGAAAGCCCGGCGGCATTGCCGCTTTCCATGCGGGTGGCGAGGCCCATCAGAGCGATGCCCAGCCCGAAATAGACACTCAGCACGATGCCCAGGGCCGCATCGTCCTTGAGCCGCGAGTGGCGCTGGATCAACATGACGGAGCCGGTCCCCAGAACCGAGAACACCGCGGCCCCGGCGATCAGCCCCAGCAGGTGCTTGCCGTCGCCCCAAATCGCCACCATCAGCATGAAGGCCAATGCAATCCCCGGCAGGGTGGCATGGCTCAGAGCGTCGCTCAGAAGAGCGCGCTTGCGCAACAGCAGAAACGTACCGATCAAGCCGGCCGCCAGTCCGAGAAGCCCCGCCCCGATGATCACCACGCGGGTGTTGTAATCCTGGAGCGTCAGCACCCTCAAAAGCTCCGCGCCGGATGGCCATTCCAGCGCATGCTCGGCCAAGCCGCCCGACCAAGCCCGGCCAGCTGAAATCACCAGCAGCCCGGCACAGATGCCGGCACGCCTCATAATGCCCATACCGTTCATTCCCCGCCTCCTTTTTTCCCCGGGGAAGGACGAGGGGCCTGCGCATATTCGTGCAAGGCCTGGGACAGCAGGGTCAATTTGCCGCCGTAGGTTTTGCGGAGGTTTTCTTCGGTGAACACATCTTGGGTCGGTCCGGCCGCCACCACCCGCATGTTGATCAAGACCACATGGTCGAAGTAGGTCGGCACCGTCTGCAGGTCGTGATGCACGACCACGCAGGTTTTACCCTCGCTTTGCAGCTCTTTCAGCAGAGCGACGATCGCCTTCTCGGTTGCGGCGTCGACCCCGGCAAACGGCTCGTCCATGAAATACAGCCGAGCATCCTGGGCCAGCGCACGCGCCAGAAAAACCCGCTGCTGCTGGCCGCCCGACAGCTGGCTGATCTGGCGCCGGGCATAGGGGGCCATGCCGACCTTTTCGAGCTCCCGTAGAGCAGCCTGGCGATGGCGCCGGCTGACCGGCCGGAACCAGCCGATTTTGCGGTACAGGCCCATGGCCACCACGTCCAGTGCGCTGACCGGGAAATCCCAGTCGACGCTTTCGCGCTGGGGAACGTAACCCACCAGGTGGCGTTGAATCGCGTATGGCCTGCCGTAGATCGAAACGGCGCCGGAAGCCCTCGGGATGAGGTTCAGGATGGACTTGATCAAGGTGCTCTTGCCGGCACCGTTCGGGCCGACCACCGCGATGAGTTTGCCTTCCGGAAGCGAGAGGTCCACGTCCCACAGAACCGGCTTGCGATGGTAGGCAACCGTCAGGTCTTCTACCCAGAGCGGGATATCCGCAGGCCCCGCCATCGCGGCGGATGCAGCGGATGGTTGAAAAAATGCTCCAAACATGGCTTTGCCCTCCGTTATGACCGGCATGCTCCTAATGTTTCGGTGAGAGCTTTCCGGACATGCCGCCGGCGGGTGCGTTTCCGCCCAGCGCCCGGCTGATGGTGGTCACGTTGTGGTCGATCATGCCGATGTAGGTTCCCTCGTAGGTCCCGGGGTTTCCCATGGCGTCGGAGAAAAGCTCGCCGCCGATGGTCACGCGATGGCTCCTCGCGGCTGCGCCTTCGATGAGCGCCTTTACGTTTTTATCGGACACGCTGGTTTCAACGAAGACGGCCGGGACGATGCGCGTGACCAGGATTTCGACGATGCGGTTGATGTCCTTGAGCCCCGCCTCGGATTCCGTCGAAATGCCCTGGATGCCGAGGACCTCGATGCCGTAGGCACGGCTCAGGTAGTTGAAGGCGTCGTGGGCGGTGACCAGGACCCGGCGGTTTTCCGGAATCGAAGCGATGGCTGTGCGGGAATATTCATCCAGCTCCTTGAGCCGGACCAGATAGGACTCCGCATTCTTGCCGTAGTAGGCAGCATTCGGCGGATCAAAGTCTGCGAGTGCTTTGGCGACGACCTCAACGGCCTTGCTCCACCCCTTGACGTCCATCCACACGTGCGGGTCATCGTGGTTGGTCGTGTCGTCATGAATGAGATATTCCTTTTGCAACAGCTCGGTGACGGCGTGAACCGGCTTTTTAGCGCCGACCTTGGCCAGGATTTCCGTCATCTGGCCTTCGAGCAGAAGGCCGGAGTAAAAAATGATGTCGGATTTCATGAGCACGGCGACATCCCCGCGCGTGGGGTTGTACACGTGCGGGTCCACGCCGGCGCCGATGATGTTGGTGACCACCGCCATGCTTCCGGCCACTTCCTTGACGATGTCGGCCACCATCCCGACCGTTGTGCCGACCTTGATGGGATAGCTTCCCTTGAAGACCGCTCCGACAGCGAATTGCGCATACGAAACACCCGACAAGAAAGCCAGAATCGCTAACGTCCACCTAAATCTTCGAAAAATGCTTCTTGGCGGATACCCGTTCATGACCCTTCCCCCTTTTTGATCGTGGATCGCTTCAGGCCGATCTCCTGAAGATGCATGGATAGGAAAATAAGCATGGCTTTAATTAGGTCAACCTAATTTTATTTTTAGGTCGACCTATTTTTAAGAGATGGGTATCAATCGCGCAGGAGTTCAATCAAGATATGATCAGCGGTATTTTTGCCGATTACGTGATCGCGTGTCTGGCCGCCGCTGGTGACTCGCAGCGTTATCGAACCCTCATAACCCTCGGCATGGGTGATCGTCGCAACCGTCCGGATGCCGATCTTCAGTACGCTCAGATAATGCAAGAGCTGGTCGGTCGGAGATTGCAGGCCGACAACCCGGATCTTCACCCCTGCATTCGCCTCCGAGAGTGTCATTTGGGATAAGTGGCTCATCTCCCCTCGGACCCCGGGTATGGGTTCGCCATGGGGGTCGAACTCCGGATGCCCCAGAAAATCCGCCAGGGCCTCTGTCAGTCGTTCGGATAAATGATGCTCCAAGAGATCGGCTTCCTGGTGGACTTCATCCCATGGCAGGCCGAGTACCTTGTGAAGAAAGGTCTCAAGCAGCCGGTGCCGCCGGACAATGTCGAGGGCCGCCTTTTCACCTTTGGCGGTCAAACGAACTCCATGCCGAGGCTCATGAACGAGCAACCGTGGCCGTTGAATTGCCAGTCGCTTGATCATCTCCGTCACGGAGGCGGATTTGATCAGGAGCTTTTCAGCGATGTGCGATGTCTTGGCGCGGCCCTCGGCTGTTTGCAACTCATAGATGGCCTTAAGATAGTCTTCGACGTTGACCGACCGCATAATGAGGCGCTCTTTCTTTAGAGTGATCCGGAGGAGGCGCGTTTGAGCCCAAGGCCTGATGGTGTTTTATCGTCAATGCGTAGAAACGTTAAGGACACGCTTACGAGTTTATGGAACGCTCGTTTGAGGCGAGTCATGGCGGATATTTACGGTGCGGTTCCGGGAAGTTGCGCTGCAACTTGCTTTTGCGCTTGCGCTCATTTCAGTTTGGTCGCCCTCATTGTTTCGCGAGAACGCAAAAGATAAAATCCCCGCCGTCATGCCCGGCTTTGTGGATGTCTGCATACTCAGGTGTTTGATCAGAATTCAAAATAACGGAGTTGCGAATTCTAGCGAATATTTCAGTCCCGGATTCAATGCCAGAATTATCATTTAAGGCCAGAAGGAAGGCAGCGGAAAAAACAGAATGATTATTAATGCCGCCGCTATCCGAAACAGGCTCCAAGCCGCCTGAAGTCATTACGATTCTAGCCCTTTTTTCCGATAATCGTTTTAATGTATCCACAGCGCCAATGTCCGCTTTTGCGCTTCGCATTATTTTTCCAGAATAACAACTATCCGAAATTATCAAAACATGCTTGGCTTGCATGGCCCTTATGGAGGACGTCAGTGAGGTGTTCGAGATCCAATTAGATTCGCTGCTTCTTGTCGCATCAACCGCCAGCCAATATCCTTCATCAGCTTCTTTATCCAAAATACCATGTCCTGAATAGTATATGAGCAAGTTGTCCTTGTTTGTAAGACGCTTTCGGTATTCGGACAAGGCTTCAATAATCTGGTTTCGTGTGCAGTCGATCAGCGTCTCAACTTTATATCCGTATTTATTGCGGAGTATAGAGGCAACCGAATTGGCATCGTTGACGGCGCATTTTAATTTGTCGATCCATTTATAATCGTTTATCCCGATTACCAGCGCATAATAATTGCCATAAGAGAAATTACCGTCCGCTTTTGGAGACCCCGAAGCTGTTTTTGCCTGGCCGTCGTCCTCCGGGGCGGACGCGACCTTGATCCCCCTATTCGGATCTCCTTCCATTTTAGCCACTATCTGGTCGGGCTTATAATTGATATTCGATATCTTTGGACTGGCGCATCCGGCCGCCACCATGCTGAGAAGCAATGTTGTGATAATCGCCGCTCTTCGCATTTGCGACCCCCTACTCGTCAAAATTGTTCATAATATTAACCAATTCAACCAGATAATTGTAAACAAGTAATTTTAGGTTGCCATAACCGGAAAAGTACAGTTCCCTATATGCCCTCATTCTGGTGTCGACGATATAGTCGCCACCCTTCTCTAAGTATAATTTGCCCACCCTTGGGTTATTGACGTCCTTGTTGTTAAAAACCAACTCCGTCTTTGTTTTTCCCATTGAATCAAAAACAGTTAACTTTCCGAGGTGGTCTCTATTCAACCCGGCATGGACGCGGGTTGTGTTGGACGCAATATATCGTGACATGACGACTTGGTCGTCCCATACTGCCAAACTGCTCAGGGTATCATTCATATGGGTGCCCTCTTTGGCCCAACTACTCTTGCAACCATACTCCTCTATCAGCGAGAATAAATGTTCAAACCTGAAGGCTTTATTATTTATGCCAGTCTCAATGTTCAAAATACTTTTTGTGGTTGTGTAAAGCTTAAAATCTTTTTCTTCCCCTGGAGATAGTATTTGGGTGTCGCCTTCCCTTTTGGCATCTACGATTTGAGAATAAAATTTATTGATATTGGCCTGCAAGGCAATGTCAACCGGTTCGGCTTCGACAACTATCGCCCCGCAGCACCGTTCTAATACCGCAGCAAGCTTATCTTTTAAATCTGTTGAAATGCTTCCCGAGTATTCTGTCTTATTTATCTCTAAAGTGCGAAATGGAAGGTTCCCTTTGATATTTTCAAGGAAGATGGAGCCGTTCAAATTGCTGGTGGCGGTTATCTTGATTCTCTTGTCTTTTAGTCGATCACATTTAATCTGGTCTATCCCTGCAATGCTATCTGCCGTTGGCGACAACTGTTCGGCACCGAACCTTTTCGGGATATTAACGTTCGGGGCACAGCCATATACAAGGAGCAAGCTCAGCAGAATTGTTATTAAGGGCATATAGTCTTCCCATTTTCAACCAGGGCAGGCTGCCCTTCCAAATTGGTCTACTGCCGCAGGTGCGCCAGTGCCGCCGGAAGGCATTTTCGCTGTCGTTTGAGTGAAGCGGCCGTCGTGCCCCGGTTGGTTTCAGAAGGGCTTATCATAGGCGGGGATTATGCGCGGGATAGTTTCAAAAGACAAGTCGAAAGTAATATTTCCGAATGTCCAATTGTTTTGCTTTAGGGCAGAGCCCCAAAAATTTTTAGCGCCGTGAGGATCCGATCGGCGATTGCATTCGACAACAAGCACTTGTGCTTATTTTTCCTGTCCCACATCAAATATACAGTATTGACCCTATTTCTTTCATTTTCCTCTGCATGGTATTTCCTGCTAAAAAAAGCATAATAGGCTGGCTGACCTGTCTTCAATGGCAACTATCGTCATGAAGTCAGATAGGTAACAGGCAAGAATGCCAGAAAAAATGCCCCCGATATCCCCTCAAGCCGGCTTCTTAAAAGAGCGACTGCCGAGGCATTCTTTTCTTGATCTCGTCAGCTATCTGCATAGCTATCCCATTTATTTCTTATGTCTCATTTACCCCTCCTTCAGTGCCTTTTTTTACAACGATAAAGCCGCGGCTTCCTTCTACCCGGCTTATGCCTCACTGCCCGCCTGGGAGGACACGGTTCTGGTGCCCAAATGGGGCAGCGTGACCCTGCTCGCGCCGGTTCGACCTGGCCGGGAATGACCATGTTTTATTGCCACATCCTGGAACATGAAGACTCCGGCATGTTGGGAATGCGGCACATCATGGGAAGGGGTTAGATGAGAAGGATGATACAGTGACGATTCGCGTGTTGCTTGCCGATGACAACGCCCTTTTTCGAAACTGCCTTGCCCGCCTTTTGATGAAAAAGCCGGATATCGAGATCGCAGGGCAGGCCGCTGACGGGAAGATGGCAATCGAACTCGCGCGAAAGCTTAAGCCAGACGTCATACTGATGGACGTCACGATGCCCCGGGTCAACGGAATCGAGGCTACACAGATCATTCATCGTGAGTACCCGGATATCCGCATCATTGGCTTTTCGATGCATGAAGGTCAAGCGATCATACGAGCCATGCGTGATGCCGGAGCGACCGGCTATATAACCAAAGGGTGCTGTCTTGCCGAGCTCGTTGCAGCGCTTCGGGCATGCTCACGAGCGCATGAGTCTTCACCAAAAACCGAAGCGTCGCTTCGCTGCGGAACACCGGAGAAGGTTCTCGGAGTAAACGGAAGGTGGGGCAATGGTGCCTACCCTCCATATGGATAAATTCAAATGAGTGAAGCGAGTTAAATTGCGAATTGTACGCTGGCAGGCACTTTTCCTAATCTTTTAGGGGGGAACCCATGCGAATCCTATCCAATCTTGTCATCGTGTTGGCCATGTTAGTTTGCGCCTGTGGTGGGGGCGGCGGCGGAAGCAGCGACGGCAACGGGAGCGGGACCACCCCGCCGCCGACACCGACCGCATCCGCTGTGGTGCTCGCCGCAAACGATCTCGGGATGCATTGCATGGACCGGGAGTTTTCCATTTTCTCCATCCTGCCGCCCTTCAATGTTCTGAACGTTCAGGTGATCGGACATGACGCCAACGGCAGCCCGGTGCTGCTCGGCGATGCGGATGTGGACGTACGCTACGGGGCGGCAGCGGATTCGCAGGGCTCCATCAACTCATACAGCAGCGGCAAAACCGACTTCTGGTCATATGCCAACGGTCTTTTCGGGACGAGCCTGGCGGACGGCGAGGGATTGACCGGCCTCTTCATGCCGGCCGACGATCCGCAGAGCCGCGGGGCGCAGCCCATGGGCTACAATCTGGCGGAGCAATGGTTTAGTGCGGGGGGCATCCCAATTACTCCGACAGATGACGGGGCACTGACTAACCCCTACCCTCTCATGGAAGTGACCGCCCATGACAAACAGACCGGCCAACAAATGGGAAGCCTCAAGGCGGTCGTGCCGGTTGCGACCGAAACCGAATGCCGCGGCTGCCACCTCACGGGCGGCATCGCTTCCACCCGCGGCGGCATTACCTGGGCGAACGATGCGGACACCGAAGTGCAGAGCAAGAAAAACATCCTGCTCCTGCACGACGACTCGCATGCAACGAACCTGCAGAACTCGACCCCGGTTCTCTGTGCGGGCTGCCACTATTCTCCGGCGCTGGATTTAAGCGGCTCGGGCCCAGCGGGCAATCAGGTGGGAAACCACACCTTTTCTCAAGTGATGCACGGCTATCACGGCGAGCTCCAAAATGCAGGTCAGCCCATTTTCCCGGCGACGATCGCCTCCTGCTACGAATGCCACCCCGGCCAGATCACTCAGTGCCAGCGCGGGGCGATGAAGACCGGCGGCATGGACTGCATCGACTGCCACGGCGGCATGCTGGCGGTGGGCGGCGGGTTCAACCTGTTGGCCGGCGGCAGCATCGATGGTACCAACGACGGCAATCCCCGCCGCCCATGGAAAGACCTGCCGCGCTGTCAGTCCTGCCACACCGGGGATGCCGTGAGCCACCTAAGCGGGGTCGATCTTGTTCCCGACGCTTCGGGTATTCGCCTGACGCAGGCCTACCGCACGGGAGATGATTCGGCCTCACCGCTGCTGGCGACCAACAAACGTTTTGCAGAGCAGGACAACACCCTGTATCGCTTCAGCAAGGGGCACGGCGGAGTGAGCTGCGAGAACTGCCACGGCAGCACCCACGCCGAGTGGCCGATCGCCGACGATGCCGCCAACGACAACGTGGCGGCCAAGGCGCTCCAGGGATATTCCGGTAAGATCATCGAGTGCACGGTCTGCCATGCCCAGGAAAGCCTCCAGTTGACCACCAACGGACCGCATGGGCTCCACAACGTGAACGACAACGGTTGGCTGGATGGAAATCATGGTGAGTTTTACGAACAGAACAAGTCTAGCTGTAAGGCCTGCCACGGATTGGACCTGCTCGGGACGCCTTTGGCTAAGATACCCACTGCCCGCAGCTTCACGGTAGAGGAAAACACCATCACTTATGCTCGGGGAGATTTGGTGGGGTGTGATCGTTGCCACTCTCGACCGAGCCTGTAATTATCGGCGTTCATTCAGGAGCACCGGACCCCGCCCGCTCTGAATTTTTGCAAGTGTGGATTTTCTCCACCGATATCGCATGCATGCGGACGGGTTCCGGCGTTACTTAAACCCTATACAAGCAAATGTTTTAAGCCGGTGGCAAATCGGGCAGTTCCATCAACGCAGATCGGCTTTGACCACTTTACCTGGGCAAGAGACATCGAGCGGAACCCATCCATGATTTTCGTAATAGAACGCTCCAACGAGATTCGTTTTGTCCGGCAAATCAGAACTGTTCCCTCTTTGAACTCCACCTGCAATTCAGCATAAATCCCTGAGTCACAGTAATTCTTCATTTCTCCACAAAAAGTCTCATTGGAGTGTTGGCTGCTAAGGTAGCTGCAGACAATAGAGCTTTCGATTTCATACCGGTTGCTGGCTCTGTTTTCCATAAACCACCTCCATCTGTCAGGCGCTGAAGGTTTAAATTATGGCGACACCCCTTTGTCCGGCAAGACATTTACTGGGTTTCGCTTGAAAGCACTTCTCCTTTAACGGAGGCCTCTTTCCGGCCGAGTGAAGCTGTGGCACCGGGAGCAGTCGTACTTTTTATCCTTCACGTGCTTATCGTGAACGGATTTGAAGCCCGGATTTTTCTTGCTCTCGTGGCATTGGCTGCAGGTCACTGCTTCGGAATTCTTCAACCCATATCCCAGATCACCTTTCAGATTGATGCGGGTGGTCGTTCCGTGACAGGCCGCACAGCTCAGCGCCTGGGATGGCGGGCTGACCTGATGGTTCAGCAGCTGGAACGTGTCCGTTTTGACCCAGCTGAAAGCGTCATCTTCTGGGTAGCCCATGTTCCTAAGCCCAGCCTGGACTGCCAGCGTTGCCCGGTTCTGGGCATCCGCACTGCGGAAAAACACATTCGTGTCCAGAGCGATCAGCTCCCCGCTTTCATCCCGCATGGGCTGCTCGGCCGTCTTGTACTTGAACGGGTAGAGCTTGCTGTCCGGCGATGGGTCGTTCACGGCGCCGTCCGGCCTTGAGGTCGGGTAGGCTCCTGTTTTGGGGTCGATTTCGGCGGCTTCCCCGAGAACGTAATTGTAGCTGTAACGGTTCCAGAACCGGTATTTCGGGGTCAGGTTGTTGGCCCTGGTGCTGGTCGGATGATACGGAACCGCCGTGGCATGCGAGCTCAGCCAGGTCCGGTGGGTTTCGGTGGCCTCGTCCGCCGCAGTATCGCCGGCATTTTTAGCGTAGGTGGGAATGTGGCAGGTCTGGCAGGCTACCCGCGCCACATGTCGGTTGATATCCGCTGTCGAGTGCCCGCTGGTGGTCGTCTTATTCGTATGGCAGTTGGTGCATGCCATCTCGACATCCAGGTCGGTCTGGCGCAGGTCGGAGCCCCGGCCGGCGATCCGGTGGTTCTGGGTGACATGGCACTCCTGGCACTTCATGTCCGCTCCGGCAACGGCCATGTGCCGGTCAAACTGAACGTCGGTGGTGTTGGCGGTCGCCAGCGCGAGATCCCCGCGTTTGACCGCATCGCCGCCGCCGGCCTTGGCGTGGCAGGACAGGCAGTTCGACCGTTCGGGCAGATGTACGGTCTGAACGGCCTTGCTCAGCGTAATGGTCATATTGGCCGTGTCCGGCACAAAGGTGCCGTTGACCTTGATCCGTTTGTAATCCTTCTGATGGCAGACCAGGCAGTCGATGTTCTTGAGCTGCTCGTCGGTTGGAGTTGATGTGGCAACCGGTAGGGCACCCAGGCCGGCATGGCAGCTGCCGCAGTCCGCCCAGTTGGCCAGAATGTTGATGCAGTAGCTGTTGACGGCGTTTGAAATCTTGCCCTGAATGGGCGGGCCGCTGGTGCGGTAAAGAGCCTCTCCCTCCCACTGATAATGAGTGGAGGCGTGCATATCACGGGCCTGCTCCTTATGGCAGGACAGGCACGCCCCGGGGGTTCCGTCCCAGGCAAGATTGGCATGGGGGTTTGATTCTCCGCCGCCCCCGCCGGTGGTGACTTGATCCACGCCGTTGCAGTCCTGGTCGATCCCGTCGTCGGGAATTTCCGGGGCACCGGGATAGATGGATGCGTTACGGTCGTTGCAGTCCACGGTTTTGGGGAAACCGTCCTTGTCGCGGTCAACGCGCCGGTCTGCAAGGTTGTCGCGGCTTCTATTTTCCCTGGACTCCGCGCCCCAGGAGTTTGAAAAAAACACCCACGACATTGCGCTCAACGCCAGGATTAAAATTCCTATTCGATAGTAGGCGTCCTTGGTCATGGTTAACCTCCTGCGCTGGTGATTGCTTTCTATGTGAAACCATCAGCCGCTGCTTGGGGCGGTGATGGTGATATCAAACCACCCGGATCCGACGATCCAAAATGGACCGGAACGGACCGGGAGCTATCAACTCGTTCGTTCAGGTTGCAGAGAACTCGGGCGATAAGTTGGAATACAGGGATGTTGCTTAAAAATAGCAGATAAGCATGCGGTTCACCTCCGGAATTGAGTTGGGTGGAGGAAAGACCTCCGTTCAATTCCGAAGGTTTTCCTCATCGACGCCGACGAGGTTAGCTGATGGGCTAGGGCCGAAGAGGATTACCCTTCGCCGATTGGCGATGCGCCCCGATGAATTGGATCCCCCGTTCTCGATGCTTTTCGAGATTAGGCGTTAGGCTGGAATTATGGTTATCCTACCCTGTGGCATATGTCAAGGCTTCATGAAAATAGCGCCTAATTTTATTCGAAAACAGCAATTGCACGCATGCATGATAGAGGGTGGGAAAGACCACGATGCATTGCACCGCCTACCAAATACAGTCTTTACCCCATATCCGCCCCCAAATTAATATGTTAGGCTCACATAGTAACAAAAAGCCATGAGCCTTTTCCCAACAACGTGTATATTTACTTTAATTATAACGTGATAAGTTGGCTAGAAAGGTTCGCATACATCTTGAAAAAAAATCTTTCGTCCCCTCATTTTGACGGACAATGACGATTAAGGACAACAAGCGGCTTTATGCTTCGGTTCTGGTTTGGATCTCGGGATTCTGCGGGCTTTACATCACTGCTGTCTACAGCTTCCCCCTTTTCCATTCATTGGCCGAAATGTCCAGCACGGCCGTTGCCGTAGCGATTTTCATGCTCGTCTGGAATGTCCGCCGATCTTTGGATAACACCTACCTGCTTTTTATTGGTGTGGCTTACCTCTTTATCGGTTGCCTTGAACTTATCCACGTCTTGGCCTTCAAAGGCATGGAGGTGTTCAGCGGGCATGATGAAAACCTCTCGATACAACTCTGGGTGGCTGCCCGTTACATCGAGAGTATTTCACTTCTGATCGCACCTCTTCTTGTTGGAAGAAAGTTGGACCTGAGGTTCGTCTTCACAGGATATGCTCTGGTTTTTTCCATTCTCCTGGGTGCGATTTTTCTCTGGGAGGTTTTCCCCGCCTGTTACGTGCCGGGGATAGGGCTGACCACCTTCAAGACCGCAAGTGAGTACGCCATCAGCGCTTTTCTGATAGCCTCCATCGCCATCCTGGTCAAGAACCGGGAAAACTTCGACCCGGAAATGGTCCGGTTGCTGGTGGCGTCCATCGCCCTGTCCTTCGTTTCGGAATTTTTTTTCTCAAGCTTCGAGCATACTTACGGATTCCTGGGCCTTTGCGGCCATTTTTTGAGGCTCCTGGCTTTTTATTTTATTTACAAAGCCATCATCGAGCTAGGGACGGCCAAGCCGTTCAACATGCTTTTCAAAAACCTGGTTGAGAGTGAGAGATCTCTGAAAAAGTCCCATGACGAGCTGGAGTTGCGGGTCGAAGAGCGAACGGCCGATCTGACCAAAACCTGCGAACAGCTTTCGCGGCAGATCGAGGAGCGCACGCGCGCCGAAGAAGCGCTGCAAAAATCCGAGTTGAAATACCGCATCCTGGCAGACCACAACTATGACTGGGAGTGGTGGCGGGACCAGCAGGGAAACTCTATCTATGTCTCACCTTCATGCGAGAAGATCTCCCAGCACACACCCGAGGAATTTTCAGCTGATCCGGATTTGATTTCCAAAATCCTTCACCCGGAAGACCGACCTTCCTTCTCAAAGCATTTAAGCGAAATTGAGGACCAAGGCCTGTCAGGTGAGATTGAGTTTCGAATCATTCGGCCGGACGGATCCGTCCGATGGATCGCCCACGCCTGCCAACCCGTTTTTGATGAAAACGGTAAATTTTTAGGCCGGCGTGGCAGCAACCGCGATATCACCCAGCGCAAGGAGGCCGAAAGGTCACTGAACGAAAGCGAAGTGCGCTACCGCAGCTTGGTAGATTGCATGAACGAAGGCTTCGCCATCGGGGATGAAAAAGGAACTTTCGTCTATGCCAACAATAAACTATGCGAAATGTTAGGATGTGCCTATGAAGAGGTTGTCGGTCGGCCTGCGCAAAATTGGCTGTCGGAGGCCGGCCGCCAAATCCTCAGCGAGCAGATGATCGAACGGGAAAAAGGGGGGCGAAAGCCTTATGAAATCGAATGGAAAAGAGGAGATGGCTCAACCCGCCATGCGTTGGTCTCGCCGACGCCTCTCTTCGGGGAAAATGGTCGATTCAAAGGAAGCTCTGCGGTCATCACCGATATCACCGAACTTAAGAAGGCGGAGGAGTCATTGCGCAGAGCCTTATCTGAAAATCAGAAACTGCGGGAGCGGCTCGAGGCCGAAAACACCTATTTTCGCCAGGAAAGCGAAACAAGACACCAGTTCGGCAATATCATCGGCCAAAGCAACGCCCTGAAGCATGTCCTCTACCGGGCGGAGCAGGTGGCGGCCACGAACGCAACGGTTCTAATCCTCGGCGAGACGGGCGCGGGAAAGGAACTGATCGCCGCTGCAATTCACCAGATGAGTTCTCGCAAGGACATGCCCTTGATCACGGTCAACTGTGCCGCGCTACCGCCGCATCTGATCGAAAGCGAGCTTTTTGGCCGCGAGAAGGGCGCCTTCACCGGATCGGATGCCCGGCAGGCAGGCCGGTTCGAAATCGCCGACGGATCCACACTTTGCTTGGACGAAATTGGTGAGCTGCCGATGGAGGTGCAGGCCAAGCTGCTGAGGGTGGTTCAGAACAATGAATTCGAGCGGCTGGGCTCTCCCAGAACCATCCGGGTGAATGTGCGCATCATTGCAACGACCAATCGGAATCTTGAGGAAGAGGTCCACAAGGGCCGCTTCCGCCAGGATCTCTATTACCGCCTGAACGTCTATCCTCTCACCGTTCCACCGTTGCGGCAGCGCAGGGACGACATCCCGTTTTTGGTCCAGTTTTTTTTGGAGCAATATGCCAGGAACCTTGGTAAGGAGTTCACCTCAATCCAAAATGAGGTGATGAGGATGCTCCAGGAATACGATTGGCCCGGAAACGTACGCGAGTTGAGAAACGTCATCGAGCGCGCCGTTATTCTTTGCCCCGGTCCTGTCTTACAGATGTTCGATCGACTCGAGAATCAGGCCTGCTCCAATTCTTCGGCAGGCCTGCGTACGATGGAGGAAACCGAGCGTGAACAGATCCTCAGGACGCTTGGCGAAACCCGGTGGCGAATCAACGGTGCCACGGGGGCCTCCGCGATCCTTGGCCTGCACCCAAGCACTTTAAGGGCGCGAATGCACAAGCTCGGTATACGTCGCCCTGAAACCAATAATTAGAATCAGGTTTTCCCGCCTATAACAGCCGCAGAAATATCAGCATTTTGAGACTTCACCAAATCCTGAGAGTCCGTCCTTTCAGTTTACCCTCTCATCCACCAACCAGTCCGGTGCTAATAAATTGTTTTTAAACAATATTAGTATGTTTTCGGGCCGCCGACACGATTGGCAAACTAATTGCTAACCATCCAAGCATGTTGAAGTTGATTGTCCGCATGAAAGTGCTGCCTGAAAAGCTCAAAGAACTCACCCAAACGGTCGCTACACTGGTTAAGTCTATTAGAATAGCCAATGGGTGCAAGAGCTGTGATTATTTCTGCAGCATAGAGGATGAAAACGAACTCTGCCTATTCGAGGAATGGGAAAACCACGAGGTCCTCGACAAACATTTGCAGTCGGAACACTTCAAGGTGCTGTTGGGAGCGACGAATCTTCTCGAAGCCCCTCACGAGGTTAAAGTTTACCATGGGATTAGGCCCCGTGCGGATGCGTCGGCGCTCCCAACCGATGACTTGCCGGGGTGCTTGATCATTTAGAATTGAGCAGTTCCCCCTCAAAGCGGTCGGTCACCCTCAAAGAAAGGAGAAAATCATGAACAGGCGCAAGATTAAGGTTCTAATTTGTTGTCTACTGGCAGTCGCCGTCGCCGCCTGGTCGGTCGGCGATGCCCTGGCAGCTAAAAAGGCCACCAAAGACGAAGTGAATAAAAAGCTCGGAAAAGTGACGCCCAGCGAGCAGAAGGCCGCCGCTAAGCGCGCCAAAGACCAAGGCATTCTACCCGGAGTAGCCGCGCTCGCTGCCCAGGCGCCCGACCCGGGCGGGGTGCCGCATTATTTCGGCCCCTACGGCAACTGGGCTTTCAGCCCGCTGCCGAGAGGGCCCGTTGCTACCGTCACCCCTATGAGTCCAGGCTCAGGGTATACCGCCCCAGTTGTAACGATCGAGGATGCATACCTCCCGGTCGGCGCGTTTACACCGGCTGCGGTTACCGCCGTCCTCGGAGACGGACCCATCGCCAGCGTCACGGTCATCAGCGGAGGCAGTGGCTATACCGCTCCTGTGGTCACCATCACGGACCCTACTGGCACCGGCGCTGAGGTTCTCGCCAGCGTCAATGCAGGCGTCATCGTTGACTTCACGGTCATCAACGGAGGCAGTGGCTATACCGCTCCTGTGGTCACCATCACGGATGCTTCTGGCATCGACGCTGATGCTTCGGCCGTTATTGGACAAGCCTCCATCGTTAGCTTCACCATCAACAATGGCGGCAGCGGGTATATGGCTCCCGTTGTCACCATTACGGATTCTACAGGTACAGGCGCCACGGCCGACGCAATCATTGGTGGCACGCTCGCCGGCGGCATGCGTAAGTTCGTCGACAGCATGCCAGGTCTGGGGCCTTCCGGAGCGAACACCCTTGGACAATATATCCCTGTTGCTGTAGCCGATACGACGGCCCATCAGGGATCCGATTACTACGAAATCGCCCTGGTAGAGTATAGCGAGAAGATGCATTCAGACCTGCCAGCAACTAAACTGCGGGGCTACGTGCAGCTTGAAACGCCGGGAACACTGGCGGCAATGGCCGCCATGAACCCGCCGCTTGTCAGCAAGCACATCGACTTAGGCGGTGGGCTTTTTGCAGTAGATAATCCCCACTACCTGGGGCCTCTCATCGTTGCCAAGGGGAGGGCTCACGGCGTAGCCAGCCCCGCGGGTGACGCGAAGCCG
>JAUQXK010000031.1 GCA_030834695.1 Desulfobacterales bacterium
CCCCCTTCTCGATCCCCCGAATAATGACGTGGTGGATCACCCCGGGCGCATCCATGCGTGCTAAACGTGGCATGCCGGCATCATTATGAAACTCTAATGGCCATGTCAATTAAATATTTAAAGACGTCCCCCTATTCTTCCGATTCCGCTGGTATCCGTTTGCTGCAGCGATAGCGCTGGCGAGGTCTTACTTGGTGAGGGTCATGGCCGGTCTCTATCGTCTTTCCTCTGAACCAGTTCGATAACGATATCTTCCGGCCCCCTGAAGAAGGCAATTCTAAGGTCGGGGATGTCAGTGGGGGCCATGAAAAATGAATAGCCCCGCTCACGGAGATCTTTAAAAGCGACCTCGATGTCTTCAACTTCCAAACCGATGTGGTTGTAACCGAATACGGTCCGCGAGGCATCTCCTTCCAGCTTCTCGTCAGCCCTGGCTACCCGCAAGTTGATTGTTGTGCCCTGCAGATCCAGGGAAGCCCCATCGGCGGTCCCGAACTTTTTGCGTTTGACCAGCTCGGCCCCAATGCCTTCGGTGAAAAACCCGATCATTTTTTCGAGGTCTTTGCAGATGATGTGAACATGATGAAAACGGAATGACATGGTGAAATCCTCCGGGGGTTCCATCTTCCAATTGAATAAAATTAAAGGCGACGCCGCAAATCGTTCCTGATTATTTTTCAATCGGCTTAATAACCACTGGCACCGCAGCCTTCTCCTTAAAGCGCTCAGCGTCCGCCAGAGACCCGATTCCCTCCCCCACATGCATCGGAATGGCCACTTTGGGTTGAATGGCTGCTGCCGCTTCGGCCGCTTCCTCAGCGGTCATTACATACGTCCCGCTGACGGGCAGCAGGGCTACATCCGGTTTCAGTCCCTTCATCTCCGGAATAAAGTCGGCATCACCGGGGTGGTAGATTGTAACGCCTTTCACGGTGATCAAATAGCCGACGTGGCCGGCATCCTTCGGATGAAACGGCACGCCTGGGCTGCGAAATTTGGTCAGGTTGTAGGCCGGCAGGGTCTTGATGAAGACTCCCTTTTCGGTCAACTCCTCCCCAGGCAGCACGGTCTTGATCTGGCCGGACAATTTCTGGGCTGCGGCTTTAATCGTGACGATCACCGTATCCTGCTTCTGAATGAGGGCCACATCGGACATCGAGGCATGGTCCGAGTGGTCGTGAGTGATGAGGATGAGATCGGCTTTGGGGCCTTCCTTCAAGCGATAGGGGTCGATATAAATAACCACTCCTTCCCCATCGATTCGGAAGCTGTCATGGCCGAGCCAGTGGATGTTGGCTGTAAGCTTATCCATATCCAGACCCTCCTTCCCCTTGGTCGTGGCAGCTGACGCACCGTAGCACAGGATGGCGGTCAGCAGCAGCGGTAAACATAGGATTGGGCTGGTTCTCTTTCTGGCCATCTTGCCTCCTGATTTTCCGTATGCGGAGATTCCATGCTCTGCGAGTAAAATTGGGGACGTCTTTAATTAATTAAATTAATGTTCGATCAGAAAGTCATTGGCCGCGGCGGATCGCTCCCCCTTGCCTGGCGGCACAGACCACTGCGGCAACAGAAAATCAGCGTGGTTGCGCATTAACACCCAAGCATAGCAGCGGGTCTGGGTCTCGGGAATCAGAGCTTCCAATCGCCTTATAAAGTCTTCACGATCAGCCTGATCCCGGAAGATCGCCCCCTTCTCGATCCCCCGAATAATGACGTGGTGGATCACCCCGGGCGCATCCATGCGTGATAGCGCGGCATGCCGGCATCATTATGAAACTCTGATGGGCCTGTCAATTAAATATTTAAAGACGTCCCGGTATTCCGTTTCGCCGGATCGATATTCTGCCACGGTTGGTCCGGATAAAGCCGGCGGATGGCTTCGGACGCGAAAGCCGCTGCCCATCATTGCTTTCGGCTGACGGTCATCTCCATCATTTTCTCTTCCTCGCCGCCTTTGGGGGTCAGGTACATGACATAATCAAGGGTGTTCTCATCCACAAACCTGGTCACACTGCGCCAAACCGCCGGGCCTTTGACCGGGTCATCGTAGCTGCATTCCTGGGTAATGGTCTTTCCGTCAGGGCTGGCCTTTCCTTCGAAGTAATAGATGCCGGTGCTCATCGAATCAACCCAGGTGGAGACGTACTTCTTGGTGTGGTTGTCATACGCGATGAGGTTGATGCCGGTGAACGAGTTCCCCATCATCTCGCCGGTGTAGTCCTGTTGCAGGTAGCGTCCGCCTAACAGCATCGTCTGTTTGCAGGTGCCCGAGCCTTCCATCGGAGGCTTATCGGGTTCCATCCAGGCCCGGGTCTTGGTAGTCCACTCCCCCACCAGCTTCGCAAGCATCTTGTGGGGTGCGGTCGGTACGGCCAGCTTCTGGTACACCTCCATCATGGCCTGTGCGTCCATCTTGCCTTCCTGCTTCTTTTCTTGTGCCATCATGCACCTCCTTCGGTCCGAACGCACGGGGCCGGCCTGGAGCCGGGTGCTGGAGAGCTCGGGTGCTGTCAGACCGATTTTTTCTTCATTTTGTCGTCACGCCCAACCCCTTCGAAAAGACCCTGCCTTGCGAAGTGGGAAGGTCCCTGTGGAAAAGAGGGATCAGAAGGGGTTTTGCATCGCTTCCAGGATTGGGTAATTCAGGGGGGTTCGGATGGAAATGGGGTGAACCATGTATTTCGATCCTGCAACGGGCTGACGCTCCGCATCTTAGGCGCCGGCTCCAGTGCCGTAACGAACGCTCAGGAAAGGTGAATGCTCCGCATCCAACTGTGATGTTGTAGACGTGTTTAAAGACGTCCTCATATTTCTTCATATATTTTCGGACCGGTGGCCTTTTCCCTTCAAGCTTGACAGAGACCGTTTGCGCCCGTAGTTTGAACTATAAAGAAGCAGAATGGAGCACGAACAACGCCTCCCGGCCTATCTGCAGGAGTGTCCGCCGTGAAAGACCCCCTCCGTAGGAAACACACCCTGATCATTGATCTCGAAAAACTCAACACCCTCAACGCGGAAGGCTGCCCTGCCTGTGGTCGAAAATTCACTCTGGGAGAGATCGCTGTCTTGGCCTCCGGCCCTTGGGAAGGAGCCCCGCGCGTCGTCCATGAAAGCGATGCCGTCTGGGACCCAAAAGCAAGCACATTTCTGGAGCGTAAATATTACGAATCTCGAAATCCCTGATCCTGAACGGTTCCAAAAAATGCAACAGCTGCCCTCTGTCCAACCACTGATTTTAAACCAAACAGCTGCTCCCCCGGCTATGAAACGACAAATACCGCTGTTGAACTGAACAGGGTCCCATCTGTCAGCGGCCCGGTTCGATCTGGTCCAGCAAGGCGTTGATTTCATCTGCCGCCGCCCAGCCGGACAGCCAGCGATCAGGGATGGCGGCACCCCCGCCCCAGGCGCCAAGCACCAGTCCGACCAGCAGACCGCGGCCGGCCGAGTCCCCGCCCGCCATGACGTTTTGAATCAAGCCCTCCTCCAAGCGGTCCTCGTAGGCGGCGATCAGATGGATGGTTGCCGGGAAGGCGGCTGATATTTCGCACATCGGACCGAAGCGGCGGATGGCGCTGCGCGTATCCTCGGAGCGGCTCGCAATCCCGGCTCGCACCCATTCTGCGATCGACGCTGCAATGGCGTTTTCAGCCGCCTCCTGTTGCATGGCCTCGATCGGCCGTACGCCCTGAAGCACCCGGCAAGCGAGGCGGCTAAAAAATTCAGCGGCTGCGAGCACAAGCGGCGAGTTGTGGGTAAGGGCCGTCTGCCGGCGAGCGTTTTCAGCAGCCCGGCCGGGTTCTTTCCGATAGCGGTAGACTATTGCCGCGATGCGGCTGGCACCGGCAAGATCATCGGAGGTGGAAGCGGCCTGCACACCCGTTAGACCGGCTTCCATGTTGTTCAGGGTTTGCTTGGTGGCACCGTCGAAATACCCGTTGTAGGTTCGGAAGAACTCGCGCCAGGCGCGGCCGAAATGTTCCTCTTCGAAGCCGCCGCAGGCGGCAACCGACCGCAACAGGACGAAGGCCTGGTCTCCATAGTGGGTCTGCTCCCCGCGCTCTTTCGTAGGATGGTAGGTGGGGGGTGTGGGTTTCTGGAAATCCGTCATTCGGCCGAATTTGGCATCAATCTGGTTCACGTCGTAGATCCAGTGTGCTCCGAGCGCAAGGGCGTCCGCAGCAAAAGAAGCAACTACCATGGCCTGGGCGGTGGTTTTCACTTTTAGCTCTCCTTCAAGCAATATGTTCGATGTAAAGCCGACTTAACGTACAAGGCGAAATTTCAGGATCGGTGGTTTTTCTAGAATCTATTGCAGGAGGGTTGCGACGTCAAAGTCAAGAGATAAATAGACAAGGGACGTCTTTAAAAAATTAAAATATGTCGCTATCATTTCCGGCAGAGTTACGGTTCCGCAGCGTTGCAGAGCCGCCGCATCAGGCCGTGCACCGGCTTGCGCCCGGCGCCGAGGTGGTGCAACGTCGGCTCCAGCGTATGCCGTCCGTCGTTCAGCGAGCCGGCCGGCAGTCGCGCGACGGCTTCCTGCAGCGTTCGTTCGAGGAAATGCGCGTCGGTCGTTTCGTCGATGACCAGCACGCACCGGTCGAGCGGCACCTCCTGCACCAGAAAGCGCAGTTCGTGGATGCAGCCGGCATTGGCGCCACTGAAGCTGCGCAGATCCATCAGGACGATGTTCCGTTCACCGACGAGCCCCGGCAGCACGGCCTGCCAGGAGTCCGCGTAGCAGAAGAAATTGTTGATCCGGAATCGCCCGTCGGGGCCAGGGGCAAGGTCGCACTCCGCGAGGCGGCTTTCGAGCGAGGCACGGTCCCGCACGAAATGCCGCGAAAGTCCGCCACCCAGGAAATCCAGGAACTGGTACGGCTGCACCGTGCTGTGTGCCAGATCTGGGCCGGTGATCAGCTGCACGTTGCCGAGATGGCGCCAGTAGCTGGCGATCGCCGCGAATAGAGCGTCGCTCCGCCGTCCGAGCGAGAACACCCGTAGGAAGGTCAGCCCGACGCCAGCGCCGGGCGCATGGCCGGCGAATTTCGCGGCGGCAGCCCAGACCAGCCGGTAGGCGACGAACGCCGCGGCGGCGCTTGCGATCCACGCCACCCCGCCACGGACCAGCCACATGCCATAGGTGCTCGCGAACAGCAGCCACAGCGCGTCGAGCAGCAGCGACTGGTCACTCAGCCGGCCGCGCTGGTATGCCTTCGCGATGCGGCGCGCCAGCAGCCAGCCGGCTGCCCCGAACAATCCGAGCGACACGACATAGGTCATTCCAACGAGCCAGATAACGTGGATCCCAAGCGACTCGGAAAGGCCGACTGCGGCATCCACGCCGCGCGGCGAGAACAGCACCAAGACCGCTGAGACGGTGCCGATGAAGGCGGTCGTCACCAGCGCGAGCACCAGCGGAGCGACCGCGCGGACCCGCCGGTTGAAGCACAGCAACATCAGCAGGGTGGGGCCGCCGTTGGCCGTGAGCCACAGCCGCAGCATGCCTTCCGGCGTCACCGTCGACCGGGCGGGAACGAAGACGGCGCCGAAGCGGAACTCGGGAAGGTTGGCGACCGTTCCCGCCCATAGCCCGAGCAGTGCGAACACTGCGAAGTAGGCAGGCACCCCCACCGCTGCGACACGCAATGGCCCAGGCACGGTCAGCGGCAGCGCGAGAACGATGGGCCATGCGTAGATCCACACCCCGATCGCGAAGCCCGGCAGCCCGAGCCCCGTAGGATAGACCTGCGTCGCGGCCGCCGCCAGCACGAAGGCGAATGCCAGACCGGCGACCGCGTATCTTGCAGCGTTGTGCCAGGGCGCCCGCATCGCCCGGCGGTAGAGATCGGCAACACGGGCGTCGCCGACCCGAATCCCGGGTTCCTGGGCTCCGGAAGGGGACCGCCTCGACGACCCGTTTGCTGCCGCTGGGGTGTCGAAGCCGGCCGTCTTTGCCATCGCCCGGGCAACGGCACGGCGGTACAGCCACACCAACAGCATAGAAATCGCCAGCGTAAGACACGGCGAAACCAGGATGACCAGCACCATGGTGCTCATCAGCACCTGCGGGGTCAGCTCTTCGATCATCGCGGATGCCCTTGTCTGCGGCCGGAGGCGGGTGCGACGATCAGTCGTCGCGACGGACGGCAATCCATTCCTGCTCGAGCAGCACCTTGCCCTTCCAATTCTTGATAATCAGGGTGCAGCGCCGCGTGCTCGCGTCGGGAAACAGGCAGCGGCTCTGGTAGGAGATGTCCCACTCGCCGGGACTCTTCCAGTCCATCGTGCGGCGACGAGCATCGAAGCTCCCCGGCGGAAGGTAGGTGTAGCTGCCCGACGACGAGAAGATCCAGAATGGATAGCCATCGATCTTGGCATCGTAGGTACCGAAGACAATGTCCTCGGTGCCATCCGGTTTGCGCCCGGTGTGCCCGCGCATGAACTTGCGGTCGAGCACCCATTCGTAAGTTTCGCTGTAGTTCAGCGCCTTCCGCTCGGGCTGCAAGATTTGCACCCGCAGGTCCCAGCGACCGACGAACATATCGAGTCCGCCTTCGTCGGCGAGCGCAAGCGGACCGGCCACCACTGTGCCGGAGAGTATTGCGATAGTCAGGCTCAATCGCAGGCTTAGGGTCGTCATGTTCATGCCTCTATGATAGTCGGACGAAGCGCTTTTCCAGCGCCGGCATATTGAAACCGGTGCCTGTGGGGATTTCGGGGCTCGCCTGGATCGATCGGGATGCCGAGCACGGCACCGGTGTGGGCAGTGAAGGCGTCGGTCGAACGGCTGCAATGCGAAAGGGAACGGCGCCTCAAAAGGCACTGGCCAGATCATGGCGATGGGTAAGAACCCGCTTTTGATGGGCAACGGCTGACTAAGAGCTTGATTGCGCTCCGGCTGCCCCGAAAAGTGGGAATGCCACTTTGCCCCCCCCAGCCGCTGTTAGACCAGTAATACTGCCATCAGCTGCCGTCAACAAGGGAGATACGTAAAAATAGGGACGTCTTTAAAATATTAAATTTTTAAAGACGCCCCTTCATTTACATGACCGTTATCGGGCGTCATTTTATGCCCGCTTCCTCTTGACCTCCAGCTATTCCAGCCCAATTTTTTTCCAGTCATACGCGTCATTCGAGAGGCAGGAGGATTTTATTACGCCCAGCAACAGACAAAACCGCCCGGAAGCCGGGTGGAAATTCGAGAACAGCTACGCACGGTTACCGGAGGCTTTCTATGTCCGCCTGAACCCAGTACCGGTGCGCACGCCGAAACTCGTGGTTTTCAACGAAGCACTGGCGCATTTTTTGGGTCTGAATCCCGATGCCCTGAAGGACGACGAGGGCGACGCTGTTTTTTCGGGCAACAGAATCCCCGAGGGGGCCGCGCCTCTTGCTCAGGCCTATGCGGGGCATCAATTTGGTTTTTTCACCATGCTGGGCGATGGACGGGCATTATTGCTGGGCGAGCAAGTGACACCCAAAGGTGAGCGCTTCGACATTCAGTACAAAGGGTCCGGCAGGACCCCGTTTTCACGCCAGGGCGACGGGCGGGCGGCCCTGGGGCCGATGCTTCGGGAGTATATCATCAGCGAGGCCCTGCACGCCCTGGGCATACCGACGACCCGCAGCTTAGCGGTGGTGACCACTGGTGAACAGGTGTTCCGCGAAACCGCCCTGCAGGGGGCAATTCTCACCCGTACGGCGTCCAGCCACATCCGGGTGGGCACTTTCGAGTATGCGGCGGCGAGGGGCAAACCCGACGAGATCCGAGCCCTGGCCGATTACACCATCCGCCGCCACTTTCCTGATCTGACCCCGGACGGTAATCCGTATCTTGCCCTGTTGGGAGCTGCCATGGAGCGGCAGGCGTCCCTGGTGGCCCGCTGGCTGCTGGTTGGCTTCATTCACGGCGTCATGAACACGGACAACATGGCGCTTTGCGGTGAAACCATCGACTACGGCCCCTGCGCGTTCATGGACGCCTACGATCCGAATACGGCCTTCAGTTCCATCGATCACAACGGTCGATACGCCTACGGCCGGCAGCCGCAGATCGCCCAGTGGAATCTTGCCCGGTTTGCCGAGACGTTGTTGCCGCTGATTCACGAAGATTCGCAAAAGGCCGTATCGATGGCAAATGAGGCGATCTCTGGATTTTCAGAAACCTTCCGTCACTACTGGCTGGCGGGCATGCGCTCCAAACTGGGGCTGCTGAACCAGGAAGCGGATGACGGCGCCCTGGCTGAGGACCTGCTCGATTGCATGCACCGGCACGGGACGGATTTTACCAACACCTTCCGCTACCTGGCATCCGGTTCCTTGCCGGAGGCCTCGGTGTTCCGGGCCCAGGATTTTAAGCAGTGGGTCGAGCGCTGGCAGGCCCGACTCAAACGGCAACCCGATTCCTGGGAGTCATCCCGCCGGCTCATGAACACCCACAACCCGGCGGTCATTCCCCGCAACCACCGGGTGGAGGAGGCCTTGGAAGCGGCCGTGGAGCGGGACGACTTTACGGTCATGAAAAAACTTCTGGCTTTTCTGTCCCAACCCTACCGGGATCCGCCGGAACAGGCCGGCTATCACCTGCCACCGCTCCCCTCCGAGCAGCCCTATCGAACCTTTTGCGGGACGTGACCTCATCGAAGCTGGCTATTTTCTCAAAATGGGGACGTCTTTAAAAAATTAAATCAAGCTTCGATCAGAAGGCCATTGTTCGCGGCGGACCGCCCCCCTCGCCTGGCGGCATATCAAAATAGGGACGTCTTTAAAAAGTTAAATCAAGCTTCTATCAGAAGGCCATTGTCCGCGGCGCCCCCCCTCGCCTGGCGGCATAGGCCACTGCGGCAGCAGAAAATGTGCATGGTTGCTCATCAACACCCAGGCATAGCAGCGGGTCCGGGGTTCCGGAACCGGATCTTCCAATCACCGGATGAAGTCTTCACGATCAACTTGATCCCGGAAGACCGCTCCTATCCATCCGGTTGTCCAGACAACGGCGCCCACCGAGCTACAATGATTCATAATGCTGCAACATCCGACGCCGCATGGCTTCGTCCGGAAGCCCACCGAATCCCGCACCCAGATTGTCCCTGACATGGTTCGCTTTGGACGTTGCCGGAATGACGCAGGTGACTGCAGGATGCCCGACGACGAATTTTAGAAAGAACTGGGCCCAGCTGCGGCAGTCGAACTCGCCGCTCCAGTCGGGCAGCGGCTTGCCGCGCGTCTTGCGGAACATGCCTCCCCGGGCGAAGGGACGGTTGATCAGGGTCGCCACCCCGCGCTCCGCCGCCAGGGGCAGCAGGCGTTTTTCGGTCTCGCGTTCGTCGAGGCTGTAGCTGAACTGGACAAAATCGATAGGCTCGGTCCTCATCAGAGACTCCATCTCGGCATGGAAGCGGCCATGCGAGGTGGTGATGCCGATGTAGCGGACCCGGCCCTCTTCCTTCCAGTCGCGCAACGTCGCCAGGTGGGTCTTCCAGTCGCGCAAATTGTGGACCTGCATCAGATCGGCGGCCGGCACGCCCCACAGCCGCAGGGAGTCCTGCATCTGTTCGATCCCGGCCTGTTTTCCGTCGGTCCAAACCTTGGTGGCGACAAAGACCGGGGGGCGCGGGTTCATGGTGTCCAAAAGCGCACCCACCACGGTTTCCGCCTGGCCGTACATGGGCGAGGAGTCGATCAGCTTGCCGCCGTTTTCAAAGAAAGAATTGAGCACTTCCGCGAGGCCGGCCCGCTCCTCCGGAGCGCTGCCGACGTCGAAGGTTCCGGAGGTGCCCAGTCCGATCACGGGCAGTTCCTCCCCTGTTGCCGGAATGTGTCTTAGGATCGGCGCCCGAGTTCGACCCCAGGCCATTCCCTCTCCGAATCCGACGCCGGCCGCTGCGGCCAAACCCGCCATGAGAAAACCCCTGCGGCTGAGTTTAAGTTCGATCATGATCCAGTTCCTCCCGTTATGTCGCTGCCGGTATGACCGGCGGCGAGCTGCTCCCGGCGGCGGCCGAGGCGGAAGCCGATAAGGGCCCATGTCAGCGCGAGCGGCACCGCCAGAAACGAGATGCCGGCTACCGCCATTCCGATCGCCTGCAGACCTGAAAAGACCCAGGCGCTGACGGCGTCCCCTCCGCGATAAACCACCGTGTCAATCACATTTTTGGCCTTGTACTTCTCCTCCCGGCTGAGCACCGTGTAAAGCATTTCGCGGGCGGGCCGCGTCAAGGCATATTCACCGGCCCGACGGGCCACCTGCACGCATGCGATCACGACAAGACCGGGCGACACCCCCAGGGTCAAAAACCCGCCGGATAGAAAGATCGGCACCAGCGCGAGCGTCCAGCCGAGTCCGATTCGGGCAATGATCCGTGCGGTCAGGAAACCCTGAATGAAAATCGTGAGCACGTTGACCGCCAGGTCCATGCCGGCAAAGAATGCGGTGCGCTGTGCGGAGTCCTCGAAGCTGTCGCGGACGATTTGCGCCTGCTGAAAGTAAAGAAAGGTCGACAGGGTGGTGAAAATCAGCATTAATAAACAGATTCCGGCGAGGTAAGGCGAGCGGGCGATCAACCGAATGCCTGCCAGAATGGATCCCCCGAGCGCAACGTCCCTGCCCGCAGCGGCCGCTGAACCCTCGGCCTTTGCCCGCCGGCCAGCCGCAGTCCCCTTCCATGCGGTCAGTCGCCGCGCGCATAAAACCGCCCATCCCATCAGCGCAACGCACAGCAGCAGCATATTGGCCGTCCCCAGATGCAGGACCAGAACGGTAGTCATGGCCGGCCCGACAAGCGCTCCTGCGCTCCCGCCCGCAGCGATCACTCCAAAAAGACGCTTGGCCTGCTGGTTGTCGAAAATATCGACCATCAGGCTCCAGAACACCGAGACGACGAAAAGGTTGAAAACGCTTGCCCAAACGAAGAACGCGCGAGCCACCCAAGCATCGGCCAGATCGGAATTAAAGAGCGCGTAGAAGACCAGCAGCCCGGCGATGAAAAAGCTGAAGATGAAGGGAAGAAAACGCGGCGGTGCGAATCGTCGGGTCACCCATCCGAACATCGGCGTGACCACTAGCATGGCGATGAAGGTGGCGCTGAACATCCACTGCAGGTGCTCGACGCCCCCGGCCACCGCCATCTCATCCCGCATCGGCCGAATGACGTAGTGGCCGCACAGCAAGCTGAAGAAGCAGCTGAAGGCCCAGAATACCGCCGACCGCTCATGATCTTCAACTGCCGAGAAAAAACCCGATATCGAATTGCCTCGCCTTCTCGTCCGTTCCCCGGATAGCGCAGGCGTTTTCACGAATGCAAGCTAATACCGGGTTACGAAAGGTTCAAGGAAAGAGGTGCGACGCGTCGAGCGATTGGTTTTGGGGATGCAGTGGTGCGGCCGGTGGTAGGTGTTGAGAAGAACCTCCCGCTCCTCTTCCGCTTTGCAGTGAGACTCGTTGATTTTCTGCCCAGCCCCGTCCGCTTGCAGAGACCAGGCCCTCTTACCCTATCCAGCAGAAATTGGAGATGTCTTTAAGAAGTTAACTCAAAATACGATCAGAAAATCTTTGTCCGCGGCGGATCGGTCCCCTCGCCTGGCGGCATAGAACACTGCGGTGACAGAAAAAGGGCGTGGTTGCTCATCAACCCCCAAGAATAGCAGCAGGCCCGGGGCTCCGGAACCAGAGCCTCCAATCGCCTCATAAAGCCTTCACGATCAGAAAGATCGCTCCCTTCACGATCCACCGAATCATGACGAGGTGGATTACCCCGGGCGCATCCATGCGTGCTAAATGGGGCATGCCGACACCATTTGTTCACTCGATCACAGCAGTTTGAGTTGCGGGTCTATCCAGTGCGAGAACTCGGCCGGGAGTATGTCGGTGATTTCGGCCCCCGACATGCTGTATAGGTCGTAGGTCACATCCAGCTGCTGAACCACATCGATGAACCGGTAGAGAGAGCCGGGAGCGGACCTGCTCATGAGCGGGCCGCGCTTGGGCTTGTTCTTGGATTTGTCAAAATAGAGAATATGCAGGGCCTCCATGATGCCGCGGTTTGTGATGAGGCTCTGACGGGTGGCGATTTCGTGATGGAGCTGGCTCTCCATGGAGACTGGCCCATGCAGGAGGAGTTTTGACAGCTCCTCCCCCCACCCGTAAACGGTGCAAACCAGGTACGCCCCGGCAAGAAGGTGCCTGTGCCCATACGGATACCCGGGCTCAAGGATATGCCGATAGTCTCGCCCCGGCTTCCGCTTGCCCTTGTCGTTCACAGGGCAGACTTGGTCGAAATAGAAAAGGGACAGCCAACTCCACAGGTGGGTGTCGGCGACGACCGTGTCCGGCCACTGGGGATAGGGTTCGAGCACATGGTCGAGATACGCAGCCAACTCCAACCCGGATCCGAACTGTTTTTGATCAATCTGCACCTGCTCCGCAGCCTGCCGCGAAAACTCGGGATCGCTCAGGAGGTTCAGCGGCGGCGGTTCGACCGAGCCTTCGGCAAGCGCATGAAGGTAGCCGCGGAAACGCTCCAATCCCCGATCGGTGAATTTCCTCAGCTCCATCCGAACCTACTGTGATTGCTGCAAGGCCAGGTTCAATTTCCCGAGGACGTCGGACTTGGCCGAAAAGGCCTCGGTTGCGCGGTCGATCCAATTCTCCTGATCGTCGGGCGAATCGGGCGGGTCGTTCATCCCCGGCAGCTGCCGAGCCAGCTTCAGCCACAAGCTCGGCCAGTCGTCGTCGCAGTCCGGGTCGGTGTGCTCGTCTTCGATCAGGATCCGCCGCAAGACCTGCCTGAAAACCTCAGGGTAAACCAGCGCGAAGAACCGGTGGTCCAAAGAGGCCAGAAGCCCGACCTCCTCGACCCTGTGATTCAGCTTCAATACCGGCCAGTCTCCGTCCAGATCGAGCCGCCATATGCTGCTGCCGAGATCATCGTACTCGACGAAAAGAAGCGAGTGGCTGCCGGCCGGCTCGTTATCAACACTCTCCGGACGGATCTTATCCAGCGCGGCCAGAATGCGCCCGTGCGCCGTCGTGCGGTCCACGACCTTCACTCGGAACAACGGGATGATAGAGTCGGAAAAGCGCTCCAGGTGCCGCTCGGGTGGAGGTGCCATTCCGGACAAATGCCCGAAGTCGAACCGCATATACCCCGTCCGGTGGTACGCTTCCGCGTACACGTGCGCGTAGGCCGGCAGCTTCAGGTCCGACAGGTCCAGGTGCAGATTGTAACATCTTAGAGAAGCGGTTTGCAGAAATCCATCGGGCCCGGCCCGCTCTTTCCAAGGCTCATACACCATCGGGCGCAACCATAGTCTTGGCCTGTCCTAATCCAGTTGGGTTTTGAACTACCGAGGATTCACCGGTAGTTCCCTTTCGGATCGATGGCGGGAAAATCTTTTGGCCTGTTCACCCGCGGTGGTTACCGGGGCAGGTGCCGCAAAAAATGCAATAGCTGCGAGTCGTTTTACTTATTCAATACGACTTCCAAAGCGCCTGGATGGGGACAGCATAAAGTCCATCCCCAAAACCAACCGCGTTCTCTCCATCATACATAACCACACCGCCGACAAACTGCTCGCCCATCGTTTCTTGAAGCCTTGCTAATCCACGAAAATCTTTTTTCGTAATTGTCGAAGCGGCTTTGATTTCGATGCCCGCCACTTTGCCAGCCTGTTCCAACACAATATCCACTTCCACACCGTCCTTGTCCCGGAGATGATAGAATTGAACAGGTCTGTCGTTCCAACTGGCTTGCCGTTTGAGTTCCTGAAAGACAAAGGTCTCCAAGAGCTGCCCCAACATCTTACGATCCTTATAGAGAAGTTCGGCATCCAGACCGAGCAATGAGGTGGCAAGACCGGTGTCGGTAAGGTGCAACTTGGGCGTTTTGATAAGCCGGCTCAGTCGGTTAGTGTGCCATGGCGGCAGATGTTCTAGCAGAAATATTTTTTCCAGCAACACCACATAGTCATGAATCGTCGGTCGACTCAACTGAAACGCCGATGCCATTTCGGCGATATTGACCAACCGTGCGGTTTGTCCCGCGGCAAGCTGAAGCAGCCGTGGTATCGCATCCAAAGCGCTGATGCGGGCCAGATCCCGAACATCTCGCTGCGCGAGTGTTTCGATATAGTCACGATACCACGCAGCGCGTCGTTTGGCCCTGGTACGCAACAGCGCTGCCGGATAGCCGCCTGCGGCAATCCGTTCGGCCAGCGCGGGGCCGAGGCGTTCGAAGGCACGGTTCCGAAACCGGTCGGCAAACAGGACATCAAGAAACCGTGATGCTTTTCCGGCGATTTCATCTTGCGACAGGGGATGCAGTCGTATGATCTCCATACGTCCCGCCAGCGAATCCGCCAATCGGGGAACCAACAGCACATTCGCCGACCCGGTCAGAATAAATCTCCCGGGCTGTCGGTCGCGATCCACGGCCGATTTCAACGCAAGAAACAGACCTGGAACCCGCTGCACCTCATCCAAGATCGTTTTTTGGGGCAGGTCGGCCGCAAACCGGACCGGATCGGCAGTGGCCGCAGCCAATTGGACATCATCGTCAAAGGTAATGTATTCATACCCGGCCGCATCACCGACCATACGGGCCAGGGTGGTCTTGCCGCACTGGCGCGGTCCGTGGATCAACACCACGGGGGTATCTTCCAATGCCTCTTCCAGGGTCTGGCGCACGAATCGCCGGTATAGGGTCGGTTCAGCCATTGCGTCTATTTGAAAGCCGACTACTCGTCTGAATGAAATGTTTTGTATCGGCTAAATGAAACGTTGTCAACCCATAGCATAATGCGGGAGGTGATTCCGTAGAACATGTTCAACTGTCCGATGCCATTTTGATGACCGCTCCAGTCAATTTCGAATCAACACTATTAAGCGAATAAACAGACAGTATGTGCAAATTTTGCACGAACTGAAGCATCCTCCGGACCGCCTTCGCATAGCGTTCGTCATGTGCGGAGGGATAAGTGAGGCATTCGCGATGCGCCCTTGATTTTTAACGACTCATCAGACATATTGTTTCCACTTATTAACAAATCTGAAAAGGCTTCTTAGCTTCGCCGAAGTGTACCGAGTAACAAAAATTATGACGCCTTATCTGGAGGCAACGATTTGACCAAGCCGCCGGCGAAAAACATCACAGCATCCGTGATACAGATGCTGCTCAACAAATCACGATCCGATTTACGCCCATTTCAGAAAAAAACATAACCAAGATCACGTTCCTCCGGAGTTCAATAATATTGTCATGCAAGTTAAAAAATTACTCGGTCCCATAGCAGCAGCCATAACTTCACAAGAAATTTTTCCTTCAAAATGGGCTGCAACTGGACCATGGGTATGACAATGGATTCCAATGAATTACTCCAAAGATATAATGCTCTGTTGGAACATGTAAACCTTTTAACAAAAGAAAACATCCACTTGCGAACTCAACTCGGGCTTCCGGAACCCGAGCTTGTCCAAAAGAATTCCTCAGCAAAAAGAACAGAAACCGATAGCCTTTACATTGAATCGACTCGCGGGAGTTCTCATCCGGGTGTGGAATGCACATCGGATTCTCTTTCCAAGATCCGTCTGTTCATGTCTCTTTTCAAAGGGCGCGAGGATGTCTTCGCAAAACGCTGGGAAAATAAAAACAAAGGGATGTCGGGATATGCTCCGGTTTGCCTAAACCAGTGGCAGAGGGGGATTTGCGGGAAACCTAAAATACCCTGTTCAGCATGCGAAAACACATTTTATGCCGAATTGGATGAATCCGTCATTGAGGAGCATTTGAGAGGCAATGTCGTTGTAGGCATTTACCCCATGTTGGCTGATGAAACCTGCTGCTTCCTGGCCATGGATTTTGACAAAGCAGATTGGGAGAAAGATATCGCTGCCGTGAGAGAGGTTTGCCATGAATTCACGGTTCCAATAGCTGTCGAGCGGTCGCGCTCCGGCAAAGGGTGCCACGCCTGGTTTTTCTTTGAGCACCCAGTTTCTGCGGCTATAGCACGCAAATTCGGAACGGCCTTGCTCACCTGTGCCATGAACAGAAGACATGAAATCCAATTCAAATCCTATGACCGGTTGTTTCCAAGTCAGGATACCATGCCCAAGGGCGGTTTTGGGAACCTGATCGCATTGCCGCTTCAAAAAGCGGCAAGGGAAAACGCCAATAGCGAATTCATCGATGACGATTTTCAATCATTTCCTGATCAGTGGGCATTCCTTTCCACGCATCAGAGGATATCCGAGGACCGTCTTGAGCATTTTATTCTCACGCTTTCCAATGGAAATGAATTGGGTGATTTGAAAATCGATGAAGAAGAGGAAAAGCCGTGGGAAACGCATAAGCCCAAAACCATCATTTTGGATAAAAGCGATTTTCCGGATAAACTTTCGGTTGTTAGGGCAAACATGCTGTTTCTACCAAATGCAGGAATCTCTCAAAGGGCTTTGAATCGGATAAAGCGTCTCGCATCATTTAAAAACCCGATGTTTTACAGACAGCAAGCCATGCGTTTGCCAACATACGGTCATTCAAGGGTCATTTCCTGCGCGGACGAAACACAAGACTATCTGTGCCTGCCCAGAGGGTGTGAGCCAGATCTGCGCACTGAACTTAAACCGCTTGGAGTGGATATTTGCATAATCGACAAAACCTTTGAAGGAAATCCTATCAACGTGAAATTCAAAGGCCATCTCCGGGATGAACAGAATGTGGCCCTCAACTCCCTGCTTCACCATAATACCGGCATTCTTTCGGGGACGACAGCCTTTGGTAAAACTATAGTGGCGATCAAGCTAATTGCCGAAAGAAAAAGGAATACTTTGATTCTGGTGGACAAAGTCGGCCTTTTGGCACAGTGGAAAGAAAGATTGTTGGAATTTCTTGATATCGACGAGATATTGCCGGAGGAGCCTAAAAAAAGGGGCCGTAAGAAGGAAAGAAGCATCATTGGACAAATTGGCGCGGGGAAAAACACTTCAAGCGGAATTATCGATATAGCCGTGATGCAATCGTTGAGCCGACAGGGAGAGGTCAAGGAATGCGTTAAAAACTATGGAATGATCATTGCCGATGAGTGCCACCATGCTTCGGCTTTCACTTATGAGCAGATCCTGAAAACCGCCCCTGCCAAATATGTTTATGGCCTGACCGCCACACCGACAAGAAAAGATGGACATCATCCAATTCTATTCATGCATTGCGGACCGATTCGGTATCGGGACAACCCGAAAAAGCAGGCGGAAAACAGGCCTTTTGATCACTATATTATCCCACGGTTTACCTCCATGAGAGTGCCTTTGGCCGTTGATCCGCAAGACATAACCATCCAAGCCTTATATGCCGAAATCATGAATAACGATTTCAGGGATCAGCAGATCATCGAAGATGTATTGAAAAACCATCATCAGGGCAGAAGTTGTCTTGTGCTGACTCTCCGAACAGCTCATGTCGAGAATCTCGCAAAAAAATTATACGAACATATTCCGGATGTCATCGTCTTGACGGGCGGCATGGGCAGAAAATCAACACAGAACGCCTTTGAAAGAATTGCCAATATTCCTGCCGAAAAACCAATTGTACTGGTGGCGACCGGTCCATTTATCGGAGAAGGTTTTGATGAACCGCGTCTTGATACCTTATTTTTAGCCATGCCCATATCCTGGAAAGGCACGCTACAGCAATATGCCGGAAGGTTACATCGCCTCTTCAAAACAAAAAAAGAGGTGCGGATTTATGATTATGTGGATATCCAGGTCAAGATGCTGGAGAGAATGTATCACAAAAGGCTGAACGGATACGCCTCAATGGGCTATAAAGCCACGGGTGAAGAGGCTATAGGTGCTCCTTTGGATATCATTTTCGATAAAGATAATTTTTTGCCCGTTTTCAACCAGGATATCGTTGCTGCAGATAGGGAAATTGTAATCGTAAGCCCGTATATCAGGAAAATGCGGACTCATCAGATGGCTCAATACTTGAAAATTGCAGCAGCGAAAAACCTCCCCGTTATGGTTGTAACCCGCCCGAAAGATGATTTTCCTCCGAGAGATCATACCGTGATGGAAAGCGCATTAGACATCCTGAAAAATAGCGGCATCAGTGTCTTTTTCAAATCCGATATCCATCAAAAGTTCGCCATCATGGATCAAAAGGTCGTTTGGTACGGCAGTATCAACCTGTTGAGCTACGGGAGTGCCCAAGAAAGCATCATGCGCATTGAAAGCTCCAATATCGCGAATGAGTTGATGAAGGGCATAGAGGGGGCAAAGCCTAATAAAATGCTCGCAGATGTATGAACTGGCCGGTTTGGCCACATAAATGATTGAAAAAAATACCCGGCCAATGCGGCCGGGTATTTTTATTTGGCTGCCCGAGTGTAACCCTTCTCATATTCCTCGGTAGTCTCCCTTTGGGTTGATGGCGAAAAACTCGAAATATTGGTATGTGTGCTCGTATCGGGTACCCACACACGGATATAGTAAGTCCGATGGTTGTTATGCCACACATGATGGACGGCCCATCCGCGGTCGACTTGAACAATCGCCACATCCTTGCCCGGCTCCGCATCGCGGATGATTTCATAGTATGGGATCAACTCAGGCCGAATCTTATCTCGACACGTAGTCATTACCCACTCCTCCAGGCGATCACGGGCTAACCCAGTTCGTTTAGGTGAACCTAAATTTTCGAGGGCATACCAAAGGCAGGGGGAGGCTGAAGTGCTTAGATAGAAATCAGCTCGGTTTTATTTTCAGCTATCAGAATTAGACCTAAGAGCTTTTTTGACGGCATCGTATCGAAATTCCCCTTCAACAAAATTTGCAATTTCGCAACCTTTATCGGTCAATCGATACTCACCGTTACCAAGAAAATCTATATAGCCTACGTCACGCATATTCTGAAGAGTTCGTTGCAATGTCTCTTCCGGGTGTTTTGGCTTTTTTTATGGCCGAGAATCTCTGTTAGAGTAACGGCGAAGTCAAGATTGTCCGATGAAAAAATTTCCGCTCGACTTATGCGCCGGTTATTTCCAACCATGACTTTGTTTATAATCATAAACGCGATAAGTTGCCAATTTGAAACCCCTGGAATTAACTTTTTCATAGCTATTTGTTCCAAACAGATACTAAGCCAATAAAAGTTCCAACCAAGCCGATAAATAATGTTACTATTTGTACCCAGCCTTCTCTTCTCTCTTTTTTCTCTTGTCTAATCGCCTTATTTAATTCAAAACGTGCCTTATCAGAAAGATGCTTACCCCAATAGGACTCTTCCCACAATTCGGGATTTAGAATGTCTGGCGAATGAACATTAAGCCGATATGCTATTCTCATAAAATATTTTGTTTGCACAATTTCTTTCTCTGTTTCATATTCGGCTGCAACTCCACTCCATTCAGCAAGTACTCGTTCAAACTCTTCTTTTTTCTTTTCTTTCTTTAACCTTTTAAAATCCTTTTCATATAGTTTGTCGATTTTATCCAATTTTCGGTTAATCTGATACAATTTATGTCGGTATTTAAAATAATCAAACATCGCGCACCAGCCAGTGAATGACATTTGATTTCAAAAAGGCAGCGTTTTAATTGGCAAAAACAAATTTTATCCATTCGGAAGCGGAAAGAATATAAAAATGCTACGGTAAATAAATATTATATTTTAATAAAATCTGCCTGGGGCTCCGGCTCTTGGCCTTTTTTTATTTGCAGGGGAAGGAGCTTGCAAGCGGATATTCCCATAAGTGCCTCTAGGGAAAAAGTTGAGGTGGGGCGCAGATTGTGAAAAGTTCTCTTAGCACAACTATTTGCAGGCAACCAGTATTTTGACTCCAAATGGTTCCTTTTCCTGGCCGCTGCTGGGAAATTGGCTGGGAAACAAAAACAAAGGGGCTTAGGTTTTTATCCTAAGCCCCTGTTTTTACTGGCTCCCTGAGTAGGACTTGAACCTACAACCTAGTGGTTAACAGCCACCCGCTCTGCCGATTGAGCTATCAGGGAATGTTAATTTCACAACTTGGGAAATTTATTCAAAAGTTCCTTTTCTGTCAATATAAACTTTGTCGTTTTCGGGGCCGCCGGCGGCATGCGCCGCATCCGACCTCCACGCGGTCACGACTGGGCGAGCGGGCTGATTTTCAGATATAGCTCGTTCAACTGGGCCTTGGTCGGAGTTGAGGGCGCGTTGGTGAGCAGGCAGGCCGCTTTCTGCGTCTTGGGGAAGGCGATCACGTCGCGGATCGAGGCTTCCCCGCAGAGTAGCATCACCAGGCGGTCGAAGCCGAAAGCGATCCCGCCGTGGGGCGGCGCCCCGGAGTCCAGGGCGGACAGCAGGAAGCCGAACTTCTCCTCGTAGGAGGCCTCGTCCATGCCGAGCGTCCTGAAGATCCGCTCCTGCAGCGCGCGCTGGTGGATGCGGATGCTGCCGCCGCCCACCTCGAAGCCGTTCAGCACCAGGTCGTAGGCGCGCGAATTCACCTTCAGCGGATCGGCGTCGAGTTTTTCATAATCCTCCTCCAGCGGCGCGGTAAAGGGGTGGTGCAGGGCCTGGTAGCGCTTCTCGGTCTCGTCGTACTCGAACATCGGGAAACGGGTCACCCACAGGAAGTTGTAACGGTTCGGGTCGATCAGACCGAGCTTCTGCCCGAGGTGGTTGCGCAGGTGGCCGAGGGCCTCGTTCACGACGACGGGCTGGTCGGCCACGAAAAAGACCAGGTCGCCCACCTGCATGCCGATCCGCTCGGCCAGGGCATTCTTCTCGTCCTCTGTGAAAAACTTGGCGATCGGCGACTGCCAGCCGTCCTCCCGCACCTTGATCCAGGCCATGCCCTTGGCCCGGTAGACGGCCACGAAGGCCGTGAGATCGTCGATGTCCTTGCGGGACATCTCCGTACAGCCCTTGGCGTTCAGGGCCTTGACGATGCCGCCCTTCCCCACGGCCTCGGCAAAGACCTTGAAGCCGGAGCCGCCGACGATGTCCGAGACATCCTTCAGCTCGAGCTCGAAGCGGGTGTCCGGCTTGTCCAGCCCGTAGCGGCCGACGGCCTCCGCATAGGTCAGCCGCGGAAACGGTGTCTGGAGGTCCAGGCTTAGGATCTCCTTGAACAGGGCCGCCATCATGCCCTCGGCCACCGCCATGACGTCTTCTTCGCCCACGAAGGACATCTCGAGGTCGATCTGAGTGAACTCCGGCTGGCGGTCGGCGCGCAGGTCCTCGTCGCGGAAGCAGCGCACGATCTGGTAATAGCGCTCGAAGCCCGCCATCATGAACAGCTGCTTGAAAAGCTGCGGGGACTGGGGCAGCGCATAGAACATGCCCGGATTGACGCGGCTCGGCACCAGGTAGTCGCGGGCCCCCTCCGGCGTGCTCTTGGTGAGAAACGGCGTTTCCAGCTCCAGGAACCCGAGGTTGTTCAGGTAGCTTCTCACGGTCATCGCCGCCCGGTGGCGCAGGATCAGGTTGCGCTGCAGCCGCGGCCGCCGCAGGTCGATGTGGCGGTATTTGAGGCGCGTGCCCTCGGCCACGTCCACGTTGTCCTCGATGAGAAACGGCGGAGTCTGGGCCTGGTTGAGGATTTTGAGCTCGCTCGCCATGACTTCGATGGCGCCGGTGGCGAGGTTCGGATTCAGCATGCCGTCGGGCCGGCTGCGCACCTGGCCGTGCACCCCCAGCACGAACTCGCTGCGGATGGCCTCCGCCTTGGCGTGCGCCTCCGGTGCGAGCTCGGGGTTGAACACCACCTGGGTGATCCCTTCGCGGTCGCGGAGATCGACGAAAATGACGCCGCCGTGGTCCCGGCGGCGCAGCACCCATCCCATCAGCGCCACGTCCCGGCCCACGTCTCCTGCCCCGAGCTGCCCGCAGGTGTGAGTCCTGCGCATGTTTCCCAGTATATCCGTCAAGGTTGTTTCTCCTTCTCCGCTCCGCGTCTCGTTTATGATGATCTTCTTGCAGCCGTTTTCAGCGCGCCCACCACACGGTCGAACGGGACGGCGGTCTGTTCCTTCGTCTGCATGTTGCGCAAGACGGCGGTTTGCTTTTCGAGCTCCTGGTCGCCGATCATCAGCACATGGGCCGCTTTCAGGCGGTCCGCGCTTTTCATCAGGCTCTTCAGGCTTTTTTCGCCGAACTCCATCTCCACCCGCACCCCCTCCCGGCCGAGGCGGCAGCACCACTCGAATGCCAGCGGCCGGCTGCGGCTGCCGAGAGCCGCGATAAAGACCTCCGGCCGCAGCTGGTAGTCGCCGGCCTGAAGACCGACGATCTCGGCCAGCCGGTCGAAACCGATGGCGAACCCCGTGGCCGGCAGATCCGGGCCGCCCAGCTCCTTGACGAGCTTGTCGTAGCGGCCGCCGCCCGCGACGGCGCTCTGGGCGCCGAGTTCCCCGGTCTGGATCTCGAACGTGGCGCGGGTGTAGTAATCCAGACCCCGGACCAGCCGCTTGTCGACGACGTAGGACACCCCAAGAGCCGTGAGCGCAGCCTGCAGCTCGTCGAAGTCGCGGCGGCAGTCGCCGCACAGGTGATCGATGATGGAGGGAGCCTCCGTCAGCGCCTCGCGGCATCCGGGGACCTTGCAGTCCAGGACCCGCAGGGGGTTGCGGTCCTTGCGGCGGCGGCAGTCTTCGCAGAGCCGCTCGCTCACCGCAGCCAGCATGCCCTGCAGGGCATCGCGAAACCCCGGACGGCAGGCAGGGCAGCCGAGCGAGTTCACGTGGGCCTCCACGTTCTTGGCCTGAAGCCGGCCCAGCAGCGTGACCAGCAGAAAGATCAGCTGGGCGTCGGCCAGCGGCGAAGCCACGCCGAAGATCTCGGCGTCGATCTGATAGAACTGCCGGTAGCGGCCCTTCTGGGGTCTCTCGCGCCGGAACATCGGGCCGATCATGTAAAGCCGCTGGACCGGGTCGGGCGAATAGAGCTTGTGCTGGATGTAGGCGCGCACGATGGAGGCCGTGGCCTCGGGCCGCAGGGTGACCATGTCTCCGCCGCGGTCGGCAAAGGTGTACATCTCCTTCTCGACGATGTCGGTGTCTTCGCCGATGCTGCGCTTGAAGAGTTCGGTCTTCTCCATGATCGGGATGCGGATCTCCCGAAACCCGAAGCTTTCGAAAAGCGACCGCGCTTCCTGCTCGATCTTCTGCCAGAGTTCCACCTCGCCGGGCAGGATGTCCTTGAAACCGCGAATCAATTGAATCATGTTTTCCCTGCTTAATAATTCGGATGACGTCTTCCGAGGCCATCTATCGTGTAAACGTGGTTTTTTAGCCTAGTTCGGCGCTGGCCGTCAACATGATTGTAGCCGACCGGCCGACAGAAGGCAGGTTGCAGCGCTGGTCGAGGTCTAGTAATATGCCGCCAAACATCGGCCCGATCAAATCCGATGGCGGGCCGGCTTTTTACAGGAGGTCGATTCCGGAATCCGACTGACTCTTTTTTAGCAGGAGTCAGAAACGATCTTGAAGGAGGTTCAATTGACTGCTCCCGGAAAGTTCAACGGGCTGACCGACGTCGCGGGGATTCTCGTCGGCAATTTGACGGACACGGCCGCCGTGAGCGGGGTCACCGTGGTGATTTGCCCCGAGGGTGCTGTGGGTGCGGTCGACGTGCGCGGCGCCGCACCGGGCACGCGCGAAACCGACCTGCTCGCACCGGTCAATCTGGTCGAAAAAGTCCAGGCCGTGGTCCTTTGCGGAGGCTCGGTGTACGGACTCTGCGCGGCCGACGGCGTCGTGCGCTGGCTGTCCGAAAAAGGCTGGGGCTTCCCGCTGGAAGCCGGGCATGTCGCCCCCATCGTTCCCGCGGCGGTGCTCTACGATTTGGGCCGCGGGCCGCAGTTCGTGCCGCCGATCACCGCCGAATGGGGACGTCTGGCCTGTGAGGCCGCTGCCGGCGAGGGACCGATGGCAATGGGTTGCGTGGGTGCCGGAACCGGCGCCGTGGCCGGCGCCGTCAAGGGCGGACTCGGCAGCGCCAGCCTCATGCTGGATTCGGGGATCACGGTGGCGGCATTGATGGCCGTCAACCCCAACGGCTCAGTGATCAACCCGGCCACCGGCCGGCCCTGGGAGATCGGCCTGGAGTGGGCCGGCGAATTCGGCGAACCCGGGCGCCGCGCCGTGCGACCGCCGAGTCCGCCGGCCGGCCGACCGGCCGGCAACACCACCATCGGCGTCGTGGCCACCGATGCCGCGCTCTCCAAGGTGCAGGCCCTCAAGGTGGCGCAGATGGCCCATGACGGACTGGCCAGGGCCATCCGGCCGGCCCACACCATGTTCGACGGCGACACTGTTTTCTGCCTGGCTACCGGCAGCTGCCCGCTTCCGGAAACTCCCGGCTTTTTCGAGGGCCGCCAGGCCCAGAGCCTCAACGAGATCGGACATGCGGCCGCCGACTGCACCGCGCGGGCCATCATCCATGCGGTGCTGTCGGCCACATCACTGGCCGGCATGGCCGCCGTGGCCGATCTCCCGTCTCGATAGCACTGGGATAGAATTCTATGGACATGGTCTCCGAGGAAGAGTATAGAAATTGGCTCGACTTTTGAGCCGGTGGCTGGACAGCCTGCAGCCATGCTGAAACCGCTTTTCCGAACGAAAAAAGGAGGATTCATGAAACGCGCGCTGGTGATTGGTCTGATGATCCTGATGCTCGCTCCCCTGGCGTGGGCGGCGGGCGAAACACCGAAAAAAGGCGGCAGCCTCATCGTCTGCGTGGGCGACGAGCCACCCGGCCTGGATCCCACGGCCAGCGCCTCTGCTGCGATCGATCGCGTGGTTTACTCCAACGTTTTCGAAGGGCTGGTGAAAGTCGACCGCAACGGCAAGCTGGTGCCCGGCCTGGCCTCCAAGTGGGATGTTTCGGCCGATGGCAAGGTCTACACGTTCCACCTGCGCAAGGGAGTCGTGTTCCACAACGGCGAAGCCTTCAACGCCGCGGTCGCCAAATGGAACCTGGAGCGGGGCGCCGCCGAAGGTACCAAAAACGCCCACCCGGAGTTCTTCCGGGCGATCGAAAAGATCGAAACCCCGGATGACGCCACGCTGAAGCTGACGTTGAAAAACGTCAACTCCCTGTTCCTCGTCCAAATGGCCGAGGGCGATTCGGTCATGCTGCCCATGAAGGGCTTCGAGAACACCGCGGCCCAGCCGATCGGGACCGGCCCCTTCAAGTTCACCGTCTGGAACCGCGGCGACAGTGTGGAAATGGTCCGCAATGACAAATACTGGAACCCTCAGTTGCCCTACCTGGACAAAGTGACCTACCGGTTCATCAAAGATCCCAGCGCCCAGGTTGCCGCTTTGAAATCCGGAGACGTCGATGTCCTGGGCTGGATCCTGGCGCCCGAAATCGCGATGGGCATTTCCCGCGACAAGAAGTTCAAGGTGCAGTCCGGCGCATCCACCTCCGAAGTGATCATGTCCACCAACAACAAGGTGAAGCCCTTCGACAACATCCTCGTCCGCCAGGCCATGGCGCATGCCATCGACCGCAAGGCCGTCAACGATCTGATCATGCTCGGCTACGCCACGCCCATCGGGTCGCACTGGTCGCCCATCACACCGTTTTATGTGGACCTGACCAAGAAGTTCCCATACGACCCGAAGAAAGCCAAGGAACTGCTGGCCAAGGCCGGCTACCCCAAGGGGTTCGAGGCCACCATCAAGCTCCCGGCCATTTACGCCTACGCCCAGAAGGCCGGTGAGGTGATCGCCGACATGCTGGGCCAGGTCGGAATCAAGCTCAAGATCGAAGTCGTGGAATGGGGCTTCTGGCTGGATCGCATCTTCAAGCAGAAGGATTTCCAGTTGAGCATGATCGGCCACGCCGAAGCATGGGACATCGGCATATACGCCAACCCGAACTACTACTTCCAGTATGACTCCGCCGACTTCCGGCAGGCGTATGAAAACGCCTTGAAGGCCACCACCGAAGCGGACCAGGCCAAGTGGTTCGGCCGCTGCCAGGAGATCATCGCCACGGACGCCGTCAACGGCTATCTCTTTGCAAGCCCTTCGTTGTCCGCCATGAAAGCGGAGGTGATGAACTGGTGGAAGAACTATCCCACGATCGCGCTGGACTGCACGGAGGTGTGGTGGAATAAATAGTACGGCTTGGTCCAAGGTGGAATCGGCTTTCCGACGCAGCGGCTTCTCTGCAGGTTGATCGCGGCTGGAAAGCCGCTCCCACAAAGCATGACTGAATAAGCATTCTCGTGTATCGGGAGCTTATATCGAAAAACAGGGCAGTCCTGAAGCGTCGGGACTGCCCGAATTGCATCGGCATGTTACGTTATCTATCCAAAAAACTGATCACGCTGGTTCTCCTGCTGTTCCTGGTATCCATCACGGTGTTCTCGGTTCTGTTCGTGCTGCCCGGCGACCCGGCCCAGATCATCCTGGGAATCAACGCCACCCCGGAGTCTCTGGCCGCCCTGCGCGCCGATCTCGGCCTGGATCGGTCGTTTTTTGGACAGTACTTCGATTGGATCGGCAAACTGGTGGTCGGCCAGAGCCACCAGTCGATCCATTACAAGATGCCGGTGTTCGAGTTGATCTTAAGCCGCCTGGCCGTGACCGGACCGCTGGCACTCATGGCCATGGTGTTTGCGGTCATCATTTCAATCCCCTTCGGAATATATGCCGCCCGGCATCAGAACCAGAGAGGGGACGTGACCGTCATGGCCTTCACCCAGCTGGGGCTGGCGACGCCGGAGTTCTGGCTGGGGATTTTGCTGGTGTTGTTTTTTTCGGTCGAGCTCAACTGGTTTGCCGCCGGGGGATTCCCGGGCTGGAACGCGAATGCCTGGGGCTCTCTCAAGGCCTTGCTGCTACCGGCCTTCGCTCTGGGTGTCATCCGGGCCTCCATCCTGACCCGGCTCACACGTTCTTCCATGCTGGAAGTGCTGCGCGAAGACTACGTGCGCACCGCCCGGGCCAAGGGTTTGCGGGAGCGCACGGTCGTTTATGTCCACGCCCTGCGTAACGCCCTGATCCCAGTGCTCACCATTATGGGGCTTCAGCTCGGCCAGCTCCTGGCCGGCGCCATCATCATCGAAAACGTTTTTTTTCTGCCGGGACTGGGAAGACTGGTCTTCACCTCCATCGGCATGCGCGACCTGCCCGTGGTCCGCGACATCGTGCTCCTCATGGCCACGGCGGTCGTCTTCGTCAATTTCGTCGTCGACCTGGCTTACGCTTACGTGGATCCGAGGATAAAACTAAGATAGTGTTAAGTGTTATGTTTTAAGTTTTAAGTAAGGGCAGGCCCACCTCCCTTCCCTTAAAACTTAACACGTAAAACTTAAAACGGTTTTTATGAAACGCTTCTTCCACAATAAAAATTTTACGGTGGGCTTTGTCCTGTCGCTGGTCGTCGTGATCGCCGCCGCCGTCAGCCTTCTGTGGACGCCCTACGACGCCAACCGGATGAACGCCCGCGACCGGCTGCAGGGCCCCTCCTGGCAGCATCCCCTGGGCACCGACCAATACGGCCGGGACACGCTCAGCCGGGTGATGACGGGTTCCGTGAACTCGATCATCGTCGGCCTGGTTACCGTCGCCATCGGCCTGACCCTCGGGGTCGGCCTCGGTTTGATATCGGCTTACTTCGGCCGCCTGGCGGACGAGGCCATCATGCGGTTTGCCGACCTGCTCTTCGGCTTTCCCGCCGTGCTGACGGCGATTCTCATCACCTCCATCCTGGGCCCTTCGATGGTGAACGCCATGCTCGCCATTGGCATTTTCTACATCCCGGTCTTCGCACGGCTGACTCGCGCGGTGGCCATGGTGGTCTGGGAAAGGGAATTCATTGCGGCCGCGCGCGCCTGCGGCATCAGCGAACTGGGCATCACCTGGCGGCATGTGCTGCCGAACATCCTTTCACCGCTGCTCATCCAGGGCACCATCCAGTTTGCCGTCGCGATCCTGGCCGAAGCCGGACTGAGCTACCTCGGCCTGGGCACTCAGCCGCCGCATGCCTCCTGGGGCCGCATGTTGAACGAAGCCCAGACCTTCATGGACACGAACCCCTGGATGGCCATCTTCCCCGGCCTGGCCATCGCCTGGTCGGTGCTCGGTTTCAATCTGCTGGGCGACGGGCTGCGGGACACGCTGGATCCGAAGATGGTAAGGGTAAGATAAAAATCGTGTTAAGTATTACGTTTTAAGTATTAAGAAAAATGCCAAATTCAACTGCTTAAAACTTAACACGTAATACTTAAAACTTGAAGCCGTCAAAGGAATGAAATGATACCCCAGAATCTTATAGAAAAAGTATTGAACGCCGTCGACCCCGATGAAGTCATTAATCTGACGGCTTCGTTGGTCAAAATCAATTCCGTTTGGGACCCGGCCGCCGGCACCAGCGAGCAGGCGGCAGCCGAATTGGTCGCGCGGTGGGCACAGACCCAGGGCTTCCAGGTGGAGATGGACGAAGTGGCCCCCGGCCGTCCGAACGTCGTTGTGACGCATGCAGCCGGCCCCGGCCGGCGAACGCTGATGTTCGAGGGTCATACCGACGTGGTGACCCCGGGAGACGTCTCGAAATGGACCTATGACCCGTTCGGTGCTCAGATCGTGGGCCGGCGCATGTACGGCCGGGGCACCAACGACACCAAGGGCAATCTGGCCGCCATGCTGGCGGCCATGGCCGCCCTCAAACGATCCGGCGTTCGGCTTTCCGGAACGGTCGTCGGCGGTGTGCTCTGCGACGAAGAGGACCAGATGCTCGGCGTGCAGGACTTCATCCGCCGCGGGCACGCCGACCGCGTTACGGCGGCGGTGATCTGCGAGCCTCAGGACGGGATGATCTGCACGTCCCAGAAAGGCGCGCTGCGGGCGCGCTTTGCGGTCACCGGTAAAATGAGCCATGGCGCCATGCCGCTGGCCGGCCTGAACACGGCACCCGCCGTGGCGGACCTGATCCGCGAGTTGCATGCCCTGGAGTGCGCCGCCGTCAAGGGCCTCGGCCGGGATCCCCACCTCGGCTGGCCGAGCTTCACGCCGACCGTGGTCCAGGCACCCGCGGGGGGCGCGGCCCAACTCAACGTGATGCCCGCCGAGGCGCGGGTGCTGGTCGACATCCGCACGATTCCGGCCCAGTCGCATGCCGACATCGCCGCGGCGCTGCGCCGCCTCGCCGCTGACGTGCAGACGCGGGCCCGGTCCCATTACTGCGACTATGACCGCCTGCTGGGGCTCGAACGCTGCCGGGATCTCACGGTCGACCTGGACATCCTGACCGACCGCCCCTGCACCCGAACGAGCCCGGATGATCCGGTGGTGCTGGCCGCCGACTGGGCCACCCGTACCGTCGGCGGCCGGGAGCCGGTATATGGCGGCGTGCCGGGGGCGACCGACGGGACGTTCCTGTGGGCCGTCAAGCACATCCCGATCGTCACGATGGGAGCCGGAGACCGTGAGGTTCCGCACCAGAAAGATGAATGGGTCGATCTCGATCAACTGGCCGAAACCGTAAAAATATATGCCTTGATCGCGTTGCATTACCTGGCAGCCGAGGCTGCGGCGTGACCGCCTGCCTGCTCAGCATCGAAGAGCTCTCGGTCGGCTTCCACACCCCGGAGGGTACGGCGAGAGCTGTGGATCGCGTGAGCTTCAGCCTGGACAAGGGCGAAACCCTGGGGGTGGTGGGCGAGTCGGGTTGCGGCAAGAGCGTTACGTCGCTCAGCATCCTCGGTCTCATCCCCTCCCCGCCGGGAACCATCGAGTCCGGCTGCATCCGGTTCGAGGGCCGCAACCTCCTGGAACTCGACCCCGAAGCCCTGCGCCGCCTGCGCGGACGCGAGATTTCGATGATCTTTCAGGAGCCGATGACCTCCCTCAACCCCGTGATCGCCATCGGCCGCCAGGTCGCCGAACCGCTCATGGTTCACCATGGCCTGAGCCGGAGCGCGGCCCTGGCCCAGGCCGGAGAATGGCTGGACCGGGTCAAAATCCCGGCGGCCCGGCGGCGGCTGGAGGACTACCCCCACCAGCTCTCGGGCGGCATGCGCCAGCGCGTCATGATCGCCATGGCCATGGTGTGCCGGCCGAAACTGCTCATTGCCGACGAACCGACGACGGCGCTCGATGTCAGCATTCAGGCGCAGATTTTATCCCTGATGTTGGACCTGAAAAACGAGATGGGCATGTCCCTGCTTCTGATCACGCACAACCTGGGGGTGGTGGCGCAGACGGCGGCCCGGGTGGTCGTCATGTATGCCGGGCAAGTGGTCGAAGAAGCCTCCGTGGTGGATCTGTTCGACCGTCCCTTCCACCCCTACACCCAGGGGTTGTTGCGGTCCATGCCGCAGCTGGGCGCGCGCCGGTCCGGCGGCGGGAAACGGTTGAAAGAAATTCCCGGGATCGTGCCGGCGATCACCGAAACCATCGCCGGGTGCCGTTTTGCTCCGCGCTGCCGGCACGCCTTCGACCACTGCCGCGCGAAGGCGCCGGATCTTTTTTCCGTGGGCGTCGGTCAACGCGCGCGCTGCTGGCTCAAGCACTTCCCGGAACGGAGGCGCTCCGATGCCTGAAGCGCCCTTGCTGCAGGTAACCGGTCTGGTCAAGCATTTTCCGCTGGGCGGCGGGGTACTGGCTCGGCCGCACGCCTGGGTGCAGGCGGTCAGCGGCGTATCCTTTGCGGTCGGCCGCGGGGAAAGCTTCGGACTGGTCGGCGAGTCCGGCTGCGGAAAAACCACGGTCGGCCGCATGATCCTCCGGCTGATCGAACCCACGGACGGCCGGATCGAGTTCGACGGCCAGGATATCCTGCAGCTGTCGCGCCGGCAGTTTGCCGGGTTGCGGCGCCGCATGCAGATCATATTTCAGGATCCCTACTCGAGCCTGGATCCCCGCATGACGGTGGAGCAGATCGTCACCGAACCCCTGCGGGTCGACCGCCGTGCCGGGCGCAGGGAGCGCAGCACCATCGCGGTCGGCCTGCTCGACAAGGTCGGCCTGCGTGCCGCCGATCTATGCAAATTTCCCCATGAGTTCTCCGGCGGCCAGCGCCAGCGCATCGGCATCGCCCGCGCCCTGTGCGCACGCCCGGAACTGATCGTGGCGGATGAACCCGTCAGCGCCCTGGATGTCTCCATCCAAGCCCAGGTCATCAACCTGCTGCAGGACCTCCAGCAGGAATTCGGACTGTCCTATATCTTCATCTCCCACGACTTGAGCGTGGTGGAACACATCTGCAGCCGGATTGCCGTGATGTACCTCGGCTCCATCGTCGAGCTGGCCTCGGCCGGGAGCTTTAGCCGCGAACCGCGTCATCCCTACACCGTGGCTTTGCTGGCGGCGGTACCCCTGCCCGACCCCCACCGCCAGAGCACGGCCGTGCCGCTGGAGGGAGACGTCCCCAACCCCATCGATCCGCCTTCCGGCTGCCCGTTTCACCCGCGCTGCCGGTACGTTTTTAACCGCTGCCCCGTCGAGAAACCGCCATTGGTCCCAGCAGCGGATGGGCATCTGGTGGCGTGCTGGCTGAACGACGGGCGCGGGGTGGAATGAAAAAAAACGGGGAGAAGCAAAAGGCGTGGACCCGTCGGTGCGCCCGCCCGAACAACAAGTAAGGAATTGTTCTTTTTCAAAGCAACGGGGAAACGAACCCACGAGCCAACGCGCGAACGCTTTTTTTTAGATCTTGTACAGCTCCAGCGCCTCCGGAAGCTTCGCGTTGGCCTCGCGCAGCTTCTCTTCGGAGCCGATCACCGCCACGGAACACTGACTCAGGCCGACGCCGAAATACCGCTCAGCGACAGCCGTCACCTCGCGCCGACGCAGGCCGATCAGCCGCTGCTTGAAGCGCTCGCGGATTTCGTCGGACAGCCCGATGACCCTGCGAAAGAAGGCCTTGCGAGCGGCCGGGCCGGGTGGATCCGGCTTGTCGATTTCCGAGCAAACCTGGAGGATGGCCTCTTTGATATCGGTCTCGCTGAACCCTCCGGCGCGTAGAAAACCGAACGCTCCGTCGAACACGTTCAAGGTGGCGGCGATGTGGGGGTCGCGGTAGGACGCCAGGCTGAAGACGCCGTCCTCGGAGTTGTAGAGCGCGAACCCCCCATATGCGCCGCCTTTTTCGCGGATCTCGCGGTGAAGGTAGAGGGAACGCAGCAATTTGGCCATGACCGCCAGGGCGGCGGAGTCCGTATGCTCCAGGCGCACCGTTGGAAAGGCGGCCGCCACGAAGTTCACCGCCGATTCGGTGCTCCAGCCTTCCCGCAGCCGGTCTCCGGGAAACCCGTTCTCCGGGCCGGCTAGCGATTCGGCCGTCCCCGGTCCAATCGCGTTCAGGGTGCTCGCCACCAGGTCGCCGGCGCGAGCGACCGCGTCGCGCTCGCCGATGACCGCCATCTGAAAACGGGAACGGTCCCACACGGTTGCACCGACCCGCGCGAGATCCGATGCCAGCCCGGCCAGGCGCTCATCCGAAAGATCCTCAAGCAGCCGTTTGACGTCCTTCAGCTGATGAATGCCGCTCCAGTCCTCGCTCAAGGCGCGCGCCCGGGAAAACCGGCGCGCAGCCAGCGACATGGCCAGCCGATGACCGTTGTGGACGATCATCGCCTCCAGCCCGGCCCGATACTCCAGCAGCAGGGTCTTCAATCGGCCGGCATCCGAAAAGACGGATTCGCCCAGCAGCTCCGCCAGGATGTCGAACATCGGATCGAGGTTGCGAACGAGGCTCTTGGACGTCAGCGCCACCAGCGGCAGGCAGCGGCCGCTGTCGCCGAAGCCGGTTCGGGGATTCGCAGACAGCCCCACGCCGCCGGTGAAGGCATCGATGCGCCGCGCCATCTCACTGTAATTCCGGCGGGCGGTGCCCATGCGCGAGAAGGCATGGCAGAAAAACGGCACCCAACCGATCAACGGCTCAGGAAGCCCGCTGCAATCGGCGGCCGCGGCGACGTAGGCGATCCCGGAGGTGGCCTGCTCGAAATAGCTGACCGGCCGGCGCGGATCCGCTTCGGCTTCCGTAATCTTCTCGACATCCGGCGGGATGTCCTCGCGCTCGAGGGTCGGCAGACAATCGAGGGGTTCGTCGGCCTCCTGCAGGCGCCGCAGGGCGTCGGCATCCCGCCGCAGTTGCTCGACCGCATCGGCGCCCAGCTCCCGACGGAGGTGCTCCAGTTTTTCCCGTTCGCGCCGGGCCTCGCGTTCGGCCATATCCGGGTCGGGTGAAAGGGTCAGGCGCAGACGATGGGGGTTATCCAGAAAGGCGTGGGTCAACTGCTGCTCGAAGAAACGGCCCTGCGCCATGCGGCGGCGAATTTCCGCCAGGTCCGCGTCGAATTTCAAAACGCGCAGCGGATCCCCCCCGTGGATCCAGGTGCTGCTGACGGCCAGCAGCAGCCGGATGCCGTAAGGGTAAGGGGTGTTGGTGATCTCGCGGCGGTGAAATTCCAGTTGATGGATGGCGGATTCGATCAGCTCCGGGTCGATCCCGTTTGCAACCAACCCCCGGATCACATCGAAAATGATGCGTTCGACATCGTCGGCAGCCGCCCGCGCCACATCCTTCAGGCCGACGGTGAAATGCGTATCTCGGTTTTCAGCGTCATAGCCGCTGCCGTCGCACAACGCCGAGCCCAGGCCGGAGTCGATCAAGGCCTTGCGCAGCGGGGAGCCGGCATTTCCGATCAGAATCTGCTCGAGCAGAGACAGGCAGAGCACGTGCTGCGTATCGCGGACATCGCTGGTCAGCCAGGCCACACACGCCTGATGCTTTTTCGCCGGGTCTTCCCCACGACCGAACGGATAAGCGAAGGCGGCGGTGCGCGGGCCATCCCACCGCGGCTGAGGCAGGACATCGGTGTCGGGGTCGATGGCCTCAAACCGCCGCAACACGGTCTTTTCGATAAATGCCAGGCTCTCGGCGAGCGGCAGGTCGCCATAAGTAAAAAAATAGGCATTGCTGGGATGATAATGCCGCCGGTGGAATGCTTTGAGCTGCGCGTAGGTCAAGGACGGGATGTCGGCGGGCTCGCCGCCGGAGTTGTGGGCGTAGGTGGTGTCCGGATAAAGCGCCTTGAGAAGAGAACGCGCCAGGATCTGATCAGGGGAAGACATCGCCCCTTTCATCTCATTGTAGACAACGCCCTTGCACTCCAGGCGCTCGTTCCCCGCATCGTCCGGTCCGATTTCCAGCCGGTGGCCTTCCTGCTTGAAGCTGAGTTCCTCTATCTTCGGGAAGAACGCGGCGTCCAGGTACACGTCCATCAGGTTGAAGAAATCTTTTCGATTCTGAGTGGCAAACGGGTACATGGTCCAGTCCGAAGCGGTAAAGGCATTCATAAACGTGCTCAGACTGCGTTTCAGCATCGAAAAAAAAGGATCCCGCACCGGAAACCGTTCCGATCCGCAGAGCACGACGTGCTCGAGGATGTGGGCCACACCGGTAGAGTCCCGCGGAACGGTTTTAAAAACCACGCCGAAGGCGTTCTCCCGGTCGGGGCGGCCGATGTGGATATGCCGCGTGCCGGTCAGCGGATGCACCAACTCGTAGAAAACGGCGTGGATCTCCGGCAGGGGTTCCACCCGGAGCGTCTTGTAACCGTGAATAGCTTCGCCAACCGTCGCGGCGGGCGCAGGGGCATGCGGATGCGGGTTCATGGCGACCCTCGGAAAATATTGGAAAAGGAAAGCACGGGCTGCGTCAAGAGGTGCTGCCGCGACGCTCCCACGGTGCGTCGCGGCTCAGTCACATGAAGGCCGGTGGCGGAACGCCGGATGATGGCGGTGGCGCTAGATGGCAATGTAGACGCCGCGGCTGTGCCGTTTGATCTTGCCGAGCTTGTGCAGACGGAAGATGGTGTTGCGGATTTTTTTGTCGACGAAACCGGTTTTGGTCTGAATGTCAGCAAACTTGAGGCCCTGCTTGGAGCGCTTGATCACATCCAATACAGCGTCGGTCGCGGGAACCGCCGCCCGCGGCCGGGCAGCCCGGGGTCGCGAGTTCGCCGAGGCGGCCGTCAGAAGGCTTTCCAGCCGATCCAATCGCACCATCAGCTTTTCTACGTCGCGCTTGGTTGGGATCTCGTAGCTGTGCATGAAGAATTTCACCATGGCATCAAAACTGATGGATTTGCCTTTTTTTCTAGGCATGGACATCCTCCTGTTGCTTCGTGTGAAGTAATTGACGACGAAAGTAATTCCGGGAAAGCTAATGGATAAATAAAAGAAAGTCAAGCTGTACGACGGGCCGATTAGGAATTCGTTCGGTGGAATCGATTGATCCGCAACCTTTTTCCTGCTACGGTATCGGAAAAAATCAGGCCGCTCGTGCATCCCCGGGTGGCATCCGAGAATTCTCCGAGCGGCCGGCGCCCCCGCGCCGACGCCGGCGTTTAAGGCACGCATTGAGATCGCCCCAACTTCTTTGCAAGATCCACGACCTGCGTCCCCAGAAGCAGTTGGGACAGAACTTCCTCTCCGACCCGACCACCGCTCAGACGATCGTCGATCGCGCGGGCGTCCAGCCGGACGACGTCATCGTTGAGATCGGCCCCGGACTGGGCGCTCTGACGATTCCGCTGGCGCGAACGGTGCGCACCACCGTCATCGCGATCGAAAAAGACCGCACCCTGGCATCCGTCCTGCGCGAGGAGCTTGCCGGCGCCGGAGTCGCCAACGTCGAGGTGGTGGAAGCCGACGTGTTGGACATCGACCTGGCCGGCTTGGCTCCCGAAACCGCTCACCCCCTCACGGTCTTCGGCAATCTGCCGTACAACATCTCTTCTCAAATCGTCATCCGACTCATCGCGGCGCGCCGGCGGATTCCGCGGGCGGTGCTCATGTTCCAGAAAGAACTGGCCGCCCGGCTGAGGGCCGCTCCCGGAGGCAGAGACTACGGGCGCATCACCGCCATGCTGCGCTACTGCGCCGTGATCCGCCGCGTCGCGGTGGTGACGTCCTCACGTTTTTTCCCGACGCCCAAGATCGATTCTGAGGTGCTGGAGATTTGCTTCCGCCCGCCGCCCCTCGCTCCGGCGCATGACGAAGACCGATTGTTTCGGCTGATCGCCGCCGCTTTCGCCCAGCGGCGCAAAACCCTGAAGAACACGCTCTCGGCGGCCGGGCTTCCGCTCCGGCCCCAGGCGATCGTCCAGGCGCTGACGCAAGCGGGAATCGACCCGGCTCGACGGGCCGAGACCCTCTCCCCCGAGGAATTCATCGCCCTGGAGATCAGCCTGCATCGGATGACATCCGATTCGGATGCGCGGCGGCCCCCGGACGCAGCCGGAATTGCCCTTGACCCCTGCAATCGTTTGGGCTACCCTGACACCAAACGAGCGCAGAAGGAGGGCGACATGGCAATCAAAGTTCTGATTAAACGGCGAGTCCCGCTGGAGAAAGCCCGCGAAACGATCACGCTCTTCCGCCAACTGCGGATCCTGGCGACGGCACAGGAAGGCTACATTTCCGGCGAAACCCTGCGCAGCCTCGAAAAACCGGAGGAGTTCATCGTGATCAGCGCCTGGCAATCTTCGCAGGACTGGAAGAACTGGCTGGCCAGCCGGCAGAGAAAAGAAATTCAGTCCAAGATCGACCAACTGCTGGGTGGCGAAACCACCTATGATATTTACCACTATGGTTTCAGCGCCTAACACCGGCGCAGGGCCGCCGGGCGGCCCTGCGTGAACGGTCTTCCATGCTGAAGCCGGAACGGCTTGCCGCACGTCAACACGGCCTCAGCGGCGGGTGTTCATAACGCTTCTGCGATCGATACGGTCCGGTCCCCCAGCATCCGAACGTAGCTGCCCTTCTCGTTGTCATACCAGCCATAAATAACCGCCTGGGTTACCGGAATGCGCACCACCACGCTTTTCAGCGACGCGAGCAGGGCGGGATCCATCCCCGGCACCTTGGCGAGATCGATGCAGGCCTCGGCCGTCCGGGTGTGGGTTTCCGCGCTTTCGATGATGGCCGCCGCACGCGGCATTCCGATGATATCCGTTGAAACATTCTGCTGCTCGGAATACATCAGATAACCGTTAAGGCTGTCGGCCGCCGCTTGACGGTAGATCGCGTTGATCGTCGCCCGGTCGATTCGACCCGCCGCGGTTTCTTCCTGCAGGTTGATCACCAAAATGATGAGCGACCCCGTACTGGTGGGAATGCGCACCGATTCGGCGATGAAAGGGATGTCCTTCATCTCCGGGATCACCAGCCGCAGCGCGTTGGCAGCGCCCGTGGACGTCAGGATGATGTTGTTCATGATGCTGCGGCTCTTGCGCAGGTCGCCCTTGCCGGCCTCCGGCAGGCGATCCAGCACCTCCTGGGAACTCGTCGCCGCATGCACGGTGGCCATCGTTGCCGACAGAATCCGTTTGGCCCCGAACGTGTCGATGAGCGGGCGCATCATATGGGCCAGACAGGTGGTGGTGCAGGAGGCGCAGGAGACGATGCGATGCTGCCGCGGGTCATAGTCGTTGCCGTTGATCCCCATGACGGTGGTGACGGCATCGGCGGGGACGGCGGCGGTCTTGTCCTTGATCTTGAAGGGCGCCGAGACCACCACTTTCTCGGCACCCGCCAGCAAATGCCCGCGCGCCGATCCCTTGGGGTCTTCCGGTCCGATGGTGGGGTCCAGGAATTGGCCGGTGGTGTCCACCACCAACCGGACACCGTATGCCCCCCAGCCGATATCCGCCGGATTGCGTTTTTCTCGCAGGAAGCGCACCGGCAGGCCGTCGATCCGGAGCGTTCCCTTTTTCTCATCGACTTCCGTGATCACCGGACGGGCTTGGTGGCCGTACAAGTATCCATGCAGCCACCCGTACGTCGAATCCCGCTCGACATAGTGCGCAACGTCCGCCAGCGATTTCCCGGCCGCCCTCCCGAGATTGACCACGACCTCCCCGAACGCCTTGCGCGCCACGTGGTGCCAGAGCGTCAGCTTCCCGATACGGCCGAGCCCGTTGATGCCCAGTTTGAGTCCTGAATCGGATAATCCGGCCATGAAGGTCCTCCCCTTTCTGCTTCGCTCCCGGTAAGCTCGCGGATCGGCTGCAACCGTTCCAGGAGGCGTTGGGTCATGCTTCCCTCAGCTTGATGACTCCCCGATACACCGATCCCTCATGACCGTCAATGCTGAGGTGATCACCGGTCTTCAGCACCGCCGACGGGAACCGGCATTGCTTTTCGCGTTCGCTGCACTCCAGGCTGCCGCACCCGACCACGCAGGTTTTTCCGAGCCGATGCGCCACGACGGCCGCATGGGAGGTCAGGCCGCCGCGGGCGGTCAGCAGACCGTCGGCCGCGTTGATCTCGCAGATGTCGTCCGGAACCGTGTCCGTGCGGGCCAGGATGAGATGCGTGGCCGGCTCCCGCTGCCGCCAGGCCTCGATTTCATCGAGACTGAAAACCAGCCGGCCGGTCATCGCGCCCCCGCTGACGCCGATGCCGTGTCCCAGCAGCCGGTCGTGGGGCGGCACCTCCAGGTCGAAGGCGAGCACCTTCGGGCTTTCGCGGATGGCCATGTCCCGGGTCTGCAGCATGTAAAGATCGATGGTGGACGGCCCCTCAAAGGTGAACTCGATCTCCTGCGGGCTCCAGCCGTGGTCGTCGATGAGCACATGGGCCCAGCGCTGCAATTCGCGATAGATGTCTGGAAAGTGCGTTTCCAGGGTGACATCGGTCTCGCGCATTTCAATTTCCTGCTGGAAGAGCGAGATCGGCATCGTGCGCACCAGTCCGGATACCACGTCCTCTCCCTGATTGGCGGTAGTGAAGTCTCCCCACAGCTTCAGCACGTCTCCGGCCCACCGCGGGTTGTGCGTGAAGATCACTCCGGTCCCGGATTCGGAGGACAAGTTCCCGTACACCATGGCCTGTACGGCGATGGCCGTGCCCCAGTCGTCCGAGATTCCCATGATGCGCCGGTAAGCCAACGCTTTCGGAGATTCCCATGATGCCAGCACCCGACGGATCGCCAGCAGCAGCTGTTCGAAGGGCAAGTCGATAACCTCCACTCCCGCCTCTTCGATCAGACGCCGGTAGGCAAGCGCCACCTCCCGCATTTGTTCGCCGGAAAAATGCCGTTTCAACGGGATCCCGAGCCGCTGCTTAAAGCGGTCGATCACGGCATCGAAGTCGTCACGCGTCAGGTCGTGGGCCATGCCGTAGTTCTGGAGAAAGCGCCGGTAGTTGTCCCAGGCGAACCAGGCGTTGCCGGACCGAGCCGCCACGCCGGATGTGATCTCCTGGTTGTTGCCCACATCCAGCAAGGTGTCCATCATTCCGGGTTGGGAGATGGCCGATCCGCTGCGCACGGACAGGAGCAGCGGATTGGCGGGATCGCCGAAAGCCTTGCCCGTGGCCTGCTCCAGCCCGCGCAGGTGGTGGATGATCTGCTCGTGAAAGTTGCGCTGGGCCGGTGCATAGCTTTCGATCACCTCGCGGCAGCGGAAGACTTCGGTGGTCACGATGAAGCCGGGAGGCACTCGAAAACCCAGACTGTTCAGCTTGACCAAATTGAAGCCTTTGGTGCCGAGATGAATGACGCCGATTTCGCGCTCGGCCGGCGAATCGATCGTCACCAGGCTGGCCTGCGGGTCGTAGAGCAGAAGCTTCTGGAGCTTGTCCTTGGGCAGCTTGTAGGATTGCTGGAAGAGGGTATTCAAAATCCGGCCCAAGAACAGATCCAACTGCTGGAGGCCGAGCGAACCGGCGATCTGATCGCGAAAAAATATCTCCGCGACGCGGTGGTCGAGCCGCTCGCGGTCCTCCAGAGGCTCTCGCGGGAGGTATTTCGGCAGGATGCGGTCGATCGAGAGCGAGGGCAGGATGCGGTTCAGATTCGCTCCGTGCAGGTTGTTGAAGTGGTCCTTGATGATGTTCTGAACGGCCTGGGCGAATCCTTTGAAAATGTCCAGATACTGGGTCAGCGTGAACCCCTTGACCGCCAGCGAATCCCTTAGGAACTCCAGCTGGCGCTCGAATTCCGCCGACCGGATGCCGTCCAGCCGCAGGGCTTGGTCGAACCGCTGCAGGGCCTGGTAAATCTGGGCGAAGGTGGCCTTGGTGATCAGGGTGAGATCGATATCGCGGATCAGGCCCTCGAAGAGCACGTTCACCATCGCCTCCAGGCGCAGCGTCAGCCCGAGGCAGTCGAACTTCATTTCATGGTAGCTGCCGTACATGGAAGGGATGTCGATCGTGATGTGTCGCTTCTGGTAGATGTCCTCTCGGATTTCATAAAACGCATCCGAGGTGATGACGGCTTTCAGCGTCTCGAGGTAGTCCAGTATCCGCGTCAGCCGCCGCTCCGACTCGACTTCGTTCAACGCCTGCTCCAGGCGGCTCAGCTCCGGCAGCGCCTCGGGGCGCAGTTGGGCCAGGTAGTTCTCCATCTCCACGATGTCGAGCCGGTACTTCTGATGCAGCAGCTTGTAGAATTCCACCGCCAGATTAAACCGCTCCATGTCGGCGCCGGAAACGCCCGGAATGAACCCCAGCCGGGATGAGAGCTCCTCCGGCCTCAACGCCAGCAGGTCATCGGGGATGCGGACGCCCTTCTTCACCAGACGCTGCATCACCCGGTGAAGTCCCTTGACATAAGGACCCCGCGAATCGATCTGCTCGAAAATCACCGGCGGGACAAACAGCGCCAATCCGTCCTTTTCTTGGGTCTTCCAAAACTCGAACGTTGCCGCCATGAAGGGAATGATCTGGTTGCTGCTTTCGACGTGGCTTTGCTTGCGCAGGAAATGAACCAGTACATCCCGGCGTTGGGAGAGCTCATCGATGCGGGTGGAGACATCCCGCAGCCGGCCCTCGGCGCCGATGTCGTTGAAGAACACCGGGCACAACCGGGAGAACTGTTTCACCAAATGATAAACGGGATCGACCGGGCTGTTGAGCAGCCCGGTGATGTCCCGCGGAAAGAGGTCGATGTCGCGGATCAGCACGCCGCATAGCGACAGATGGATGATCAGGGCCGAGAGCAGCCGGGTCGAACGCTTCGGGTTCAGCTTGATCAACTCGAGCCAGGTACGGATGTTCATCAGGTGGGCGCTGTTGGACTTGATGCGCCATTCGTCGTCGACTCCCTGCACCGAGGGCGCCTGGAAGCCGAGATCGATGAGGGCGTCGATGAAAAAATTCACCAGGTCGATGTCGTCTGTCTTATAAACCCCTCTTCCCATGTTGAGCACGCAGGTGAGGGCCGTCGCCGGATAGCTCTGGGAACGCTCCTTGAGAATCGTGAAGGTCTTGCGGATCAGCTGCTGGATGTTGCGGTAATTCTCGTTGACGATGATCCAGGTCAGGGTCTGGTTGATCTCCCTCAGGGTCTCTTCATGAATCAGGGCCAGCCCCGCGATGTTCATCATCTGGAAGAGGAAGATCAGCTTCAGGTGTTGGCCCCGGCCGCTCGCCGTCTTGCGGTCCAGCAGCTTTTGGGGGATGGTTTTGTATGCATCGACGAAATGGTTGAATCCGGGCAGGGCCAGCAGCCGGTCCGCGACCTCGGGCGAATCCGGATCGGTCGAGGATAAAACCGTGTTCAGGACGGTTTGCCATTCCTCGATCCGGCGGTGGGAAATGGCCTCAAAAAGATCGTCGCAGGCCTCGCCGCTCCCGAATTCAGAGGACTCCCGGCCGCATGCGCTTTCCGGATCGCTTTCGCTCAACCAGTAGGCATAGGTGCGCCCCAGGTACCGGGCCAGCAGGCGGTTGAGCGGAGCAAACCCCTCGCGGGCGGCCGCCGTTCGTTTCATGAAGGCAGCGGCCAGGCGGGCCGCCGGGTGATAGCTTCGAACCACCAAATCGAAGGCCGCCTCCGGCAGTTGATGCAGCAGCTCGCACCCATCGTTGACGACCGGACGGAACCGCTCGAAGTCGGCGCCGGAATCTCGAACGATCGTCTGCAGGTACAACAGCAAATTATCGACCGCTGCGCCCTTTACATCCTCCGTTTTGGCGGAGTAAACGGCAGCGATGAGAATTTCCGTGATCCGTCGGGAAGCCTCCGGTCCCCGAGGGTGCTGCCGGAAGAGGTGGAAATAGTCCAGGGAGTATTTGCGCGCCTCCGCGACGATGAAGCGCCAATTGAGATAAGGGTGGGACAGCTCTTCGAGAAAGGTGTTCAGCCCCTCCATCAAGCCGTAATATTTGTTCATGACCTCCTGAAGCACGGTGTACTTCGGATCTACGACGACATCGACATGGTAATCCGCCAGATTGACTTCAAGTGCCCTGGATTTGGGCTTGGGGGCTGAATCCATGGAGCGCATTCCGTTCCGCCGAAGCGGGCTGTTTGCCTTCGGCACTCAGCGTAAAAGGAGGTACCGGATGGGATGCCGCCCACGGAGAGTCGTCGTGACGGACCGGCGCTCCAGAAAAGGCGAATCCTCGGCCTCTTTCTACGGTAGTGTACCAGATGGGGTCTGGAGTGACAAGGTTTGGGGGGGCATGGCGGTATACAATTCGCGGCGCGCACGGTGCTCACGGGCGATGCAACGATCGGGTTGCATGAACCGTTCGGCGCCGGAATCGGGTTTAAGAAGCCAGTTCCCGGGAGAGGCCGATCAATCGGTACACCACCATGCCCGCCAGCCAAGCGATGTCCTCGGGAGAAAGCATCCGTTCGATGCTGCGATCGAACAGGATGGTGGCCTCGGCCGGAAACTCATCGTCGCCGGCGTGCAGGATCAGGCGCACCGGCACTTTCGGAAATACCCGGAAATCGAATCCCGCATCGCCGAACTCCACGGCAACGCCGTCCAGCCGGGCGGCCGCATGCTTCAAGCCGGCGATATTCCGCCCGAACGCTTTTTTCAACGGTTCAACGGCTCGTTTGAGAAAGGCAGCGTAATAGAACGCCGCGCCCGGGATCTCGCGGTAGGCGACCCAATCCCCGGGCGAGTGCTCCGGCCGTCCGGCCAGCAGGTAATGCAGAATAAGAATCTGCTCCTGAATCGGCACCTCTTTGCCGGGTGTGGTGAGGTCTTGAAATTGAAAGTCGGGATAGCCCAACCGAAAAACCCGATCGAGAAACGGAATTCGCAGCGCCTTCCCTTCTTCCGATTCGTATCCGGAGCGCAGTTGGAGGAATTCATACGGCTCCGCAGCCAGTCGCTCTCTGGCCAATGCACAGGCTGCGATGTAGTCATCGATACGGGGCATGTTAGGAGATGCGCGATGCTGGATACTGGATAAGAGAAATGGTGGACTCCGCTCTATTCAGAATCCCGTCTCCGGTATCCAAAGTGAAAGAAAAGCCCTCCCCTCTTGCGAAGGAAGGGCTGCATGGTTTCTGATCACGGTGCCCGCAGCTAGATATCCAGCCAGGAATCCGAGTACAGGGCATTGCCAAGGATGACGTTGACCGTTTTTACGTAATCCTTCATTTCCTTGGTAAGGGATCCCATGTCCGGGGTTTTGCCGTCCATGACGCCGTAAATCAAGTCTACGATGTCCTGGCGTTTTCCCTTGGCGATGGCGGTCAGCTGATCGTCGAGCGGGTCGGAGATGACCGAATACATGCCGTGCTTCTGCAGCATGACCATGTAAGTCTGGTTGAGGATCGGCCGCAGATGGCCCGGAGGCCCATTGGAGATGTTTGACAGGCCGCAGGTGCTCTTGGCGCCGGGGGCCATGTCCGGAATCATGGCCTGGAAGTTCATCAGGCTGATGGCCTGGGGCTGCTGAATGTTGACCGGTGTCACGATCCCGTCGATCCAGATTTTTTCGTTGGGAATCCCGGCCTCGTTGGCGAAGTAGATCAGTTCCACGCACAGGGCCGCACGCTCGTTCTCATCACGCGGCAGGCCTTCCGGGCCCCACATCAAGGCGATGAAATCGGCGTTGCTATCCTTGGCGATGGGCACCATGCGCTCGTAACGCTCCGGCCGCACCATGATGGAGTTGATCAGCGGCGGTTGGGTCGTCGGCTTGTACACTTTGAGCGCAGCGGCGATGGCGTCAATGTTGGAGGTGTCCAGGGCCAGGGGAACGTCGGGGACCACTTCCTGGACCGTCTTCACCACCCACGGCATTAGCTCATGGCCTTCCTTCTTGGCCGGACCGAGGTTGATATCGATGTAGTCCATGCCCTTTTCTTTCTGAAAAAGGGCTTCCTCCTGGATCGGCTTCGGATCGCGTTCTTTAAAGGCCTTTCCGATCTTCTTGTTGATGACGTTCAAGCTTTCACCGATTAAGATCATACACCCCTCTCTCTCTCGAACGGAATGGTCAACGGCAGGCGCCGGGAGGAGGACATCCCGCCCGGCGGCATCCGTCGGGTCATTAGTTATTTCGACTTGAGGAAGGCCGGGAGGTGCGCGGCTTCCCGCGGACCCACCGTGATCTTCCAGCCGGGCAACTCTTCTTCCATGTCGCCGGCGATCGCAGCGGCGTAACCGGGTATGATGACTTCCTTGTTCTTGATCTTCTCCTCGATGCCGCTCTTCTTCACGAACATGCCGACGTCGTCGCCCGCGAACTTGCCGGCCGCCCAGGCGGTCATGACCGACAGGCCCTCGGAGTCCTTGATCAGCAGGTAGGAGGGGATACGGCTCGCCTCGATTTCGCCGGAGACGATGAAGTAGGTCAGGGCGAAGTTGGTGGTCACCATCACCGGGGAGGTCTCGTTCGGATTGTTGATTTCGTAAATCCCCTGGGTCACGGTCATGGGCCGCTGCGGGTCGGTGAAGATGTTCAGCCGTTCAAGCAGCAGCGGAAAGAGGTTCTCGCCCGCGAAGTCCGACATCACGACGATTCCGCCGTATTTGGCGACGAAGGTCCCGGCAATGAGGGTTTCCACATCGAGGTTCCCGGCCATTTCACAGGGGAATACGATGGTCGGGAAGCCCAGGGCCCGGTTGCCGTCCTTAAGCGCAGAGCGCCGGATGGCGATCAAGTCTTGGTGGGCCTGCTTGATTTCCCGGCAGCCCGGGTCGAGCACCAGGTCCTTCAGCCCCATTTCGGTGAGTTTCTGTGTGAGCGGAACCAGGTCGGCCACCGAGCCGGCCGTGACGGCCAGGGGCAACTCGGTCTCTTTGGCCAGCGCACCCATCTCTGCCAGATTGGCGGCGTTGGCGGCATACATCAACGGGCGCTTGAACTTCGTGGCCGCGACGGCCGCTTTCATCACGGCCGGCTTATCGGTCATCAGCACGAGGTTGAACTCGGAGGTTTCGGCGATGGTTTTGGCAGTCTTGGCGAAGGCCTCGGCATTCCCGTTGACGTCCTTTACGGCCACCAGTTCCGGCCGCAGGTTGAGACCGACGCGCTCGTATTGAAAGGCGTTCCATTTCTTCAGCTTCGTCTGAAGGTCCGCTGCCGAAATGTCCGAGCCAACCTTAGCGGCCAACAGCGTCGGGTTGAAGAAGGTCTTTTCGTGGCGATACTGTACGGTCTCGCCGCCGGTGGTCGCCGCCCGCACCCCTTTTCCCAGAGCCACGGGCCGGATCGGGGGCGCTGAGGCCTCGGAGAGCGCCGCACGTGCTTCAGCCGACACGTAGGGGCAGCTGTCGAGTTCGGCCTTGCCGGAGGCGAGGTTCATCGCGAAGGCCAGGCAGGTCGGAACACCGCATTCCTTGCAGTTGGTTTTCGGAAGGAGCTTGAATATCTGAATTCCGGTTAATGCCATCTCGGTCTCCTTTGTGCGTGTTTCAGGTACGGTGCCGACGGCGCGCGCCGTCATGCCGGTCGCGCGCCGCCCGATAATCCCCCAATATCCGTCATCCGGTGATGATCGGGTCCATCGACAGCGCCGGATGGTTCTTTTCCTTCAGGAAGGGCAGGATCTCCTCTTCGGTCGTGCCAACGGTTTCATCGGCGATGCGGTCGACCAGATCCGGGATGCCGACCTCCTTGCCGCGCTTGATCAGCCGTTCGCGGATTTCTTCCTTGAGGATCTTCGGCATCCACACCAGGCGCTTGATGCCGCCGTCACCCAGGATGAACTTGCCCTGGGTGATGTTGAATTTGGAATGGCCCACGAATCCCGGCGAGGAAGCGCCGCCGCCCATGACGCCGGCGAGCGTCGTGAACTTCATGCCGCAGGGGGTCTCCCCGCTGTAATCGCGGTTGACGGTCATGATCCCGTTGCAGGAAGGCAGCATGGCCGCGATGGCCTCGCAGCAGCCGCAGGTAGTCATCGGGCTGTGAACCATCGAGTAAAAATTGTAGTGGGTGACGGCACCGCGCGAAGCCTTCTGCACGAACTCGTTGACTCCCTTCCACTGGCCAAGCTTGGGATCGAGGCATTCGCCCTTCTGGATGGGCTGGTTGGGCCCGGTCGGGTTGATCTCAAAGGAAGCCTTGCAGTCCATCCAGTTGTAGGCGCCGCAAAGTCCCGTCCGTTCCGGGCTGACGGTACAGACATGGTTGGGCGCAAAGGATTGGCATAGCGTGCAGGAATAGTAGGTCTCGACCGACTCGTCGGTCATCTTCTCGACGCGTTCGTCGCGCATCTTGTACTCGGCCCGCGCCCTCTGGGTGAGCTTGTCCACGTCCTCCTTCTTGGTGAAGAGGGTGACCTGGACTTTATCGACGATCTTCTGAAAATCCTGGTGGAACTTGGCGTGCAGCACGACGCCGATGTGTTTCAGCGAGAAGCCCTTTTCAACGGCGGCCTTGCTCAGCCGGATCCAGGCGATGTCGCGCTGGCCGATGTGCATGATGCCCTGAATATAGTTGACCAGGTGGTGGATCTGACGCTCGATGATCGGTTCGAAATCGGTCTGGAACTCGCGTCCGGCGATCTGAACATAGATCCCGAGCGGTGAGGCGCCGCCCTCTTTCATCTCGTTCACGTCGGGCCCGACGATCGTTACCTTGCCGTCCTCGATCTCGTTCATCTCGGCCATCTTGACGAGCTCGGTGCACTGGGTCTTGCCGCCGCCCATCTGGCAATAGAGGTCCTGGCCGCGCACGCGCTCGCCCTCGTAAGCCGGACCGAAGGACATCGGGATGTCGATCGTGGCCACCTGGACCTTCAGGCCGCGGACTTCGACGGACTTCTGCACCATGTCGGCGTGGGCCACGTTGGCCACCACGTGCTCGTACGTGCAGATGCCGGTCGGCAAAACTTCGGGGATGTCCGTGTCGGCGATGGTGGGGAAGCCCCAGTTGACGCAGCCGGCTGCGGCCGCGGCCCAGTCGGTGCCGACTTCGCCCAGGGCGTTGACGAAGGCGAAGATACGGTTCTTGTTGTAGAGCAGCATGCGCTTGTAGTCCCCGGGCTGCACGCCGCCGAAGGCCATGGCGGCGCGGTTGGCGAACCCGAGAGCAAAGATGGCTGAAGAAATGAAAGGCCCGAAGGGCACGATGCGGGTGTTCCAGCCGATCTGCACCCCGGCCTGCAGCAGCTGCTGGGCTACCGAGGTGTTGTTCTGCTGGGCGGCCAGGAAGATGTAAAGGCTGCGCTTCTGGTACTCTTCCACGATCAGCTTGGCGGTCTCGGGATCCGGCGCCGCACCGACGATGGCGGCAAAACCGGGAGCCGATCCGTCCACGAACTCGACCCCGCGCTTGCGGAACACGGTGTCGTCGGCGGCACCCAGCCAGATCTTTCCGGCTTCCTCGTCGATCTCCTCCGAGTGCAGATAGAACTCCGGCTCGTTGAGATAGCGCAGGGCCTCACGCAGCTCGAAGCTGAAGAGTGCGGCCATGCCGGCATCCAATAGCGGCCCGAGGTACGGCAGATGGTTCGTGCCCTTGATGTGCGGGGGCAGCATCTTGCGCACCGCGTCCAGCACGTTTTTCATGTCTTCCAGCTTCTCGACTTTGATGCCGAGCAGCGAGTAAATCACCGGCAGGTAGTAAGCCGTGTTGGGGAACCCGACCTTGGTGTCGGCGTTGAAGGTCTCCAAGGCCTTCTTGTACTCGCCTTCAACCTGGGAAACGATGTTGTAGGCACCCTGAATCGCAGCGAACGCAACTAGTTTAGACATGCAACGGTCCTCCTTCGTTGAGGATTTAGTGTAAACGGTTTACGCAGGCATTCATCGATTACGGCGGTGGACCCAAACCAGGGTCTCCACGATTTTTTCAGAAACCGACTTCTCCGGCACAACCGCTCTCTTTTCGGCGTCTTTGGGAGCGGCTGCCTTCTTTTCGATTTTGACCGGCGCCGCGCTCGGTGCCGCGGCGGCCCGGCTTTCGCGCTCTTGGGCGCGCTGCTGCCGGATCTTGTCGAGATCGGCCTCGATTTTGGCCTTCTCGTCCGCCAGGCGCTGCGCTTCGGCTGCAGCCTTGGCTTTGGCATCCGCTTCGGCCCGGGCCTTGGCGTCGGACTCGGCCTTGGCCTTGGCCTCGGCGTCGGCTTTGGCCCGCGCCGCCGCATCCAGCTGCGCCCGGGCCTCGGCTTCCGCCTTGGCTTTGGCATCCGCTTCGGCCTGGGTCTTGGCGGCGGACTCGGCCTTGGCCTTCAACGCCGCGGCGTCGACGGCAGGCGCCGCCGCAGCTGCTTTGGGCGGAGCCGCCGCCGGCTTGGCTTCGGCCTTGGGCGCTGCTTCGGCTTTGGGAGGTTGCGCCGCCGCCGGCTTCTTCTCTTTTTCCTCCGTGATGGTCAGGTTGGGTGCCGGGGAAAGACTCAGCAAATCGATGTCGACGACCGGCAGCTTCTTGGCAATCGGCGCAACGGCCGTTGCCGGCCCCCCCTTGTAAATCAGCTCGATATAGCTTTTCACCAGACGGACCGCTTCCGGATGGCGCATAATCAGAATATTGGAGCCGCTCATGAGATAGGCGACCGCTCCCACGGCCTCCATCAGGATTGGGCGGCGCTCCGGGTCGCCCAGCGTGGGAGCATCCTTGGCCCCCAGTTTGGCTTCTTTGGATTTCCAGACCTCGTTGCCGAGGTTGTTAATAATGGGAAACTGGAGCTTGTCGTCGCCTTGGGCCAAGGCCGCCATACGGATGCGTTCCATGACCGAATAGGAGTATTCGAGACCGTACCCAAGCCCGCCGGTGGTCGGATCGATCAACATGCGGTTGGTCGGCATGCCGAGGTTTTCAAGGAGGATGTTGATCTGTTTGGCGAGGTTGACGTCGATGGGCGAGGATGCGATGATGGAATGGCCGAAACCCATGGCGGCCGCCCCAATGGCCTTGTGGTTCTTGTCTTCAACCGGCCCCAGGATGAGGTTATCGCCCTGACACGCTTCGGCGACTTTTTTGAGGACGGCTTCGTCCTTTTCCACGTTGGCCGACCCCCAAACCACCAGAGGCACATCCACCGCCGCCCGCACTTTTTTCACGGTTTTGACGGCGTCTTCCGCCGAGGCGTTCTTGCCGTTGGGGTCGATGCTCTTCAGCTGCAGCACGATGATCTCGGCGCCGAATTCCTTGACACATTTCCTTGCCCACCCCCCTGGGTCGGACACCACATCCTTAAATGGAGCCAGGGCGGCATCGGGCCAGTCCTCCGGAGCCATGTCCCAGACTTCCATGGCGATCTTTGGCAGGTGGGGCATGACACCCTCGAATTGGTAGAAGGGATAGCACGTCTCCCCGCCGACGGTTACCGTTTTTTGGCCTTTACCGAGCGTGATTTCCTTGATTTTGCCGGTGTAGGATTCTTTGTAGAATTGGAAGCCCAATGTTCCCTCCTTGTCTTCTTGACCGGTTTATGGGTGTGGTGATGGAACCGTTGGATCAGCTCATCGACCTATGGGAACAAATCAGGTGAAACCAAGAAGCTAACGCCAAGATTCAACTATGTTTTAACTTGATCGCCACGAACCTGCATCGAAGCTCATGGATCGTTCTTAATCCGCGCGTTAACAGCTGTTATCAAACGACGCCCGACCGATACCATCCTCATCCATCCCGCATTTTGGGCAACGTACGGCGGTAACGGTTTGTATCTCTTTGGAATTGAAAAAAGCTTTTTCCCTTTATCGGCTGCATGAATTTTTGTCAAGAGAGGACGTGAAAAATTTCGCAGTTATTTCAATGCCCGACTACGCGGGCGGGTTTGTCCGACCTGTTTCAAGCCGAGCTTGTAATCGTGGGAACTGATGCAGGTCGGTATGCGGGAGAAACAGGGCTGCAATATAGTTATCCATGTAGGAGGTCGTCTCGGACAGTTCGAAGTTGGTCATCTTGCTAACGACCTCTGCCACATCCCGGCGAATCCGGTTGGTGAGAGAGCTCATCTTGGCGCCCAATAGCGATCCATTGCCCAGGTAGGTCACCCGGTCTGCATCCATTTCGGGCAGCAGGCCGATCGTCATGGCCTTCTCAAGGTCGACGAAACTCCCGAATCCTCCGGCCAGAACGACTCGCTGAATGTCATTCAAGCTCAGCCCGACCTCTGTCAGCAGCGTCATGCAGCCGCTGTATATGGCCCCCTTGGTGCGGATCAGATTTTCGATGTCGATCTCGGACAGGGTGATGTCGCGGTCGATCTGGGTCTCGCCCTTCCAGGCCACCACGTATTCGTAGAAGCCGTCTCCGCGCCGGATGCGGGGCGTATCCAGCGCCGGGTTGAATTTTCCGAGGTTGTCGATGACCCCTGCCTCGAACATCACGGCCACCATATTGATCAAGCCCGAACCGCAAATGCCTTTTGGCCGCACTCGATCGATGGTCACGATCATGGGCTCAAGCGTGGCCGGATCCAGGGAGAAGTCCTCGATGGCCCCCTTGGCGGCGCGCATGCCGAACTGCAGGCCGCCTCCTTCGAAAGCCGGGCCGGCCGAACAAGCGGCACAGGCCAGCCAGTCCCGGTTTCCGATAACGATTTCGGCATTGGTGCCGACATCGAGAAACAAGGTGAGTTCTTCCGCACGGTAGATGCCGGAGCCCATGACGCCCGCTACGATGTCGCCGCCGACATAGCTCGACACGCAGGGATAAACCAATGCCGTGACGTGGTCCTCCAGATCCATGCCCAATTCCCGGGCTTTAATGGGGGGGTAAATCGAGGAAGCCGGAACATAGGGCGCCCTTCGAATGAAACGCGGGTTGACCCTGAGCAGCAGTTGGGTCATCGTGGTGTTGCCGGCCAGGGTGATAGTGGCGATGTCCTGTGGATCCGCTCCCGAGCGTCGCATCATCTTGCCTAAAATTTTATTGATGGTCCCGATGACCACTTCCTGAAGACGTTCCATCCCGCCGGGTTTTTCGGCATAGACGAGGCGGCTGATCACGTCCTCGCCGTAGCTGATTTGGGCGTTGAACTCCGCATGCTCGGCGCGGACCTCCCCGCTGACGAGATCGATGAGCTGCCCGTAGATCGTGGTGGTGCCGATGTCCATGGCGATGGCCAAACTGCGGCCGGAGGTGTCGCCGGCCTGGATGTTGATAATGCGCGTCTTGCCGTCCGCGCGGACCGGACGCACCAGCGTGGCGGTCACCCGGAAATCGTCCTGACGGATCACCTGCGGAATTTTACGGATGACGGAGAGGTCGGCTTCCAGTTTATGTTCGTCGTGCTGCAGCTTGAGAAAGCCGATGAGACGGCTGAGATCCGGCAGGTTGTCGCTGGACGATGGGGGCGGGATCTTCAAGAATTTTTTTTCGACCGGGGCGAGAAAAAGGCCCCGATCTTTCAATTCTTCGAAATTGAATTCCCGGATTCGAGCGCTGCGCCGCGGAGGTGCCGGGCGGCTGAGAACCGCTGTGTCGATCGTCGATTCCACCGGAATGCGTACGGTCAGATCGCCGGTGACGGCTGACCGGCAGGCGAGGCGATATCCTTTCTGGATATCGTCCGGACTCAGCTTCTCGCTGACGCCGTCCGCTACGCTGCCCGCTTCCACCCGGACACGGCACTTCCCGCACACCCCCTCTCCACCGCAGGAGGCGTTGATATGCACGCCCGCATCCAGCGCCGCTTGGATGAGGGTGCTGCCGGCAGGCGCTATCACCGAGATATTATGGGGCAGGAACGTAATTTTGTGCTTTGGCATCACGCTCAAACTCTATCGTCCGGGTCCGTTGTCATGGTTGATTATCGCGATCGAGATGCTCGATACTCGATGCCGGCCGCTCGAAAAAATAAGAAAAACTCCATGGCTCCGCACGCTGAGCCGGCATCCACGAGTCGGGTATCGGGTACCCCGTATCAAGTAGCCGGTGCAGTCACGGGACGGCATCAAAATCGACACTTCATCAGTTCATCGGTTCACTGAAGCTGCAGCGCAGGGTCACCATGTCCCCGTCGAAGACCGTGGCCACTTTGTAGGGCAGACGCTTGAACAGCCGGATCATGCCCTGGTTCTGGGCCGAGGTATAGGCGAAGAAGCCGGCAATGCCGTGCTCGCGCGCGGCGGACTCCAGCTTGCGGAGCAACACCTGGCCGAGTCCCATTTTTTGGTAAGGCTTGCTGATGGAAAACGCGATTTCAGCGTAGTTGGTCGCGGGGTCCAGAAGGTACTCACCGATGCCGACGGCTTGCCCAAAGCCGAACTCCCCGACGATCGCAAGCAGGGTGAGGTCCTTGATATAGTCGATCTGGGACACCTCTTCGGCTTCATCCTTATCAAAGCTACGCTTATCGTGGAAAAACCGAGCGATCACGTCGTCTTTGTCGAGACTGTAGAAATGCTCCTGGATGCGGCGTTCATCCACCGGTTTGGCCGGCCGAACGGTGACCTGCTGGCCGTTGATTTCCATCACCGTCTCCAAGTGCACGGGATAGACGCCGTGGATGGACTCGTGCAGGGTTCGCTCGGCACCCAGCAACCCCAGTTTCTTGGCCTGAGAAAAAAGCTCGTCCCGGAAATCCGGGTGTGCGATGCTGATCAGGCCGAGGGCCCGCTCCTGAAAGCTCTTGCCGAAGAGATTGACGGCCCCGTATTCCGTCACGACATGCTGGACATCGCTGCGGGGAACAACCACGGCCGTATCGGCCAACAGCGGAACAATGCGGCTTTTCTTGCCCTGAGAAGTCGTTGAGGACAGCATCAGGATGGACTTCCCGCCGGGGGACAGTGTCGCCCCGCGGATGAAATCAAGTACCCCCGTGACGCCCGAAAACTGGTTTTGCGGCAGGGCGTCGGCTGCCGCCTGCCCGGTCAGATCAATGGTCATGACCACGCTCATCGCCACCATCTTATGGTGCCGGGCGATAATAGCCGGATCGTTGACATAGTCCGAGGGGTGAAATTCGATGGCCGGATTGTCGTTGAGAAATTCATAAAAAGCCTCGTTGCCGATCGCGCTGGAGGCCACCATCTTGCCGTCATTGAAGCCCTTCTTGCGGTTGGTGATGACCCCTCTCGAAAACAGATGCATCATGTCGCTGGTCAGGCATTGGGTATGAACCCCCAGATCGTTTTTATTCGACAGGGCCAGGAGCACGGCCTCGGAGGTGGCGCCCAGGCCGATGGAGATGGTGGAGCCGTCGTCGATGAGGCGCGAAGCGATCAGGCGGGCAATCCCCTTGGCAGCCTCCACTTCCGGCGTTTCGGCGATGGAAAGCAGCGGCTGATCGCACTCAACAAACACATCCACATCGTTCACGTGGATGAAACTGCGGCCCAGGATCCGTGGCATACGCGAATTGACCTGAGCGATTACCAGATCGGCGGACTCGGCCGCGGCGAGGGTGATGTCCACCGAAACTCCCAGGCTCATCCAGCCGAAATCATCCGGCGGAGATACCTGAATCAGGGCTGCGTTGATCGGCAGCATACGGCTTTTGAACAGCCGCGGTACGGCCGAAAGGTTGATCGGTGTCAGAAAACGCTGGTTGCGGGCGATAGCCTTGGTCCGGGCCGAGCCGGAATAGAATGACCGGATATTCAACGCCTGATCGCCGGTCTTGTTGGCGATCAGCGTGAGCGGAGTGGTTTCGAGATTGAACAGACGGACGATCTCGACATCCTTCAGGGACTCGAAGGCATTGGTCAACTCCCGCATGAGGTGCTGGGGCTCGCCGCAGGAGGAGCCGATAAATACCCGCCAGCCGGGCCGGATCATCGCAATGGCCTCCGCCCCGCTACGCCGATTGGCGATGTATTTGTCGGCCCAATAGGTGGTCACGGCCATGGGAAGCCTCCTCCAGCGGTTGAAGTTGCCTTTCCGGACGACACCGAAAGGTCGTGAGGATACCCATACCAGAAGGGCTAAATTCAGGCAACCGATGCGGGAGCGTCCAAGGCCTGCCCCAGGTAGGTGCTGATGACGGCCGGATCGGACATCAGCTGTTGGGCCGGCCCTTCCAACACGATTTTCCCGTTCTCCATGACATAGGCGTGGGAAGAGACGAGGAGCGCTTGGCGGGCATTCTGTTCAACGAGCAGGATGGTTTGGCCGCCGGATCGCAGTTCGCCGACAATATCGAAGATCGTCTTGACCAGCAGCGGCGCCAGCCCCAGCGAGGGCTCATCCAGCAGCAGAAGTTTGGGCCTGGCCATGAGGCCCCGCGCGATGGCGAGCATCTGCTGTTCGCCGCCGGACAGGGTGCCGGCCAGCGCATTGCGGCGTTCCGCTAAAATCGGAAATCGCGCCTCAACCGCGGCAATGCCCGCCTTGAATTCGCTGGCCGGTCGGCGGTAAGCCCCCATCTCCAGGTTTTCGCGCACCGTCATACCGGCCAACACCAACCGTCCTTCGGGGATCTGAACAATGCCCTGGGATACCCGCTGGTGAGGACTCAAATGGGTTATGTCACGACCCTGGAATAAGATCCGCCCCCTGGCGGCGGGAACCACTCCGCTGAGAGCGTTCAGAGTGGTGCTTTTGCCCGCCCCGTTGGGGCCCACCAGCGACACGACCGTTCCCTCTGTCACGCGGAGGGAAATCTCCCGGACCGCCTCGATCGGCCCGTAGGACACAGTCAATCCTGCCACTTCAAGCATCGTGGCCCCCCGAGCCGAGATAAGCTTCGATCACTTCCCGGTGGCCCCGCACCTCCTCGGGACTACCGGTGGTGATCACACGGCCGAAATTTAAAACGGTGATCCGCGAACATAGGTTCATTACAAACGACATGTTGTGTTCGATCAGCAGAATCGTCATGCCTTCGCCTGCCAGCGAACGCACAAGGTTCGCCACTTCGGCGGCCTCCGCCCGGCGCATGCCGGCCACCGGTTCATCCAGCAGAAGCAGCCTGGGTCTGAAGGACAAGGCCCGGGCAATCTCCAAACGACGGCGCTCGCCGTATGAGAGGTTTTTGGCCAGGTGGGAGTCTTTTGCATCAAGGCCGACTCTTGCCAGAATCCCACGGGACTTCGCCGCAAGCTCACGGTCCTCTCGGCCGGCCGACGGCAGTCGCAGCAGCCTTGGCAGCAACGGTCGCGGAGCCGTCAGGTGATGGCCAGCCTGGACGTTTTCCAAGCAGGTCATGGTCGGGAACAGCCGGATATTCTGAAACGTCCGGGCGACCCCCATGGCGGCCACTCGATGGGCGGGTACCCGATGCAGTGCCTGGTCCCGGTAGAAAACCTCTCCGGATGTAGGCGCAAGCACACCGCTCAAGATGTTGATCAGGGTGGTCTTGCCGGCCCCGTTCGGTCCGATCAGGCCGTGGACATTGCCGCTCGCCACATCAAAGCTGACCCCCTGCAGGGCCTGCAGTCCGCCGAAACTCCGCGATATGTTGTTCACGCGCAGATCATTCATGCGGTCTCCGCCTTGGCCGCCGCCGGGCGGACCCGGGCGAAGATGGACGCCAGCCCATTCGGCAAAAACAAGATGACCAGCAGCAGGATCAGGCCGTTGACACCCATGCGGATGGGGCCGGCGGTCACACCGACGCCCCGCAGGATTTCCGGCAATGCGGTGATCAGCGCCGCTCCCAGGATCGGGCCATACCAAATCCGCGTGCCGCCCACGATGTTGTAAATCAACAGGTCCACCGCAATGAAAAAACCGAAATCGCGTGGGGTGATGAGGTAGTTCAGATGGGCGTACATGCCTCCAGCCAGCCCCGCTATCATGGCGCCGATGGTGAAGGCTACGACCTTGTAATAAGTGACGTGGATGCCCAAACAAGCGGCGGCCGTTTCATCTTCGCGCATACTCACCAACGCCCAGCCCAGCTTGGAACTCCGAAGAACAGCCATGAAATAGGCCGTGCCGGCCAACGTCAAATAGATGATCCAGGTCTTGGTGACATTGGGGATGCCGGTGAGCCCTTCGGCGCCGCCGGTGATGTCGAGGTTGACCGCGGCGATGCGCACCACCTCGCCGAAGGCCAGAGTGGCCATGGCCAAAAACACCCCTCTCAGCCGCAGCACCGGCAACCCCAAGACCAACCCGACGATACCTGCCACCAGAGCGCCGCCGCAAAGCGAAACGACGTAAGGCAGCTTAAAATAAATGGTCAGGATGCCGGCCGCGTACCCGCCCAGCCCGGCAAAGGCTGCGTTGCCCAGGGACAGCATGCCGGCCGCCAGGGTCACGTTCAGGCTGAGGGCCAGCAGGGCGTTGATGCCGATGAAGTTGATCACGCTGCCGTAAACAGCGTAAAACTGAGCCAATTGCTCCAGCATGCCTTAGGCCTCCCGCATCTTGCCCCTGCCCAGCAGGCCGGAGGGTCGGATCAGCAGAATAGCAAAGAGCACCGTGAAGGCGACGGCATCCCTCAGGTTGGAGGTCCCGGTGATGGCCACCGTCAGCACTTCGCTCAAGCCGAAGGCCAGCCCGCCCAGGATGGCGCCTGGGATACTGCCCATGCCACCCAGGATGATGACGGCCAGTCCCTTCAGCTCGATGGAACGGCCCATGTCAGGGGCCAGGGCGTCAAAGTAAAGCCCATAGAGAATGCCCGCAGCCCCGCCCAATGCGGATGAAATTAAGAAGGTGGATGCGATGATGCCGTTGACATTTACGCCCAGCAGCATGGCCGCGCGCTCGCTTTCGGCCACGGCACGAATGGCCTTTCCGATGCGGGTGCGTTGAATGAAGAGGGTCAGGACCACCATAAGCAACGCTGCGACGAGCACGATTCCGACCTGCAGCGAAGTGATCGTCACCCCGGCAATGTGCCAGATGTGGACTGAAACCGTGCCTTGCGGGAAGCGCACCGAGCGCGCACCGAACAGACCCATTGCCACGGCCTCGAAGATGATGGCCATGGCAATGCTGGATATCAGACCCGAAAACTGGCTGTCGGCCCGTTTGCGCAACGGGGCGAAAGCCACCTGGTTCAGCAGCAGCCCGAGCAATCCTGCGAAAAGCGTGGCCAGCGGGAACGCCAGCCAGATGGACATTCCGGCGGTCTGGACCAGCCACAAGGCCACCAGCCCGCCGAGGGTGAAAACCGCGGCATGAGCCAGGTTCAGGATGTCCAGCACCCCGAACACCAACGTATAGCCCACCGCGAACAGCCCGTAGACGCTGCCGATGAACAATCCATTGACCAACTGCTGTGCAAGCAGGTTCACCCGGTTTCCCTCCGGCGGCAGGTTCTATCAGTTTCCGAACACGACGAACTTGCCGCCCTTGACTTCCTGGACCACCGGGGTGTGGTCGGCGTCCCGTCCCTCGGTGAAGGAAAACTGGCCGAGGAGCGTGTCCAAGCCTTTTATTTTGACCATGGCATCACGGATGGCCTTGCGGTTGTCAGCAGCCTTGGCCGCCTGGTAGGCAATGTGCACGCCGGCGAAGGCCTGCGCGGCGAACTGGTCAGGCGGCCGGTTGTATTTCTTGGTGTAATCATCAACGAACTTCACGTTCAGCGGGCTGGTTGAGGAGATGTTCCAGGCCGCGCCAACGACAACGCCCTCGGAGGCGTCGCCGGCATTCTTGATCAGTGCCGGAGAGTTGAAGCCGTTGCCACCGATGATGCGCACGGTCTTGGGAATGCCCAGCTGCCGGGCCTGATTGACGATGCCGGAGGCCTCCTCCACCAGCGCCGAGCAGACGACCGCATCCGGGTTCTGGGATTTGATCTGGGTCAGCTGCGGGGAAAAATCCCGATCGCCTTTGGCGAAGGTCTGTTCGCTCAGGATCTGAATGCCTTCAGCCTGCAGCACCTTGCGGAACACGTCGGCACCGCTCTTGGTGAAGGCGTCGTCATTTCCGTAGAAAAGCACCACTTTTTTGAGCCCCAATTTCTCCTTGGCCACTTTGATCGTGTTGGGGATGACCACAGCCTCGGTCAGGGAGTTACGAAAGATGTAATCGCCAATCTCGGTGATCCCACCGGCGGTGTTGCTGACGCCAAGTACCGTAACGCCGATCTGCTGGGCGATGGGGTTGGTGATTTTGGCGGTGTTGCTCAAAGTGGGGCCGATTATGACGGCAACCTTATCGCCGTTGATGAGCTTGTTGTAGACGTTCGTACCCTGCTGGGGCACGCTGGCATCGTCCTCAAAGATGGGGGCGATCTTAACGCCGCCGGCGGCGGCATTGATTTGCTCGACGGCCAGTTCAGCGCCCTCTTTCTGAGTGGCACCGTAGGCAGCCGCACCACCCGTCATGCTGAAAACAAAACCGATTTTGATGGCCTCGGCGGAAAAAGCCGGGTTAACGGCGGTTGAGATAAACCCCACTGAAACCACTGCTGCAAAAAGCAAGCGATTGAATCTTTTCATAACGGCCTCCTGATGAGAAATTAGAATAGGAACCCCCTGTTGTCCTGAATACCGCTGGAATCGCACGATGCATTCTGGCGGGATACGATTAGAAATTTTCTGCAAAATACTCAGCCACTAACGGATGTCAAGAAAAAAACTGGAACCTGATAGCGTTCAGCCACCCGGGGTGTCATCCAATCCCAAGGAGATTTGTGCGTCGGGCGGGACATCCTCCACCCGCCGTAGGGTCCGCTCGATGGCGCGGGTGCGCACCTCAGCCTGGTCGATGGTGCTGGCGGCCTCCTGCAGTTTTTTCTTGGTCTTGGAAAGTGTATCCCCGAACTTCCCAAATTCGGTTTTGACCACACCTAAAAGTTCCCACACCTCGCTCGAACGCCGCTCGATGGCGAGCGTACGGAAACCCATCTGCAGGCTGTTCAAGAGCGCCGCCAGCGTGGTCGGCCCCGTCACCACGACCCGGTGCTCGCGCTGCAGGCAGTCGCACAGACCGGGGATGCGCAACACCTCGGCGTAAAGACCTTCCACCGGCAGGAACAGTATGGCGAAGTCGGTGGTGTGCGGCGGGCTGATGTACTTGTCACGAATGGCCTTGGCTTCGGCCCTGACGCGGACCTCGAGGTTGCGCAGCGACCGGGCGGACTGCTCTTTGTCGGCCGCTTCCTGGGCGTCGAGCAGGCGCTGGTAGTCTTCCTGCGGAAACTTGGCGTCGATCGGCAGCCAGACCGTCTCCTCACGGTCTGCGGCGGGCCCCGGCAGCCGGATGGCGAACTCCACCCGCTCGCTGCCGCCTGCCTTGGTAACCACGTTAACGGCGTACTGCTCCGGTGTGAGGATTTGGTCCAGAATCTGGCCCAGGCGAATCTCTCCCCAGATGCCGCGGGTCTTGACGTTGGTGAGTACCTTCTTGAGGTCACCCACGCCGGCCGCCAGCGTGCGCATCTCGCCCAAACCGGCATAGACCTGCTCCAGACGTTCGCTGACTTGCTTGAACGAATCCCCCAGCCGCTTCTCAAGGGTAGACTGGAGTTTCTCGTCCACCACGACCCGCATCTGTTCAAGCTTTGCGGTGTTGTCGGCCTGCAGGGCCTGCAAGCGCTCCGCCATCGTCCGTCGCAGGGCCTCAAGCTTACCTTCATTGAGCGCGGTGAGATCGGCGAGCTGCCGGGAGAAACTGTCGAGCTGGCCTTTCTGTAGTCGAGCGATCTCGGCCATCCGCGCCAGAAGGGAATCAGTCAGTTGGCCGAGTCCAGACCGAAGCTCCTCGCGCGCCTGGCGGTCGCTGTGGGCCGTCTCCTGCCGGCTCAGCGCCTGCTCCTCGCGCCAGGCTCGTTCGATCCGGTCGAGGCGCCTTCCCAAATCGTCGGCCGCTTCACGGATGTCCGCCGGGGCCGCCGCTGGTCTGCGCCGCACCAGCACGACGAGAAACACAAGGCCGATGAGACCTAACGCCACTGTTGCCAGCGGCAACAGTTCGGTCGGCCATCCGGATAGAACCGCGATCATGGGTTTCCCCTTTCAAGAAAATTATTATTCCGGCAATTGGCACATCTCCAGCCGAGGTCCGGCGGGGCGGGTTTTCGGCCGCAGCGCACCGCAACCAATTTTTCAGCTGACCCTGCCATGCCAGCCAGCCGTCTAGAGGAACTGCGGGCAGGCAGAGACGGCCGGCGGCTGCGTGGGTATCGGTCCTCCGGGGCTGTCCGGACAAGTATGGAGCGGGCTTGCTGCCGTACGTTGGTTCGTTGAACGGATGGTTGCGGCACGCTGCGGCCGAAAACCCGCCCCGCCGATGAGTGATAGGGCCACTTTGAACCTATTTTATTGCCGGAGTAACAGTCGCCCGGCTTGCGCAAGTCCGCGGCCGGCGCCATGACCTGTCCGCCGCCGACAAGCTTGCAACAGGAATATTCAAGTGGCGGTCGGATCATCGTCAAGCCGGAGTTCGTGGCAGCGGCGATAGAGACCTCGGAACTGATCATAGCTCAGGCCAAGCAGGACCGCCGCTTTGCGCTGATTGTAACGGGAGCGTTCCAGGGCATACGTCAGCATGCGCATCTTCAAGTCCAGAACGGCCTTCTTCATCGGCACGGCCAGCGGATCCGATCCCGTCTCCGGAACCTGGGCCGACACGCGGCTGAGGCCCGGCCGGACCGGTGTTTCAACCTTTTTCAAAACGCCGGCAAAGGGATCCAGAACGATCTCGGTAATGAGCGGGGAATCCGACCGATAGACCGCCCGCTCGACGACGTTTTTCAACTCACGGACATTCCCCGGCCACCGATAGCCTTCAAGGACGTCCAATGCCCCGGCGCTGAAATCGGGCATCTCCGCACGCTCTATCTCGCGGGCCATGCTGACAGCGAAATGTCTGGCCAGGAGCAAGATGTCGCCGGTGCGCTCCCGCAACGGCGGCACGGTCAAAACCTCGAAGGACAACCGATCCAGAAGGTCCGGTCGAAAGCGACCAACGGCTGCCATTTCCGGCAGGTTCGCATGGGTTGCTGCCAAAATGCGTACATCCACCGCCACCTTTTCAGCACTGCCCACGCGTTCGAAGATCTGGTACTCGACTGCTCTGAGGATTTTCTCTTGGACTTCGATGGGTACGTTGCCGATCTCGTCCAGGAAAAGCGTTCCGCCGTCCGCCACTTCGAAACGACCAACCCGCCGCTGCAATGCGCCGGTGAAGGCCCCGCGCTCATAGCCGAAAAGCTCGGATTCGATCAGCGATGCGGACAGAGACGCACAATTCAGGGTGACCAGAGGTTTCTGCCAGCGCCCCGAAAGGTAGTGCAGCCGCGCCGCAGCCAGTTCTTTTCCGGTTCCACGCTCACCAACCAGCAATACGGGTCGCTGGATAGGTGCCACTCGCGACAACCCTTCCTGAAAGGCGAGAAAAGCATCCGACTGACCAAGCGCTTCCACCGAAGCGCTTATATGTTTATTTAGCCTTGGCATTGATTGGCTTTATTTACCATTATTTAGGTTTTTTTACCTTTTTATGGTTATAATAGTTGATAACTAAATTTGATGTCAATGACTATTTTAATTTATTTCAGCCAGATAACACATTTTTGGACTTGGCACCGACCATGCAATTCCACCGCAATCATATTCACCAATTTGGTATATGGCGTTAACATTTTAACCCGCCGCTCGATGGAGGCGGCAAATTTGGAGGATTTCATGGGCATCTTCACACGCTTTCGTGACATCATCAGCTCCAATATCAATGCAATGCTGGACCGGGCTGAGGATCCGGAGAAACTGATCCGGCTGATGATCCGGGAAATGGAGGATACCCTGGTAGAGCTGAAGTCAGCCTGTGCCGGAGTCATGGCCGAAGCCAAGAAAGCGCAGCGCCAACGCGACGAAGCTGCAGAGCGCTGCCGGTTCTGGTCCGGAAAGGCCGACCTCGCGGTCAGCAAGGGCCGGGACGACCTCGCCCGGGAAGCGTTGGTTGAAAAACGCCGGTACCAGGAGCGCTCGGAAACCCTCGACCGTGAGCTCAGCGATCACCGGTCCCTGTCCGATCAGTACCAGGAGGACATCCGCCAGCTCGAAGAAAAATTGAAATCCGCACGGGAAAAGCAACGTCTGCTCGTGCAGCGACACATCCATGCCGAGCGCAAACGCCGCGCACAGGAGGACATGCGCCGGGTGGATAGCACCGAGGCCGTCTTCAAGTTCGACGAGCTTGAAGGCCGCATCGAACGCATGGAGGCCGAAGCCGAACTGGTGAACTTCGGCCGCAGGCACAACCTGGAAGATCAGCTCAATCGGCTTTCGGTAGACGAGGACATCGAGCGCGAGCTGGAGAGACTGAAAGCCAGGCGCTCCGCCGACACCGGAAAGACCGCTTAAATCGGGTTGATGGCTGCGGCCGGATATCGTAAGATCGTTTTGGAGCAGGACGATCGATCCGGTTCACGGCCGGACGGAAGGAGTGAGTGCACGTGAGCATTTTTGTCGAGGGAGCTCTGGTCTTGGTTTTAGCCGGTATCGCGGCGGTCGTCGTCGCACTGGGTATCAAGCTGTTCAAAGGGAGCGGGGATCGTGCCGCAACGGCTGAAGATGCCAGAGTGATCCAGGAAATCTACCAAGGCCTAACGCGGCTGGAGAAGCGAATTGAAACGCTTGAAACGATTCTGTTTGATCGCAGGCAGGAGGATCGCAGAGAATGAAGACGGATCGCAGGGGCATCTATCGATCCCGACAGGGCGCGATTTTCGGCGTCTGCCGGGGTCTGGCGGAGCACTTCGATTTTTCAGTGTTCTGGGTGAGGTTTCTGGCGGTAGCCCTGCTCATCATTTCCGGCCTGTGGCCGGCCATGATTCTTTATATCTTGGCGGCACTGATCATGAAGCCGGAGCCGGCGCTGCCGATATCTTCACCGGACGAACAGCAGTTCTATGATGTCTACACTTCATCCCGGCACGAAGCCGCCCAACGCTTAAAGCGCCGCTACGACGGCATGGAAAAACGCATCCGGCGGATGGAGGACGTCGTCACCTCGCGTGAATACAATTGGGAGCGCCGCCTTCACACATGACTGCCGTGAAGCGAAGGGCTGCCGCTCGCATCGACGGACATTAAATCCGGTCCAGCACCTCCAGCGGGAGACAATAAGATTCCGCCGCCGAATAGTTGTGCACGCTGGAAAGGCTGTCGCAAAGCGCATTCTGAACGCGATCCAGCAACGCACACCGGTCCATGCAATCCGGAAACGCTGCGTAGGTGCCGCAGTTCCGACAAGGGCTTTTGACCAGGTAACCACTATCATAGTCGAATTTGTGGGATAGTGCCTTGCTATGTTTCATGCTCTCACCCTCTTGTCTTCGTGAGCGATGCAAATCTGGTAAGTTTATCGTCTTTTTGAATGGCAGACTTTAATTCCTGATTCTCTACAGATCTATACAACTATCATGCCAAGACACTAAAAAAACATGTTTTTATATAATTTTCAAATAGTTGTTTAGTTTAACAACCTGTCGTGGTTCCAATTTTGGACTTGCTTTCCCGGATATGGGTGTCAAAAAATTGTCAGAATTCGGCAAGAAGCTACAGAAATGACCTGGTTTTCTTGCTGCTGCGATCAATCGGAAAGGCGGTCGCCCCCGGCAGATGATTCTGAATGGTCAGATGGGCTTGGGCTTGGTGTTGGCAGGCGCGGGTTTAGGAAGTGAAGTGCCCACCCGGGCAGGCTTACGTCTTCGTTTCTCACGGCGATGGAGCGAGGTTCCGATCATCAGCATCGACGCATGGACGGCAAAAAAATAAAAGAGGTTTCCTTCAGCCGAATGCGCCCCCAGGACCGCCATTGCCGCCGCCAGCCAGAATAAAATTTTAGACCCCATCGCGTTGCCTCCGATCGAACACGCCCGAGAAAGGTATCGTCACTGTCGCCACAAAACATGAGCCGAAGGATGCGCCGTCGCTCAAGTCCGGAAATAAGGTGACCGATATATGCAACAGGCACCGTTGCAGGCGCTGCCTGGCGGGGCCACAAGCCCTGTATTCTGCCTGGAGGACATCATGAAAAAGCCGGTCATGGCCTTTGTCAAGGACCTCAAGTCCAATAAAAAAATGCATTCCCTCGATGAGGCCTCCATCAGACAGGCCGTGGCTTTGAGGTTGCTGTCGTTGCTGGGTTGGGATATTTTCAACGTGGAAGAGGTCTACCCGGATTTTTCGTCCGAGTCCGTGACGGTGTCCTATGCGTTGCGCATCGACGGCGTCGGCAAGATGATTCTGGACGTGAAGCGTCCGGGCGAAAACCCGGATGAACTGCATAAGCAACTCGTTGCCTTTGCCGCCCGCGAAGGCGTTGACCTTGCCGCGCACACCGATGGGGCCCGCTGGTGGTTTTACTTGCCGACGGTCAAGGGTAGCCTGGCCCAGAAACGCTGCCATGTCTGCGATTTGTTCGAACAAAAGCCGGAGGACATGGCGTTAGACCTGATGGCTTTTTTAAGCCGGGACAAGATCCTCAGCGGTGAATACCTCGAGTCGGCCAAAACGGCCTATCAGAAACATAAGCGCAAAATGGCGGCCAATGTCCTGCCGGACGCCTGGAACCGGGTGCTGACAGGGCCGAATAAGATCCTGGTGGAAATTTTAAGCGATGCGACCGAAAAAATATGCGGCTACAAAGCCGATCCGGGAGTGGTGGAGGAATTCATTCGGGCCCACTTCGAACAGTGGGCGCTTGCGCGCGAGCAGGTCAATGCCCCCCCGGCGCCCCCCCCATCCAACACGCGGATGGCTCCGTCCTTCCCCGTGCTCTCCGACAACAGCTCCGACATCAAAACCAAGAAACCCGAATTCTTTGCAGACAAAACGATTACCTCCTTCAGCTTCCAGGGCAACACGTACCCGGTAAAAACCTGGGAGGACATGTTGACCACGCTATGCAACTGTTTCGCTTCCACCCACTCTCAGGATTTTGAAAAAGTGCTCTGGCTTTACGACGACTTGAAGCCCTCTTTCTCGCGTTATTCGGACCAGCTGAGAATCCCGGAAAAAATCCGCAAGACGAACATCTACGTGGAAACCAAACTGCCCCCCGATGAAATCGTGAAAACCGTGGGCGACCTGCTGACCGAATTCGGCTACGCCCACGACGATTTGGTTATCACCACCCAGTAACCGGCTCTGTGTCCAAGGTTCGGGGCCCACGACCCAAGCAGCCATCCCGAATATCCGCTAATCCAGCGGCTTGCTTCCTGCACCGCACACCGTGTGCCGTGCGCTTTTCGCCGTTTTTTCTTGACAAAGGACGGCCGTACGGAACACAGATGGGCGCATGGCCGACACGTTTCTTTTCTACGACACCGAGACCTCGGGCCTGAATCGGGCATTCGATCAGATTCTCGAATTTGCAGCCATCCGCACGGACCTCCGGCTGAATGAACTGGAGCGCTTCAGCGTCCGGATTCGGCTGCGGCCGGATGTGGTCCCCTCCCCCCAGGCCATTCTGGTCAACCGCATCCGCACCGACCGCTTTTCGTCGGGCCGCTGTGAATACGAGGCGATGCGAGAGATCCATGCGCAAGTGAACCGGCCGGGGACCACGAGCATCGGCTACAATTCGATCGGATTCGATGATGAGTTTTTGCGCTTTTCCTTTTACCGTAACCTGCTGCCGCCTTACACGCATCAATATGCCAGCCACTGCCGACGGATGGACCTTCTGCCCATTGCCATCATTTACTGGCTCTATCGCGGCGACGTGCTGCAGTGGCCGGTCCTCAACGGAAAAGCCTCTTTGAAGCTGGAGGACATCGGGTCGCTCAACGAACTTTTTACGGGCCCGTCCCACGAGGCCATGTCCGACGTAGAGGCTGCTTTAAGGCTCGCTCGGATTCTTTCCAGCGACCCGAAGATGTGGCTGTACCTGGACGGCTGTTTCCGCAGGGATGTGGACGCACAGCGCGCAGAGGAACTCCCTGCCGTGATCCGGAGCAGCCTGGGACCTCATCCGTTGGCTCTGCTGACGGGCAGTGAATTCGGCACCCGCCTGGCGTTTCAGGCACCGGTGGTGTCGATCGGATCTTCAATTCCTTATCCCAAGCAGACCCTCTGGCTGCGCCTGGACCTGCCCGATCTACGGGAAACCCGACTCGAATCCATAGCCGATACCACCTGGGTGGCCCGCAAACGCTTCGGCGAACCGGCCATCCTGCTTCCGCCTCATGAACGCTACCTCGAGCGGATCGACCCCGATCGCCGCCAATGCATGCAGACAAACCTCGAATGGCTGGAGTCCCGCCCGCACGTTTTCGAGCGCATCATCCGCCACCACCGCCACTACCGTTACCCGTTCATACCGGACCTGGATGTCGATGCCGGCCTTTACCAGAACGGCTTTTTCGCAAAGTCGGATGAGGCCCTATGCCGCGAATTTCACGCCGGAGCTCTGCCCGCGAAAATCGCCACCCTCAACCGTTTCGCCGGGAGAGAGGCCCGCAGCCTGGCCGCTCGGGTGCTGTTCCGAAACCACACGGCCGACCTGCCCGATCCTCTTCGGGCCGAGTCCACCGCTTTTCTGGAACGCATTCGCCGCGGAGAGCCGATGCTGGACTTTACCGGCAGCCCGCGCCGCAGCCCGCAGTCGGCGCTGTCAGAAATAAATCAGTTGCAGCCGTCGGCCGGGCCCGGCACCGAACCGGCGGATATTTTGGCGGACCTGGAACACTACATCAAGAACCGTTTCGTCAACGGCTTTGACGCGGGTAAAACATGAGCGCACCTCGGCCGGCAATGGACCGCCTTCGGCGCCAGTGGGCCGTCCTTGCAGCAATCGGCGCCGCCGGCACCGTCAGCGTCGCCGGCGCCCTGGCGCTGCGGGTCAGCCTGGGCGCAGCCATTCGCTGGAGCATTCCCACCGTCGTCGTTCTATCCTGGTTTCTTTGGCGCCTGCGAACCTCCTTGGATCGCAATCATCCCCCCGACGTCCCTGGATTGCATCCATCCCTCGGCGCTGCCAATGTGATCACCATGGCGCGGGCGGCGCTGGCAGCGTCGCTGGCCGGATTTCTTTTCCAGACGCCGATCATGGCGGCGGGCACCGTCTGGGACTGGCTGCCGGGGCTGGTCTATCTTTCCGTGGTGGCCATGGATTTCGCCGACGGCCAAGTCGCGCGCATCACTGGAAACGTCACGTGCCTGGGAGCGTATCTCGACACTCAGGCCGATGCGCTCGGGTTGCTGCTGGCCGGTCTGCTCCTGGTAATCAGCGCCAAAGCCCCGCTGCCCTATCTTTGGGTCGGCATCGGCTACTACCTGCTGCAGGCGGCAATCCGGCTGCGCCGCGCCGTCGGCTGTTCGGTTAAGCCGGTGCCCCCGCGGCCGGACGCTCGGTGGGTGGCCGGATGCCAAATGGTCTTCGCCGCCTTGGCGCTGCTGCCGGTTTTCAAGCCGGAGGCCACGCAGCCGGCGGCTTGGGTCATGGCCTTGGCGCTGGGAGCCAGTTTGGGCATGGACTGGCATATCATCTGCCGCTCGGCCGTGTCGCCCGACCGAACGTCCCCTCGAACACGGGGCGGCATGGCGCGGGCGGTGCTGGCCCGCAGCCTGCCCTTGGCGCTGCGGTTCGCCGTGGCGCTCAGCCTGATCCTGGCCGTTTTCGCAACGCCGGATGACGGATGGCGCGATGTGCCCGCGCCCGTCCGCGTGGGCGTGCTGGCGTGCGCCGCCCTTTGTGTTTTAGGGGTTGTCGCCCGGGTTGCTGCAATGCTATTAAGCCTGCTATGCGGGTTTTGGCTGGTTCCGGCGATGCCCGCAGGTGCCGCGACCCTCACCCTGACGGCGGCACTGTCTTTGGTGATGACCGGTGCCGGCGATGTGCGTCTGTGGCAGCCTGAAGACAGGATTCTGATGGGCACCCCGAGCGCGGACGCCGCCCGTTAACGCCCGGAAGAAATGGAAAACGAACTCTCCGATCCTACTGCCCGCCATCGCTTCGTTCGGGGGCTGCCGGATTTGAGCGCCCTCCTGTCGGAAGCGGCCGAGTTCCGTTCCAGGCGGCGCCGTCCGTTCGTGGTGTTAAGCTATGCCCAGAGCGTCGACGGCAGCATTGCCGGCCGGAGGCGCGAGCGCATCCGGCTGAGCGGGGCCGAATCCATGCATCTCACCTACTCCATCCGGGCGCGGTGCGATGTGATCTTGGTGGGGATCGGCACCATCCTGGCGGACGATCCCCGTTTGACGGTCAAGCAGGTGGATGGCCCCCACCCCCATCCCGTCGTTCTGGACACCCGTTTGCGAACCCCGCCGGCGGCTCGCCTGCTTCAGCGGCCGGACGTGCGGCCGTGGCTGATCCACGCTCCGGCCGCACCGCCGGAGCGGATTCGCAGGCTGAGCCGGTCCGGCGCGGACCCAATGCCCTGCTCCGCGGCATCCGACGGCCGTATCGACCTGCCCGCCCTGATGCAGGCACTGGCCGAGCGGGCGGTCAACAGCGTCATGGTGGAAGGCGGCGCCCGGGTGATTACCAGTTTCCTGCGGCAACGGCTGGCGGATGTGGTCATCGTCACCATCAGCCCGCAACTGGTCGGCGGCCTGCCCGTGATCGACCCCGGCGAGTCGGACCGGACGCTCGATCTGCACATAGACCATCCGTTCTACCAGACCCTGGGGCGCGATCTCGTCATATGGGGCCGCCCGCGATGGACGGCCGCATGAACCGCACCGCCGTCATCATGCACGGCCCCTTCCATATCGGCGTGGACCGTGAAGCGTTCCGCCCGCCGGAGTCGGGCGAAGTCCTTGTTCAAGCGCATCGGTCGGCCATCAGCGCCGGCACCGAACTCCTGTTCTATCGCGGCCGGGTGCCGCCAGACCAGCCTTTGGACGCAGGGCTGGCATCGCTGGCCGGGCCGGCGGCCTATCCGCTGCGCTACGGATATGCCGCCGTCGGCCATGTGGTCGGAACCGGCCCGGATGTTTCCGACCGCCTCTTGGGGCGGCGCGTGTTCTGCTTTCACCCGCATGCCAGCCACTTCGCCATAAGAACGACCGAAATCGTGCCGATTCCGGACAACCTGAACGACCACGACGCATTATTTTTCGCCAATATGGAGACCGCCGTCACCCTGACGCTGGACGGGCGCCCGGCGATCGGCGAAACGGCGGCGGTCCTCGGCCAGGGAATCGTGGGACTGCTCACGGCGGCCCTGCTTGGCCGGCATCCGCTGCGCGGGCTTTTCACCGTCGATCCCATTCCACGCCGGCGCAGGGCCTCTCTGGATATGGGCGCGCATGCCGCCTGGGATCCTGGGGAGATCACCCAGCTGAAGTCGCAGCTGGCATCCGGCACCGGCGGCGCCATGGCCGACCTGGTGTTCGAACTCTCGGGCGAACCATCCGCCCTAAATGCCGCCATCGAACTGGCCGGGTTCGGCAGCCGCATCGTCATAGGCTCCTGGTATGGAACCTCGTCGGCCGGGATCAACCTCGGCAGCCGTTTTCACCGCAGCCGCATCCGCATGATCGCCAGTCAGGTGAGCACCCTGCCCACGGATTTATCGGCGCGCTGGGACCGGCAGCGGCGCAGGGAGACCGCCTGGGAGATGATTCGTCTCACGCGGCCGGCCCGGCTCATCACTCACGAAATGCCGGTCGAGCATGCGGCGGAAGCCTATGACCTGCTCGACCGCCGGCCGGAGGAAGCGCTTCAGGTCGTTTTTGCTTATCCAGACTGATGAGGAGGCATCCGAATGTACACCGTTGCAGTCCAGGGCGAGCTCATCGCTCAGCATTACCTGATCGGCGCGGATTTCGGATTGGAGAACCAACTTCATTCTCACGCATACCGCATCGAATTTCGACTGAGCGGCAACGGCCTGGACCCCCACGGGTTCCTGGCGGATATCGACGCGATGTCGACGGCGCTCGATGAGGCGCTGGCCGGTTTCCGCGACAAGACCCTGAACGATCTTCCGGAGTTTCAGGGGCTCAACCCGAGCATCGAGCATCTGGCGCGAATCCTGTGCCGCACCCTGCAGCCCCGATTCCCAAACGCCGACCTGCGCGAAGTCGCCGTGACGATCTGGGAAACCCCCAGTGCTTGGGCGGCCTACCGGGAAACGATCTGATGCAGGTCGGCCTGGTCATCCGCGGCCGAATCGACACCCTGACCGGCGGATATCTCTACGACCGATTTCTGCGGGATGCCCTGTGCGCACGCGGCCACCGGGTGGAGGTGATCTCGTTGCCCTTGAAGCCCTATGCGTGGGGCCTTCTGGACAACCTCTCCGGCGCAACGACGGCCCGGCTGACCCACCGCAGGTGGGACCTGCTGCTGCAGGACGGGTTGTGCCATCCGTCCCTGATACGCGCCAACCGCCGCATTCGCGTCCGGCGGCGATCGACGATCGTCGCCATCGTGCACCAGGTGCTTTGCCGGCAGCCCCGCCGCCGGCTTCTCAATTGCGCCTACGGTTGGATGGAGCGGCTTTATTTTCGAACGACCGATGGGTTTCTGCTGACCAGCCGCTACACCCGCGACGCGGCCCGAAGGCTGGCGGCGGATAACGCCCCGATGCAGGTCGTCCCCCCGGCCGGGGACCGATTGGGGCAGAGCCTATCGCAGCAAGCCATCCTCGAACGCAGCCATCGAGCCGGCCCGCTGCAGTTGCTGTTCGTCGGCAACCTCTCGCCCGTCAAGGGCCTGGATTCCCTGTTGGAAAGCCTGTCACGCCTGCCGCCTGCCATGTGGCGGCTGGCCGTCGCGGGCAGTCTGACAGCCGACCGCAAGCACACGCGCGCCATTCGGAACTTTATTTCCGGTCGGGCGATGGGAGCGCAGGTGCAATTGCTCGATACCGTGGACGGCGATCATCTGCGCGCGTTGTTCACGTCCGCCCAAGTCTTCGTCATGCCCTTCGCGCACGAGAGCTTCGGCATCGCCGCTCTCGAGGCTATGGGCTTCGGCTTGCCGGTAATCGGTTCTGAAGACGGAGGCGTGAGGGAGTTCGTACATCACGCGCGCAACGGATTTCTGGTGGCGGCCGGGGATCATGCGGCCGTTGGTCGCCATCTCGAATTTCTCCACAACGACCGCGCACGGTTGGCGGCAATGGGCCTGGCCGCCCGGCAGACGTTTTCAACGAGCCCCTCCTGGGCACAATCGATGCAGCGCGCCTGCGAGTTTTTGGAGGGTGTAGCCGGCGCCCGGCCGGGTGATCCCTGAGCCGAAAAAAGGGCCGAGGATCGTCATGAACTGCATTTGCTTCCGCACCGACAGGCCCCTTCATGAAGCGCCACCGAGCCCGTGGCTGCCGGCGCTCCGGTTCGCGGCGGCGTTTTTATTCCTCAACGCCCTTCTATGCCTGGAGATTCCATTCGGAAAGACGGATGGGGGCTCGCAGTGGCGGATCTCCTTGGACGGGCTCTGTCTGCTGGCCGCCATGTGCCTGTTGGTCCGTCCGGGTCGGCGTTTCAGACCGGCCGTTTATGCCGCCGTCACGGCGGGCGTAATACTGCTCAAGCTGTTTCAGTGGACCGACCGCCTGGTCCCGGCCGTCTTCAACCGCGCCTTCAGCCTGTTTCTGGATTCCCAGCGCCTGCCGGACCTGATATTTTTATTCTGGCTGACCCGGCCACTGGAGACGCTGCTGGCGGGGATGCTCGGCGCCGGGACGATCATCGCGGGTCTGAGTTGGAGTTGTTGGGTGACGCTCAAGATCCTGCATGACGGGTTGGCAGGCCGCCCACCGGCGCACCGGAACATCCGCCTGGCCGCTACCGTTTGGTCGGGTGTGGTGCTGGCTGCCGCCGCGGGCGCGCCCGCGGGCTGGGTCGGCGGGTCCGTTGTTCCGCGGGTGGCCGAGGAAGTGGGCTTCATCCTGAACCTGGGTGAAATCCGGGACCGGCACCAGGCGCTCCTGGGGCAAGCCATGCAGCGGGCGCTTCACGCCAGCAACGACCTGCGCGAGCTGGACCGAACCTCGGTGGTTCTGATCGTGGTCGAGTCCTACGGCATGAGCGCCTTCAGCGACCCGCGCCATGCCGCAACCGTCCTTCCGGCCGTACGGGCGGCGGAAGCGGAGCTGCGGTCCATCGGCTTCGACATGTGCTCGGCCTATCTATCCGCCCCGACCTTCGGCGGAGGATCCTGGCTGTCCCACGCCACGTTGGCCAGCGGCGTCCGCATCGACAGCCAGATCGCGCACGACCTGCTGCTGGCGTCGCGTCTCGTGCCCCTGGCCGAATATTTCAACCGGGCCGGCTACCGCACGGTCCGCGCCATGCCGGCAACCTTCTGGCCCTGGTCCGAGGGCGCTTATTACCGCTACGGCCAGGTGTTCATCGCACCGGATTTCGGCTACCGCGGCCCGACCTTCGGCTTCGCCCCCATGCCGGATCAATTCGTGCTGGACTGGGTGGCACGCCGGACCATCCAGGCGGCGCCCGCCCCGTTGTTCGCCGAGGTGATTCTGACCGGCAGCCACGCGGCCTTCGATATCCAGGCACCTTACCTTGACGACTGGGACCGGATCGGCGACGGCTCCGTTTTTCACACCCTTCTGCCCGTGCGCTTCCCCTTCGGTTGGGCCCAGTTGTCCGAGGCGTCCCCGGCTTACAGCCACGCCGTCGTCCACGTCATGACGGTGCTGAAGAACTTCATGCGCCGCTTTATCGATGGGTCTGGACTCGTCATCGTGGTGGGCGATCATCAACCGTGCGTCGAGCTCATTGGCGAGGACCAGCCCTGGTCGGTTCCGGTTCACGTGATCAGCGCCGAGCCGGACTTCATCCGGGAATTCATGCGCAGGGGGTTTACCTCCGGCCTGGTGCCGGCGCAGCCGCCGCCGCATCCCGGCCTGGAGACGCTGTTCTGGGATTTGATCGAGGGATTCAGCAGCGGCCGAGCCGACGCCGGCAGCTGGCCTGAGCTGGGAGAACACCGCGCCCCCGCTTCCGGAGGCCGCGCACGGTCAAGGCCTGCTCACGCACCGCCATCGGCCTTTCGGCAAACCGCCGAGTTCGGCAGATAGACGTCGAACCGGGTGCCTTTTCCGATCCGGCTTTCAACGACAATGGCGCCTTTGTGGCTTTTGACGATGCCGGATACGACCGCCAGGCCCATTCCGGTTCCTTCCCCGCGGTGTTTGGTGGTGAAAAACGGCTCGAAGATGCGCGACCGGATTTCGGCAGGAATACCGTGACCGCTGTCCTGAACAGTGAGCTTCTGATAGGCGCCCGGCCGCAGCTCAGGATGTTCGCTTAAGAAGGCCGGAGCCGGGCGGCAGCCTTCAAGACCGATGAAGACCTCGCCGCCGTTCTGACGCATGGCGTGGGCCGCGTTCGTACACAGATTGATGATCACCTGGTGAATCTGCGTGGGGTCTGCCATGACCTCGGTTTGGCTGAGGAGCTGCGTGCGGATCGATATCGTTGAAGGCAGCGAGGCCCGCATCAGATTCAAGGCTTCCTCGACGATGAGGCCGACCTGAACCGGTTTGAATTCGCAATCGGACTCCCGGCTGAACGTCAGGATTTGCCTGACCAGATCCCGGGCGCGATGGCCGGCCTTGAGGACCTGCTGCAGATTGCGATTCACTGCAGATGACGCTCCGGCTCCCATCATGGCGATTTCGGTGTGCCCCAGAATGGCCGTCAGGATATTGTTGAAGTCGTGAGCGATTCCGCCGGCGAGCGTACCGATGGCCTCCATTTTTTCGGCCTGCTGCAGCCGATCTCGAAATCGGTTCGTCTCCATTTCAAGATTTTTTAACCGGGAAATGTCCGTGGCGATCTGAAGCCGGACCAAACGACCGTCCACCCACTTAATGGCCCGGTCGTAGTTGAGGTACCATTTCCCGGTGTCCTCGCTGCGGCTTTCCCAGACAAACCCCGTTCCGGGTTGACCGCCCGAGCCGACCCGCTCGGAATCGGCGCAGCGGGCGCAGGGACCGGTTTCCCGAGGGAAAACCTCCCGGCACGTCCGTCCCCTGAGCTCCCGTCCGTAGCCAGCCTGCAAATGCCGGTTCACGAAAAGGATTTCGTGGGTGTCCAGATCGGCCACATAAATATCCGCATCGATGCTGTCGAGAACGGTGACAAAACGGGCATGCGATTCGATCAGTGCTTTCTGGAAGAGTTTGCGTTCGGTGATATCGGATGCCGCACCGGCCAGCGCCGTCAACCGGACGGATTCATCATAGACGCCCCGCACTCGGTTGCGAATCCAGCGAATGCCGCCGTCCGGCCGGAGGATGCGATATTCGATGTCCCGCGGGCTGTCACGAATCGAGCGGATTTCCTTGAGCACCCGCGGAAGGTCCTCCGGGTGCGCGGCCCCGACGATGGCGGCTGGCGGATGCGGCGCTTGTTCCCACGGCTGCCCCCAAACGCGCTCGAAGCCGGGGCTCGCAAACAGCAATGCACTCATATCCGGCAGGCTGACCCAGAATACTTCCTGGATCGTGGCAGCCATTTGATGAAGCAGGAAGTCCGCGGATGGGACCGTGGCCGAATTCGGATGGTCAGGGCCGGCCGGCGCCATCCGGCCTAATAAGAGAGCGTCACCAGGTTGTTCCATGCCCTGCTTTCCTCCACAGAAAAAAGCCATTCACCATCACCCGCCGGTTGCGGTGGGGCGGTTTTTTTGGGTTTCACCTTCAGCACGATACACGGCCGATGGGAGGGGAGCCGTGCCAGAGGAAGGAACAGGGCCTATTTTCTGGATATTCTAACACCAACCTACTGTAACCGCAAGGAAAATTAACGCAGTGGAATTTCCTGAAACGACAAGCCCAGGTTCTGCGAAAGCGCCTTCAGGTCGTCCTCGAGCCGGATCGTCCGGCCGTCGGCTTTGGAAACCGAAATCGTCTTATCGGCCACGACCACCACCTGAATCTTCCGGGGGTCGAGCAGCCGTCGTGCAAGGTGCTGGAGTTCGTCCTGCGTGCTGGTGAAAAATGCGTCCTGGATCCGATTCAGCGTGTCGAGCGGCTCACGGCGCATGGCGTAGCGGCTGTACGCCTGAACCAGCTCCGCTTTGGTGTCCACATTGAAGACGAAGCTGTTCAACGTGTCCAGGCGTTTGAGTTCCAGCTCGCGGCCGGGAATACCCTGATGCAGGGATTTCATGATGTTGACCGTTTCAAGGATGGCGTCTCCGGCCTTGTCCCCCTTGCAGCCGATGACTCCCACGAGAAGCCCTGCTTGCCATTTGGCGGTTTGATAGAATCCGGCGGAGTAGACATATCCGAGGTCATCCCGCAGCCGGGTGTACATCAGTGAGTCGTTTCCGCCGAAAACGCTCATTAAAAGGTTCAGTTTCCAAAACTCCGGGTCGGCACGGGTAAGGCCGGGCAGTATCGCCACGACATTGGACTGGACCTGCCCCGGCTTGTGAATCAGGGCGACCGCGGGCGGGCCTGTCAATGGAGCCGCCGTCGGCCGCGGCGCCGGCTCGCCGGCCGGCAAGCCGGCGATGAACCGGCTCAACGTATGCCGCACCGGCTCGAGTTGAATATCCCCGGAAATCGCCACCACCATGTTGGCGGGAACAAAGTAGGTGGAAAGGAACCGAATCATGTCCTCGCGGGTGATGGCCGGGATGGTGTTCAGCGCGGCCAGCGGATCCCTGCCGTAGGGATGGTCTTTGAAATGCTGGATCAGGGCCTCTCGCATGGCCACGGCCTGGGCGTCCTCACCTTGCCGCCTTAAGTTGGCCATTTCCTGCTCTTTCGCTACTCCAAACACTTTGGCATCGAATCGCGGCCGGGTGAGCACCTCTTGCAGAATCCCGAGCCCCTTCTCCCAGTCGGAGGACATCACCGAGAGCTTGACGGCGGTTTCTTCCAAGCCGATGTCCACGCCCATTTTGATGGCGTTGTCATCGAGAAGCCCGGCCAACTGCACCGGCGTGTAGCTCTCGGTTCCGCCGCGGATGATCGTGCTGTCCAGAAGGTCCGTCAATCCGGCCTTGGAATCCGGCAGGTCGACTGCACCGGATCGAAGGTAAATCGTCATGTCGATGATCGGCAGCTCGGGGTCGGGCAGAAAAAACACCTGGGCCCCGCCGATCGTCATCTGAACGGCTTCGGGATAGTCTACGCGATGCGGATGGCGGTCAAAGGACAGCGGGTGTTTCCATCCGGCGGGCGTCGGATAAATCGAATGATTCCGAAGCGGCCCCTGGTAAAGTTCGCGTTCGGCGGCGGCATTGCCGCTGAGCGAGCGGACCTCCGCATAGGCTTCGGCCGGGCCGCGCGCCGCTCCGCCCGGGATTACGTAGCTCGTCGTCTGGTTCTCGGATCGGCCATATTCCCGGGCCACTCGCCGGATGTCTTCGGGGGTGACGGCCTCCATCCGGCCCAAGTAGTCGTTGAGGTAACGCCACCCGGCCTGCACTTCCAGCGTCGCCAGGGTTCCGGCGACACTTTCGTTGCTGCGCAGCCGATCGATGAAATCGCGCCGATTGAGCTTCTTCAGACGCTCGAGCTCCTGGGGTGCAACCAATTCGGTCTTGAGCTTTTCCAACTCGGCGAGCAGGGCCCGCTCCACGGATTCGCAGGCCGCAAGATAAGCGGTGCGTTTTTCCTCGTCGGCGGTTCCCGGCCGCTTCAATTCAGCGGGTTCGTTGGGCGAGCCGCCCAGGATCAGCATCCCGCCGTAGCGCTGGTCGGGGTTCCCGGCCCAGGCTTCGACCGCCAACCCTTGTTCGACGATGTTTTGGGTCAGACGGGCGCTGCGCCCCTGACTCAGCACCATGGTCAGCGCATCCAGAGCGAAGAAGTCGGGCGTGTTGATGCGTGCACCGTGGAAGCCGATGCGAACCACGGGCGTGCGCGCCCCCTCCAGGAAACGTACGCTCTTGCGCGGCCCCTGTTGGGGCGGCTCCGCCGTGACCGATTCCGGTGCGCGCGGTCCGGTCGGGTAGCGCTCGAAGTATCGTTCGGCCAGCCGTCGGGCGTCGGCCAGGGTCACATCCCCTGCCAGCACGCAGACCGCGTTGGCCGGATGGTAGTATTTCGAGTGGAATTCCATGGCATCCCGGGTGCTGAACCCTTCCATGTCGGATTTCCAACCGATGACCGGATTGCGGTAAGGGTGGGCGGTGTAGGCCGTTGCATTCAGGTCGAGCCAGGCCGCGCCCTCCGGATTGTTGATGTAGCGAAAGGCCCACTCGCGCTGCACGACTTCCTTTTCGACGTAAAATTCGCGCCAGGACGGTTCGAATAGCTGTTCGCTGATGATCGCGAACCATTGCTCGATCATGTCGGACGGCACAGAGGCGACGTATTGGGTTTGATCCTGGCTGGTGAAGGCGTTGACGCCGACCGCACCGTTTTTCCCAAGCTGAGAGGAAAAGACCTGCGGGATGTACAGTTTCTGGGCTTCCAGCCTCAACTGTTCCATCTCCGCGAGATTTTCCCGAATCACCTGGAGGTCGGGATTGCGTTTGGCCTGCTCGGCCTTGACCCGATCGTAGGCGGCATCGATGCGGCCCTGGAGTTCGGCGTCCTTCTGGAAGTCGGTCGACCCGAAGTTCTTGGTGCCCTTGAACATCATGTGTTCCAGCATGTGGGCAATGCCGGTTTTACCGCGCTCTTCCAGCGCGGACCCGGCACGGATCGCCAGGCGCACCGCCACCTGGGGGGTCGCCGGCCGCTCCACGACCAGGAACAACATCCCGTTCTTCAAGGAGAACTCTTTGACCTCCAACTGGAGCCGAGCGCCGCTTTCCGACGCGCTCGTCCCCCCGACGGCGATCAGCGCCGCAACCAGAAAAACCATACCGAATCGTAGAATCCGCATCATGCCTGTCTCTCCGTAAGGATATGAATGAAGCCGCAAGAATCGCGACGAGGCAGAACGTATGGCCGGCCGCGGCGTTTTTCAAGCCCGGAGTTGCCTCCTGCTCCGCGACGCCCCGCTTTCAAGGAAAAGGGTGCGCCGGCATCCGCTCCAACCAGACGGGAAAAAGGCGCTCGCGCTCACCCGGCCGGTCGGCATTTTGGGGCTTGACTTGCGGTTCATATGGTCTGTATAAAGATATACCAACATGATTTTTCAGCCGGCGGTCCGATGCAGACACACCTCATCGCAAGGTTGCAGGTGACGCTCACGCGCTTCAGCGCCGGCATCCGTTTCAACCGACGCCGCTGCCGGGAGGCCCTGGCGACACCCTGTTTTATACAACCGGAGAATTAGGCAAGGCGATGCAGCAGCGTGGCGTCCCCCTGTATCTCAAAGTAGCGGCGACCGTCAAAAGCCGGATCCACAGTGGGATCTATCAACGGGGCGAATGGATCCCGGCGGCCAAGGACCTGGCGCTGGAATTCGGGGTCAGCACCATCACGATCCGCAAGGCCGTGGAACGCCTGATTCAGGAAGGCTATCTCGCCGCCCGTCAGGGAGCCGGCACCCGGGTGACGCTTCCGGAATTGAAAAAGGTGGAAATCCAGATCAGTGGGGATTTCCGCGAATGGTTCGATTCAGCCTCAGGACGAAGCCCGCGACTCGAAATCCAACTGTTGGACATCGCTGCGATCCCGACTCCCCAACACATTCGCACCCTCCTGGGCGCCGGTCGGGATGAACGCGTCGGACGCCTCCGGCGACTGCGACGACACCAGGGCCACATTGTCTCCTATTTCATCAATTACTTCCGCGTGGGGCATTTGCGACGGCTGCCGCGACGAAAACTGACCAAGCGGTCTTTCATTGAAGTCTTCCAGGAATCCACCCGCATCCGTCTGAAACGAGCTGAGCAGCGCGTCGAATCCATCATCGCCGAGATGGACCTGGCCAACGTGCTCGACACCGACTACGGCTCACCGCTTTTTTTCGTTGAAAACATCTACTACTCGAATCAGGATCAACCGGTGGTGGTCACCCACATGTACTACCGGGGAGACTGTTACATGTATCGCGCCTCCATCTCCTTACCCGAGGGCCCCCTGCCCCTGCAACGCTCGTTTGCGATCCTGAAATCAACCGCTACGTGTCTGGAGAGCTGATATGCCGATGACCATCAGTGAAAAAATTCTGGCCGCCCATAGCGACCGCCCGGAGGTGACGCCCGGGGATCTTGTCGAAGCCCGCCTGGATTTTGCTTTTGCCAACGATATCACCGCACCCATGTCGATCCGGGTTTTCAGGGACGCCGGGGGGGAGCGGGTCTTCGATCCGCAACGGGTCGCCATGATCCCGGACCATTTCGTCCCCAACAAAGACATCAATTCCGCCATACAGGCCAAGGAACTGCGCGATTTCGCCCGCGACCAGCAACTGCCCCACTACTTCGAAGTCGGCCGCATGGGGATCGAACACGTCCTGCTGCCCGAACAAGGTCTGGTCCTGCCGGGGGACGTCATCATCGGTGCGGACAGCCACACCTGCACTTATGGCGCACTGGGGGCCTTCGCCACCGGCGTAGGGTCAACCGACCTGGGCGCCGCCCTGGTCACGGGCCGTACCTGGTTCAAGGTTCCGGAATCGCTTCGATTCGTTTTCAGCGGAGAGTTGGGCCCGTGGGTCGGCGGCAAGGATTTGATCCTCTACACCATCGGCCGGATCGGCGTGGACGGTGCACGCTATAAGGCTATGGAATTCACCGGCCCGGTCATCGAAAGTCTGCCCATGAGCGACCGGTTCACCATGTGCAACATGGCCATCGAGGCCGGAGCCAAAGTGGGCATCATCGCTCCGGATGCCGTCACCGAAGCCTACGTCCGCGGTCGGGCCAAACGGCCCTTCCGATTCTACCGTTCGGATCCGGAAGCGGTGTACGAGGCGGTGCATGAGTGGGATATCTCCGGGCTGGAGCCGCAAGTGGCCTGTCCCCACCTGCCGGAGAACGTACGCGGGGTCAGCGAGCTGCGTGAAGTCCCGATCGACCAGGCCGTCATCGGCTCCTGCACCAACGGCCGCATAGAGGACCTGCGCATAGCCGCCAGCCTTCTCAAAGGCCGTCGCATTGCCCCTCATGTCCGCTGCATCGTCATTCCGGGCACGCCGGAGGTCTGCCGCCAGGCTCTGGCGGAAGGATTGTACGAAATTTTCATGAATGCGGATGCGGTCGTCTCCACGCCCACCTGCGGCCCCTGCCTGGGCGGATACATGGGTATCCTCGCCGCCGGCGAACGGGCGGTGTCCACCACCAACCGGAATTTCGTCGGACGGATGGGGCATGTGCAGAGTGAGGTTTACCTGGCGTCACCGGCGGTCGCCGCAGCCAGTGCGCTGGTCGGCCGCATCGCCCACCCGGCCGATATCGCGGCCCGATGAGGTTGACTATGTCGATTCGAGGAAAAATCTGGAAGTTCGGCAACGACGTCGACACCGATGTCATCATTCCCGCAAGGTACCTGAACACCTCGGAACCGGACGAACTGGCCCGCCATTGCATGGAAGACGCCGACCCCGAGTTCATCCGCAAAATCCGTCCAGGGGATATCATTCTGGCCGGCAAGAACTTCGGGTGCGGATCGTCGCGGGAGCACGCCCCCATTGCCATCAAGGGCGCCCGGATCGGGCTGGTCATCGCCGAATCGTTTGCGCGCATTTTTTACCGCAACGCATTCAACATCGGCCTGCCCATCCTGGAATCCGCGCCAGCCGCCGCCGAGATTCAAGAAGGTGACGAGGTTGAGGTCGATATCGAAACCGGTGCGATCGTCGACCGCACCACCCGAAAGCACTATCAGGCCAAGGCCATCGCTCCGTTCATGCAGGAGTTGCTCGCGGCCGGAGGTCTGGTCCCTTATGTGCGACGCCTGCAGCGGCAGGCCAGCGAACGCTGAAATCCAAATTCAAGAAAGCGAGTGAGCCATGATGTCACCACCTTCCTATCGAATCGCCGTTATCCCAGGAGACGGAACAGGCCCCGAAGTCATCCGCGAAGCCCTCAAGGCGCTGAAAGCAGCCGGAACTCGCGAAAATCTCCTGTTTGACCTGCAGCACTACGATCTGGGCGGCGACCGGTATCTGAAAACCGGCGAAATTCTGCCTGAAAGCGTCCTGGCCGAGCTGCGGCAGGTGGATGCCATCCTCCTGGGAGCCATCGGACATCCGGATGTCAAACCCGGCATCCTGGAAAAAGGGCTGCTTCTGGAGCTGAGGTTTCGGCTGGATCAGTACATCAACCTGCGGCCGGTGGTGCTCTATCCCGGAGTGGAAACACCCCTGAAGGATAAAGGCCCGGCGGAAATCAATTTCGTGGTGGTCCGGGAAAACACCGAGGGGCTCTACACCGGCGGAGGCGGGTTTCTGAAAAAAGGCACCCCGCAGGAGGTGGCGATCCAGGAATCGATCAACACCCGGTTCGGCGTCGAACGCTGCCTGCGGTATGCTTTCGATTATTGTCGCAAACGCAACCAACGCAAGAAACTCACCCTGTGCGGCAAGACCAATGTCCTGACCTATGCCTTCGACCTCTGGGAGCGGGTCTTCCACGAAGTCGCGGCCGAATACCCGGACGTCACCACCGACTATGGCCATGTGGACGCCGTCAGCATGTGGATGATCAAGAACCCCGAATGGTTCGATGTCATCGTCACCGATAACATGTTCGGGGACATCATCACGGACATCGGCGCCATCATCCAGGGCGGCCTCGGCATCGCCGCCGGCGGGAACATCAATCCGGCCGGCGTATCCATGTTCGAACCCATCGGCGGATCGGCCCCCAAGTACACCGGGCAGAACGTCATCAATCCCCTGGCCGCGATCGGCGCGGCGGCGATCATGCTCGATCACCTCGGACAGCCGGCAGCCGCTGCCCGCATCGAGGATGCCGTTAGAAAAGCAGTGGCCGGAGACATCCGCAGCCTGGCTTCCGGGAAAATGGGCAAAAGCACCACGGAAGTCGGTGACCGGGTAGCCGGCTACATTGCTGCGGACTGATCCGCCATCTGAGGCTCGAGCCAATGAACATGGAGGTTCAAAACATGACAACGATGCGAAAAATCCGGATTCGAGAAGTGGGGCCGCGCGACGGGTTCCAGTCCTGGCCGGAATTTGTCCCAACGGAACAAAAACTGGAAGTGATCCGGATGCTGATCGATGCCGGGGTTCAAGAGATGGAGACCACCTCGTTCGTCAGCCCCAAGGCGATTCCTCAAATGAGGGACGCGGCCGAGGTCCTGGCCGGCGTGCCGCGGGCCGGGTGCATCCACGGCCCCCTGGTGCCCAATCTGAAAGGCGCCACGCTGGCTCTGGACAACGGTGCGGACAAACTGGTGGTGGTGATCTCCGCCAGCGACGCCCACAATCTGGCCAACGTCCGCCGGACCATCAACGAGTCCCTGTCCGATTTGAAAGCGATTTTCGAGCTGGCTCGGCAGCACGGCAAACCCGTAGTGGGTTCCATGGCCGTGGCCTTCGGATGCCCCTATCAGGGTGACGTGCCGGAGGACGATGTCTTCAGGCTGGCCGACGCTTACATCACCGGTGGTGCGGCTTCGGTCGTGCTGGCGGACACCACCGGCATGGCCACGCCGCCGCGGGTCATAAAGTTGGTGAAAGGCTTCGCCCGCCGGTTCCCCGAAATCCCCTATTCGCTGCATTTTCACAACAACCGGGGCACGGCCATGGCCAATCTGTATGCGGCCCTGGAAGCCGGCGCCGACACCTTCGACACGGCGTTGGGCGGCATCGGCGGATGTCCCAACGTGCCCCAGGCCGCCGGAAACCTGGCCACCGAGGATGTGGTCTACATGCTGGAAGACATGGGCTGCGACACCGGCATCGACTTGATGAAGCTCATCACCGCTGCTCAGCGACTGGAAGCCATCCTCGGCCGGACCTTGTTCGGGCAGGTCATGAAAAGCGGACCACGCGACCCGAAACTGGCCGCAGCAGTCTGCCGGATCGGCCACTGAGCCGGATCCTCTATCGCGAACTGACAGGAGAGACCACCATGCCATTGACCGGACTAAAAGTACTGGACCTGACCCGGGTGGTTTCGGGCCCTTTTTGCACCATGCTGCTGGCGGATTTCGGCGCGGACGTCATCAAAGTCGAAGCTCCCGACGGCGACCCCTCGCGGGTGACCGGAATCGTGGGCGCGGGGGAAAACCCCTATTTCGTCAACCTCAACCGCAACAAGCGAACCATCACCATTGACATGAAGCAGGAGCGCGGCAAGGAGATCGTCCGCCGGTTGGCCCAGACCGCGGATGTGCTGGTGGAGAATTTTCGTCCTGGCGTCATGGAACGGCTGGGATTGGGCTATCCGGCACTGAGCGCCTTGAATCCGGCACTGGTTTATGCCGCCATCACCGGATTCGGGAAAACCGGCCCTTATAAGGACCGGCCTGCGTTCGACTTCATCGCGCAGGCGATGTCAGGCTTCATGAGTTTGAACGGCGATCAGACCATGCCCTATTTGAGAGTCGGGATCCCCATCAGCGACACCATCGCCGGGCTGTATGCGGCCTTTGCCATTTTGGCGGCTCTAAGGGAGCGGGACCGCACCGGACGAGGACAGGAGATTCAGACCGCCATGGTCGACGGATTGATCAGCATGTTCACATTCGCTTCGGCCGCCTATTTCAGCACGGGCCAATTGCCGCCGCGCAACGGCAACGACCACATGGTGGTCGCGCCCTACGGTTTGTTCAATGCCAGCGACGGTCCCATTGCGATCGCCCCCAGCACCGAAAAGAACTGGCAGCAACTCTGCACCGCCCTGAAACAGGAGCATCTGATGACCGACCCGCGGTTCGACAGCGCCGAAAAGCGGCGGGAGCACCGAAGCGAAATCAATGTACTGGTCCAGGCCGTCATCGGCGGCCGCACCCGGGAAGAGTGGATCAACCGGCTGAACCTGGCCGGCGTCCCTTGCGGGCCGGTGAACAATCTTTCGCAAGCCTTTTCGGATCCGCAGGTCCTTCACCAGGAAATGGTCCTTCAATCGCTGCAGCCGGGCGGGCCGGTCCGCATGCCCGGCTTCCCCGTTAAGCTGTCGAACACGCCGGCCCGACTGCGCAAGCCATCCCCCCAGGTCGGCGAACACACCGTTGGGGTCCTGCGGGAACTCGGCTATCGGGAAGAAGACATAGAAGGTCTGCTCAAGACAAACACGGTATCCATGGCCCCTTCACCATCAACCGCTAACTCTCCCGACTAGTTTTTAAACCCTATCGACCTTCGGTGAATGGAATGCAGCCCAACGTGAAGGCAAAGCAATTACGCGATCTTCTGCAAAAGCCCGGTCTGGTTCGCGCTCCGGGTGCCTTTGACGCCTGGTCCGCCCGGCTGGTGGAGATGGCCGGTTTCCCGGCCGCCTATATGACCGGCTATGGCGCCTCCGCCAGCGTGATCGGACGGCCCGATATCGGTTTGATGACCATGTCGGAAATGGTGACCCAGGCGAAAAACATGGCGGCCGCTGTCGACATCCCCTTGATCGCCGACGGGGACACCGGCTATGGAGGGGTTCTTAACGTCATCCGAACGGTGCAGGAATTCGAAACGGCGGGAGTCGCCGGTCTTCAATTGGAGGATCAGGTTTTTCCAAAACGCTGCGGGCACATGGAGGGAAAGCAGCTCGTTTCCAGGGAGGAGATGGCGGCTAAAATCAGGGCGGCGGTCCATGCCCGCCGCTCCCACGATTTCATCATCATCGCCCGGACCGATGCGCGGGCGGTGACGGGTTTAGCGGATGCGATTGCCAGAGCGACGGCCTATGCCGAGGCCGGTGCCGACGTCCTGTTTGTCGAGGCGCCGCAGACCGTCCAGGAAATGGAGGAAATCGCCAGCGCGCTCAAACGTCCCCTGATCGCCAACATGGTCGAACGGGGGAAGACCCCTGTGCTGACGGCATCCGAACTGGAGCGGATCGGGTACCGGATCGCCATATACCCTGTTTCCGCGCTCTATGCCGCCACGCGAGCCATGAGGCAGGTTTTGAAGCGCATGAAAGAAGAAGGCTCCGCCGCAACAGGCTATGATGACATGGTCGGTTTTGAAGAATTCAATCAACTGATCGGGGTTGCCGAGATGCGGGCACTGGAGAAAAAATTTTCGTGATCACGAGCGCGAGGGAGATGCTTCTTCCCGCCCGGCCATTCCTATGAATGGCCCATCCTGAGCCGAAGCAACACCTTGCTTGCCGGTCGCTGAGGGAGATTTATGACAACGTTGCTGGTGGTGGTGCTGTTATTGGTCCTGATCGCCCTGGGGGCTGATATTTTCATTGCCCTGGGCCTGGCAGGCGTCCTGGGAATTCTGGCTTTCCGAGGGCCTGATGCGCTGACGCTGGCAGCGACCGCCTTTTTCGGCCAGGAAACGACCTTTGAACTATTGGCGCTTCCGCTCTTCGTCCTGATGGGCCATATCCTGGCGAAAAGCCCGATCGGCAGCGATCTATACACCATGGCGACGCGGTGGCTTTCCTGGCTGCCGGGGGGGCTGGCCATCGCCTCGATCGGCGCCTGTACGGTCTTCGGCGCGGTCAGCGGCGTAAGCGTCGCCGGTGTCGCCGCGATCGGTTCCATTGCGGTGCCGGAGATGCTCAAGCGCGGTTATTCCTACAAGATCGCCGCCGGATCGGTCGTAACGGCGGGTGCCCTCGCGATGCTGATCCCGCCGAGCGTGCCCTTCATCATCTACAGCGCGATCACGGGCGAGTCGATCGCCAAGCTTTTCATCGGCGGCATCGTCCCCGGCTTGATTTTGGCTTTCATGCTCAGTCTCTATGTCCTCATTCGGACCATCATATCGCCGGAACTGGCCCCCCGCGGCACCGACACTGGCTTCACCTGGAAGGATCGCTGGGCTAGTTTGGCCAAGGTATGGCACACGCTCATCCTGATCCTCCTGGTACTGGGTTCGATCTACGCCGGCATCGCCACGCCGACCGAAGCGTCGGCCATCGGTACGGTTGGCGCTTTCGTCGTCGCCGCCATCGCCTACCGCAACATCGATCTGCGCCGGACTCTACAGATCATCAAAGAAAGCATGCGCATCAGCGTCGCCATCATGGTCATCATCGGCTGCGCCATGATCTTCGGATCCTATCTCAACATGGTCCGCCTGCCGGAAATGCTGAGCAATTTCCTCATCGATCTCCACCTGCACCGGATGGTTCTGATTCTGGCCATCCAGGCGCTCCTGATCGTTGGGGGCATGTTCGTGGACGCCGCCTCGCTCATCGTAATCACGACCCCGATCTTGTTGCCCCTGGTCAAAGCCCTGGGCTTCGATCCGCTCTATTATGGGATCATCCTGGTCATCAATCTCGAATTGGCCGTCGTGACGCCTCCGGTGGGTCTCAACCTCTACACGTTGAAGAGCTGCGTTCCATCGCTGGCGCTGGAGGAAATCATCCGGAGCAGCATCCCCTTCTTGATCATCCAGTTGCTTTGCCTGCTCATGTTTACGTTATACCCGCCGTTGAGCCTATGGTTGCCGAACATGGTCCAATAAACAGGGGATTCAGCCAACAGCAAAAAGGAGGAACCGATGAGAAAATTTACACGCAGGGATTTTTTGCGAACCACGGGGACGGGTGTCGCCATGCTCGGCCTGTCCGATCCATGGATCCCCGACGCATGGGCCAACCCGCCGACCTATACCGGTGTCACGTATCTGACCCCGGCGTACAAGGACCTCTTCCCGCCCATCGCGGCGTTCGTGGATCGGTTGAAAAAGCATCCCGACCTCATGAAGATCGACTTTTTCGATTCCGGAACGCTGGTCAAAACGGACGAGCAGGTGTCGGCGCTGCGGGCTGGAACGATCCAATTCATGTTCCATACGACCTCGTATATTACGCGCAACTACCCCATTTTGGGGCTTCTGGGCCTGCCCAGCCTCTGCGAGGACCTCTACGAGCACGGCGAAAGACTCTCCATGGAGGGTCCTCTGTGGAAGCTGATCAACGACGTCCTCGCCAAAAGCAACACCTTCATGTTGACAGCCGGCGGCGGCATCCTGGAACCGGAGTATATCTGGAGCGGAAGCAACAAGATCGCCAGCCTCGCGGATCTGAAGGGCAAGCGGGTCCGGACCGTCAGCTTCGAAGCCGAGGAAGTGCTGAAGCCTTACGGTGTGGGCGGTTCGCGCATCCCGTCATCGGAACTCTACCTGGCCGTCCAACGGGGAACGGTGGATGCCACCCTCGCCAATATCAGCACGATCATGGGCCGAAAAATTTACGAACAGGTCAAACACTGCTACAAGCTGCCCATGACGGGATTTTCCATCGCCATTTTCTTTTTGAAAGACAAATGGGACCAGATGCCCGATAAGGTCAAAGCCGCATTCTGGGACGCCGGCAAAGAGTTCGACCGAACCTACGCCGCGGGCATCAACCAGACATTCTATCCGAAAGAGTTCTGGCCGCAGATCGAAAAAGCGGGCATCAAGATCTTCCAGCCTACCCAGGAAGAATTGAAGGATTTTGAAGAAAAGAGCGGGCCCGTGTGGGCTTGGTGGAAGAAGGAGATCGGCGAAGAAGTGGGCCAAAAGGCCATCAACCTTGCGTTGGGTAAGGGATGAAGACAAATGAATGCATCGGCGAGTTTTATTCCACGGCTATCCAAGGCAACGGGCATTTTGGGGCAAGCCGCCATGGCCTTCATGGTGGTGAGCCTGTTTTACGACGTGATGATGCGGTATCTCTTCGCCAGCCCGACGAATTGGGCCTTGGAGGTGAACACCTTCCTGCTCTTGTTTGTCTGCACGATACCGACGGCCGACGTCCTGAGTTCCAACGTCCACATCCGCGTGACCTTTCTGACCGATCGGATGCCGAAGCGCGTCGTCGATCGCCTGCAGATCCTGCGGGGCGTGGCGGGAATCCTTTTCTGCGCGGCCATGGCCTGGAAGGGTTCCGTCATGACCTGGCAGGCCTGGCAGCACAACGACCGCATGTCCACCTCGTTGGGCACGCCCATGTTCATCCCATATCTTTTTCTCCCGATCGGTTTTATCCTGCTGGGGCTTCAGTATTCAATTCTCCTCAAGTCGGGATTGACCTCGAAACCGAAAGAGACCAGAATCGAGCAGCAGATTTGAACAAAAGAAACCATCACCCCTATCAAAAAAGGAGGTAGTCCAGATGAACATGAAAAGATGTCTTCGATGGCTATGCTTGGTTTTACTAGCGGGTGGGTTGGTGTTCCACGGTGCCGTGCAGGCGGCATACCCGGACAAGCCGGTGGAGTTCATCGCTCCGGCCAACCCCGGCGGCGGGTGGGATCTGACCTGCCGCATGTCCTCTCAAGTTCTCAAGGAAGCCGGCCTGGTCGCGCAGCCGATGGTCGTCGCCAACAAACCCGGTGGGTTCGGGGTGGTTGCCATGACCGAAATGACGCGCAGCCGCGCCCAGGACCAGAACACCCTGGTCGCTTTTTCGGCGGTCCTCACCACTCAGATGGCCATCAAGAAGAACCCGTTTACTTACAAGGACGTTACACCCGTAGCGGCCCTCTTCGTGGATTACGGCGCCATTGCCGTCAAGAAGGACGCCAAGTATGCCTCGTTCAAGGACTTGATAGAGGATTGGAAAAAGCAGCCGGGAGGGATCAGCTTTGCCGGCAGCTCGCCGCCGGGGGGACTGGACCACATGCGCATCGCCATGATGGCCAAGGAGTTGGGGCTCCCCTTGAAAGACCTGCGCTATGTGGCCTTTCAGGGCGGCGCCGATGCATTGGCGGCCCTTCTCGGAGGCCACGTGACGGCCTTTGTCGGGGAAGCCGGGGAAATCGCGGGACACGCCGAATCTGGAACCATCCGGCCGTTGGCCCTTCTGTCGGACCGGAAATTGACTGGTATTTTCGAAAAAGTCCCCATGGCGAGCGAGTTCGGAGTGAAAGTCTCCTCCGCCAACTGGCGGGGCTTTTACGGCGCTCCCGGGATGAAGAAGGAAGTGCTCACCTACTGGGAGGACACCTTTGGAAAGATGGTGAAGACCAAGCAATGGGCCGATGTGCTCGAAAAGCAGGCCTGGGTCGATCTCTTCCTCACCGGTGAAAAGCTCCAGAAGTTTCTGGATGACGAATTAACCATGTACCAGAACCTGGCCAAGGATTTAGGACTGGTGCAATGAAACGAGCCGAGCGAATCGGAGCTGCGGTCGTCCTGCTCTTGGGAGCCGGCTACCTGTGGGATGCCCTCCTCATGGAGGATGTCACCATCGGTGATCCACTGGGACCGAAGGTCTTTCCCGTCATTCTCGGCGGCTTGATGGCGATGCTCGGCATTTCGCTGCTGATTCGGCCGGTGGACGGCTCCCCGCCTCGCCCCTTAACTGCATCATCGGCATATGCTCTCGTTCTGGCGCTGCTGTTGTGCGCCTACGGGCTCGGCATCGAGTGGATCGGTTACCCGGCCGCAACCTTTCTATTCCTGCTCGCGGCGTCCCGGCTTCTGGGGGAGAAATCCTGGGTTGCGGGCCTGGTCATTCCACTGGCCCTCAGCCTGGGGGTCTTCGGACTCTTCACACGGGTCCTGGACATCCCGCTGCCGCTGGGGTTGATCGGAAAGCTGATGGAGTAAGCATACATCATGATCGAAATCCTGAATCACCTGGGGTACGGCCTCCAGATCGCTCTGGTCCCGATCAACCTGCTGTACGCTTTTATCGGATGCTTGGTGGGGACCCTCATCGGTGTGCTGCCGGGCATCGGGCCGGCGGGCGGCATGGCGCTTCTCATTCCGCTGACCTACGGCAAAGAGCCCGCCAGTGCGATCATTCTGCTGGCGGGCATTTACTATGGCGCCATGTACGGAGGATCGACGACATCCATTTTGCTGAATGTGCCCGGGGAGGCGGCCTCCGTCGTCACCACCCTGGACGGATACCAAATGGCGCGAAAGGGGCGCGCCGGGCCGGCGCTCTCCATTGCGGCCATCGGGTCCTTCATCGCCGGAACGATCGGAGTGGCCCTGCTCATGCTGCTCGGTCCTCCGTTGGCCAAGGTGGCGCTGCAGTTCGGCCCGGCGGAGACTTTCGCCCTGATGGTCTTCGGGCTTTCAACCGTGACCAGTCTGGCCGGCAAGTCCGTGCGCAAGGGGCTGGTCGCCACCACCTTCGGGCTGATGCTCGCCACCGTTGGCAGTGATCTGCCCACCGGGATTATCCGCTTTACCTTCGACATCCCCAAGCTGATGGAGGGCGTAGACATTATCGTGGTGGCCATCGGTTTGTTTGCGGTGTCGGAGATCCTCAGCAGCGCTGAAGAAATGCGGGCGGGGGAATTTTTAGTGGAAAAGGTCAGCCGGATTTGGCTATCCTTTCAGGACTTCCTCCAAAGCATAGGCGCCATCTTAAGAGGTTCATTTTTGGGATTTTTCATCGGGGTTTTGCCCGGAGCGGCCCACGTGACAGCGTCCTTTCTCTCGTACACCCTGGAAAAGCGACTGTCCAAACATCCCGAGCGCTTCGGCCAGGGCGAGATCCGCGGGGTTGCCGCGCCCGAGTCGGCCAACAACTCCGCCGCCTGCGGAGCGCTGATCCCGCTTCTCACCATGGGGCTTCCGGCATCGGCGGTGACGGCCGTGCTCTACGGCGCACTGCTCATGACCGGGGTCCGCCCCAGCCCCTTTCTGTTCCAGAAGCATCCGGATGTGGTCTGGGGGCTGATCGGCAGCATGTACATCGGCAATGTGATGCTCCTGATTCTAAATCTGCCATTGGTTGCGCTGTGGGTCAAAATATTGAGAACCCCGCCCCGCTGGCTTTTCCCCATCGTACTGGCCGTTTCTTTCGTCGGCGTATACAGCGTCAACGCTTCGGCGCTGGACCTTCTGCTCGCGACCCTGTTGGGAGTTGTGGGCTACTTCATGCGTCGGCTCGACTATCCCTTGGCCCCGGTCATCCTGGGCCTCGTGCTCGGTAACCTGCTGGAGCAGGCCCTTCGACAAACCTTGATGATCTCCGGAGGCAGCCTGGACATCTTCTGGCGAAGTCCGATCGCCATCACCCTGTTTGTGCTGGCTGCGGCCGTGGTGGCCCTGCCCAAGGTGCTGTATCGGAGCCAGTCGAAACTTGAGGTCGAAACCTAGCTGAAACGGATAGGACAACCCGCGGCCGACCGGCGTGAGGACGCAGGCGTTTTCAGGATAGGGCCGGACCGCCCATCATGAGCCGACGCTTGGCGGCAGGCTACCATCGATGAAGCCATGACCTCGCAATACCAGTGGGATGCCCGGGACTATGAGAAGCATTCGGCGGGCCAGTTCAAATGGGCTCTGGAGCTGATCGCCAGGCTGCAATTGACCGGAACCGAATCGGTACTTGATCTGGGATGTGGCGATGGCAAAGTGACCGCCCAGCTCGCCAGCCGTGTGCCCATGGGGCGCGTTCTGGGTATCGACAGCGCTCCTTCGATGGTCGAGCTCGCCAGGCAGAAATTCCCGCCCCACCGGCATCCCAACCTGCATTTCTCCTGTCTGGACTTCCGTGAGCTGGAATTCCATGGGGAATTCGACCTGGCATTTTCCAACGCGGCGCTGCACTGGGTGAAAGACCAGCGCCGCGTGCTGGTTCGAGCGGCCCACGCGCTTCGGACAGGAGGACGGCTATTGTTCCAAATGGGTGGAGCGGGCAACGCGCGCCAGGTGATTGAGGTCCTGGATGAGATGATTGCTCGCGGCGTCTGGAAACGTTGGTTTACGGACTTTGATTTCCCGTACGGATTTTATCACCCGCACGACTACGAGACGTGGGCTGTCGAAGCGGGGCTTCGGTTGCTGCACAATGAGCTCATCGCCAAAGACATGGTCCACGAGGGCATCACGGGCCTGGCCGGATGGATCCGAACCACCTGGATGCCTTACCTCGACCGGCTGCCGCCAGCGGACCGAGACGTGTTCGTCCGGGTCCTATGCGAGGAATTTCTGCGGCGCCATCCCCCGGATGACGCCGGACGGGTTCACGTATCCATGGTGCGTCTGGAAGTGGCGGCGGCCCGGGCGAACTGATCCTGCGCCGACGCAACCCGGGAGACGTCGGCAATCATCCCTGGTGGAGGACCGCCAGGATCGTCGCCTTATTCTCTTTGGCTGAAATGATATGCGGCGTGGTGCCCAGATAATAGGCGCTGTCGCCGGGCTCCAGTTCGAAGCGTTCATCCCCGATTTCAAGCAGCGCCGTCCCATCTAGAACAAAGACGAACTCCTCACCATCGTGTACGGAAATTTCCTTATCGGCCGCAGGAAGCAGCTGGACCAGGAACGCTTCCATATGGCGGCCCTTAACGCCCGGCGCAAGGCTTTTGTAGCTATAAAGATGTTTCTTGCCGGCGGTTGAGGTGGACCGCGAGGTGGCCAAGCGTTCGCTCTTGCGGGTGATGGAATACAGCTTGTCACCGGTCCCCGAAACCAGACGGCCGAACGCGCTGTCGAGCGCCTTGGAAAGTTTGATCATGGTTCCCAGCTGAGGCTGGACTTGACCGGTCTCGATCCCCGAGAGGAAGGCCACATCGAAACCGGTGAGCCGTGACAACTCTTCCAGCGCCACGCCCTTCTCCTCCCGCATGGCCCGAATACGAGCCCCGATGTCTTCGATGTCCTTTGCGGAGGGAGCGGCGATATCGCCCGTCAGATTCTCAAAAAAATCAATTTCGAATACCGATTTCGGATCGTTGATTTTCATAAAAGACTCCTTTTCACAAACATTTCGCGCCGATGTGGCGGGCGATCACGATGCGCTGAACCTCCGAGGTACCCTCCCCGATTTCCAGAAGCTTCTGGTCGCGGTAGAAGCGCTCCACGTCGTATTCCTTCATCAGGCCGTAGCCGCCGTGAAGCTGAACAGCATGATTGGCGCAGCGGTACATGACCTCGGAGCAGTAAAGCTTGGCCATCGCGGCTTCCTTCGAAAAGGCCATTTCGCTGTCGCGCAGCCAGCAAGCCTTGTAAAGCAGCAGGCGCGCGCACTCGATTTCCATAGCCATGTCCGCCAGTTTGAAAGCGCTGGCCTGGAAGGTGGCGATGGGGCGGCCGAACTGTTCGCGCTCATTGGCATAACGCGAGGCCCGGTCAAAACAGCCCTGGGCGCCGCCCAAGCCCATGGCGGCGATGGACAGTCGCCCGCCGTCCAACGTCTGCATCATCTGGTGGAAACCGTGGCCACGGGGGCCCAGCAGATGGTCCTTGGGGACCCGGCAGTCCTCGAAATAAAGCTCGGCGGTATTGGACGAGCGCCACATCATCTTGCCGTGCATCGGCTTGGCAGTAAAGCCTCGGGTGCCGGCCTCCACCACGATGCAGGACAACTCGGCCCTCCCGTCGCCCCGCACCCCGGTGCGCGCCAGCACCGTAACGCCGGAGGTGATCCGGGTAGCGGCGTTGGTGATGAAGATCTTGCTGCCGTTGATCACCCACTCGTTGCCGTCCAACACGGCGGTGGTTTTCGAGTTGGAGGCGTCGGAGCCGGCATTCGGTTCGGTCAACCCGAAGCCCCAAAGCGCCTCTCCCTTGCACAGCGGCGGCAGGTATTTCTTCTTTTGTTCCTCATTGCCGAAGTAGTAGAGCGGGCCGATCCCCAGCGAATTTTCCGCCGCCACGGTGGCGGCGTGGGATCCGTCCACGCGAGCGATTTCTTCCACGGCGATGATGTAGGAGAGATAATCCATACCCTGGCCGCCGTATTTTTCCGAGACGAAGACGCCGAACAGCCCCAATTCTGCCATTTTTTGCATGGTGTCGTAGGAAAATTCCTCTTTTTCATCTAACTCTCTGGCGACAGGCTGGATCTCGTTTTCAGCAAAACTGCGGACCGATTCTCTCAAAATCTCGTGCTCGGACGACAGGCTGAAGTCCATGGTCACTCCTCGTGGTTGGGTGGTTCATGCGAACATGCGCCGGGGTGGATTCAAACTTGGCACGAAGTGATGAATCTGTTAAGGATTCTGTTGAGCGTTTTCTATATGTGGATCCTTAACCCTTGTCAACCACCTAAATCGCATTCATTAAATGATTCATCATGCCGGAATTGCCCGAAGTTGAAACGATCGCAAAAGATCTCAATGCAGTCGGCATCGTTGGGAAAACCCTGGTTGGCGCCCGAGTCTATTGGAAGCGGACGATCGCCGAGCCTTCCGTAGCGGAATTCTGCCGTTTGATCCAAAACAAGAGGGTTGTCGGCGTACGCCGCAGGGGGAAGTTTCTCGTGTTCGATCTCGCAGGTGGCGCCGACCTGCTGATCCATCTACGCATGTCCGGCCGGCTTAATTGGGTTCCGCAGGAATCGACGCGGGAGCGCCACGAACATGTGGTACTGGGCTTTGCCGACGGCAGCGAACTGCGGCTCCACGACACGCGCAAGTTCGGGCGGATCTATCTGACCCAGGAGGCCGAAACCATCCTGGGACGACTGGGACCCGAGCCGCTCGAGCCGGCCTTCACTGTCGAGCTTCTGCAAACGATGGTGAAATCCCGTCAACGGCAGCTGAAGCCGCTTCTGCTCGATCAGGGCTTTATTGCAGGCCTGGGTAATATTTACGTCGACGAGGCTCTGTGGGAGGCAAGGATCCACCCGCAGCAACGCTCAGACACGCTATCCCGGAGAAAGCTCGCCGCGCTTCATGCCGCGATCCAAAGCGTGCTCCGGCGCGGCCTGAAGAACCTCGGCACGTCGCTGGGAACCGGTAAGGCCAATTTCTACTCGGTCGGCCGCCGCCGTGGACGAAACCGGGACGAATTGAACGTATTCCGCCGCACCGCGGAGCCATGCCCGCGCTGTGCGGCAAAAATCAGACGCATCCTCGTGGGGCAGCGAAGCACCCACATCTGCCCGAAATGTCAGATCGTTAAAACGTGCAGGGATTCCGAAAAGGATTTCTGACCCCATGCCGGAACGCCGAAGATCTCCTGCTCCGCCGGCCTACGCCCCCGATGGATCTCATCTCAAGGTGGCAGCGGAACACTGGGAGCGCCTGAACCAAAAAGACCTGCTGCAGCTGAGCGCTCAGACCCAATTCCAGCTCACGCATGACGGCCGCCTCGTGTTCAAGTTTCTCAATCGCAGCGTCATGGTGGACCCGCACGCCCGCTGCCTGCAGCGACCGGTCGGAGCGAATTGGGAAAAAGTTGACGATCCCCTGCTCGAGTTGGTCAGCGTCCTCTACCTGAGCAGCGTGCAGGACGTCTACCCGTTGGGGCGGGACATCGTCGGAACGAAGGACTTGCGGGAGGGGCATTTCTTCCAAGGCCCCCACGAATTGAGGACCACCCTGTTGGTTGAACGCTATGGCAATGACCTTCAAGGCTTCCGGCAGGCATCCAGCCGGCTGGAAGGCGAGCGGATGGACATGGCGGACGCCGCGGTTCGGCTGAAGCCTTTTCCGCGGCTGCACTTGTACTACCTCTTGTGGGAAGGAGACGAAGAATTCCCTGCGAGAATGAACGTGCTGTTCGAACGCTCCATTGAAAACATCCTTGCAGCCGACGCCATTTGGGCGTTGGTCAATCGGGTATCGACGGAGCTTCTAAAATCCGGGGCGGAGATTTGACCGGCTGGGTATCGGTATTCCTGTACCGGCCGATCACCGAACACCCTCCGCAACGCGATGGGGTCTCAGAAAGCGATGATGCCGGTGTAATTGGCGGGAGTGACACGCCGCAGCTCATCCTTTACCTCCCGCGAGATATCCAATGACTCGACGAACTGCGCAATGGTTTCCCGGTTCATCCGGGTATGGGTTCGGGTGAAATCTTTTAGCGCTTCGTAAGGTTTCGGATACCCTTCGCGCCGCAGAATCGTCTGAATGGCTTCCGCCACCACCGCCCAGTTGTCTTCAAGATCGGCGCGGAGTGCCTCCTCGTTCAGAATCAGCTTGCCGAGCCCCTTTGAGAGCGACTTCAGTGCAATGAGCATGTGGGCCAGTGGAACGCCGAGGTTGCGAATGACGGTGGAATCGGTGAGGTCTCTCTGCAGCCGCGATATCGGCAGCTTGGCGGCAAGGTGCTCCAGCAGTGCGTTGGCGACGCCGAGATTTCCCTCCGAGTTCTCGAAATCGATGGGGTTGACCTTGTGGGGCATGGCGGATGAGCCCACTTCTCCGGCGATGATCTTCTGCTTGAAGTAGTCCATGGAGATGTAAGTCCAAATGTCGCGGTCCAGGTCGATCAGGATGGTGTTGATGCGCCGCAGGTTGTCGCAGAAAGCCGCCAGATTGTCATAGTGCTCGATTTGAGTGGTCGTGCGCGAGCGCGACAGACCCAGCACCGTGTTGACCAGATCATCGGCAAATGCATTCCAGTCGATGGCCGGATAGGCCACGTGATGGGCGTTGAAATTGCCGGTAGCACCGCCGAATTTCGCCGAAAAGGGCACCTGCTTAAGTTGGCCCAGTTGCACTTTCAACCGTTCGACGAACACCTGGATTTCCTTTCCCAGAGTGGTCGGCGATGCCGGCTGGCCGTGGGTCCGGGCGAGCATGGGTACTCCTATCCAATCCCGGGCCTTGATCTGCAGCAGGGCGATGACCCCATCCAACGCCGGCTGCATCACATCATACCAGCCCTTTTTGAGCGACAGGGGCACAGCGGTGTTGTTGATGTCCTGCGATGTCAGGCCGAAGTGGATGAACTCGCTATATTGCTGCAGCCCCATTTCACCGAACTTTTCTTTGAGGCGGTACTCCACGGCTTTAACGTCGTGGTTGGTTACCTTTTCGATATCCTTGATCCGACGGGCGTCCGCCATTGAAAAGCTTCGATAAAGCTCCCGCAGTCGCTCAAATTGGTCCGGGTTGAACTCCTTGAGCTGCGGCAGAGGCAACCGGCAAAGGGCGATGAAATACTCCACCTCTACGCGCAATCGATAGTTGATCAACGCACGTTCCGAAAAATAAGATGCCAGTGCTTCGGTTTGACGCCGGTATCGGCCGTCTACCGGCGAGATGGCCTCCAGCGGAGAAGATTCCATAGCAAGCGTCCTTGACTCATTGGGGTTGCAGGTTGAACCGGGCAGAATCCATCGCGCTGGTTATATAGAAAATGCGCCGTGAGGTGTCAACCGGAAGCAGGGTGGATTTGAACCCCTCCATTGCATGAGACAGGGGGCGCGACAAGCCCACCCGCCTCCTGCGGGATGCGGCGAATGATGGTCGCCGCGTGGCCGCTCAGCTTGTACGATGAAAGCAAACCCGTTGGAGGCCGCAAGAGAGCAGGCCGGTTCTCTGTTTTTCGCGGCAACCGGCTCAATGCAGGTTCAGGCGAGTTCGGGCGGGGGTACGATCGCCAGTTCGTCGATTTTCTGCAACAACGTTTTATAGCTGATTTTAAGAATTCGAGAAGCCTTGCTGCGATTCCATCCGGTTTTGATCAACACGTGTCCGATCAGGTCGCGCTCGACTTGATTCATGGCTTTCTTGCGGATCTTTTTCAGTGAAAGGTCGGCGAGATCCAGCCTCCCGCCGTTATCCGCCATAATCTCGCTCAGCACGCCTGGAGCCCTGGGGCTGAGGCCATTTGATTCATCGCAACGAACGTTCGGTGCGGATGACAGCATTGCATCCAGTGTTTCTTCGCTTTCGCCGAGCACGATGATGCGCTGAAGCACGTTCTGCAGCTCGCGCACGTTCCCAGGCCACGGATAGGAGGACAGCTTGGCGATCGCATCCGGGCTGAGCCTTCCCGCTTCTTTTCGGTTCAACTCCTGATTATATTTTCGGGTGTAGTACTCGATTAGTATCGGGATATCCTCGGGCCGGTTGCGCAATGGATCAATGTAAATTGAAAGCGTACTTAAACGATAGTAGAGGTCGTTTCGAAAATTGCCCTCCTCAACATCTTTTTTCAGGTTCCGGTTGGTGGCAGCGATAACCCAAACATCTGTTTTAAACTGTTTTTCTGATCCTAATGGCGTAAAATCACCGCCTTGCAGTACATGCAACAACTTTGACTGCAGGGGGAGCGACATGTCGCCGATCTCATCCAGAAACAACACGCCTTCATGTGCCTGCTCGAATTTTCCACGCCGGGTGCGGATTGCGCCGGTGAACGCTCCCCGCTCATATCCGAACATCTCGCTTTCCAGCAGCGTGTCCGGAAGCGCGGCGCAATTCACCTTGACGAAAGGTTTTCCCAGGCGGTTCGATTTCTGATACAGGCTGGAAACGACCAGTTCCTTGCCCACGCCCGTTTCACCGCACACGATCACGTTAAAGCCGGTTTCGGCGACCTGGTCGATCAATTCTCTTATGCGCTGAATGTTCCGGCTGATCCCGACGAGTTCGACTTCGGCCTGATATGATGAAAGATGGCTCATTAAAATCGGATCATCCCTTCATTATAGAAAAATAAGACCGCCCCCACCGCCAACGCTATGGCAGCGCCCCATGCCCCCTTGATTTTAAATCCGACCATGATGAGCATCAGGCCGGCGATCACCAGAAACAACACCCGCGAGATGATATCCAGCGAAGACGGCGAATCGCCCATGCCCGTCAATCGGATATATTCGAATATCATCTCGAATTCCGTCGGCCTGGATTTTCCTTCGGCCTGAAATGCCGAGGATCTCCCTTCGGCTGGCGATCGTTGGTTGAATCGGGATGAAAACGCGGTTCAAAACCGAAGCAACCCCTGGTTGTAAATGTAGACTGCAATTCCATAGATAATTACGACTCCGGCTCCCAACGGACGCCTGATCTTGCAACCCAGAATCAGAAGGATCAGCGCACAAAAAGTGATAAAGAGCACCCGCGATACCAAGTCCCCGATGAGCAGGGAGTTGTTCAGTCCGCCGATTCGGAAATAGTCCATGAACATAGGGGGCCTCCTCGTTCAATGAGTGAATCCTGCTTTCTACAAGACCACCGGCTTCCCAAGTTCCGATTTAGGCCGAAAGGCGCTGTCCGTCATGTCGCCAGCCTGGATCGGAGCCCCTTTTCAGTAAAACCGCCTCATCGATTCATCGAACAAACTTGGCGCCGAACCCCTTGCCGTTGCACCAAACCACCCTGGCCGGACACTTGGCCGGTGTTGCGCCGTCAAACGGCACCGCAACGATGAGAACCTCACCTTCGACAAACCGTTCCAGAACCTTGATGCCAAGACCAGCCTGGCTGAAATTCAATAGCTCACCTTCGAACAGCTGTTTCCGAGTCGCGAAAAAAATAGATCCAGAATGCACCTTTCGGCTAACATTCCGCCTTTCCTTCGGATGGCTGCTGGCCTTGTCTCTATCGGCCGCTGGCTTCATGGTCTCATCCCCGCCTAATGACTGGTTTTTCTTGATTAATCGGATTTTGATCCGATATAAAGCAAAAAGCGTGCAAACAATGATTAGAAAGGCTCAATTCTTATTTTTATTTGATAATTCAGTTTGTTAAAAATAAAAAAGGCGTTCAAAACCGCTTTCGGCAGATATAAAATTGGTTTCCAAAATCTAGGGAATTTTCTTCACATAGCCCAACCCAAACGTAGCTTCATGGCAGGCCGGGTGTCGGGTCGACTGATGTACCGCTCTGAACTTGATCGGAGGGTAGTGCCTTGGGTGAGATTGCGCAGGGACGGTTGCTGGTAACAGTGGATCTATCTGCTTCCTTGGAAGGAACGGAAGGCTGATCCGACCGATAAGGACGGCCGGTTTGGCTACACCCAGTCCGGCACCCGGACATCTTCCGGGGGCTGAACGTCCGGAATGAAGCACTTGATGTCGATCACCGGCGAGCCGTCCCGCGCGTCGATGGCATCAATGGCTATGCGGCTGCCGTCGATCCCGGTGATACGGCAGCGTGTAAGCCCGATGAGATTGGGCCTCTTCGGCGAGTGCGTCGCAAAAACGCCGGTCAGAGGGTTGGACGGATCCTTGCGCGGGTGCACTCGCAAAGTACGACGAATTTCGGCCGTATCGTTTTCGTGAAACCAGAAGATCACCTGAATGTGAGAAAAGCCTTCAAGACCCAGCATGGCGTCTCGGTATGGGCCGAACACTTCTATCCAGGCCGTTTCGCCCCTTCTTCGGACTATCCCCACGGGATGAATTATGCAAGATTCGACCATCGCGGTTTTGACTCCAAATCAGGCTTAAGAGATTGAAACGCAGAGCATCTTGAATTCACTCAATCGAACCCTTTGACCCTCAAAGCCTTGGTTCCTCTCACGCCTCAGTCTTCCTGCAGCTCCTTGATAGAAGCGTAAAAGTCAAGAATATCCGGATTGTTCAGCGCATCTTTGTTGAGAACGGGCTTGCCTTCGATGACTTTCTTGACCGCCATTTCCACCTTCTTCATGTTGAGGGTGTAAGGAATCCCCGGCACCGCGATAATCTTTGCCGGCACATGCCGCGGGGAGGCGAGCAAACGGATGGTCTCGCGGATTTTTTGCCTGAGGGCCTCTCCGAGTATCTCGCCCTCGGGCAATTGCACGAACAATATGACGCGCACGTCGTTTTTCCAGTTCTGGCCGATGACCACACTGTCGACAATCTCCGGCATCAGCGCCACGATGCTGTAGATTTCAGAGGTGCCGATCCGCACGCCCCCGGGGTTGAGGGTCGCGTCGGAGCGGCCGTAGATCACGACCCCTCCGCGCTCGTTGATTTCGATGAAGTCGCCGTGCCGCCAGACATTCGGGTACACGCCGAAATAGGCGCCGAAGTACTTTTTGCCTTCCGGATCATCCCAGAAGTAGATCGGCATGGAAGGGAAGGGTTTGCAGCAGACCAACTCCCCCTGCTGGTTGATCACCGATCGGCCTTCCGAATCAAAGGCTTGGACGTCCATGGCCAGGCCGCGGCACTGCAACTCTCCGGCATAGACCGCGCCCATGGGATTGCCCAGGGCGAAGCAGCCGTTCAGGTCGGTGCCGCCGGAGATGGATGCCAGCTGCAGGTCGGACTTGACGTGCTGGTAGATGAACTCGAAGCCCTCCACCGACAGCGGCGAACCGGTCGACAAAACCGCCCGCAGCGGCGTCAAATCGTACTGTTCGCCCGGTTTGACCCCGGAGGCCATGAGGGCGCCGATGTATCCGGCACTGGTGCCGAACACCGTAAATTTTTCGTCCTGGGCCAGCTCCCACAGCGCGCCCGGATGAGGGTGGAAGGGGTTGCCGTCATAAAGGACCAGTGTGGCGCCCACGGCCAGCGCGCTCGTAAGCCAGTTCCACATCATCCAGCCGCAGGTCGTGAAGTAGAAAATTGTGTCGTGCCGGGTGAGATTGGTGTGCAGCATGAGCTCCTTTAGATGATGGATGAGGATGCCGCCGGCGCTCTGCACCATGCACTTCGGAAGTCCCGTAGTGCCCGAGGAGTACATGATGTATAGCGGATGGTCGAAAGGCAGCTGCTCGAAATCGATCGCAAGACCGGATTCCCTGGATCGGAAATCCGACCAAAGCTCGGCATTCGGGACCCCGCGGATGTCGGGGGCCGCATCGGTGTAAGGCACGACCACCACCCGCTCGATCGTGCGCAGCTCCTTGAGAATCTTGGCCATGCGCTCGAGGGAGTCGACTTTCCTGCCCTTGAAGAAGTAGCCGTTCGCCGTGAAGATCACCCGCGGCTGGATCTGACCGAACCGATCCAGCACCCCCTTGATGCCGAAGTCCGGCGAGCAGGAGGACCAGACAGCGCCGATGCTGGCAGCCGCCAGCATGGCGATGATGGCCTGCGGCATGTTGGGCATGAACCCCACCACCCGGTCGCCGGGCTTGATCCCCATGGCCCGCAGGGATCTGGCGATGCGCGCCACCTCGTCGTAGAGTTGGGCGTAGGTCATACGGAGGGTGGGCTGGCCTTCGCCCTTGAAGACCAGGGCTGGGCGTTCGTCCCGGTTGCGCAGCAGGTTTTCCGAGAAATTCAGCTGTGCGCCCGAAAACCAGCTCGCACCCGGCATTTTGCCGGCATCGTCCACCACCTCCCGGTAGGGTGCGGAGTGGATGATCCCGGCGAAGTCCCACATGGCTGCCCAGAAATCGGCAAGATGCTTGACCGACCAGCGATAGAGCGGCGCATACGCATCGAAGTCCTGTTTGTGCCGGACATTGACGAAATTCATGAAGCGGTACATGTTGGACTGGCGAACGCTCTCTTCCGAAGGCTTCCACAACATCTTCGACATGGTTAACCCCCTCCTGGATAGAATCGCGGCAAGGTGCCGCTCCCGCAAGAATTGAAACTCATTGCTATCAGGTTCTGGCTCGCAGCCCTGTCCTCCCGGCCATAAAATCAGCCGGCCCCCTTCCGTCCCTTTCACCCTTTGGCAAAGGGGCTTGGAGGATTTTAGAATCGACTAATTTTCGATGGCCTTTTGGAGTTCAATTGAAACAATGAAAGTGGTTCAAAAATTGTTTTTACAGTCAAATCACCGTAACAGTCAAGATTGCTCCATGCCGCCTTGCAGGCCGCCGCTGGATGTGCGATACCAACGCAAAACTGCTCTTGCTCGATTAAAGGAAAATTCCATGCGCCATGTCGAACTCAGATCCGATACGATGACCCGGCCGACTCCTGCCATGCGCAGGGCCATGGCCGAAGCCGACGTCGGCGACGATGTCTTTGGAGAAGACCCGACGGTCAACCGCCTCGAGGTGATGGCGGCTGAGCGATTGGGAAAGGCGGCCGCCCTATTCGTTCCCAGCGGAACCATGGCGAACCTGATAAGCCAAATGACCCACTGCGGGCGCGGCGACGAAATGATCCTGGGCAGCCTGGCTCACAGCTTCTACTACGAGCAGGGCGGATCAGCGGCCGTCGCCTCCATTCACCCCCGCACGGTTCCGAACCAACCGGACGGAACACTCCCTTTGGATGAACTGGAAGCGGCCATCCGCGGCGACAACATTCACTTCCCCCGCACCCGGTTGATCGCGCTGGAGAACACGCACAACCTCTGCGGCGGAGCCCCCTTGGAACCGGCCTACCTTCGCGCGGTCGGCGACATCGCCCGGCGCCACGGGGTCAAACTGCACATCGACGGGGCGCGCCTGTTCAACGCCGCCGCGGCGCTCGGCGTTCCGGCGCAGCAGCTCGCGCTTGAGGCCGACTCGATATCCTTCTGCCTCAGCAAGGGGCTGGCGGCGCCGGTGGGATCGGTTGTCTGCGGTAACAGCGATTTTATCCGGGAAGCACGCCGCAGCCGGAAAGTGTTGGGCGGAGGAATGCGCCAGGCCGGGGTGCTGGCGGCAGCGGGCATGGTGGCTTTGAGTGAAATGGTGGACCGCTTGGTCGAAGACCACGCCAACGCCCGTCGTCTCGCCGTAGGGCTGGCCGGAATAGCCGGACTGGAGTTGGATCCCGAACGATATAAAACCAACATCATCTATTTCGAGGTGATCAAACCGGGTCTGGGTGCGGCGGAGTTGGCCGCCGCCTTGCAGCAGGAGGGCGTGCGCCTGCTCGCCTCCGGGGCGCATACGCTGCGCGCCGTAACCCATTACGAGGTCACGGCGGCGGATATCGACTACGCCCTCAATGTCATGGCAAGGATCATGAAGTAGGGCAACGAGCTGTTGCGCTGGCTGTCGGTGCACCTCTGCCGAGGTCCGTCACGGCGGCATTTCGGCCGCGACGATCGCGAACATGGCCGCATTAGACATGTTTTGCGGCCGGAGTCATCATCCTGGCGGCTGGCTTAATGTTTGAAGCTGCGCTGGCCCGTGAACACCATGGCGACATCGGCCTCGTTGCAGGCCTCGATCACCTGGTAGTCGTTTTCGGAGCCTCCCGGCTGGATCACTGAGCGGACGCCCTCCCGAATACCCACATCCACCCCGTCGCGGAATGGAAAAAAGGCGTCGCTCACCATGGCTGCGCCGATCAGCCCACCCTTTTCTTTGGCCACGCGGGCGTCAATCTCGGCTTTCTTGTCGGTGTCCTTCATGTCGTTGTAGGCGATCCCGTACGCCGCGAAACAGTACCGGTCGGCGAGCTTGCGGTAGGCCTTGTCGCGGGCGATCTCCGCCACCCCGACGCGGTCCTGCTCGCCGGTGCCGATGCCCACCGTCACTTGATCCTTCACGTAGATCACCGAGTTCGACGTCACGCCGGCTTCGACGAACCAGCCGAACAACAGGTCCTCGTATTCCTTCGCCAGAGGAGGACGTTTGACCCGATAGGCCTTGCCCCTGTAATCGCACTCGGCGACTTTCAGGTCCGCCGGGCGGCGGGTCACCGGCACGTAGGACCACTGCACGATCTGGCCGCCGTCGATCAGGCTCTTGAATTCGACGAAGGGCTGTCCGACATAGCCCTGCAGGCGGGCCATGTTAGCGATGCGCATCACCCGCAGGCTTTTCTTGCGCGCGAAGATGTCTATCACCCCTTCCTCGAAGTCCGGCGCGACGACCACTTCGGCATATTGTTTGGCGATTTCCTCGGCGGTGATTCTGTCCACGGGACGGTTGCAGGCGATACACCCGCCGAAAGCCGCGACGCGATCGGCCATGTTGGCCTTCGCATAGGCATCCCGGAGCGTTTCGGAGCGTGCCACCCCGCAGGGGTTATTGTGCTTGACGATCACCACGGTCGGCCGGTCGGTGAAATACCGCAGGATATTAAGGGAATTGTCGGCGTCCGTGATGTTGGTCTTGCCGGGGTGTTTGCCGGACTGCAGCAGCTCCGTCTCCGAGGCCAGGTACCTGCCGGGTTGGATGTTTTCGACCTGCCCGAGAATGAGGTTCCCGTTGACCAGCTTGTAAAGGGCGGCTTCCTGGCCGGGGTTTTCACCGTAACGCAGGCCCTTTTCAACGCCGTCGATGATCCAGCTGGCCTTGTCGTAAACCAGAGTCTGCCGACGCGCCCCGTCTACAAAGCTTACTTCCATGCGGGGCGGGAAGTGGTCGTCCATGATGGTGCGGTACATTTTCTTCAGATCTTGGGACATGGGGGGTCTCCTTAAGAATATCGAACCGGCCCACGGCGGCAGGGCGCCGGGAAAAACGCAATGCCTTTCTTCCCCGCCTTGCGCCGCGTGCCCTTCGCCTTGAGCCGTCTGCCTGCCAACCAAACAAACCTGTTCATTCGATCCGATAGCACCCTCTTACGACAGCTGCATCCTGCCTTCCAAGATATTCGGCGATGGCGCGGTCGTATTCGGCGGTGTGCGCGAACGCCTTCTGCGCCAGCCGGAAGCGCTGTTCGAGCGTCATCTTCCCGGAGCTGGCTTTGAGCCCTTCAAGGATGCTGGGGTAGTCGGCCGGGTCCACCACCGACGCGACTCGAATGAAGTTCTTGGCCGCAGCCCGAATCATGCAGGGGCCTCCGATGTCGATGTTGCCACGTGCCTGTTCAGGCGTGACCCCGGCTCTGGCGATGGTCTCCCGGAAGGGATAGAGGTTGACCACCACCATGTCGATGGCCATGCTTTGGGTGCGCTCAAGGTCAGCTCGGTGCGATTCGTTGTATGTCTCCGTCAAAAGGCCCAGATAGATTTTGAAGTCCAATGTCTTGACCAACCCACCCTGGGTTTCAGGCTGGCCCGTGTAGTCCGATACCTGGGTGAGCGTGCGTCCGGCGTTAGCGCCCAGAATTTTTTCCAGGTGTGTAAACGTACCGCCGGTCGAAAAAATGCGCAGATCCGGGTTCAGTTGCGCAAGTTCCGGAACCAACCGGTCAAGCCCACGCTTGTCCGAAACGCTCACCAGCACATGCCGGATCTGGATCTTGTCGTCAATCCGGTCCACCACATTGATGGTCATACCCGTCACCTCGTCTTATCGTCTGAATTCATAACCTTTTCGGAAAGCTGTCTTTTCGACAACGGCCACGGAATCTGCCCGGAAGTTCTATATCACTTGCTCAGTCGGTTCAACCCCCAAATGGCCTTCCCGGCAAGGGGTTTCTTTTCTGCGCTAAACTTTTCACGGCATTCAACCGATGACTTTAATGATGCGAATTCGATTTGACTCGGAAATGATGCTCGACGAAATACCAAGCCCGTGAAAAACAGATCCTACATACCGGTCAGAAGTTCTCAAACCAGATACTACCGGCGAGTACCGCTGTATTCGGAGACGGCGCCTGAAATTTTTCACTTGTACAAGCCGACCGGTATGGAAATCAACGAAATCCGTACCGACGAGGGCATGCGTCCGCGTCTTTACATCCAACAGTCCGACCGCCTGGAGGCGATTCGGGAAGTCCACAAGGGTTTCAACCAGGACATCGCCCGCAGCATCGAAACCGGTGATGTCTCTGCCGTCAAGTCGACGCTGTGCGGTTTGGTGGCCGAGACCCTGGCAGAGCCCAGGGCCGGAATGCTGCAGTCTCTGCCCGGCACCATGGATATTCTGGTCAGCGGATATTCCAAACAACCCTCTATTTTACGCACCTTCGCTACGATTTCCAACAAGGACTACTCAACCGTCATCCATTCCGTCAACGTCATGGCCTTGACCTTGAGCTATGCATTTTTCACCGGACTTTCCTTGCGGGACACCAAGCGCTTGGGGCTTGCGGCTCTGCTGCACGACGTCGGCAAGACGGGGATCCCTTCTGAAATTCTTTCCGCTCCGCGCAAGCTGACGACGGAGGAGTTCGAGATCATCAAGTCCCATCCGGTCATCGGAAGCCAGCTGATCCGCGAAATCAAACGGCTCAGCGACGATGTCGCGTTGGGCGCACTCGAACACCATGAGAAACTGGACGGCAGCGGCTACCCCTTGGGAACAAAAATAATATCTTTCAGCGGCCAGGTGATCGGCATCGTCGACTGCTATGAAGCCCTGACAAACGAAGAACGCCCTTACCGCCGCGCCAGGGATCCGATGGACACCCTGAAACTGCTTAAGGACGATGTGGAATCCGGAAAATTCAGCCGCCGCCTTTTTGAAAAATTCTGCTACAGCCTGATATGATCGCGCTCGTCTTCGGGTATGGCGATGCCGCATTATCCGCAAGATCCTCAAGAAGATTTCCTCATCCCGACAAACCCACCCGGACGACCGGTAGGTCGTGAACCCGCCCGCGCATCGCACCGCGGCCAAGGGCATGTTGACATAACCGCTCATATTTCTTAAAATTGTCGATAAATACTGAATATTTTTAAAAAACCGTCACCCAAGCGCTGTGGCTTCGATTCTCGCCGTCATCATCCTCTGATTCCTTGTGGAGATGCGCTTTGCGGAGCGGTGGGTTTCTTTCTCCCGCGATGGGGTCATCCATGTACAATGCCTATTTCGGATTCCGCGAGAAGCCTTTCAAACTGGTGCCGAATCCGGAATACCTCTTTCTCAGCAGGAGCCACGAAGAGGCCCTGGCGCACTTGAACTATGCCATCTCTCAGGGAGACGGATTTGTTGAAATCACCGGCGAGGTGGGTACCGGCAAGACCACCCTGTGCCGAGCCTTTTTGGAAAGCCTGGATGATCGGACCGTCGCAGCTTACATTTTCAACCCGAAACTGGGTCCGAAGCAGCTCATGCGAAGCATCAGCGACGAATTCGGCGTCCAATACAAGAGCGACGACACCAAGGATCTGATCGACAAGCTCAACCATTTTCTGCTTCAGAAAAAACGTGAGCGCAAAAAAGTCATCATCGTGATCGACGAGGCCCAGAACCTGAGCAAGACCGTGCTCGAACAGCTACGGCTGCTGTCAAACCTGGAAACCAACAGGGAAAAGCTGCTTCAGATCATCCTTGTGGGACAGCCGGAGCTGGCCGCGATGCTCGATTCGCACGACCTGCGCCAAATCGGCCAACGCATTTCGCTGCGCTACCAGATCTCGCCGCTGAGCTTGAAGGAAACCCAGGAATACATTCAGTACCGCCTCAACATCGCTTCGCAGAAACGATTGCCGCTCTTCGACCCTGCCGCCATTCGGCAGATCTACGCGTATTCCAAAGGCATTCCACGCGTGATCAACATCGCCTGCGATCGGGCCTTGATAGCGGCCTTCGGCACCCATCAGCGCAAGGTGACCCGTCGGATCGCCAATGCAGCACTCTCCGAGATGACCCACCGGGGCCGCGCCTCCGGCATCAGCCTGATGGACGGCCGCCGGGCACTGGTGTTATTCGTGCTGATCTGTGCGGTGACCGCGGCTTTTCTCTACCGCAAACCGTTGAGCGATGCGTTCCAGACACGTTTCCTAAATCCGCCGGCCACACGCCCTTCCGGCTCGATCACCGATGATTCCGCCGTCGTGGCCGCCTCGTCGCCCCCTCACCGTTCCGGTATCGGAGCGGAAGCCGGCGGCGATGCGGACGCACCGCCGGGGCAAGCACTTTCTGTTCGACCGGACGAGGCCGCCGGCTCCACTGCGGTGAGTCCCCGCTTGTCCGACCTATTGAAACAGATGGACGGGCGCGTGTCGCGCCGGACAGCCTTCAGGGATACGCTGGATGCCTGGGGAACAGCTACCGAGTCGAAGCTTTACCTGGAAGGCATTGAGGATGATTCGACCTTTTTCAACTTGTCGGCCAAGGCCGCGGGTTTCTTCATTCAGCGCATAGAGGCGAATCTGGAGGTCTTGCGCAACCTCAATATGCCCGCCATCCTCGAATTTCGAACCGACGCGAAACGATCGCCCGCTTATCTGGTCCTTTCCGGTGTCAGCGGAGAACGGATCTGGTTGAAGGCAGCGGGGCCATCGCCCCTGGCCCTCGCTGCCGGCGAAATCGACCAGAGTTGGACCGGCGTCGCATACATTCTCTGGAAAAATTTTCTTTCGGTGGAGGGGACGATTCCCGGCAACGCGCCGGCGGATTCGGTCGTGGCGTTGAAGATGCTGTTGCGCGAGATTGGGAATAAGAACCTGGCTCTCAGCCGCGAATATGACTCGGCCACCCAGAAGGCGATTGAACAGATTCAGGCAAAATACGGACTTCCGGTCGACGGCGTCGTAGGCCCTTTGACCAAGATCGTCCTTTACCGCGAGGCGAAATCCTTTGAAATCCCGCGACTGGCCGGCCAATGAATGCCGGGGCTCCGGGCCGGTTGAGCCGGGGAAGGAAACCATCGTTGAGCTCGATTCTTAAAGCCCTCAGGAGAGTCGAAGAATCCGGCCAAGCCGGAGAAACTCTCGCTCACCCATCGTTGCCCTACGAGGCGTCCTCGCAGCAGCCTTCCTGGAAACCGAGAGGATGGCTTCCGGGCAGAGGCTGGGTTTATCTGCTAACCTTGGTGATGGTGCTGGCCGGGGCCGGCGCGGCCTATTTCTGGTGGGGGGCCGACGGCACCATGCCTCCGACCGCCTCCATGCCAAACGAAGTTCGCGCCCAACTGCCGCCGCGGCCGCCGGAGTCTGCGGCTCCGCCCGTCTCCGTTCCGGCGCGAACCGTTCAACCCAAACCGGCTCCTCCTTCTGCGCCGCCGCTTGAAACAGCCTCCTCCCCGGTCCAGCCAACCCCGCCGTCCCGGTCCGCCCCGGTTCAGGCGCCGCCGCCAACCAGTCGGGTGCGCCCGCGTGAGGGTCCTTCATCGCCTCCGGCCGAGGCGCGACCCTCTCCGGCTCGCAGTATAGCGTCATCCGCGGAGCGGTCCGACAAGGGCCGCACTCCCACCCCTCGGACGGCCGAAGACAACTTGAGCCGTCTAGATGAATCTAAGCTTAAAGTGATGGCGATTGCTTGGGCTGCGGACCCTTCACGGCGCCTGGCCGTGGTCAATGGACACATCGTCAAGGAGGGTGAATCCGTGGAGGGATTCAGTGTGACTCAGATCCGCAAGGACGACATCATCGTCAATGACGGCGGCCGGTCTTGGCGGGTGGAACTGACCCTGAAAAGCCAACCATGAGCCGCATGCTAGCGCAATATCCTGTGGTGGTCGAGGTGCCGGTGGCCTGGGGCGAAATGGATGCCTACGGCCACGTCAATAATATCGTCTACTTCCGCTACTTTGAAACCGCCCGCATCGCATATTTCGAAAAGCTGGAGTATCCCGATTTTGTCGACCGCAACCCTCTGGGTCCCATCCTCGCCTCTACATCCTGCCGCTTCCGGGCGCCGTTGGCCTTCCCGGACCGTGTATCCATCGGCGCCCGCGTCGCTCGTGTCGACGCAGACCGCTTTGTCATGTTCTACGCGGTTTTCAGCCATCGCCTTCAGCGGGTCGCCGCCGAAGGTGAAGGCATGGTCGTCTGTTTCAATTACCGCGAAAACCGCAAGGCCCTGCTTCCGGCCGCACTGATACGAAAGATCACGGAGTTGGAAGGCACGGCCGCATCGCCCGATCCCGGTTTATGCGCTGATCCGCTTCCACGACAATAAACTTGACCCGGGTCGGGTTAGTTGGGTAAAGTTGCTGAATTTAAATAGCGCCATTTAGGTCCATTGGCCTGCCGAACCCATCCGAGGAGGGAAGTGGACGCGGGGCGTTTGCGTGCGAGGTTGTTTTTCAGCAAAATATGGCTGCCCTCCTTGATGCAGTGGGTGCAAAATGGCGTACCTTTTCAGCTCGGCTCGATCCGCCGACGCGGCGCGCGCTGGCAATAACGGCGGCGTGGCTGCTGATCGTTAACCTGTTTGCCCTCACAGCATTCAACCGCCTGAATCTTGCTCCGGACACGGCCTTCGACTGGATGTCGGAGGAAGCCGTCCGACCGGTTCATCCAAACTGGGACATCATCGAACTGCACAATCGCTGGGACGCATACTGGTATCTCAACATCGCCCAGGAAGGTTACCATGCACGCGGTGAAACGAGCATCTCCAACGTCGTTTTTTTCCCCCTCTACCCGCTGATAGTCAGAATGCTCGGGCCGCTGGCCGGCGGGAACATGGTGCTGGCCGGATGGATGGTCAGCACCATCTTCCTGATGCTGTCCGTCTGGATGCTGGTCCGTCTGACGCGGGAATTCCATCCCGAGATCGATCCGCTCCTGCCGCCCCTCTTCCTGCTGGTTTATCCCGCGGCGTTTTTCTTGAACGCCGTTTATTCCGAATCGCTGTTTCTGTTTCTTTCTCTGTCCATGGTTTTCCTGGCTTTGCGACGCAATTTTTTTCTAGCGAGCCTCTGCGCGGCCTTGGCTTCGGCCACCCGGATTGCCGGCGTATTTCTCTTCGTGCCCTTGCTGGTCGAGTTCGTGCAGGCGAATGGCTGGCGATCGCTGTGGTCTCGCCGGGCCTGGCCTCTGACGCTGGCCCCGGCCGGAGCGTTGGCTTTTTTCGTTTACCATTGGATCGCCTTCGATGACTTTTTTCTCTATCTCCGGATCCAGAGACTCTACGGAAGGGACTTCCGGTTCGATCTCACGGATTACGTGATTCGCAGCAACCCCAACCTGGTCACGACGATCTACGACGCGGCGTTTGTTGTGGCAGCTGTTTTCATGGGGATCCTCGCTTTGAGAAAATTTAGGCCCTCTTACGGATTGTATATGCTGGTGTCGCTGGCCGTTGCCCTGAGCAGCGGGACGGGCCTCGGCATCGCCCGATACTCCATGGTGCTGTTTCCGATTTACTTTATCGCGGCCGGCATCCGTTCGGTGGTCGGCCGCAGCGCCTGGCTTTTCAGCTCGGCCCTGCTGCTGGCGCTCAATATCATCTGCTTCGTCAATCACTACTGGGCCGGCTGATGCCGCTCCGGGATTTGGACGTTCGTGGTGTAACTATGGACACTCTCTCCGGCAAAGAGCTTTCGCATCGGGAAACGCCTGCCGATACCGACCGACTCGTCAGCGTAATCGTCCCGGCATTTAACGAGGCGCCCAACATCCCTCTGATTTACCAGAGAATCGCCGAGGTGCTGCCGAAAACGGGCGCCCGCAACTGGGAATTGATTTTCGCCGATGACGGCAGCCGGGACGGTTCCTGGTCTGCCATTTGCGCATTGGCCGCGGCAGCCCCCAACGTCCGGGGCGTGCGGTTGTCGCGCAATTTCGGTCACCAGTATGCGCTCCTGGCCGGCCTGGAGGCCGCCGAGGGCGATGCCGTAATCATGATGGACTGCGACCTGCAGCACCCGGTGGAAATGATCCCCACGATGCTGGAACGCTGGCGGGCGGGTTTTCAAGTGGTAAAGACCATGCGGCAGGATGACTGCCAGATCGGCTGGTTCAAGCGCTGGACCTCACGTGCCTTCTACCGGCTTTTCTCAGCGCTCAGCGGCGTCAATCTGCAGCCCGGCCTGGCGGACTTCCGGCTGCTCGACCGCCGGGCGCTGAACGAGCTGTTGCGTCTGCGGGAGGAAGGGCTGTTCCTGCGCGGACTCACCGAGTGGATCGGCTTCCCATCCTGCGTCATCCCTTACCAGGCCGGCGAACGGGCGTGCGGCCGATCCCAATACAGCTTAAAAAAAATGGTCCGCCTCGCCTGGAACGGGGTGAGTTCCTTTTCGATCACGCCCCTGCGAATCGGCATTTTCATCGGATTGATCGGCAGCCTGATTTCGCTTCTCAGCCTCTTCTATGCCTTTTTCGGAAAAATCTTCGGCCGTGGACTCGTTCCCGGCTGGGCCTCGACCCTGATGGTCATATCGCTGCTTTTCTTTCTGCTGTTCGTCTATCTCGGCGTTCTCGGTGAATACATCGGCCGCATCATTGTCGAGGTGCGGCACCGACCTCGCTTCATCGTCTGCGAAACCAAGGGGTTCGGCCAACGCAGCCGCATACCGGATGACATCCTCAGACGCTAACCCGGTCGACCACATGACCATCTCCGCGCCCGGCCCGGCTATCCGGCTGATCGTCAACGCCGACGATTTCGGGGTATCCGAGCGGGTAAACGAGGGAATCATCCTGGCCCACCGTTCCGGGATCGTCACCGCCGCCTCGCTGATGGCGGTGGGCCGCGCCTTCGATCATGCCGTGCAATGCTGCCGCCGAGTCCCCGAACTGGATGTGGGCGTCCACCTGACCCTGGTGGCCGAGAAACCCCTGCTGCAAGGAACGTCTTCCCTGACCGGCGACGACGGCCGCTTGCCTCCGAGCATCGGCGTATTTCTGCGACGCTGCCTGGCCGGATCCATCCGGATGGCGGATATTCAGGCGGAGCTTTCCGCTCAAATCGAACGCGTTCTGGATCATGGGCTTCCGGCGACGCATATAGACAGCCACCAGCATGTGCACGCCCTTCCCGGGATGGCCCAACTGGCTTTGCGGCTCTCGGACCGCTATCGCATTCCGTTCGTACGCGTGCCAATCGAGGACCCGCGCATCGACCGGCCGCTGAGCGTTCACGCAGTGTCCCGCTGGGCCGGCGCCATGGCCCTTCGGGCGAGCTGGACGATGGCCCGCTTTTCAGGAGCCCGCACGGCCGGATGCCGGCGGTTGCACTTTTTGGGGTTTACGGAGGGAGGGCGGTTAAGTCAAACCCGCTTGCATCGGTTGCTCCAGGCACTCCGGCCGGGGCGGACCTATGAGCTGATGTGCCACCCGGGATTCGCACCGGAGGAACCGGATCTGCAACGTTGGAACTACCACCACGAGCAAGAACTCCAGGCCCTCACCAGCGCCTCGATTCGGTCGGAAATCGCCGCCCGCGGCATCCGCTTGGACCGCTTTAAAAACCTGACGTAGTCAGATTTTTTGCCCGACGAAAAGATAATGGCTAATCCAGGTGGCGGTCGGCAGCGGCCCCTCTTCGATGACGGAGAATCCAGCCGCGACGATCGCCTGCCGATAACCTTCGGGGGATTCGAAGTGCGGGCGGTCGCCTTGAGTGATCCCGAACACCCGCACGGAAAGCGCTTCCTGGGCCATGATCGCCCAGTGCTTCCAGCGCGGCCGATCGATGACTTCCTTGACGATCAGCCTTCCGCCCGGCCGCAAAACTCGTGAGCAGCCCTGCAGGATCCCGCTCCACGCGTCTTTGCGGACTGTGTACAGCACATCGACAATCGAAACGGCATCGAAAACCGACTCCGGAAAAAGACCCGGGTCTGCGGTGGAAAATTCGACGCCCGGGGAAGCGGTCCGTCGTGCGGATTCGATCTTGGCCGAATCGTGATCGATCCCGTGGATTTTCAAAGCGCGGCGCGACGGATCCCTGGACAGCAGATTGATGAGCAGCCCATGGCCGCAGCCCACGTCCAGCAGCACCCCGCTCGTCGGAAACCGGTTCATGAGCGGTTGGAACGGACAGGTCAGGGCACGCACCACGACATGCAGCCGCGTGGGCAGCCCCTCGCCTTCATAAGCCTTCCAAGCCGTCCTGACGCTATTCATGTCGTTCAAACATTGCCCAGTATTGCGCGCCGACCGGAAGTCCGAGCAGTTTTTCTTCGATCCCGGCCCACACCTTGAACCGCAGCCACCGCGGAGGGAAGATGTTCACATAGGCATGTTGCATCGGCCGGAAAGCGCTTTTCCGAAACAACGCGTTCGTCTGGTTCAGTGTCAACAGGCGCGCGTCGCCGTCGAAAGGGCACATTTTGACCAGCAGGCGGGTGACGGGATTGAACGGATTGTGCTCCCAGATCACCAGCCTGGATGCGGATTTCATCCGATCCCGCAAGGTCTGCGCCGTCGCCGCCCGGTCGATGGGAGGAATGTGATGGAAGACATGGCAGCTGATCACGAAGTCGAACCGGAGGCCGGCGGGCAACTCCTTCCAATCGCTCACCAGGCAGACGGGATCGTCTCCCGCCAGGTCCCTGGCCTCGTTGATGGATTCCACCGATGTGTCAAAGCCGAAAAGCCTCAGCCGGCCTTGTTCCACCAGGGGCCCTAATGAGTCGGACGCCAGCAGGGATTTGAGCATGCGGCCGTTCCCGCACCCGAAATCCAGATAACAGAACTCGTCGCCGACGTAACGGTCGGCAATCCATCGGCTCACGCTGGCGGCCCGCTGGGTGATGAAGTCGGCGCTGTGGACGCCCGGGGGCAGGCTACGGTCGTGAATGCGCTCGTAATCGCGCGCCACCTGGTCAAAGACGCTTTTGGGCATGCTTCCGTTTCCTGGGGTGCTGAGATGGATCGGTGGACGGCCGGTACGGGACGAACGACACCCTCAACTTGGATTTCCGCCGTTGAATAGTTGAAAAGACGCTAAGAGTCAATCATTGAACAACGGGGTATTTTTCCCTATCCCATCCGGAGATCCCCTGCCGTAAGTTGAAAATGCGCTTGAAACCGTTGTCGATCAGGATCTTCGCGGCGACGGTGCTGCGATTGCCGGTGGCGCAGTAGATCAGAATATCTTTGTCCCGGTGACCCGCGATTTCCGGCCAGCGGGCCTGCAGCTGCTGCAGCGGAATCAGAACGGAGTCCTTCAGATGCCCGCGGCTGTATTCGCCCGGTGTGCGCACGTCCAGAACGAGCGGCGCGATGTTCCGGATCAGCTCGGCGGCGTCCTTCGAAGCGACTTCACGGTAGTTGGCCTGCTGATAGTCGACAACGTTGAGGAACCCTTGCGAGGCTCCCAGCGAAAAACGGAACGCGCCTGATTTTTCCATCTTGAAGTAAGGAGCTTCGTCGATGGTCCCGGAAAGCTTTTGCTCGATGGAAAAGGCGGGGATCGAAAGGACGGTCTCGTTCTTCGGATCGGCGAGCTTGAACTTGACGTAATCTCCCCGGTAAACGGTCAGGTTCACCTCGCGGCCGGCCGCTGCAACCTCCAGCACCCGAAATCCCCCGACGATTTCGCCGGAGGGCGGGTTGTATTTTGGCGCCGGCTGCGAAACCACGGGCGATTGGCCCAGCAAAATCAAAACCAACGCCGCCATCAAGGGAATGAAAAGGATTCGCTTCATTTCTTCTCCAGACTGAATTTCGATCACCTCTCTTGTCGCGCCCGCACCGAGCGGGAACATAAAGAGCGCCGAGAAGGAGCGCCGTTACGACCGACCCCGAAAGTCGCGCTCCGCGCGGCTTTCGGGGTCGGTCGTTTCCGTAATCAATGAAGGCTCGGTTAACCTCTGCCGGCGGCCTTGTTGTAGAGCGGGGAAATCTCGCGCAAGGTGGTCACGACCTGCTTGAGGGATTTCAGAAAGCGGGTTACGTCGGACTCGGTGTTGTCGATGCCGAAGGCGATCACCAGCGTTCCCTGGGCGTCGGCGTGGCTCAGGCCGATGGACAGCAGCACATGGGAGGCGCGCAGGGAACCGGTCGCGCATGCCGAGCGCGTGGAAACGCCGATCCCCTCGTCGTCCAGCATGAGCATGACGCTCTCGCCCTCGATGTATCGGATCGAGGCTGAAACCAGATGCGGCAGGCTGTGCACCGGGTGGGTGTTGATGATCACCTCGTCGAGATGATTCGGCAGCTCGCGCAGAAACAGGTCCTTCAACCCCTTCAAATAGGCATGGCGCCGGTCGATGTCGCGTGCGGCGATCTCGGCCGCCTGGCCCATCCCGATGATGCCGATCAGGTTCTCGGTGCCGGCGCGCTTGTTGTTTTCCTGTACCCCGCCGTCCAAGATCGGAAAAACCTTAACGCCGCGCCGGATGTAAAGCCCCCCGACGCCGGTCGGACCGTAGAAGCTGTTGGAAGCAAAGCTCACCAGGTCGGCTCCGATCTTTTTGACATCGAACGGCATGATGCCGACCGAATCCACGGCGTCCGTGTGGAACAGAATCTTCTTCGCGCGGGCGACAGCGGCAATTTCCTCCACGGGTTGGAGCGTGCCGGTCTCGTTGTTGCTGTGCATGATGGAGACCAGGATGGTCTCCGGCGTGATGGCGTCGGCCACGTCCTGCGGCCGCACCCGGCCCTGTTCGTCCACCGAAAGGCTGGTTACCGTAAAGCCGTCGGACTTCAGGCGGCGCAGGCTGCGGATGACGGCATTGTGTTCAATGTTGGTGGTGATGACGTGTTTGCCCCGGTCGGCGTTGGCCATCGCAACGCCCTTGATGGCGTGGTTGTCGGCCTCCGTACCGCCGGAAGTGAAGACGATTTCTTTCGGCGCATCGGCGTTGATCAGCTTGGCCACCTGCTCGCGGGCCCGCTCCAGGGCGGCCGCGGCCTCCTCGCCGGCCCGGTGCTGGCTCGAGGGGTTGTGGTAGTCGTGTTGGATGGCCTCGATCATGGCTTGCTTGACTTCAGGCAACAGCGGATTGGACGAAATATGATCCAGGTTGATATATTTCATACGACAGCGCTCTCCTCCTCCGGCAGCGGCATCAATGCTCTTCCTTGAGGTCATGCTGGCAGGCCTCGCAGAAGGTTACGCCCTCCTCGATCTCCACATCGCAGTATGGACAGTAGCACGTGTCGCCGTGCGAATGCTCGTGCTCATCCTTGCGCTTGAGCTCCGGCCGCTGGATACCCGCTTTGCGGTCCTCGTAATCCTTTATGGCCATCTGCAAGGCGTCCGCACCCAGATTGGAGCAGTGCAGCTTGTTCTTCGGCAGCCCTTCCAGGGCTTCGGCCACGTCCTTGTTGGTAATTTTCTTGGCCTCTTCCAGGCTCTTGCCCTTGGCGATCTCGGTCAGCATGCTGGAAACCGCGATGGCCGACCCGCATCCAAACGTTTGGAATTTGATGTCGTCGATGCGTTCGTCCTTGATTTTGAGATAGATGGTCATCATGTCCCCGCACAGGGGGTTGCCGACTTCGCCGACGCCGTTGGCATCCTCGATGGTGCCGACGTTGCGGGGGTTGCGGAAGTGATCCATCACGACCTTGTTGTACATCATGGACTCGTCTCCTCTTGCACTGAGCGTTACGAAATTGGCGAAACAATAAGCACGCCCAGGTATTAGTAAAGCGTGAATAGACTTATAGCTCGATTTCAGTCTGTTTCGCAACCATCTCGAAAGTCGGCGCCTGCCCCCGGAGAGGCCTCCATACCGGGGCTGGGTACTGGTTCGGTTGCGGCGGCCGCCGTCGAATCATCGAATCACCGAGTTTGACTTCCGGGAGATATCCGCATAAAGCTTGAAGGGAATACGGCCTCGGGGTTCGATCGCCTGACCCCGGCCACTCTTGGCCCTTGGAAAATGGCAAGATGCACCCGCGCGGCGTCAGCGACGATCGCGCGCCGGATCCATCCACCCAGAACGATCTCCAGATATGGCTCTGACCCCGCGAGCGAAACGGCTGTTGCTGGCAGCGGCCACCCTGTTTTTTCTCCTGGCCGTGCTCGTCGGGTGGGTGCCGACGATCTGGGTCAACCGTCCGGAGGCCAAGGACGCCATTCAGCGCTATCTGAGCACCGCCATCGGCGGAACGATCGCCTTCGACCGGGTCAAGCTATCGATTTTCCCTAGAATTTGCGCATCGGTTGAGCATCCGCGCCTGGACCTGCCGGACCGCGTCACCGCCCAGGCCGCCGAGATCGACCTCTGCCTGCAGGTGCTGCCCCTCCTCCGCGGCCGGGTAGCGGCCGATTCCGTGCACATCCGTTTCCCTGAAATCGACCTAACGGCATCCGGGATGCCCGCACCGGCGGCCCGCTTCAACCCGGCTGACATCCTCCGCCTCCTGACGGAGGCGGCCGGCCGGCTGAAACACCTTCCCGAATCCGAAATCGAGATGAGCGACGGCCGATTGACGCTTTCCGGACCTCGGGGAAACCGTTTCGAATTTCACGGCGTGAACCTGCGCTGGGTCCATAACGGCCCGGACGTTCAGTGGGGGGTCGAGGGCCGTTCCGATATTTTTGCTTCTTTGTCCTCGGCGGGCCGGCTGGACACGGACTCGCTCAAGGGAACGGCCACGCTCAAGACCGCCGATTTTCAGGCCCATCGGGTTTATGCCTGGTACAGGCCGGATGATCCCCTTCTCGTGCGCGAGGCCCGGCTCGATCTCGACATGGCCGTTCGCTTGGACGGCCCCGAGCAATTGAATGCCGTGATTCACGCCAAGGCGCCTACCATCACCCTCAGCCGTCAGCAACACGAAACCCGTCTGAGCATGGACCGGCTGAAGGCCGACGTGAATCTCTCCCCGAAAAGACTGGCGGTCGAAGTTCACGAATGCGTGACCGCCGCACCGCGGGCCGCCATCGAACTCTCGCTCATCGCCGACGAGCAGGCTCAACCCCGCATCGACGTCAGCCTAAGGGGCCGCGGCGACGCCGGCGGCGTGCGCCGGGCGGCACTGGCAATGCTGCACGAATCGCGCGATGTCCGCCGGGTTTTCGAAATCCTGCAGGACGGAGAGATTCCTGCGATCAGCCTGAACCTGCGCGGAAACGCTTGGAACGAACTGGGGGTGCTGGACAACCTCCGGATCGAGGGGCGCCTTGAAAACGGCCGGGTGTACATCCCGTGGATTGACCTTGACCTGAATGGGGTTTCCGGGGATGTCCTGATTGCCGGGGGCGTCTTGGAAGGCCGTGAATTAAAGGCCCATCACAGGGGCACCTACGGCGAAAACGGATCGTTGCGCGTAGGCCTCTCCGCAGCCGACCCGGTGCTCCAGCTCGACATTCATGCGAGCGCCGAGCTCTCCGCACTGCCGCCGTTGCTGGCGCGGGTGGTATCCGATCCGGTGTTTCGCAACGAGCTGGCGCTCATTCAGGAGTTTTCCGGGACAGCTCAGGGGACCTTGCACCTCAACGGTACCCACACCAACGTGAGGGTCGGGGTGCAGGCATCTGCAATAGACGTGACGGCGCGCCACCAACTCATCCCCTACCCTTTCCGTTTTCAAGGGGGGGAGGTCGCCTATGATGGAGGCTCGATCACCCTGAGCGGGGTGGATGTGACCGTCGGCGGCTCCAAGCTGTTCAAGCAGGACTTGACGCTCGGGCTCAACGGGGTTCTGCCCATGGCCAGCCGCTCGCCCAGGGCGGTTATCGATCTGTCGGAAATGTTCAACCTGTTTCGGGGCCGGCCGCCGTTCGACCACCTGCGACGGTTGAACGGTGTCGCCACATTCAACAACTGGCAGCTCAACGGCCAGGCGTCGGCCCCGGCCACCTGGAAGCTCGTATCTGCCGGAACCGTGCAGCACTTGCTCGTTGAGTCCGAACTGGTACCCGGCCTTCTAAGCTTGGCTTCAGGCAGCTTTGACTGGGCGGACCGGACGATCAGCTACCGGAGCGAGCAGGGATCCATCAACCGTTCCGAGATTAAAGGTCTTGCGGTCCAGGCGGATTGGACGGGGCCGGTCCGGGTCGAGCTACGGGCCCTCGAAATGGGCATTTCGGTCGATGACGTTTCTCGGGCACTGCAAGCTTTTCCGAAGACGGCGAACGATGCCGCGGCGCTGCCCCCACTGGACGGCACCGCCCGGATGCGCGAGGTCCGGTTCCAAGCGAGGCTTCTCCCGGAAGGTCTGATCGTAGACCGATTCGAAGCCGTGTTGAAGAATTCGGTGATCACCTCCGAGGCCATCGGCCTCCCGCTGACCCTGACCGCCGGGACGATCGGCTGGCATGACACCCGCCTCGACATCCAGCTCGAGAAGGCATTCCTGGGACAATCCGAAATTAAAAATCTTACGATCCTTGGAGACTGGGGGAGCGACAAGGATCTGGAGATCCGCGCCGATCACACGGTCATCGATTGCGCGGAGATATTCGCACGCCTGTTGCCGATGGTGGGCCTGCATCGCCTCCGCCAAGACGTGCGGGGCATCCAGGGCACCTTGACCGCATCTCCGGTCCGCCTCAAAGGCCCACTCCGAGATCCGCGACGCTGGCGCGTTCATGCCGTATCCGATATCAAGGACATCGTCGTGGCCACCACTTTCCTGGATGACCCGATCGAGCTGCCCACAGGACGGCTGACTTTCGGCCCAGCTGAAGCGACGGAGGCCGGGGGGGCCGCCCTGCACGTGGATTCTGCCCGCGTGCGCATCGGAACGGACGAAGCCGTGCTGACGGGCGACATTGAGTTTTCCGCCGCCGATATAACCCTTAATTTCGAAGTCACGGCCAAGGCCATCGACTGGAGGGAAATAGAGAAAATTTCGAATCGCATCGCCGAACGCCGCCCGGCGGACCGTCGGTCCGTGCGGGGACGCCTGGCCTTGCGCGTGGAGAACCTGACGATCGACCGATTGCGCCTGCATCCGGTTTATGCGATGGCCCAGCTCGAACCGCAAGGGACGCGGATTGAAATCGAGCAGGCCGGCTTGTGCGGGATGGTGTTCATCGGGCGCATGGCGTTCGACGGCCCCATCATAGATGCCTACCTGGTTCCGGTCGTTGACGTCGCACCGCTGGACGGCGTCGTCTCCTGTCTCACCCATGAGACCAGCATTTACACCGGCAATTTCAACCTGAACGGAGCGCTCAAGGTCAGGGCACGGCGCGAAGACATCACTCAGGCTCTAAGCGGTGAATTGTCGTTGACGGCCGAAGACGGGACCATCCGCCAATCCGCCTTCTTCGCCCGGCTTTTCGCCCTCCTCAACCTCACCGAAATCTACCGCGGCGCCCTCCCCGACTTCAACAGCCAGGGGCTAGACTACAAGCGCATGAGTGCATCCATCGAGGTCAGAGACGGCAAGGTCCGGTTCAACGACTGGTCGATCAACGGCCGCACCCTTTGGATCGGCTCACGAGGCGAAATCGACATCGACACTCAACAGATCGATTTCACCATCATGGTCTCGCCCTTCAAGACCATCGACCGGATCATCAACTCGATCCCGGGCCTTCGCTGGATTCTCGGAGGGCGGCTCGTCGCCGTCCCGATGCGGGCCGTCGGCAGCCTGGAAGACCCTCATGTGGTTCCGTTGTCTCCTTCCGCTGTGGGAACCAGCATCGTCGAAATGATCGAACGCACCCTGCTGCTGCCCATCCAGGTCATCCAGCCGCTGGTCCCCGGCATGGAGGAGACTCCGAGCGGAACGATCAGCCGCTGACCGGCCATCCTCCGCGACCCTGATGCTTGACATTATGCCAATCAGCCTCACATTTCCGCGCATCAGCAGCGCTCAACCGAGCGTTACTAAACCGGCAGCGAAATACGCAAAGACCGTCATGCCGGACTGGATCCGGCATCCGCTCCCGCTCTGGATTCCGGCGCCTGCCCTGGCCCTGATCCAGGGTTCGCCGGAATGACGAATCTTGGCATATTTAATTGCCGAAGTAATACTTCATGCGTTGATGAGGATGACAAGGAGGTCGACGATGGCATATACATGCAAAACCTGCGGAGCCGTGGCCAATGAACCCGGGCACCTGTGCAACCCCTGCGGGGACAAAACCAAATGCAGTTTCTGCGGTGCTCCGGCAACCGATGCCAAACACGTATGCATAGACAAACTTTCCGCCATGAAGTACGTATGCGGCGGGTGCGGTCGGGTGGCCATGGAAGCGGGTCATCTCTGCAATCCGAACCCGATAAGGTAGCTGCGCGCACAAGACCGGCGGGCACAGCAGCCCGCCGGTTTATGGAGGAAGGCATTGCACGATTTCGATGAGGTTGTAGACCGCCGGAACACGGCCAGCGAAAAATGGGAGAAATACCGGGACCGGGACATCATTCCGATGTGGGTGGCGGACATGGACTTTCGCTCGCCGCCGGTTGTCCTCGAAGCGCTGCGTCGGCGCACTGAGCACGGAGTTTTCGGATATACCGGCGCCTCGTCGGAGTTGATCGATGCCGTCATGCAAGTGCTGGAGCGCGATTACGGCTGGCGCATCGACCCGCAGTGGATTGTCTGGCTGCCCGGGCTGGTGGCGGGCCTGAATGTAACCTGCCGGGCGGTGGGCGCGGAAGGCGATGATGTCCTGACGCTGGTGCCGGTATACCCGCCGTTTCTATCCGCTCCGCGCCATTCCAGGCGGGGCTTGGTGCGCGCCCGCCTGCACGAGGCTTCCAACTGCTGGAGCATCGATTTCGAACGGCTCGCGGACGCCGTCACGGCCAAAACCCGTCTTTTCATGCTCTGCAACCCGCACAACCCCGTCGGACGGGTATTTGAACGGCATGAACTGGAGCGGCTGGCCGAGTTGTGCCTGGCGCGCGACATCGTGATCTGCGCGGATGAAATTCACTGCGGACTGGTGCTGGACCCCGCCAAGCGCCACATCCCGATCGCCACGCTCGGCCCGGAGGTCGCGCAACGCACCATCACGCTGATGGCGCCAAGCAAGACCTTCAACCTGGCGGGACTCGGGTGCTCGTTTGCGCTCATACCCTCGGCCGCCCTGCGTCAGCGATTTCTGGAGGCCAAGGCGGGCATCGTTCCCATGCTCAACCCCTATGGCTACCTGGCGGCGCAGACGGCCTACACGCACGGTGAGCCGTGGCGCCGAGAGTTGATTGCCTACCTCCGGCGCAACCGCGACCTCCTAGCGGCGTCCCTGCCTCAAATGGCCGGCGGCCTAACCATGGCGCCGGTCGAGGGCACTTACCTGGCCTGGATCGACCATCGCCGGGCCTCACTGACCGACCCCGTTGGTTTCTTTGAAGCAGCCGGTGTGGGGTTGCAGGATGGCCGCGACTTCGATGGGCCGGGTTTCGTGCGCCTCAACTTCGGCTGCCGTCAGGCCCTGCTGCAGCAGGCCATCGAGAGGATGTCCACCGCTCTGGGGAAGCACGCCAGCGCTTGAAATGCCGCTTCCGCTCACGGCGGAAGCGGCGCATGGCGCAATCTTCGGTCGATGGGCGCTCACGAGGGATTGATCTTCGTGAACTTGGCGCCTTTAAGAGAGATGTCGGCCATAAGGCCTTTGACATCGAATACAAAGCCGACAATGGGATCCTTCAATTTGCTGAAGTCGACCCGTTCGCCGCCCCCGATGTTCACGAGGGCGACGTTTCCGTCAACGCCGGCCTCCCAGCCCTGGCTGGTCTGAAACTTCTTCAGGACGGCATCCGTCATGAAAAGTATGACAATGTCCTTGGCTTCTCCGCCGATCTGGAAGCCGATCGAACCGGAAGCGAGGTTGTAATAGGAGACGGTTTTGCCGCCCACACGCAACGCACCCTCTCCGTACTCGCCGCCGACGATCAAGCCGGCTTTGATTACGCCGGGCATCACCAGGATCCCTTTGGCCTTGGCGGCCATCTCTTTTCCGCCCTTGACCTGCTGGTAGAAGCGTTCGAGACAGACATTGACACTGGTGTTGATCTCCTGAGCCGTCTTGGCCCAGGCGCCTCCGGCGCCCAGGCATAAAACCATCACGGACACCATCAGCCACGCGGGCGGTCGGCCGACCCGTCGAACTGCCGCCAATTTTTTCGCTTTCATGCTCATTCCCCCTCCTGGTCGAATAAGATTCAAACCCCGTCACGGCACGTTGGATCCGTCCGAAGCGTTGGGCATTCCAACTTGGCAACCATCCCCCTGGCACTGTCAACTCATGCGCAGAGGGCTTATCCCTAAAAAAGAGCGTTGGCTTATTTGATCAGCCGGCGGCGCATGAAGATCAGCGCCAGCGTGGTGAACAGAAAGGCGAAAACAGCCAGGTAGACGATGCTGAGCAGCGGGACGGTTTCGCACCGGCCGAGGCAGACCAGGCGGGCGAGCTCAACCAAGTGGTAGAGGGGGAAAGCCAGTGCCAGCGGCTTGGCCCATAGCGGCAGGTTGGAGACCGGGAAGAAGGTTCCGCTGAATAGAAACATGGGGGTCACGAACAGAAAAATCGGAAGATTGAACATTTCGATGGTCGGAACCACCCCGGTGAAGAATAGCCCGACGGCGCCGAAGGCGATTCCGCCGAAAAAAGCCAGGGGAATCGCGATCAACCCGTAAGGGAACTGCACGTAGCCGAACGCCCCCAGCACGCCCAACATGATCGCTGCGGCGGCGGTGGCCTTGCTGGCACTCCAGACGATCTCGGCAACGATGATCTCTTCAATCGACAGGGGCGTCGCCAGCATGCCGTCGAACGTTTTCTGGTAGTACATCCGCACAAAGGACGCGTAGGTGGTTTCAAAGAACGCGTTGTTCATGACGGCGGTGGCGATCAGGGCCGGCGCGATGAAAGCCGTGTAGGAGAGCTCCGCCCCGCCGTAGCGGATTTGGCCCACGATCCCCACGAAGCCCAGGCTGAAGGCCGCGATGAATAGCAGCGGCTCCAACAGGGGGGTGATGAAGTTGACCTTCCAGATTTTCTGGAACGTGACGAGATTGCGCCGCCAAACCTTCCAGAACCGCCAGGATATGACTCCGATTTCCATGATTGATTCGAGCCAGATTGAAGTTGGGTAGTTGGGCTTGGGGCCTCGGTTGGGCCGATTTACTTCGGCGGCCGCCGGCCGTCTCGACGATGCCGCTAGTCTCGCAGCTCCCGCCCGGTCAACCTCAGAAAAACGTCCTCCAGGGTCCCGTTGCGAAAGGTGCATTGCTCATGACAGAAATTGGCCCGCACGGCGGCGCTCAGATCGTTCCCGTCCGGGGTGTAAAGAATGATGCGCTGGCCGAGATCGTCATGCGGGACCTGTTGGGCTTTCAAAAAGTCGCGCAACGCCTGATCGGGCCCGCCGATTTCGATCACGTGGCGGCCGACGTGCCTCTCGATCAGATCGGCGGGACTGCCGTCCACGAGAATCTTGCCGGCGTCGACGATCACCAGGCGATCGCAGAGGCGGCTCGCCTCCTCCATGTAGTGCGTGGTGAGGACGATGCTCAACCCGCTCGCCCTCAGTTTTTCCAGCCGGTCCCACACCTGGTGACGCGACTGGGGGTCTAACCCGGTGGTCGGCTCGTCCAGGATCAGCAAGTCGGGCCGGTTGATGAGCGACCGGGCCAGGATCAGACGCCGGATCATCCCGCCGGACAGGTCCATGACCTTGGCGTTCCGCCGGTTGGACAACGCGAAGAACTCGAGCAGTTCACGGGTTCGGGACACGGCTTCTTTGGGAGGGATGGAAAAATACCCGGCGAAAACCATCAGGTTCTGCTCGACCGTCAGGTCCGGGTCCAGGGTATTGTCCTGCTGGCAGACTCCGATCCGCGCCTTGATCTTGCGCCAATCCCTGGAGATTTCCATTCCGAAGACGCGGATGATTCCGCGGGTCGGCGGGGAGAAGCCATAAAGCATGCGGATCGTCGTGGTTTTGCCGGCCCCGTTGGGGCCCAAAAGGCCGAAAAATTCGCCCGACCCCACCGTGAAGGATATCCCGTCGACGGCCGTGACGTCCTGAAACTTCTTGAAGAGATGCTGAACTTCAATAATCGGTTGCATAAAAAACTGCCGCTATTGCCTCTTGTTCCATCGATCGGTCAGGGATCAAAACAGCGCTGGCCTGAGCCTTTACTATGGCACCGCCGTCGACAAAAGGCAACCCGCTGGAACGACATGGGGCAGAGAGCAACGCGCGTGGAAGGCGTTAGTTGATCACCCTATGTCCTATGCTCCATGCCGGATATGGCCCATCACTTCAGGGCCGAGAAGGGTCCGGCGTATCCGGTGAGTTCCACGTAGCCCTGGCCTTCGATCGGGCTGCCGCCCTTGACCCCTTTGACCGATACGCTTCCCTCCCAGTAGGTGACGCCCGTGCTCGCCGAGGTCTGCATTTCCTGGTCCGGCAGGTTCGACGCTACATCGACTTCGATGCCGAGCAAAGGGATCTTGATCTGCCAACCCGACGGGTAGACGGCCCCCGAGGCCTTGCTCCGCCATGTATCCAGAACGCGGACGTCGAAATAGCCGCGATCGAGATGCCGCAGGACCCCCAGTGAATCGATATAGGTCCCGCTGGAGGCGGTATTCAAGCCTCCGTCCTCCCTGCGCAACAGAAAGATCATGAATTCGCTCCGGTCGGCCAGTTGGATGCTGAACCAATCCCAGCCAACCGTGCCGGGCTCAAGCGGCGCAGTGCTGAATTCATGGTCCATCCAGCTTTCGCCCTTCACAGGGATGGACTTGCCCGCAACCGTAATGGAACCGCTCGTTTCCAGCCGGCTGAAAGAATAATAGCAGCTGGCCCGCTCGGGCGTCGAGCCCTTGCGGCTGTAACCGCTGATCCCGTGTTTGACGGGCGGCTTGGCCGGCTTGAGTTCCAGTTGAAACGCGAAATCATCGCCGGCAACCGCAATTTTGTGGGAATCCGGGAAGATGACTGCGCTCCAGCCCGGAAGGAAAAGCGTCACGTCCTGACCGTATTGGACCCATCCCCCGATTCCCAGACCCTCAAGACCCTCGCGGCCGACCTTTTCGGCCTGCAGGTGGCGCTTGGCCGATATGTCCGAGACGGCCGCGTGGCCGATGTAGATCTGCCGGGAGCGCCAGGCCGAAGGGGGATCCGGCCATCCGGCCGAACCGCCGAAAGGCGTCAGCTGATGGCGGAAGAAGGTGAGTTGATACCCGAAATGCCGGCCGGTCTCGGACTTGAGGTTGCCGGTGTAATACCACCATTCGTTGCGAAATCCCGGGTGCGGAGCATGGTCCCGCGGGAACTCCAGCTTGCACGGCCCGGTTACCTGGAGGAATCCCGATGAGTTGTCTGCATCGGCCGTGCGCAGCCCCCCGATCAGGATGACCATTGAAGCAAAGATGAACGCGAAGGCCGATCTCATCTGATCACGTTGAACGGTTGTTGGTTGGCTTCAAAGGGTTTATCGTTCGCGCAACAAGGCGGCCGGCGGCGCCCTGAAAACCATCCGCACGGCCGGGACCGCCGCCGCCAGCGCCGTCAATATGATCAGCGGCAGGGAAAAAGCCAAAGCGCCCCAATCGACCACGTATAAAAAGGTCCACCCGAACGACTGCCGGTTGATGACGTACACCAGCAGATAGGAAAGGATGAACCCGCAGGCCAATCCCGCCACCTCTCCGGCCGCCACCAGAAAAGACGCCTCCCAGAAGATCATCGCCCGGATCTGGCGAAAACTTCCGCCGACGGCATAGAGGGTGCTCAGCTGGCGGGAACGCTCCAGCACCATGACCGTCAGCGTGGTGGTGATGCCCAGCGCGGCCACGGCCAGGGCGATGAGCAGCAATACCGTGGTGATGGCGAAAGTCTCATCGAAAATCCTGAGCACCGATTCGCGCAGGTCTTTGCCGCTCACCATGTCCAACGCATCGCCCCAGCGCTGGATGATGGCGTTACGCAGGGCGCTCACCCGGCCGCCCACTTCCGACGCACGGTCCTTGAAAAAAAACCGTACCCCGCTCCATTGAGGGTCGTGAAAGCGCTCCTTGAAGTGTTTCCAGGAATAGAACACCACCCCACCATCCGTGCGGTAGTCCCGAATGATGCCGACGACCGGAAGCTCGATGCTCGACCCCTCGATCTGGGTCCGAAAAACGTCGCCGATTCCGAGGCCGGTGCGGGTGGCAAACACCTCCGATATCAGGACCCCTTCCCCCTGAGTCAGCCGCAGCCGGGTCTCCTGGGGATCGCCCTTCAGCCACACGAAGCCCCCGTGACTCAGGAAGGTCTCCATCCCCATGGCTTCAAATTCATAGGGGAAGTCGCCGTAGTTCATCTGATAACGACGGCTTTGCACGTAGTCGGCGCCGACATCCATCTGTTTCAGCCCGGCCACGATGGTTTCGGGGATCGCGAAGCGGAACCGGTTGACTTGGCCCATCTTGGTGGTGACGAACAAGTCGCCGCTGACGGTCTGCCGAACCCAGAGCTCGACGGTGTGGCGGAAGCTGTGGATCATGACGACCAGCGCCGTAAAGAGCGCCACGGCCGTGATCAGCGCTCCCACGGATATGGCCGTGCGCGCACCGCAGTCGCGCAGGTAGCGACCCGCCAGGTACGCCGGAATGCCGGCGTACCGGCGCAGCAGCGGCGCCAGCCGCTGCCCCAGCCGTTCCAGCATCCAAGGCGAAAGCAGCGCGAAACCGATGAAGAGCAGCAGAATCGCCAGGTATCCCGGCAGCGGAACCCCGGCCACACCGGGCAGCAGCGACAGGGGGATGCCGGCGAGGATGCACCCCAGCGCCCAAAGGGCCAGGCGCCGGACCGAGTGTCCCCTTCGAACACCGGCCTGGGAGATTTCCATCGCCTCCTTTGGAGGAACACCCATGGCTTCTCGGGCGGGCTGCAATGCCGCGCCGGCGGCCGTTAAAAGCGTCACCCCGAGACTGATGGCGATCTCCAGCGGGCTGAGCACGAGGCCTTCCACCTGGACCCGCACGAACAGCGTGGAGATCGTCTGGCTGACACCGTGGAGCAGGTATTTCACCAGCAGCGAGCTCAGCGGAATGGCGAGCATCCATCCGCCGGCGCCGAAGAGCATGCCCTCGCAGAGGAAAAGCATGAAAAGCGTCCGCGGCGAAGCACCCAGGGACCTCAGAACCGCCAGTTCCCGGCGCCGTGCTGCAACGTTCAATGCCACCAGGCTGTATACCAGGAACATCCCCACGAACAGCGAGGCGAAACTCAAAACCGACAGATTCAGCTGGTAGGCCCGGATCATGGCCGTGCCGCTGTCCCGCGCGGCCGAGGGCGAACGCAGCTCCAGCTCCGCCGGCAGTTTCCGCGCAAGGTCTTCGATGTCTTGCGGGGTGGCCTTGGGCTTGAACGTGAGGTCGATGCGGTCCAGCAGCCCGTAGAGACCGGTGAATTCCTGGAAAGTCGCGATGTCGGTCAGCGCCACCCGGCCGCCTTCCACCAGCGCCAGGCCTTCCGGCATCAGGATGCCGGCCACGCGGAATTCCGCCGAATTCCGCGTATGATCAAGCTTCAGACGCGCGCCGGAAGCGATCTGCAGCTCCCGCGCCAGCGGCTCCGTCAAAATAAGGGTATAGGGTTCGCGGATCAGGTCCAGCCACCGTTCAGTCGCTTGATCCCGGTCTCCGCTGATCCGCCACTTGCGGAAGGCCTGGTCCAGGAGCGGGTCGATGCCGATCATCAGAAACGAATCCCCCGGCACGTCGGAACGGCGGACATAGGTCGTGAGCAGCGGCGAGAAGTCCTTGACGGCCGGGTGGCCGAGCAGGACGGGCAGGACGCCCTCGGGCAGATAGCCGCCGGGCCGCACCAGCACTTTCTGCGCGGTGCCGGCGAAAAAGTCCATGCTGCGCACGAAGGAGCTCAGGGATGCATGGACCGCCAGCCGGACGCTCGTGAACACCGCCGCTCCCAGGGCGATCCCGAGCAGCACGACCAGCGCCCGGCCCCAATGGGTCCGGAGATTGCGCAGGCTGAACCACCGAAAAAGGCGCAGGAAGAACATCAGCCGTCGCATGAGGGGTCCGTTATGGCGCCGTCCCGGATCCGGATATGGCGGGTCGCCAGAGCGTCGGCCAGATCGCTGTGGGTGGCGATCACGACGGTGCGCTTGAAGGTTCGGTTCAACTGGCCCAGCAGGTCGATGACGGTCATTCCGTTGCGGCTGTCCAGGTTACCGGTCGGTTCATCCGCGAGGATGAGCGCAGGGTCGTTGATGAGCGCCCGGGCAATGGCCGTGCGCTGCATTTCGCCGCCGGAGAGCTGGTCCGGGTGATGGTCGCGCCGGTTTTTAAGGCCCAGCCAGTCGAGCAGCTCCAGCGCCTTGCGCCGCGTTTCTTCGGCATCCTTGTCGGCGAGCAGGGCTGGCAACGATACATTTTCGAGCACATTCAGGGTCGGAAGAAGGTTGAAGGACTGAAAGACCATCCCGACGACCTCCCGCCGAAAGCGGGTCAGGTCCATGCCATGGCTATTGGATAGGTTGTTCCCGGCGACCGAAAGATCGCCGGAAGTGGGCCGGTCCAGCCCGGCCAAGAGGGACAGCAGCGTACTCTTGCCGGAACCGCTGTTGCCCTTGAGGACCACCAGTTCACCGGGTGCCACATTCAGATTGACCTGATTGATCCCCACCACCGAGCCGTCGCCCAACGGGTAGACGCGGGTCAGGTTGGCGGCATGAATAATCGGTTCGTTTAAAGGCGTCGAAGGCATTTAAATCCTGATTCGGACATCCAGTGAATCGTCGAAACCCCAAGGATCTGCCGGCGCGCAGCCGCTCCGGCGAAGGCAGCCGAAACTTGAAACAAATTCAAGGCAAAAGAAATCCTTTTCGAACCGCGTCGTCGATCAACGTGAGCACGTAATCCCACAGCAGCGGCGCACCCCGCTCGACCGGCTGCATCCGCCGGACGACCTGATGCCGGCGGATCCCGTGTTGACGCCAGACCTGCCCTTGCGTGAAATAGTTGTGCAAAAAAGCCTGGAACCGGTCCATGGCATGGGCATAGCGCGCTTCCGGAGTCTCGGCGTCCTCGAACTCATCCCAAAGCTTCCGGAAATCCTGAACCTGATCGGCCGGCAGCAGGCCGAAGATGCGCTCGGCGGCCCGGCGCTCCCGCTCGTGCTGGTCCATTCCCGCCTGTTCATCATAGCAATAGGTGTCGCCCGCGTCGATTTCCACCAGGTCGTGAAGCAGCAGCATGCGAATCACCCGGCCGAGATCGACGCCTTTCGAATCGGCATACTCGGAAAAAATCATGGCCGACAGCGAAATGTGCCACGAATGCTCGACGGAGTTCTCGTGCCGGCTGCGGTCGAGAAGGATCGTCTGCCGAAAGATATGCTTCAGCCGGTCGATTTCGAGCAGAAACTCGACCTGGCGTTTGAACCGATCGCTGTTGCCGGGAATCAACCCCGGATCGACCGGGATTCCGACCGGCAACTGCAATTTCCCAACCGCTTCCTTCATCATGCTCCGGTCCGTGCTCCTTCTTTCGTTGCCAGCTGCCTGAATGATACGTCAACTTCAGCCTGGAATCTTCCGGCCCCAAACGGCATACACCGGATCGGCGTAAAGCTTCTGACCGAAATACTTGTCATTTTCCGGCCGTGGCAGACCCTGCATCGAATACGTTTCAAGGTCCCTATATTTACCCGACTCCAGTAAATATTCAAGCACCATTCCCATGCGTTCGAACTCGTGCAGCTCCGGCCAGACCCGGACCACCTTCGGAGGAAACCAGCGGTTGGAAAACGTCACGATGAACGGCCCGCCGGGTTTGAGCACACGGGCGACCTCGTCAAACACCTCAAAGGGTCGCACCAGGTACTCCACCGAGACGGTACAAATCACGGCATCGAAGCGGCTGGAACCAAAAGGCAGAACCGGCTGCAGATTGAGGTCGTGAACCACCACCTCCGAGGCTCTCGGATTGGCGCTCAATTCGTCCCGGTTCATCCCGAGCACGGCCAGCGCCTTGAGCGCGAGGGTCTCCGGCAGGTGGGAGCTCCAGCTTCCCATCAAGTCGAGCACCTCTGCTCCTGGTGGAACCAGGCGCTCATAGAGTCTCGAAATGACACCGATCGCCGCATCGTCGATATGGTTGACCAGCCGCGGCCGGTCGTAGAATACCCCGTCCTCGTTTTCATCCGTTCTCGCGAAAGGCCGGTCGGCAAAAAAGTGGGTCGGACCGCCGTTGGCGCGGGCCTGCATGCCCGGCCCGGTCAGGGCCGTCTCCAACCAGTCGATGGTGGTGCCGCCGTGCTCCTCGAATTTCGGCCGCAGGTCTTGAATGGCGACCTCGACGGCCAGGTTTTTTCCGGACAAGGGGTGATTGAAATCGGCGGCGAGCCATTCCGTTTCAAGCCCGGCGCATCGAAACGGCTGGATGTTTTCCCGGAAGACTCCTGGCACACCGCGCAGGATGCCGCGCGGGTAAAAACGCCCGTAGCGAGGTTCGATCTCAATTTCCGAAAACCACCGTTTTTCGACATCCGTGCGCGGTACCCGGAAAATCACTGCCGGATTATGAGCCGTCAGCACCTGGCCGGGCTGAAACTCCAAACCGACCGACCGGATGCCGGGTTGCTGGCGCATGATTTCGCAAAGATCGGCCGGCAGAATATCCCGCCAAAAATTAACCCGCTGGGCGTGCCGGCAGTCGGTGTGGCGGATGCCGTCGTGTTCCCAGCTCACCCGGAAATCCATCGTTGCCAGCGCGTCGTCGCAAATCGTCATCATGACCGCCTTTCTATCCAGCCGCCGCGCCCGTCGAGCCGAGCGCTGCTCTCTTCACAAATTTTGCGGTTTAGAATAAGAATGGAACTCCAACTTGCCAATAGGGGGCGATAGTCGTTGAATGCAGTATCGTCTTGCCGCCAGCTTTTGTGACATGCTAATAGACCAGCAGCTGGATGCGCAAAGGCCGTCATGCCGGACTTGATCCGGGACCTGCCATGGATCTGATCCAGGGTTCGCCGGAATGATGAATGCTGGCATATCAATTGCCGAAGTCAGCCGAATGGCAAAAAAAGGTGCTATCGTATCACCATGTGAGTATTTTTTTAAATTCTGGTTGAATGGCGTGGCAGAAAAACGTGGCAGAAAACTGCGGTAACTATTTATGAAACAAGAATTGAAGAGGCGTTTGGCAGAAAAATTGTTGGCCGACGATCCTTCAACCGAGCGGCGTGTGCATCCGGTAGATCGTCGAAAAATGAACACGTTTATTTGCCCTGATAGGAGGTCCGGCCTGGCCGACAGGAGGGCCGACACCTCCGAGCTGATTAAAAGGTTTTTATTTGGATATAAGCACGAGCGGCGGCTGGCTGCCAGTGACCGCCGCAAACAACATACCTTCATTATGAACGATCGGCGCTCCGGGGTCGCGGACCGGCGATCGGGTTCCTGAGTTTACAAAGTTTTCTGCCTTGGAGATGACTTTAAACCGGTTATGAAACCCATACAGCCGAACAACAAAGCCCTCCATGGAATAGCCCTTGGAATAATTTTCTTGTGGGTTCTCTTGCTTTACCCGGCGACTTCCTTTTCGCAGAATGAGGGCACCCATCCACGGGTTCTGCAAGTGGGAGTGATAGTCGCTTCACCATTATACATCCAAACAGCCGATGGTCGTTGGGAAGGATTTAGCGTCGAGCTATGGCAGGCTGTGGCTCAACACCTAAACGTGACATTTGAATTTCGGGAATTTAGCAGCTTGGAGCAATTGTTGGATGCCTTAGCAAAAAGGGAAATAGATGTCTTTCCTTCCTTGCCGGTCGGGGAGCGTTTTGAATCCGACATGGATTTTAGTCAGTCATATTTAAAATCGGGACTTTCTATTGCAGTACCGGCGGAAGGTGTCGAATCCAGATGGGTCCATGTTTTTGAGAGTTTCTTTTCAAAGGACGTCTTAAAGGCAATAGGATTGTTGGTGTCATTGTCGATGATAGCCGGAATTATCGTATGGTTATTTGAAAGGCGTAAGAACAGTGAAATGTTCGGTGACGGCACTGCCGGGGGGATCGCTCACGGCGTCTGGTGGGCGGTGGTTACAATGACCACGGTGGGTTACGGAGATAAGGCACCCCGAACAGCGGGTGGGCGCATCATTGCGCTGATTTGGATGATTTTTTCAATTGTTTATATCGCTAGCTTCACCGCCAACATTACTACAGCGCTGACCATGAAGGAGCTAAGTGGCAAAGTTCGTGGTTTTAATGACCTTTACAATACGCGAGTCGGATCTGTGTCCGGATCGGAAGGATTCGATTTTCTGACCAAACAGGGAATAACGGTAATTCCCTTTGAAGATATGCAGGAAGGGTTGGCCGCAGTTGCCGGCAGGGTGATCGATGCGTTCGTTCTCAATGAACAGGTACTCAAGCATCTGGCAAAGCGAGAGTTCCCCGGCCGAGTGCAGGTTCTGCCTGGAATCTACGACGAATATTTCGTGAGCATGGCCTTACCGCAAGACAGTTCGCTCCGCAAACCAATAAACAAGGCATTGCTGCAGTTGATGAAAACGAAAAATTGGACTGAGTTGCGCAATCGCTATATACACTGAGCCTGTATCCTGCAGAACGCGGTTTTTTCTTCATGCTGTTGCCAAAATCAACCGACTGATACGTCGTCTGGCAACGATAGTAAAAACAGCATGAAATTATTCAAGGCTGCACTCATAAAGTTGGCTCTTTTTTTTGGGGGATGGTGCACGGAAATGCAGACAGCCTTTATGCGTGGACCCTACGGTGAGAATTCAGCCTCGCTTTTGGAAAAGATAGCCGGGACAATATATTGACATAATATTGGCGCGAGGCAGCCGGGAACTATATGAAGTTATTTTATTTTGCTGAGTGCCTAAAATACATTCGACATATCACTACGACGCAAAATCTTTGATACACTCCCTTTGATTCCCACATCGTTTTGCAGCTTGTTAGGTTCGGCGAATGAACAAGCAAGATCTTGCGCACCTCCTTTAATTTCGAGCATTCGACTTGGAAGCCGTTCTAAAATTAATCCGTCACACAGTTGATGTATCTTATTCTGCGGTCTATCCGACCCGAACCATGCAGTTTTTCAGGATTTCCATTCAAATGGGAAAATCATTGAGAGGCATGAGGTCCGGGAGATATTGATTTTGGAAAATTCGGAAAGGGGTCGGGACCGGATCGCTGGTCGGCACTGATATACTTTATCATAGTACTTCCAAAATACATTATTAACAGTATGGAAAGACTTCGCGGCTATGATATCCTAAAAAATCTCTTTCCCTCGACCGGGTCTCCAGCGGACCTGGGTTTTGTTGAGCGTTTGGGGCCTTGCTTTGCATTTAATGTTTTTGTTGGCCTGATAATCATCATCTTGTTTTAAGTCATCAACACCTTTGGCATTATCTTTGTTGGGCAACGCAGCTTAGAAGGAGATATGCTAATTTCGTTCGCAAGGCAAATAGTCTGGTATTCTCGTTTTATTATTATAAAACATTTTATAGCCAGGGGCTATTAAGCAGAATGATACGGGTAAACCTACTTCAGGCCGGGGCGAGACCTCCCAGATTACAACAAACCGATATTCAATCTACGTTTGTTCGGATTCTTCCCAGGCAAGAAGGTAAACTTCAAACAGTCATTTATAAAGGGAGGTTACAATGAAACGTTTCATGCTCATTTCGTGTGTTCTATGCCTATGCTTAATAGTTGTTACAAACGTATCATCAAATTTTAACAAACCGTTGAGCCTTGTTGAGAAGGGACGAAAGATTTTCTTCAATGAAACTTTCAATGGTAACGGTAGAACCTGTGGCACCTGTCATCCGGCTGAAAACAATTTTACGATTGACCCAGCATTCATAGCAACTCTGCCACCTAATGATCCCCTCTTTGTAGCGGAGTTTGTTCCTGCGTTAATGCAAAACTTCGAGAATCCAACATTGATGAGGGAGTTCGGGCTGATACTGGAAAATGTGGATGGGTTTGACGATTTGGCAAATAAATTTGTCATGCGGGGAGTGCCACAAACTCTATCGCTTAGAACCACCAGTGTTAGTACCCAAGAGGGCAACCGCCTGGGATGGTCAGGTGATGGTGCTCCCAATGATGGCTCACTTCGATCCTTTGCAATAGGTGCGGTGAGGCAGCATTTTACAAAAACACTGGCTCGTGTTGAGGGAGTGGATTTCCGCTTACCTACCAATGAGGAACTTAATGCGTTGGAAGCCTTCCAGCTTTCACTTGGCAGGCAAGCAAATCTGGTATTGCCTTTACCACTTAAAGGCATTGAAGCCCAGCTTGGCCAAGATTTCTTTCTCAACAGCAAGTGCAATAATTGTCACACGAATGCCGGAGCAGGAGATAACCGTAATTTCAATACGGGCGTAGAGAATCTGCTCGATAAATCTCAAGATGAAACAGGCGAGCTTATCCCCCCTGATGATGGTTTCGGTACACCTGGTGATGGGGAATTTAACACACCTCCGTTGGTTGAAGCCGCAGATACCGGGCCATTTTTCCATGATAATTCAATTGGTACTTTGGAAGCTGCTATAGCATTTTTCGCAGGGCCTGCATTTGATGGTTCTCCTTCTGGCCCTGCCATTTCAATGGATGGCACACAAGTCGCCAATGTTGCCGCATTTTTACGAGTATTAAATTCCTTGGAAAACATTCAACAAAGCATTGATTATTTATCCCAAGTGTCGTCAGTGGTTCATAAACCTGTTTTCAATAGGAATATTGACCCAATATTGTTAGCCAAAAATGAAACCAAGGACGCTATCAAAGTCTTAGTTTGTGCTAATCTCCATTTTGTCGCAGTTAAATATCTGAATAAAGCATTGGCTCTTATAAAAAATGCTGAAAATTCCCGTTTCTTCCAAGTGAAATTAGCAAGGGAGGCAATCAAGCAATTGGAAAATGCACGGTTTGAATTAGTTGAACCCAACGGAGCCTAAAACAGATGGGTGGCTTATCTTGGACGGTAGGCCACCCACACAATAAAAAGACAAGAAGCGAACGATGGTTGAAAATGAAACCCCAAATTCCAATACTGAAAATGAAGCGATTCTGCTGGCAGATATATATCTGCCATTAAGGTAATATTTTATCTGCCTATCCAAATCAAATATCCCAAAAAGTAATCTATACCTGAAAAGCTGGCGACCTGAACTAGCCATATTGACAGCCTGTACTCATTCATCTCCCCCCCCAAAAAAGGCTGCAGCTATCTTTCGAATATCCGCTGCAATTCCGGAGAATCGATCGGCCAGATGGCGATTTGTGTTTCTTAACTCTTCTCCGGCAAGTACTGCCAATATCGCCATCGAAGATGACCCAGCGCTGGTCGGCATAGCGCTGCTCGAAATGCCGGCGGATGAGCGGCAGGATATCGTAACGCGGATTGACCAGGGCCAGATACAAATCGTTTTCCATTCTTGAAAAACGGACCAGTCCTTTCTTGCGGTGGGCCTCACGGAGCACCTTCTGGCTGAGCCGCTCGATGGCGAGACGAATGGCGGGATCGTGCCCGCCGCCGCCATCGGCGCCCGCCGGGACGGCCGTCCGGATGGACCGGTAAATCAGGATCTCCACCTCCGGTTCTCCGGTCCGGTAGGCTTGATAAAGCTGCGATCGGCTGTCCGAACCCAGATGGCGATTGAGGCCTTGCCACACTCGCGCGGCCTTTCGTGCGTCACTTGGAATCCCCACACCTTCCTCGAAGAGCCCCGGCCGATGCACCTTCCGGGATCGGATCTGCGCCGGATCGGTCCTGCCGGCATAGGCTTCGAATACGGCCGTGAGCAGGCCCTCGAATGTCCCGTCGGTCAGAAAGACAAGCTGGCGGTCTGACGTTGAAGGCACGGCAACCGATAATTTCCGGCGGGGCAAGTCAGCGACTCCGACCGGACGGTCTTCTTTATCTTTGACCGCACGGCGGAGAACGGGCTGACCCGGGCAGACGATGAAATGGACGGCACGGTTGAGGGCCACGCCCATCTGCCGGAGATGCTCGTACCGGATCAATCCCTGCCGCCGCAGTCTGACGATTCTTTTCGCCGATCGGAGGCCGATGCCGGGGACTCTGAGAATCATGTCATACTCGGCCGAATTGATGTCCACCGGAAACAGGCCCGGCTGACGCTGTGCAAACCCAAGCTTGGGATCGGTCTGGAGGTCAAGATAGGGCTGCTCCGGCCGAATCACCTCTTCCAGGGAATAACCGTAGAGCCGCATCAGCCAATCGGCCTGGTAGAGCCGGTTTTCCCTGCCCATGGGCGGTTCCGGCAGTTTCGGCAATCGGGGGTCGGCGGCGTTGACGGGGATGTAGCCGGAATATTAACGCGCTTGAGCGCCTGTTTCCGGTAGAGGCTGCCGGCCAGGTGCAGGATGTCGTAGTCCGACTCCGGGCTGGCGCCGATGATCAACTGCGTGCTTTGGCCGGCCGGCGTGAAGGCGGCCCGCGGGATATCGTTGCTGGCCCGATTCGCGCAGTAGGCGCAGTCGTAGACGCAGAAATTCGTAAAGAGGACCTTCAGCAGCGACACGCAGCGGCCGTCCTCGGTAAACGAGTGGCAGATTCCGCTGGGAGTTGCGCTTCCAAGCCGCCCTCCCCGGTTCTCCCTCCGGCTGCCGCTGGACGCGCAGGAAACGTCGTACTTGGCAGCGCCTGCCAGTATTTCCAATTTTTTCTTAATGTTCATGCCATTACGCCACGAGCGGTGAGTGTGCTGAGACTGGGGAATATAGGAATCAAAGGCAGGGAAAAGCAATACCGAGCGATGGTCTCAGCGGGGCCGGTGTGCCGAACATTTGCAAATTTAATCTCTTGAAATCTATAATGAAATGATTTTGGGGCGCTTAAGATCAACAATGGCACGAGTTCTGCTTATGGCGGAAGGCCTACACGGTTTTGCGCGGCAGCCGACTCGGCGGCCCCATTTTATGGCTGAGTGAGATCAACATATGCCTCTACCCTTGGGACACCTCGCGATTGGATTGGCCACGCACGAATTGAGCTCGGGCCAATCGGCCTTCGGCCGCTGGAAACTTTTTGCGGCGATCCTGGTTCTCGCCAACCTTCCCGACATCGATGTCATCTTCGGCCTCCTGATCGAATGGAACGGCAGCGCCTTCCACCGCGGACCCACCCACAGCCTGTTGTTCGCCCTGGCTTGCGGATTTCTGGCATCAAAGGCGTCTAAAAGTTGGACGTGGCTCCCTCGCATGGAATTCCCAGGTTGCTTCGCTTTGATTCTATCTCATGTGGCGGCCGATGCGCTGCTGTCGACTTCACCCGTTTCCTGGTTCTGGCCGTTAGCAACCAACTGGTCGGCCGGGCACAGCGGCTGGCAGGATGTTTTCGGCATGGTTCTCAAGGGGAACGCTCAGGATGCCATGATTATCTTGGGCGCTGCCGCCGTCATCATGGTCCAGCGAACGGCTCGAGCCCTGAGCGTCGGCCTGATTCTGCGGCTGCGTCGCAAGAGCTCCGCATAATTTCACAACCCACTGCAGCGGGCCTCAACCTTGCGGACATAGGCGCCGATGTCGCACTTGCGCTCCAATCCCGAGGCCATCATGCTGCGGACCTTGCCGTAGATCGCCCGCTGCGGCCAGGCCCGGTCGTGAATGCCGTAGACCCAGGCCACGCCGGCGTAGGAGTTCGGATCGCGGCCATCCAGGAAATATTTGTTGTTCAGCGCCAGGGTCGTGGCAAAACCCTCCTCCGGGGTCCGCGACCACTCCAGGATCTTTTTTCCCCAGTACATGCGCATGTAGTTGTGCATGAAGCCGGTGCAGGCCATCTCACGCATGGCGGCGTTCCAGTAGGGGTCGTGGGTTTCGGCATTTTCGAGCCGGGCGGCCGAATACCGATACTCGCGCCGGTCGCGGCGGTGTTCGGCCAGACTCTGCTGAGCCCAGCCCGGCAGGCAGGCATACGAATCGTAGTTAGCGGTGAAATGAGTGAAGTTGCAGGCGAGTTCGCGGCGAACGACCATTTCCTCCAAAAACGCGTCCTTGGCCGCTTGGGACGCGGATGATTTGGTCACCTCGACCGCCAGATAAAGCGGCGATATCTGCCCGAAGTGCAGGTAGGGGCTCATGTGGGAAATGTCGTCCGTCTGGGGCTGGTTGTGGTTTTGCTGGTAGCGCGCAAGGCGGTTCTGGAGAAACTCGGTGAAACGCCGATGAGCCTCGGAAGTTCCGCCCCGGAACCGGCCCGAAACCGGGGACACGCTGCGATCGATGGCGAGCGATTGGAGTACGGCCGCCGGGCTGTCGACCGGCATTCCATCCAGCTTGAGACCGGTCGCCGGCATCCCCGCGACAACGGGGGGCGGCTTCTTGAGGAAATCAGGCAACTGGCGATGGATCCTCGGCCGAAGGGTGCGGGCGCCGATCTCAGCCTTGGTGGATGCCGTCTCCACCGGCACGATCAGGTCGCTTTCCACCTGCACCACCCGGCAGGCGGCCCCGCGCGCCACGGCCTGCCGCCATTGCCGCTGATGTCGAAGATAGCCGCAGTCGCATACGATGAGGCTGGCCTCGCGACCCAGCTCCAGCGCCACGGCCGGCGGAGCGCCCCGGCGCAGGACCAAACGGATGTTGCGCTTCCGTAGCGTCTGCGCGGTTTCTTTCAACCCCTCCAGCATGAAGGTATAATGCCGCAGGTTAGCCTCGGGGTATTCGTCCGTCAGCCCGAAGGCCACCACCACCCCCTGCTCCAGGCGGTTCGCTTCCTGAACGGCATACTCCAACGCGTGATTCATCTCCGCGCGCTGCGACTGCTGCATCCAGTAGAGCACGTAGCGGCCTCGAGCGACATCCCTGTCGTTCAGATGTTTTATCCGCGCGTCTTGAATTGGCGATGCGTTCAAGCCGTCAACATCCCTTCGCGAAGCTCACGGTTTTTTTGAGAGCTGCATTTGCTTGCGCAGCTCCAGCCAGTCGTGCAGGTCCATGATGGCTCTGTTCAATTGATAGCGGCCGTCGGAGAAAACGCCGTAGTCGCCGCCGCAACCCATGGCCGAAGCGAACCGGATGGTGTTGGCGTAAATCAGCCAGGTGTCGGCCCAGCGCCGTTCAATGCCTTCGTCGAAGGGGTTGGCCTTCTGTTCGAAGCCCGCAGCCAGACCGCTCGCCCAGATCTCTTTCATGATTCGCGTCGCGCTGAGCGTCTTGGCGTTGGTCTCGCGGATGGTGTTCTCGAAGCGCGCCCACTGACCGTCGACCCATGCGGTGCCGTGGCAGCTCAGGCAGACCGCCTGCAGGGTGCGGCGGCGCTGGCTCATCGCGTCTTTACCGATGAGATATTTAGCGGCAACCCCGCCGTCCAGGTCGGTCGGCAGCGGCTGGCCGTTCTTATTGCGGATGATGGTGGTGTCCGGCTCAATGGGGTGGGGATGGGCATACACCAGGCCGAGCAGGCGCCAGGGCAGACGATCATTCATCTGGTGCGAGCGCTGGGCCACCACCTCGCCCTCGGTGTTCACCAGGAGGCTGACATGGCATGCGGCGCAGGTGGGGGCGGTGAAATCCTTGCCGACGGTCCATGGTACGCTCTTGAACTCCCAATCTTTGTTGTGGGTCGAAAAAAGATTACCGTGTTTGCTCGCCTCATAGACCTTGAAGGCCGGCACATCCGGACCGACATGGCATTCCTTGCAGGTGTAGGGCTTGCGCGCCGTTTCGATCGAAAACTGGTGCCGGGTATGGCAGGCGGCGCAGGATCCCAGGGTGCCGTCCAGGTTGACGCGGCCGACGCCCTGATTGGGCCAGCCGTCGATCTTGGGAAAATCGAGCGCACCGGCCAGCTCGGTGTCGCGGGTCTCCTTGCCCGTGACCTTGAGCTGGGTTCCGTGGCAGTAATAGCATGTCTCCGCCCGGGTGGCCGCATGGGCCGGTTGGATGGCGATCTTGCCGCCCTTGCGCTGGATCTCGCCCAAAATAGCGTTCTCCAGATCATTGTAAACCTTGTTCCCGGCCAGGTTCTTGTAAGCATGCGCCATGATGTTCTTGGAGTACTGCTCGGCCTCCTGGACGTGGCAGGTCCGACAATCACCGGGACTGACGACGATGTGGATCTCATGACCGTTATGATCGAAGGTGTCGGCGTGTTCCTTGGGCCGCCGCGTGTGGCACTCGGCGCATCCGACCGCGGTCTCGCGAAGGTTCTCCGGCACCGATGGGTTCGATACCTTCAGCCCGAGGCCGGTTACCTTCAGGGCTGTCCCCGGAGTAACTTGGGCGTGGCGGCTGCGCTGCCAATCGGCGACGATCCCCGGATGAACGATCTTATGACATTCAATGCATTCCTGGGTGGCCTCGCTCAGCTTCGCCTCAGCCGCAGCCCACTTCGCCTGATTAAGAAATAGGCTCCCTGCCGCTGCCAGCAACATGATGAATTTCATAGTTGACCATCCTGTCATCCAGAGTTGGGAAAAAGGGCTTATCGAGCGTACGGACGAAGAAGGCAATTATTTTGACAAAAGGAAACAAAAAAGGCAACGCATAAGGCGTTGGCTTTCAAAGGGAGGGCGCTCACTCGTACGGATATGAACCGGGGATCGACCGGAGGGCATATTTACCGATGAAGTCCATGGCCATCAAGTTTGAAACGATGGGTTGTGTCGAATCCTCTCAGGGCAGGCACTATCCATGGTACCGTGGCAGAAAGCAGACGTTCTTATTTTCAAGTGCAATTCGTTCAGGTCCTCGTATCAAGGCCCTGCCGGCAGCTCGGCAGATGTTGACGAGCATCCCCCGAAACACGATTCGATGCGCAGGAAGCAACGCATACCAGTACAGGATGCCGCCCAATCCTTTCGGAAGGAAACGCGCGGCCAGGCGGAGTTCGCAGCGCTTTTCACCAAGCGGGGTAAGCTTGAAATCAAGCAAGGCGTCGCCCGGCGTTTTCATCTCCGCAAAAAGCTGCAATTGACACGGCGGTTCCACTTTCAGCACTCGCCAGAAGTCAAAGATGTCGCCGGCCTGCAGTTCGTTGGTACGGGGACAGTCGGTTTTCATGCCGCGACCACCCAAAATGCGGTCGATTAGCCCTCGCAGGCGCCAAAGCGCATTGGCGTAGCAATATCCATTTTTTCCGCCAATCCGGCCGACAATCCGCCAGATTTCCGCGACGGAGGCGGCGATGACGGCCCGATAAGAGAGACCCAAACGCGTTCCGCCGGCATAGTCTGCATCGCCGCAATAAGGCCACTCGAATGGTAAAAGTTTGCCGTCCTCCGACCAGCAGGTTTCCAATCGTTCCTGTTTCGCTCGCTGCAATGCGCTGCGGATGGCTTCTCGGCATCCCATCAATCGCTGGGGAATGATCTCGCGAATGCGGTTATCTCGGCACACGGCATCGCTGGTCAGCCCCTGCGTCAAGGGCAGGGCGATTGCGGTCGGCACCGGGCTGATAAAACGGATCCAATACGCACTCAGAGTCGGAGTCAGCACCGGCACCGGAATGATGATCCGTTTGCGCAGCCCGGCCTCCTCGGCATAAATCCCGAGCAGGCGCTGGTAGGTCATTATTTCCGGCCCACCGATGTCATAGGTCTCCCCGGCGGTCTCCGGACGCTCCAGGCATCCAATCAGGTACCCGATGACATTGCTGATGGCGATCGGCTGGTTCAGAGATCGGACCCAGCGCGGTGTGGTCATGATGGGGAGGTGCTCGACCAGGTAGCGCATGATCTCAAAGGAGGCGCTGCCCGACCCGAGGATCATGGGTGCGCGCAGATCGGTAGTGGGCACGCGGCCGGCCTGCAGAATCCGAGCCACTTCGATACGCGACGCAAGGTGCTCGCTCAGGCGTCCCTGTTTGGCTTCGGCCAGCCCACCCAAATAGACGATACGCTTGAGGCCTGCAGCTTCCGCAGCCGCCGCCATGTTTCGGGCGGCCGTCCGATCGGCCTCCGCGAACCGCCCTCCCGTGGCGATCATTGAGTGGACCAGATAGTAGGCCACATCGCAACCCGTGGCGGCCGCTTCAAGAGAAGGCGGATCGAAAACGTCGCCCTTAACCAGTTCCACCCGCGGGTCGCGGGCCCACGGGCGGCAGGCCAGCTTCTCGACGGATCGCCCCATGCCCCGGACGCGGTAGCCGGTCTGAACCAGGGCCGGGATCAGGCGTCCGCCGACATAGCCGCCGGCGCCGGTCACCAGAATGGGGGCGGATGGATTCATCTTCGCATTGGCCCGACCCGCTCCTCAACTTCCAGGATGGCCTGCAGCAGGACCTTCTCGTCAACCGCACGGGTTAGATTATGAGCCGAGCTGCCCTTGGCGCAGGTCAGGCACAGCCCCTCCCGGAAGCGAGGGTTCTCCGAATCGACGATTCCCAGCTCCGCCAGGGTGATGGGAAGCCCCAGCTGCGAGAAAAAGGAGATCAGCCGGTTCAATTCGGCTTCGTTTCGTTCCAGGCATGCTTGAACGACTAAACCATAAGACACCACCTCGCCGTGAAGGTAGTGGTGCACCTGCGGCAGGATGGTCAACCCGTAGAGCAATGCGTGCGCCAAGGCGACCCGGAAGGTCCTCCCGCCGATGCCACCGATGACCCCGGCCATCAGGATGTTGGCCTCGATCATCTTCTCCGCAGCCGGGGAGTTTTTGCCGGCGTCCACGTCCTGCTTGGCCGCCAGGCCGCATTCGAAGATGGTTTCCTTAACCTGGGTTGAAAGCGCCAGGGCCGCCTGAAGCGAAGGCGGCGGATCCGGCGTCTGGTCGTAGGTCGGTTTGCCCTCGTACCATTTGGCCAGGGTATCTCCCATGCCGGCGGCAAGCAGCCGCGAGGGAGCGGCCGCTACGATCGCGGAATCGACCAGCACCAGTTCGGCGGCTTTACCGTTGATGGTATCGGTGCGGATGCCGTTTTCATAGATGACCGACACCGTGGACGCGGCCGAGCAGGTGGCGGCGCTCGTAGGAATGGTCACCAGCGGAAGGTCGAGCCGACCGGCGACCGCCCGAGCCGTGTCGATCGCCTTGCCCCCGCCGGTTCCGACGATGAAATCCACCTTCTCGGAACGGCCGATCTCAGTCAAACGCGCGACTTCAGTCAGACTGCACTCCACCCCGAACAACGTGAAGCACGGGGCAAGGCCCAATGACTGCAGCGGTTCTTCCAAAAGAGGCCGGAGGATGGAAAGGACGAGTTCGTCGCACAGGATCATGGGCCGGCGGCCATAACCCTCCAATTGGGAGCCTGCCTCGGCCAGCACCCCCGGACGCTGAACATACCGTTTCGGGCCTAAATAAATGTCGGTCATTTCCGGATCTCCGTTTCACGCATGGTTCCGCAGCTTCAGCGCCACGGGGTGTGGATTCAGATACGTTTGCTGCTGAAGGTAAGGCTGATGGTATTTCCGCACGTAATGGTTCAATAGGGTCACTGGCACGATCAGCGGCAGATACCCCCGGCTGTACTGGTCCAGCACCTCCAGCAACTCCTGTTTTTCGTCGGCGCTGAGCTGCCGCTTGAAGTAGCCCATGATGTGCTGCAGGACGTTCACATTTTTTTTGGTGGTGGCTTTGAGTCGCAGGGCCTCGATCAGCAGTTTTTCATACCCCTGGTAGACGTCCTCGGCGGGCATCCCCCTGCCCTCGGCCACCAGCTTCCCCATCAATTTGGCATGCGCCGGGCTGTGCGCCAGAATGAGCAACTTGTGGCGGGTGTGAAAATCGACCAGGTGGTTCATGTTCGCCGGCCGGGTGAGGGTTTCGCGCCAGCGCTTCAGGGTGAAGATCTGCTCGATGAACATCTCGCGCAGGTTGGCGTCGTTGAGACGCCCTTCCTCCTCCACCGGCAGCAGCGGGAAGTGTCGCGTAAACGCCCGGGCGAACACCCCGACCCCCTTTTTCTCGGCCATGCCTTTGGCGTTGTATACCTTCACCCGCATCAACCCGCTGCTGGGAGAATCTTTCTTGAAGACGAAGCCGCAGAGATTCTCCTTCTCGAGCTCCCGCACCCTGCGCTCGGCCCAGGCGATCATGCGCTCCGTATGGTCCACCTGGCTGCGGGTGGTCATAAGGCGCGGGTTATCGGGATCTCCCACCAGCCGAAAGGTCTCCCGCGGAATGGGGAAGCCCGCCTCCACTTCAGGGCACACCGGCACAAACTCAAAGTATTCGCCCAGAATGCCGGTGATGTAGTGATCGTGCTTGTGGCTCCCGTCGAAACGCACCGGCTGGCCGAGCAGGCATGCGCTGACCCCGATCCGAATCCGGTTTTCCATGCAACGACTCCCTGGAAGGCAACGATGGGCGGCAGGCCTGACAAACGCCGGCCGGCCGAACCTCATCCGGTGGATGAAGAGCGATCTTCGGCCCGAAGATGACCGTTCCATCGATAGCATAAAAATGGTAAAAGGAATACCGGCATCCGAGACTCAGGAGGCAGCCCATGTTGGCTGAAATGAAGCAATTGTTGCGCGGAAAGACCCTCTGCGTTCTGGCCACCCTCGCCGGCGGCAAACCCCACTGCTCGCTGATGGCCTATGTCGCGAATAAAGACGGCACTGAAATCTACATGGCGACGCATCGCTCGACGCGGAAATTCAGAAATATTACCGATAACCCGGCGGTAAGCATCCTGATCGACACGCGCGAAGAAGCCCTTCCCCACCTCGCTCGGGCCCTGACCGTCGGGGGGACCTGCATCCGGATTGAAGACGATGTCCGCAAACAGCTGGTCCGCAACCAGCTATTGGCCGCCCACCCCCATCTCGAAGACTTCCTCTCGCACCAAGAGAACGAGATGCTGCGCGTGAGAATCGAATCCTTCCTGCTGCTCAAAGGATTGACCGAGGCTTACCACGCCACCCTGGCATGAAGGCCGTCGATTTTAACCGGTTCCCCCGGCGCGACCGCTCCTGTGCGCCCAGGCCCGAGGCCGGGATCGGACAAACGTTACCGCCGCAGCGGCCAGCAGCGCACGCCGTTGCAGGCCCCCGTCGAATTTTTAGGATTGCCCGCCGCCGATTAAGGGCAATTCCTTTTCGAGGCTGAAAAACATCAGGAACTTGGGCTCTTCATTGTCGTCGGTATATTTTCGGCGCTTGATCTTCTGAATGAGCTCGGGGTTGTTCTCTTCGCGCAGCTTCTTGAGAAACAGGCGCTTGCCGTTGTATCCGGGCCCGTTTTCGATGAAAAGGAAAGTCGCATAGGGATTGGATTGCAGGTTGTGATGCGTCAACCGATCACGCATGATGAATGCCATGCTGCCGTCTTCCATGAAATGCGGGCGCGAATAAACCGCCGCATCCACCTTCCCGGAGCCATCCGCCGTGGCCAGCACGCCGATGCCTTTCTTTTGTTCAAAATAATCCTTCAACGCCATGGTATAATCCTCCTTCGATTGCCTTGCGCTTCTTGTTGCGACGGTTCAATATAATGCAGGCGTTTGAAATGCAAAGCGGGCATCCGCTGCGAGGGCCACTTCGCCGTCTTCCGGGGAGGCGCTGATGCCGGGTGGTTGAAACGAGCTTGCACCACGTCATGGGTCAGGCGCGCCGGGAGCCAAGCGTCGTCAGGAACACGCCTGAAGACACGAGAATCGCGCCGATCAGCAGAGAAGCAGTCAACGGCTCGTCCAGGATCAAATAGGCGAGGAAGACTGCACTGACCGGTACGAAATTTATAAACAGACCGGCGCGCATGGGCCCGATGCGTTTTATCCCTTCATAGTACCATACGAAGCCGAGCACGGTCCCAAAAAAACCCAGGTAAAAGATGCTGACCCACGCTGAAAACGAATAGGACCCGAAGTCCCCAAGGCCTTCCAGCATGGCAGGGGGAAAAAGGCACACCGCCCCGATCACCGAACTGTAGGTCACCGCCACCAGCGGAGACAGATTGGACATCACGGACTTGCCGAGCAGGGAGTAGCTCACCCAACTGGCCACACAGCCGAAAATGTACAGCTCCCCCCACCCGAAGCCGCCCCCCAGGCCGGATAGAAATTCCCCGCGCGTGATCACGGTGATCGCACCGGTTACCGAAACCAGAATGCCGGTTGCCTTCACCAGGTTGAGACTCTCACGAAATATCAAGGCAGACAGAATCGCTATGAAAATCGGGTTGTTGGCAATGATTATGGATGCGCGGCCGGCCTCGATCAACTTAAGCCCCTTCAAGAAAAAGACATTGTAGAGAAAGATCCCCGTCATCCCCATAAGGAACAGCGGGATGAGAAGGTGCGGTCGCGGCAGCATCAGTCTCTTTTCGCTTTGTAACGTAATCGCAATCAGGAAGATCGAAGCGACCAGAAAACGCAGAAATGCACCGGAAAAAGGCCCGACCTCCAATGCCAGTCTACGCCCGGCAATGAAAGTCCCGCCCCAGAAGACGGCCATCAATAATAGTTTTATGTAGGTGCAAAACATGGGAGACATCCACTCGATCGAGGGTGCAAGCGCGAGTGTGTAGCACGAACCTCGCAGGTTGTCTATCTGGTCGCCCCACGCGGCTGGCCGCCTTGCGCTGCGGTGTTTCATCCGATATAAGTTCGATACGACTTTCCCGATCTCGCCAACGGAGGTAATCGCCATGCTCGGTTTTCGTTTGACGCCGGAACAAATTGAAATCCAGAAATGGGCGCGCGATTTCGCTTTGCGGGAAATTCTGCCCGTTGCCTGGTACTATGATACGGTCGATGACACCCCGCTTCCGGTGCTGAAAAAGGCCTGGCAGGCGGGCATCATGAACGCCGACATCCCCCGGGAGTACGGTGGCAAGGGCTGCAGCCTGCTGGAAAACGTCCTGATCACCGAGGAACTCGCCGCGGCGTGCGCGGGGCTGGCCACCACCATTTTCGACAACTCGCTCGGCATGGAGCCCTTGCGGCTGTCGACCAATACGGCGCTCAGGCAAAAGTACTTCACCGAGATCGCGCGGAGCTTCAAGCTCATCTGCTTTGCCACATCCGAGCCGACGATGGGCTCGGATGTCTCGGGCATCCGCTGCCTGGCCCGGCGCGACGGCGAGGACTACGTCCTCAACGGCACCAAGTATTGGATCACGAACGGCGGGCTGGCCGACTACATGTCCGTGTTTGCCACCGTTGACCCGGCCCAGAAGCACGGCGGGATCTGCGCGTTCGTCGTTGAAAAGGACTGGGAGGGGGTCTCGATCGGACGCCGCATCCCCAAGCTCGGCCAGCGCGGATCGAACACCGTTGGGATTCGCTTCAAGGACGTGCGCGTCCCGAAGGAAAATATATTGGCGCCGCCGGGTGAAGGATTTGCCCTGGCCATGAAAACCTTCGCGCGCACGCGCCCGGCCATCGGGGCCTTTGCCGTGGGCGCGGCCCGCTCGGCAATGGAATTCGCCATCGACTACGCCAAACGTCGGCAGGCTTTCGGTACCGCGATCGCCAACTTCCAGGCCATCCAGCACAAGATCGCCGACATGTACCAGAAGGTTGAAACAGCGCGCCTTTTGGTCTGGAAAGCCGCCTGGGAGGCGGATCAGGGTATGGACCCCACCATCGCCGCCTCCGTTTCCAAGCTTTACGCCAGCGAAATCGCCCTTGAAGTGGCCAACGAGGCGCTGCAGGTCTTCGCCGGATACGGCTACACCAAAATGTTCCCGATCGAGAAGATCCAACGCGACTGTCGGCTGTTCCGCATCTACGAGGGCACCAGCGAGGTTCAGCGCATTATTCTGTCCGGATTTGCATTAGGCGATTACCGGCCGGTAATGCCTCCGCTCGATGACCTTCCCATCCATCTGAACCGGGACAGCGTCAATGGGGAGCCGGGAACGACCGTTTGGCGCTGCCGCATCTGCGGCCATGTGCATTACGGGGATGAGCCGCCGGATGATTGTCCGTATTGTTTTTACCCGAAATCGGCTTTCAAGAAAGCCTGAAATTCATTTCAGGAAAGACGGGGGAACGCGGGCAATGACCCGGTTATTGGCCGCGTTTCGGAGAGCGCTTCCCGACGGCGGCACGGATTCGCTGAATAACGGAAGGCGATGCGGCAACGGCGCCGCCTGCCGCAAGCGGTTTCCGGCCGGGTGGATGGGGTTTCCGGAATGAAGACTTCAGGTTTTTGTTCAACGTCTCCATGCGGATCCGGTAAGCGCCGGGAATGCCCGAATGTCGGGCCAAATAGCGGCTTAGTTCCATTGAATGCTCGACGAATCGGCCCTTAACCATCTCCTCCGCCAGGGAGAGTTTGAAGGCGAAGTTGTTCTTGGAGTCCTGAAACAGTCCTGCTGCCAAACGGTCGACGGCATCCACCAGCTCTTGGGGCGGATTCAACTGAACCAAACAATGGGCCATGGCTCCGATGATGTGATGGGGTGAGTATCCCCGCCGGATCAAAATGCTGAACTCCTCCAGCGCGTTGCCGTAGCGGCACATCGCATGAAGGGCATGGGCCGAACCAGCCAAATCGTCTACAGAGGCATCGTCGCACCACCCCTGCCGTATAACGGCGATTTGTTCATCGGAGAGCTGTTCGAGCTCATCGGGGACAGTGCAGACCAACTCGGCTTCGAGCTGTTGGATCTGCTGCTCAATGGCGTTCTTGATGTCCGGCGGGAGTTGAGGCTCAGAATTAAGGCTCTTCTTGAAAAGCGCCAGCGCTTCTTCCTGGAGACCCTGAGCGCGGTAAGCGTCGGCTTCTTTGCGGATCAAGGCGCCGGTAATTTTTCCCAACATTCTATTCATCTTGTATTATGAATTAACTTCGGTGCCTGTGATGAGTGAAGCTTGGCTGCAGCGGAGCAGCTGCAGATTATATTAGCATTTTCTCTTTGCTTTCGCCAGCCCCTGTGCAAAAATTTTTAATCGTCCGGCTCCAAGGCGCGACCAGCGGTTGACGGCAAACGGCCTTTTCTAATTGTAAACGTTTTTCGGATTCATCCGTCTAATCGGGTCAGGAGCATGTGGAGTGATTGGTTAACACGCAACCCTGAGAGTGTTTGGGATGAAAAAAACCATCGCGGCATTCATCGCCTTATTGGCGCTGCTTCTGGCCATTCCGTGGGCCAGCAACGCCGGCCACGGTCATCATGGCCACACCCGCGTATTCGTCGGCGGCAGTTTTTGGGTCGGCCCTCCGCCTTTCTGGGGCCCTGCGCCATGGTACCCGCGATACTATTACGGCGGGCCGGTCTATTACGGTCCACCCCCCGCATTCGTCCAGCCGCCCGGCGGATATATCCAGCGCGGCCAAGAAGAATCGGACTACTGGTATTACTGCGACAACCCGCAAGGCTACTACCCGTACGTTAAATCCTGCCCGGGGGGCTGGATGAAAGTGGTTCCGGAAACCGTTCCTCCCAATCGTTGACGGGCACTAACGAGGAGTCATCCAGATGAAACGTTCGCTATGGATACCGTTGTGGCTGGCCGTGCTGACAGCCAGCGGGTGTGCGACCATCCCGCCCGGCCCGAGTGTCATGGTGATGCCCGGCCAAGGCAAGTCGTTTGAGACGTTTCAGGCCGATGATTTCACCTGCCGGGAGTGGGCGCAGAACCGGGCGGGCTGGCAGGCAAACGAAACCGTGAACCAGAACCTTGCCGGCGGAGCCGTCGCAGGAGGGGTGCTCGGGGCTGCGGCAGGCGCTCTGATCGGGGCCGCGTCGGGCAACGTCGGCCCGGGAGCGGCCATCGGCGCTGGAGCGGGTCTCCTTGCCGGAGCCGCCATGGCCCACAACCAGGCCTACGGATCCGGGTGGGAGGTCCAACGTCGATACGACAATGCCTACCAACAGTGTATGTATGCCAAGGGCAACCAGATCCCGTCGGTGGAGCCGTCACCGGTGCGCAGCCGCTACGTCCCCCCGCCACCGCCACCGCGGCGTTATTCATCCACTGGGTACATGCCAAGCCCGCCACCGCCGCCTCCGGCGAACTATTATCCAGGGCAGTCTTCCGCGCGGATATACTAGGGTAAACCGTCTTAAGTGATCAGCGATTTGCCAAAACGTCGCCGATGGTTTAAGATTTGATCGAAAGTCAAAAACCATTCCTACGTTTGGAGGAGATTTAACATGCTGAAAGTATTAAAATTGGGGGTCGTATTGGTGACTCTCAGCGCGTTCGGTTGCGCTTCGATGGGCGAAAAGGAACAGACCGGCACCGCTGTCGGCGCCGGCGCTGGAGCGGTTATCGGCGGAGTGATCGGAGCCGCCACCGGCAAGCACAATCAGCGCGAGAAAGTAGCCATCGGCGCGGCGACGGGCGCGCTGATCGGGGGCGTCCTCGGAAACCGGGTCGGAGCCTACATGGACAAACAGGAGCAGGATCTGCGCAACGCCATGGCCTCGACCGTTTCCCAGAACAACGCCACGATCCAGCGCAACAACGAACAGATGCTGACGGCCACCTTCAAGAGCGACCTGTTCTTCGATGTCAACTCCGCCACCATCAAGCCCGGCGGATATACCGAACTCGACCGGGTGGCCAACGTTCTCAATCAATACCCGCAGACCATGATCCGGGTGGAGGGCCATACGGACCAGACCGGAAGCGAGCAGTACAATCTTCAGCTTTCCGAGCGCCGCGCCAACGCCGTCAAAAATGCATTGAGCCAAAAGGGCATCGATCCGGCGCGAGTCTCGGCCGTGGGCATGGGCGAATGCTGCCCCGTATCTTCAGACAACGCCGCCAACCGACGGGTGTCGATCGTCCTGACCGGCCAGGCCTGAAGCTTACCCCTTCCACCTATTGAGAGCGCGGGCGGAACACCCACCCGCGCTCTTGGTTTCAGCTCCCTGCCCCCGTACGCTTTTAATCAAATTCCCCCTCGGCATACTCAGAGGCGGACGCTTCCATCTTATCGAAAGATTCGTATGATTAGGCAAGAATTAGACAGGATTAGGCTACTTGCCTTCGTTCGTCAAATAGTATAGTCATCATCAAAGTCGCAAACAGATTTAAGGTGCCCGCACTTTGCGGGGCCATCCTCGATAAACAGCTATCTCAACCTACCTATCGCCCCATCGAATATTTCACCTGAAATGGGAGGAACAATGTCTGCGAATCCCACAAACGGACCCGGCGGCATCACACGGCGCAATTTCCTGACAACGGTGGGCGCCGGTGCGATCGGCGCCGCAGTATCCGAAAACGCCCTGGCGGCCGGAAAGGAAGTTGCACCGCCGCAAGTGACGCCGGCCGGGCGGAGCGTCGAGGTCGCGCTGCGCGTTAACGGCCGGACACACGTGGTGCAGGCGGAGACTCGCTGGACGCTGCTCCATGTGCTGCGCGAGGTCATCGGATTAACCGGCGCCAAACCGGGGTGCGAACGCGGGGAGTGCGGAGCCTGCACCGTCCTGATCGACGGGATCCCCCGCTACGCTTGCCTTACGCTGGCTGTCGAAGTCCAGGGCCATGATGTCACGACGTTGGAGGGCCTCATGGACGGTGAGAAACTCGGGACCGTACAGGCCGCTTTCGTCGAGGCTGACGCCTTCCAATGCGGCTACTGCACCCCCGGACAGGTTATGGCGGTCGAAGGGCTGCTGAGGGCCAATCCAAACCCGTCGGTCGAAGAGATCCGGCGCGGGGTGAGCGGGAACCTATGCCGCTGCGGGGCCTACCAGCACATCTTCAAAGCCGCCCACCGCGCGGCCGAACTCAAGGCTGGAAAGTGAGGCGGACATGGCAGACGAAAGCAAAGACATCTACTATGTCGAAGGAACTCCAATACCGGAAACCCCGCTGCCCGGGAAGGAACCGCCGCCCTGGAGGGAAACGAGCGTTGTCGGCAAGGCCCTGCCGCGGGTCGATGCATATGAACGCGTGAGCGGCTCGGCCGCCTACCCCTCCGACGTGCACCTGCCGAACATGCTCCACGGCGCGATTCTGCGCTGTCCGCACCCGCACGCCCGCATCCGGCGCATCGACGCCAGCGCAGCCGCGAAGCTCCCTGGCGTAAGGATGATCATCAGCGGCAACACCCCCGAGGCCGACCTGATCTGGAAGAAAGACCCCGTCGGCGACATGCGTCTGTTCGAGCCTATCTGCCGTTTCGAGGGCGACGTGGTGGCGGCCGTGGCGGCCGAAACCCCGTACCAGGCCTGGGACGCCGCGCACGCGATCTCGGTCGACTACGAGGTGCTGCCGTTCGTGGCCGATGAGCGTCAGGCACTGAAGCCCGGGGTGCCAGTCGTACACCCCAAAGGCAATGTCTCGAAAACGGATAGGTACGAACGCGGGGATATCGCCCAGGGCTTTGCGGCAGCCGACGTGGTGCTCGAGGAGAGCTATCGCACCGAGTGCGAGCTGCATACCCCTCTCGAACCGCACGGCTGTGTCGCCAACTGGGACGGCCGGTCGCTCACGATCTGGGAATCCTCGCAGGGAGTCTATGCGGTCCAGTCCCGGGTGGCCGAGGTGCTCAAGCTCCCGCTTGCGCGGGTGCGGGTCATCGGTCACTACATGGGCGGCGGGTTCGGGAGCAAGCTCGAACCCGGCAAGTACACCATCATCGCCGCCCTCATGGCGAAACTCTCCGGCCGGCCGGTGCGCTTGTTCCTGACGCGCGAGGAGACCTATCTCTGCGTCGGTAACCGTCCGCCCACCAACATGACCGTAAAAGCCGGGGTCAAACGCGACGGAACCCTCACTGCCCTTGAGTTCAGCGTCCTCGGCACGGGCGGCGCCTACACGGCGGGTGGAACGTCGCTCGCGGACTGGCTCGCGCGTGATCTCTATACCTGTCCGAACGTGCGCACAATTAGTACGGATGTTTTCATCAACGCCGGTCCCGCTCGAGCATTCCGGGCGCCCGGTCACCCGCAGGGGGCCTGGGCTCTTGAACAGATGATGGACACCTTGGCCGAGGCGATCGGCATGGATCCGGTTCAGCTGCGTCTGAAGAACATCCCATCCGTCAGCCAAGCGCGCGAGGGAAACCCACCCTACACGAGCACCGCTTTCAAAGAATGCCTCGAGCTGGGAGCGGCCGCATTCGGATGGGAGAAGGCGCGAGGCGAAGCCCGCGCACAGCGCGCCAGCCGTCACATCCGCCGGGGCGTCGGCATGGCCGGCGGCCTGTGGTTTGCCGGTGGAGGACGGCCGCCCTCTACGGTGGTTGTCAAGCTCTTTCCCGACGGCAGCGCCAACCTGAACATGGGCGCAAGCGATCTCGGGACGGGCACCAAGACGGTCATGGCCATGGTTATAGCCGAGGAACTGGGCATCAAACCGGAGGCCGTCCAGATTGAGTGCGCCGACACCGGGACGACTCAGTACGCGACCCCCAGCGGCGGAAGCAAAACCGTGCCGACCGAGGCTCCGGCCGTGCGTAACGCCGCGGTGCAGGTCAAGCAGAAGCTCTTGGAGATGGCCGCCGAGGCACTGAAGGTCGACGCGGCGGAACTGGTCTACCGCGGCCGGGACATCGCCTCACGTCAGGACTCCTCCAAACGGATTGCAGTGAAAGACTTGGAAGCGCTGAAACGGCAGGGGATCGTGGTCGGCATCGGTTACCGCGGCCCCAACCCGAAGAACATGACCACTCATCCCTTCGCAGCTCAGTTCTGCGAAGTCGAGGTCAATATGTTGACTGGTGAGTTGAAGATTCTGCGCTTCCTCGCAGCTCAGGACAGCGGTCGGGTCATGAACCGACTGACCTACGGCAACCAGGTGATCGGCGGCATTACGATGGGAATCGGGCTGGCCGCGACCGAACAGCGCATTCTGGACACAGGGCGGACGGGCAAGATGGTCAACCGAAACTGGCACGACTACAAGCTGCCGACCGCTCTGGACGTGCCCGTCGACGTCACCGTTCTACCGGTCGAACCGGTGGATACTGCAGCCAATAACACCGGCGCGAAAGGCCTCGGTGAACCGGCGACCATCCCCACGGCCGCCGCAATTGCTAATGCCGTCTACCATGCGACCGGTCTGCGCATCACCTGCACCCCCATCCACCCCCAGCAGCTGGTGCAACGCCTGGCGGATCGTCCGAAGGAGGGATAAGGCATGTTACCGAGTTTCGATTACATTCGACCGAAATCGGTCCAAGCGGCGATCACCCACCTGGCCACCGGGAGCGCACAGGCGCACGCGGGCGGCACGGATCTGATGGGCTGCCTGCGCGAACGCATCTTCCCGGTCGGCAAGGTCGTCAGCCTGAGCGGTCTACCGGAACTGCGCGGAGTGAGCGAGACAGCGGACGGCGGATTGCGGATCGGAGCCCTCACCGCTCTTAGCGCTCTATCCGAGCACCCGATCGTCATCAAACGTTTCGGCGGACTCGCGCAGGCGGCAGGAGAGGTCGGTAGTCCTCAGTTACGCAACCAGGGGACGCTCGGTGGCAACATCTGCCAGAAGCCACGCTGTTGGTACTACCGCACGGACTTCACCTGCCTCAGGAAAGGCGGAGGGACCTGCTTCGCGGTGGACGGCGAGAATCAGTTCCACTGCATCTTCGGCGGAGGTGGCACCTGTTTCATCGTCCACCCCTCCGACACCGCCCCTGCGCTGGTGGCGTTAAACGCGACGGCGCGCCTGGCGGGGCCCAGGGGATCTCGCGATGTGCCCCTGGAGAAATTCTTCGTGCTGCCTGAGGTCGATGTGCAGCGCGAGACCGTGCTGGCGCGCGGCGAGATTGTCACCGAGATCCGCATTCCTCCTCCGGTGTCCGGAACCCGCAGCAGTTACCGCAAGGTTCGGGCGCGGCGCTCATGGGACTTCGCGCTGGCCGGCGTTGCGATGGCGCTCCGGTTCGATCGCAAACGGGTGATCGACGGCCGGGTCGTTCTCAGCGGAGCCGCGCCCATTCCCTGGCGCAGCAAGGAAGTCGAGCAGATCGTTCGGGGCAAGGAACTGACGGTCGACGTTATCGCCGCAGCCGCAAAGGCGGTGACTTCAGGCGCAGAGCCGCTTGAGAAGAACGGCTATAAGCTTGCTCTGTTCCAGGGAATGATTGAGGAAGAACTGACGCTGATGGCGGCTTCGGCGTGATCGCGGCTGTCCCAGCCCCCAGCCCCCCGCACCTTCTATGCACTTGCGACAGGAGTCAGTTGACGCAAGCTCTTGATATCGCGTAACGGCGGCGTGCCGAATAAACGAGCGTACTCGCGGCTGAATTGGGAAGGACTCTCATAGCCTACGTTAAATGCCGCAGTAGCTGCATCTGTTTGCTCCGTGAGCATCAATCGCCGCGCTTCGTTCAAACGCAGCCATTTCTGGTACTGCAGCGGGCTCATGGCCGTCAACGTTCGGAAATGGTGGTGAAAGGTGGATGGACTCATATTCACATGGGACGCGAGATCATCGATACGCAAGGGCCTTGTGAAGTTGCCCTTCAGCCAATCGATCGCCCGCGCTACCTGTTGACTCTGGCTTCCTGCGGACGCAATTTGGCGCAACCGCGCGCCTTGATCGCCAACAAGTAAGCGGTAAAGGATTTCCCGCTGGATGATCGGCGCAAGGATGGGGATATCCTTCGGTTCAGCCAGCAAGTCGATCAACCGCTGAAAGGCGCTGAGCAGCGGAAAAGTGACCTCGCCGGTCGCCATTCCACGGCTTGATTGCTGCGCACGCGGCGGGGGAAGATTGCTGTCCACCATCAGCTTGGAAATCTCTCGGCGATCAAGCTTCAGCACAAGCCCCAGGCAAGGCTTCTCCCGGCTCGCTTCGATAATCTGCCAAACCGTGGGTAGATCCACGGACGTGATCAAAAAATGGTGCGCGTCATACACATACACGTCGTCTCCAAGCACTACACGTTTGGCCCCTTGTGCAGTCAAGCATATGCTCGGCTCGTACATGCCGCTCGTCGGCTGGGTCGGTTCGCCCCGCCGCCAAAGTGCTAAGCCCGAGATCGCGGTCTCCAGGCGGTCGCTCTGATCGGCCCATCGGGCAATACTCTTTGCCAATGCTTCGAGCGCGCCTTCTATCTTGGCATCCTCCGCTTGTTGTTTTACAGATAGCTTAGGCATAGATGCCTCCCTTTTTCATGATCAGATCCTTATAATCAAGCCGATAGGTCGCTGTGGCAACCTGTCTATCGCATTCCGTAGAATTAGGCAAGAAATGAACAGGATTGGTCTACCCGCCTTGCTCTTTCGGGATTACAATACAATCTTCAACAAGGTGGCGAGTAGATGTGAGCAAAGTATAGGAGGTAGTTCGGGTGAGAAAAACTATGCAAAAATGGAGGAAAAGCAATGGCTATGAATGTGCTTGGTTACGCTGCGCAGTCGGCTAAGGACGCCCTATCCCCATATCGCTTTGTGCGCCGCAATCCGCGGCCTAACGATGTGTTTATCGAAATCCTTTACTGTGGCGTATGTCACTCGGATTTACATACGGTCCGCAACGACTGGGTCAGCTGGTTTCCTACCACGTACCCGGTCGTGCCCGGCCATGAAATCATCGGCCGCGTGGTAAGCGTGGGACCGGGTGTCACGCGCTTCAAACCAGGCGATCATGTCGGCGTCGGTTGCATGGTTGACTCCTGTCAACATTGCGCGGCCTGCGAACAAGGACTGGAGCAGTATTGCGAGGAGATCGCAACATACACCTATAACCATGTTGATCGCCATGATCACATGCCTACCTACGGGGGCTATTCAGAGAAGATCGTCGTGTCGGAAAAATTTGTGCTGAAAGTTCCCAATGGATTGGATCTGAAAGGAGCCGCGCCTTTACTGTGCGCCGGGATTACGACCTGGTCGCCGCTGCGTCACTGGAAAGTGGGTAAAGGCAGTACGGTGGCGGTTATCGGTCTCGGCGGACTCGGTCATATGGCGATAAAACTGGCGAAAGGGCTGGGCGCTAACGTCACGCTGTTTACCCGTTCGCCGGGGAAACAGCGGGACGCGCGTCGTCTGGGCGCCGATCATGTGGTGATCTCCACCGACGAAGGGCAAATGGCAGCCGTCAAAGGCCGGTTCGAGCTGATTATCGACACCGTACCCTATGTCCACGATCTCAATCCGTACCTGCCGTCGCTGTCGCTCAACGGCACGCTGGTGCTGGTCGGGTTTCTGGGGGGGCTGGAGCAGATTTTGAGCACCGTTCCGTTGGTGATGGGCCGTAAATCCGTGGCGGGTTCCGTTATCGGCGGCATCGCCGAAACCCAGGAACTGCTCGATTTCTGCGGCAAGCAAGGCATCACCTCCGATATCGAAGTGATCAAGATTCAGGATATCAATGCAGCGTATGAACGCATGCTGAAAAGCGATGTGAAATACCGCTTTGTAATTGATATGGCATCGCTGAAGACTTTCAACCGTTAGACACTGAATGGAAAGGAAACGGATCAGGACTGAATCACCGTCCAATTCACGATATAACCCATTCATCGAGAGTCTCGATTCTTAACAATGCGGATAAACTCTACAAAAACCAGGCTATTGTAGTACACGGGAACCAGATAGCGGATCATTGGTAGCGTTGCCCCGTCCCAGGAAAGGTTCACGAAAATGAAGCTGTGAAACACTTCGACCAATAAGCAGGAGCCCGACAAAATCAGGAGCTTGATGAATATCAGCCCCATTGAGTATCTGCGCCGCCACCGCAAATGCAGGAAGCCTACCCTGGCCCGGCGCATCACTATCTATTTTAGCGTATTCGGTCTGTCAGCTCTATTTTGACGAGTCCGGGACACTGCGGATGGAGTCACCGACGCGCGCGCGCCGGTGGACGAACTGTTCACGCGATCCCGCCTGAAGACGATTCTCACTCAGCCGTTCGTATCGGCCGGGGAGCTGATCGAGCGAGTCAAATCCTCCGTCTTCAGTTTCATCGACGTGGCCCCCCGCTACGACGACGTGACCATGTTGGCGGTCCAGCGCACGGACGGGGGGGCTCTCGGTATGATCAAACCATGGGGATCAGCTGGGATAGAGCCAGCTCTCTACTAACCCCGGCCAAGACCAATGGCGTGTACGCCTGGAGATGGCGAGGCTATGGAGGAATGCAGTGAACGCACGTGGCGGCGATGTCACCGTCGTGCATCTGCCCGAGATAGGCATTCGTGGCAACACACACTTTCCATTCTCGGACCTGAACAATTTCGAAATAGCGGACCTGATGTCCAAATTTGTAGGAAAAAAGCGCTTGAACTGAACGCGGGTAATAGGAGGATAAGTCCATGAACAAGGCCAAAGCTTACTCCGCGGCGAGTGCGACATCTCCGCTTGCTCCTGCTACGATAGCACGTCGCGATCCGACTGAACACGATGTACAGATCGAACCCCTCTTCTGCGGAATCTGCCACTCCGATCTCCACCAAGTCCGTCAGGAGATGCTCGATTTTTGCGGCGCTCACAACATCACCGCCGATGTCGAAGTGATCCCAATATAGAAGGTCAACGAAGCTTATGAGAGATTGATCAAGTCCGATGTGAGATTCCGCTTCTCGATCGATATGGCTTCTCTCAAATCCGAATAACCGTGGAGAAAACAATGCAAAAGCGCAAACTTGGAAAAAGCAGCCTTGAGGTCTCTGCCGTCGGACTCGGCTGCATGGGAATGAGTTTTGGCTACGGCCCGCCTGCAGGTAAGCAGGAGATGATCTCACTGCTCCGGACGGCCGTCGAACGCGGTGTCACACTCTTCGACACCGCCGAAGTCTACGGCCCGTTCACAAACGAAGAACTCGTGGGCGAAGCCCTCTCTCCGTTCCGTGGGCAAGTGGCAATAGCCACCAAGTTCGGGTTCAAACCTGATCCGAATGGCGGACCGAAGTGGGTTGGTCTGGACAGTCGGCCGGAGCATATCAAAGAGGTCGCCGAAGCCTCGCTCAGGCGACTCAAGCTCGACGCCATCGATTTGTTCTACCAACACCGGGTCGATCCGGAGGTTCCGATCGAAGAGGTGGCGGGGGCGGTAAAGGACCTGATACAGGAAGGCAAGGTCAAGCACTTCGGCCTTTCGGAAGCAGGGGTGCAAACGATCCGGCGCGCACACGCGGTCCAGCCAGTCACGGCCGTCCAGAGCGAATACTCGCTGTGGTGGAGACGCCCTGAAGCGGAAGTGCTGCCGACGCTCGAGGAACTCGGGATCGGGCTCGTTCCATATAGCCCCCTGGGCAGAGGCTTCCTCACGGGAAAGATAAACGAAAACACAACGTTCGACAATTCCGATATCCGCACCATCGTTCCTCGCTTTACGCCGGAGGCTCGGAGGGCGAATCTGGTCTTGGTTGATTGGCTTAGCAGAATCGCAGAACGGAAGAAGGCGACACCGGCGCAGATCGCGCTCGCCTGGCTGCTGGCCCAGAAGCCATGGATCGTTCCGATCCCAGGCACCACGAAACTGCATCGCTTGGACGAAAACATCGGGGCAGTCGCAGTCGACCTTACGCCGGCAGATCTGCGCGACATCAATGATGCCGCCTCCAAAATCATGGTGAAAGGGGATCGCTACCCTGAGATGTTAGAGAAAATGACGAATATATGAGCAGCTGTCATGAAAGGAAAAGAGTCTAAAAGGCCTGAGGGTTATCCACTGCCCATCATTAGAATAGAGGGGATGGGAAAATGAAATACATAGCAACGCTTTTTTCGATCTTCTTGCTCATATCGGCAGGCGCTTTGGGGAGCCAAGCAGTTGCCGCCGAAGCAAATAAAAATGGGGAAGCTGAAAATTGGGGTGTCAATCCCCAACTCCAAGGCCATTTCAATGTGGGTATTAATGTCGGCCTGAGCCAGGCTCAGATGAGGAGCCTGATATCGGTGATAGAATCCGGAGTCGGCAAGAAAGAAACGGATAATGCATTCGCCATTCTGGAAAAAGTTATAACCGCTCGCGGCCAAAAATAATTCGATCCCATTGGTACGGAATATTAAATTTCATTTGGGTAAGTCCACCGGCATACTCGGTGCCTTGCCCGAAGAAGCCAAATTTACCAGGTTCCCCCTGTAACAACCGTGTGTCGATGTCGTACTCTATCCCCTCTGATTGCATGCAAAACGCCTCCGGCTAGCTCAAATCTTCGCATGCTCTTTTTAAGACTCTGCCGATTTGGATTTTCTGGGGGCAGGATTTTTCTGCCTTCGAATAGTCGGCCTTAAAAACATTATTCCTGGTGTCGGTCGGCAGCGTATTAAATAGGCTAAGGGCCATATCCCGACTGCCATAGCCGTGAGCGTACATGGAACAGCGCAATATATCGCTGATCGGGACGTCCAGGTCGACCGCTGATTCGCAGATATGAGCGCACCCGGAGCAGTAGCCGGGAGCCGTTTCGCGAGCATATTGTCCCAGCCGTTGCCGGTCGCCCTCGGACAAACGCTGCTTATTCAGTGCTGCGTCAATATTTGCCTGGAGGATCGTCATGTTCGGCATGGCCGAGCAGATGCTGGCAATATGGGGATTTTCCCAAACCACCTTCAGCTTGGCCTGTTCGGCGGTGTATCCTTTTTTCAGGAAGTTCTCCGTCATTTTCAGTGCGTCATCGGTCTCGGAGCCGATCGAGGCCCAAAAATTGGCCGAGAAGGCGGCCTGCGTCTTCATCGCGGTCAACCCGATTCCGGCCTTGGCACAGGCGTCAACTGCTCTTTTCATTTCATCCTTTACCATCAACCGGTAGTTATAACTCATCATGATCCCATCGACCCATCCCAGTTTGGCTGCCGCCAGCATGCTGTTTTCCATATTTTTATGAGCGCTGAACCCGAAAAAACGGATCGTTCCTTTGGACTTGGCACTTTCGGCCCACGCTTTGACTTCAGGAGTCAGTTCCTTGCCGACATCGCTTACATAATGGATGAAATACATATCGATATAGGAAGTATTCATTCGCTGAAGTGAGGTATTCAATTTAGTGGACAATTCTTTTGAGTTTGAACTATCGGTCTTGGTTACTAGAAACACTTTTTCCCTGTCGCTCGGGAACTTGGCAAAGTAGCTCCCGATCGCCTTTTCGTTATTTCCCCATCCATATGAATCGGCTGTATCCCAATAGGTAACGCCCGATTTGAAAGCCTGCCGGAATACGAGTTGGTCGGTGTCCTTTAAAACGCCGCCCAGCGAAAGGATGGAAACATCCATGCCCGTCTTTCCGAACGGCCGCGTCGGCACAACCATTTGCTCCGGCACCTTCGTCGAGGTGCCGGCGTGCGCCGCGGTTGAAGAGCCTAATGGTATGAGTGCAGATCCCAAGCCTGCTGCACCGGCGGCTTTAATGAAATCTCTCCTTGAAAGAATCCTCTTCTCGCCGAACATGTTCGATTTCTCCTTGCGGTGGATTGCCTTTGGAAGCGGCTTCAAAAGCCTCGGTATGGTGACTCCGGAAGGGATATGGCGATCTTACTGGCGCAAAATGATGAAGTCAATAATCTCAAGATGTTTCGGGAGGTATCGAAAGCGCACCCGGTATATCCGATCAGCTTTATCCGATTGCCCGCAAAGCCGACGAGCGGATGCCGGTGGAATAGCCCGTATCATCTCGTCTCGAAGCCGCTTATCGGCTGACCGAATAAGCCGAATGAAAGAGAGGTTATTTTTTCAAGAGGATGGGCGGGGTAGGATTCAGCGACCTCAGGGCCGCAATCAGCTCTTCAGGGGTGAAATAGTTCCGCAGCGCGCTGCTGTTTCTTTCCAAGACCGCACAGGCCTTTTCCGCCAGCTTGGCGGCCTGCCGATAATAGCCGTGCTCGAGCTTGATGTAGACGCCGGCCGCCCGAATCATAGACTGCAGCAGCATCTTGCGGTCTCCCTCGGAATGATGCCAGGCATGCTCAAGGACCTCATGCATTTCGAAGAAGAGCCGCAAATCCCATAGGATGAGCCCCTGTATGATTGGATCGTTGCCGCTTTCCTGAATACGGTCGAAGGCCCGGCCATACAACTCCAGGCGGCTCTCCACATACTCGCGATAGCAGCGGTGAAGATCTCTCTTGAGCAGAGAAGCGGATAGCTCTTCGACCAAGGACAGACGTCCGTCTGCCAGAGACTGCCCGAAACACCGTGAGAGGTCGTTTCTGATATCGCGGCTCCAGCGGTCCCGGAAGGGATTGAACCCGGCCGCTGGCTGAGTTATCGCAGAGTTCTGCTGCCGTGGCTTTTCGGTCATAAACCGGCACCGTGTGATGGTTTAAAAAAGAAACGGTCTCCTCTCGATCTTCATGGAGAATTTGTCAATCTCATACTCACACGGATTTTGCCGAAAAGTGAGGTCGGCGAATCGATGAGATTTTGACTTTGGGCCTGAATCGAACCTTGAAACGAGCAGAATGGCTTTTGGGTTAGCCGATCAAAGGTTTCAATTGGGGCCCGGTTGGTTTTTCACCAGTGCGGTGATGATCTGCGGGAGATAGCTGTCAGCCTGGTCCGCCGGAAACCGGGCAGCGGCCGCGCCGCGGTGACCGCCGCCACCGAAGGCCGTGAGCAGTCGACCGACGTGGACGCTGCAGGCCGGGTTGAAAATGCTGTGGCCGATGTTGACCACGACGGTCTGTTTCTGAGGGTTTTCGTAGCGAATGCGGACGCTCACGACGGTTTCCGGAAAAAGGGAATAAGCCAGAAACCGATTGCCGGAGGGAGGATGAACCAGGGAGCGGAAATCCGTGATGGCCACCCGACCCTCGATGCGCGTGTATTTCCGAAGCCAGTCGGCGTATTCGCCGTTCTGCCGGACGATGTGGCGGCAGTGGGCTTCGACCTCCGGCTGCGCCATTACCTGCGCGATGTCTTTCTCCCGCAGCATGCGCACCACAGACTCCCAGTATGCCTCTTCCCGGTCGGTCTCGCCCGATACGGTCATCGAGAGCAACACGTAATCATACTTTTCCGGATGCAAGACCTCATCCCGGGTAAAATCGGCCGAGTCGATGCGGTCGGCCCAATAAACCAGCTCGCGGTAGTCCCGCTGGAATCGATCTGCAAAATAGTCGAACACGTTTCGGGCGGCCGAGGGGGAGTCGTGGAACAGGCCTTTAAACGGCCGATCGATTCGATTCGTGGAGTGGTGATCGAACCACATATCGCAATCGGGATGATAGGGAAGATTGGCGATGATATCACCGGGCCGGATGTCGGCCGAGCCCTTCGAGAAGTCGTTCGGTTCGACCCAGTGGACGGGTTGTCCGATCCCCAGCGCATCCGCAAGCAGGACCGCGCAAACAACCCCGTCGAAGTCCGGTCTGGTGACAATCCGCATTCAGTCCCCACATCCGTCGATTGAGCTGGTTGAAGCCTTTTGGCACTTCGGGTATGTTATCCCCGCAAGAACCAAATGACAAGGAGGCATGCCATGCCGATTTACCTGGTGCAACACGGCAGAAGTCTGCCGAAGGAAATCGACCCGGACCAGGGTCTGTCGCCGGAGGGGATCGCGGACACGGAGCATACCGCCCGCCTGTCAAAAGATCTGGGCCTGAAGATCGACGGCATTCTTCAAAGCGGGAAAACCCGCGCAAGGCAAACCGCCGAAATTTTGGCAGCGAAGCTGGCTCCCCCTGACGGCATCAAGGAAGCTTCGGGCCTGAACCCGCTGGATGATGTTGCTCCATGGAGTTCTCTGAAACCAAGCAGCAACCTCATGCTGGTCGGCCACCTGCCCTTCATGGAGCGGCTGACGGCACTGTTGGTGACCGGATCGCAGGAAAAACCGGTCATTGCATTTCAGAACAGCGGCATCGTCTGCCTGAACCGCGGCGAGTTCAGCACAAACTGGGTGATCCGATGGGCGCTGGTTCCCAAGCTATAATATGGCACCCTCGAATCCGCCCGCGCCGGGCCCTTGACCGTGACGGACAGCAGCGGCAACCGGCTGAAGAGTTAAATGTTTTTTTCGATATGGGGGCAAATGGGTATGGCTGCTTTTCCAGACACCCAAACACCCCATCAACTACTTCCCGCAGATCAGCGATACTTCCACCAGCACGTCGCGCGGCAGCCTCGCCACCTCGACCGTCTCCCGCGCCGGCGGGGTATCGCCGAAGTATCCGGCATAGATGCCGTTGAATTTGGCGAAGTCGCCCATGTTCTTGAGGAAGCAGGTGGCCTTGAGCGCGTCGGCCAGCGTCATGCCGGCCTCCGCGACGATGGCCTTGAGGTTTTCCATGACCTGCCGGGTCTGAGCCTCGATGTCGCCCGCCACCAGTTGGCCGGTCTTGGGGTCCAGTGGGACTTGACCGGATACGAACAACAGGTTGCCGTATTGAATCGCTTGAGAATAAGGCCCGATGGCCTGAGGAGCCTTGTCGGTTGAAATTTTTTTCTTCATTTGAACTCCCTTTAAAATGGATTCAGGGGTGCGGCCGATCGAAACCGAGCGCCGGAAAAGGAAGTGGGTCCTGGCCTCGACCCCTGAACCCTTTTTATTACTTCGCTGCCATTATTTTCTCGGTCAGCTCCGGCACGAACTCCAGCAGATCGGCCACCACCCCCACGCTCGCCACCTGAAAGATGGGCGCCTTGGGGTTCTTGTTGACGGCGACGATGAAGGGGTTGCCCTTGAGCCCGCCCATGTGCTGGAAGGATCCGCTGATGCCGAGTGCCAGGTAGACCTTGGGCTTCACGGTCTTGCCCGAGGTGCCCACCTGTCTGCCTTTCTCCAGCCACTTGGCGTCCACCACCGGCCGCGAGCAGGATACGACAGCGCCCATGGCCTTGGCCAGTTCATCCGCCATCGGGAGGTTCTCCTTGTCGCCGATGCCGCGGCCGACCGACACCAGGACATCCTCCTTGGTGATGTCGACATCGCCGACTTCGGCCTGCAGCACCTCAACGAACCGACGCCGGCCTGAAAGCTCGCCGACCTCGCCGGACTTGTCCACCACCTTGCCGCCCGCAGCCCCTGGATCACCCGCCTGGAAGCACCCCGAGCGCACGCTGACCACCGCACCCTTGGACATGTCGCAGGCGAGATGGGTGCAGACCTGCCCGTTGAATTCCTGGCGCACCGCCTTGAGGGTGGCGCCGTCCAGCCCGTCGATCGCGGTCACGTCCGACACATAGGCGGCGTCCATTTTGACGGCCAGCCCAGGCCCCAGATCCATGCCGAACGTGGTGTGCGGCAGCAGCAGCGTACAGCCCTTGGGCAGGGCTTTCAGCAGCAGCATGCGGATGATTTCGGCGTTGGGGTAAGCGAGCGTATCGCTGGCGAACTTCCAGACCTCTGCGTAGGAGGCGGTCAGTTCCTGACACACGCCGTCCAGCGCCGCACCGGCGCCGGTGACGACCGCAACAGGGGCTGCGCCGGGGGCTATTTTTTGCGAGGCGACCGCCAGTTCCAGGGCCGTATCGTCCGCCTTGCCGTCCTTGTGAAGTATGAATGCAAACACCTGCGCGGCCATTATTTGAGCCCTCCTTTGGCTTTCAGAAGATCGATCAACTTGACGGTGATCTCGTCGGTGCTGCCCTCCAGTATCTCGGCGCCGGCGCCGGCCGGCGGCACGAAGTAGTCCAGGCGCTTCACGCGCGCGCCTGCCGGACCCAGGCCGGCGCTATCCAGCCCGAGCGCCGCCGCATTCATGACCGGGATCTCCACCGAGGCGACCTTGCGAATGCCGCGGATGCCCACATACCGCGGTTCGTTGATACCGGTCTGAATCGAGAGCACGCAGGGCAGCATGATCTCGTTGATCTCCTGATTGCCGCCCTCGATCTCGCGGCCGATCCGAAGCTTCTTGTCCTGGACCTCAATCATGTTCACCAGCGAGGCATAGGGCCAGTCCAGCAGGGCCGCGAGCATGCCGCCCACCTGCCCGGCGCCGTCATCGGCCTGAGCGCCGGTGAGCACCAGATCGTATTTCCCTTTCCGCACCGCAGCGGCCAGAATCGCGGCGATGCCGCGGCCGTCCGAACCCTCGAACGCCGGATCGACCAGCATCAGGCCGCTGTTGGCGCCCATGGCCATCTCGCGCCGGACCACTTCTTCCGATTCCTCATTGCCGATGGTCGCCACCGTCACCGAGCCGCCCACCCGATCCACGATCTGGATGGCTTCTTCGACCGCATAGTTGTCCCACTCGTTGACCGAATAGACGAGATCGTCGCGCTTGATGTCCGCGCCGCCCGGCTTGACCTCGATCTCGTTTTCGGCCGAGTCCGGGACTCTCTTCACACATACCAGAATCTCCATCGTGTCCCTCCCTCATGATTTCATTGCTTGAATTATCGCTGAATATGACGGTCAATCAATTCGCTGAGATCCACGGCTTCCATTTTGCCCTCCAGCCCCGCCACCTTGATCGCATCCTCGATGTTGACGAGACAGAAAGGACAGGCGGTGACGATCACGTCCGCGCCGGCGGCCTGGGCCATTTTCACCCGCACCACGCCCATGCGCATCTCCTCCTCGGGTTCGTAGAAGAGCATCAGCCCCCCGCCGCCGCAGCAGAAGGAGCGGTCACGGCAGTCGCCGCTCATCTCCGCCCGCCGGATCCCCGGAATGGCGTCGATGGCTTGGCGCGGAGCGTCGTAGAGCGCATTGTGGCGTCCGAGATAGCACGGGTCGTGATAGACATAGGTCTTGCCGTTCTCGTCGGGCTTGAATTTGAGTCTGCCGCTCTGGATGGCGTCGACCATGACCTCGCTGATGTGCTGGACCGGCGGCAGGTTTTGATAGTCCTTCTTGAGCGCGTTGTAGGCGTGCGGATCGGTGGTCACGACGCGCTTGACCTCGGCCGCCTGGATGGTTTCGGTGTTGTGCTCCTTCAGTGCCTGGAAGAGCATCTCCTCGCCGAAGCGCCGCACCTCATGGCCGCTGTCCTTCTCGTCCTTGCCCAGCACGCCGAAGTCCACTCCCGCCGCGCACAGGATGCGCGCCGTGGCCTGGGCGATCTTCTGCATGCGGTCGTCGTAGGAGGTGATGCTGTCGACGAAGTAAAGGGTTTCCGCCGCCTCGCCCTTTTCAAAAAGCTTGACGCGGCACCCCTCCCCGACCCCGGCAGCCCAGTCGGCGCGCTTCTTCTCCATCTTGCCCCAGGGGTTGCCTCGCTTTTCCAGGGCGGAGAGCGGCTTCTGCAGCGACTGCGGCACCATGCCCTCGTCCACCATGCCGCGGCGCAGGTCCACCATCTTGTCGATGTACTCGATCCCCAGCGGGCACTCCTGCTCGCAGGCGCCGCAGGTGGTGCAGGACCAGATTTCGTCTTCACTGTAGATGCCGCCGATCAGTGCGGCGGATTCGGCGGGTTTTCGGCCCCAGAGCGGGTAGAGCTTGAAGCACCAGTCGCGCGCTTTGATGGAGATGAATCGCGGCGAGAGCGGCCGCTGGACGCGGTTGGCCGGGCAGCGGTCCGAGCAGCGGCCGCAGTCGGCGCAGCTGTAAAAATCCAGCATGTGCTTCCAGGTGAAGTCTTCGAACTTCTTGACGCCGAAGGACTTGAGTTCGTCGAGCTTGCTCTCGTCCACGCCGTGGCGCACGGGCTTCACGTTGCCGGCGTCCAGGCGCATGAAAAATACATTGAAAAGCGACGTGATCACGTGGAAGTGCTTGCCCATCGGCAGGAAGCACAGAAAGAAGAAAAAGGCCAGGTCGTGGATGGTATAGGCCGCCAGGTGCAGCCCCTGCAGCACCGGCAGCGAAGCGCCGGCCAACAGGTGGCGGAAGAACCACGCCAGCGCCAGCGGGGACAAGAAGTGGGTCGGCTGGCCCTGCGCGGCCTGGGCCGCGACCAGGCTGGCGTCGAACACGCTTTCGCTGACGAGCAGGGTGCAGATAAGCCCCAGCACGAAGATGGCTTCGGGGGTGTGGTCCTTGCCGTAGCGCTCGGGAACGGCGTAGCGCGCCGGTTTGAACGCCAGGCGCCGGACGGCGAGAATCACGGCGCAGACGAAAACGGCCGTGCCGGCATAGTCCTTGAGAATGTTGTAAAGATGGCCGAAAGCACCGCCGAACCCCGGCAGGGCGAACCCGTCGACGAACCCGAGAACGACCAACTGGGTGGATCGGGCGGCCAGGACCAGGAACCCGAAGAAGACGATGATGTGCAGCACGCCGGCCAGCAGGTAGCGCGGGTGCCGCCACTGGGCCAGCCAGACTTTGACCACGGCCCGGATGCGTTCCGGATAGCGGTTGAAGCGCCGATCCGGAGCCGCTTGCAACAGCGGTGCGATGCGATGCGTCATGATATAGGCGAAGACCCCGATCCCCACCAGCGGGATGAGGATGAACAGAATCGTCGCCGGTATTCCGAGAAACGATGCGTTGGCGGGAGCGATCAAAGCCGGCTGCATAGGTCTCCTTTCCACTTCGGACGACGGCGGGTCCGGATCCGGGTTCGGCCCGCCATGAAATACGGGATACCGACCGCTTGCCGGCCTTTCACGGGCAATACGGTCCGCTCCCCCGCAGACGCCCGCCTTGGCCGATGGCCGGGCGTCCATAAGCGGTTGTCGTATAGCATGAATAGCGCTTCCGGACAATGGGGGATCGCCGGTGCGAACGCGCTATTTCCCGCCGAAGGCGTCCTCTGGAATGTCGACGGCGGCGCTGTTCGCGTTCAAGATGGCCTTCATTTTGCCGAAGGTCACCGGCAGGATCGTGTACGTGAAAAATTCGATGCTCTTGATCTGGCCCTCGTAGAAAAGAGCATCCTTCTCCTTGACCCCGGCAGCCAGTTTTTCGGCCGCGATGCGGGCGCGCCACAAGAGCATCCACGCCATCACCATGTCCCCGCACACTTCAAGGAACGGATGGGCGAAGGCAAACGCCGTGAGCACCTTGTCCGACATGGCGCTGGCGCCCATGTGCATGGCGACTTCCGCCAGCTTGTTGATCATCTTCTCGACGTTCTCGGCGAAGGGCGCCGTGCGCGCGACGGCCTTGGCGTCGACCAGCACGGCCTGAATCTCGCCCAGCAGGTCCATCATCGGCCGGCCCTTGCTCTGGCCTAGTTTGCGGCCCAAGAGGTCCATGGCCTGGATGCCGTTGGTGCCTTCGTAAATGGGCGTGATCCGGCAGTCGCGCAGCAGCTGCTCCATGGGATACTCGCGGATGTAGCCGTAACCGCCATAGACCTGAATGCCCAGGTTGCAGACCTCGCAGGCCTTCTCCGTCACGTAGCCCTTGGCGATGGGAATCAGGAAATCGATCATGCCCTGGTACTTGGCCTGCTCCTCGGGCCGTTCAGCGGTGGCCTTGCGGTCCTCCAGGTGGCCGACATAATAGAGCAGGCTGCGCATGCCTTCGACATGAACCTTCATCAGCATCAGCATGCGGCGCACGTCCGGATGCTGGATGATGGGCACCGATGGGGCGCTCTTTTCCAGAGCTTTGAGGAGGTGACGCCCCTGGATGCGCTCGCGGGCGTAATTTACAGCGTACATGTACGCCGGGCTCGCGCAGGCCAAGCCTTGCGTGCCCACCAGAAGCCGGGCCTCGTTCATCATCAGGAACATGGCGCGCATGCCCTTGTTTTCCTCGCCGAGCAGCGTTCCCCGGCAGCGGCCCCTGCTGCCGAGCGCCATGGAGCAGGTGGCATTCCCGTGGATTCCCATCTTCTCCTCAATGCCGGTGCAGACGATGTCGTTCGGCTCACCGAGGCTGCCGTCGTCGTTCACCCAGATTTTGGGCACCAGGAAAAGCGAAATTCCGCCCGTTCCGGCCGGTGCGCCCTCGATGCGCGCCAGAACGGGATGGATGATGTTTTCGGCCAGGTCGTGCTCGCCGGAGGAGATAAAAATCTTGTTGCCGGTGATGGAATAGGTGCCGTCCGGATTTTTTACGGCGGTGGCGGTGAGGGCGCCCACATCGGATCCGGCCTCGGGCTCCGTCAGCAGCATCGTGCCGGTCCATTGGCCGGTGTACATTTTCTTCAAAAAATGCTTTTTCTGATTTTCCGTACCGAACTGCTCGACGAGTTTGCCAGCCCCGTGGGTCAGCCCGGAATACATCATGAACGCGAAGTTGGCGCCGTTCAGATAGTCGGCAGCGGCCATGGCCACCGCCCGCGGCATGCCCTGCCCGCCCCATTCGGGGTCTTCGGTCATGGCCAGCCACTCACCTTCCTTGAAGGCTTTCCAGGCTTTTTGAAAAGACTCGGGCACCGTGACCTTGCCGCTTTCGAACTGCGCTCCCTGGCGATCGCCGTCTTTCTGGGTCGGCATGATTTCTTTGACGGCGAGGTTACGCGCCTCGGCAATGATGAGGTCCACCGCCTTGCGGTTGAATTCCGCAAAACGCTCGTGCTGGGCCAGGTCGTCCACTTTCAGCTGTTCGTGAAGAACGAAATCGACATCCCGGCGGTCGGCAATCAGTTGAGCCATTTTCTCCTCTCCTTTCAGATCGTCTCAGATAAGCTTGCGGGCGCACCGATTCCCCGGATGAAGAGATCCGTGAGGGGGTCGGCCATGGAAATCAAATCGTAGCTGCGGCCGGCGTGCAGCCAGGCACCGATGGTTTCATCCACCCCGCCGAGGATGAGGCGTTTGGCCAGGCTCAGGTAGATGTCACGGCGGATCAGCCCGGCCTGCTGACCCTCCTCCACGATGTCCGAAATAATATCGTGGTACATCTTGCCCATCTCCCGAATTTGGTCTTCGGCCAGCCGGCTGGTCTGGTGGGTCTCGACATGATAGACGATCGCCATGTCTGGGTCGCGCTGGAATTCGCCCAGATGCACGCGAACGAGATTGCGCAGTTTCTCGAGACTGTCCGCACCGCGGGCGACTTCCTCGCGGAAACGGTCGAAGACCTGCTTGGCCTTGAAACCGAAAAAATGGACTAGTATGTCGTCCTTGTTCTTGAAATAAAGATAGATGGTCCCGTCCGCCACACCGGCTTCCCGGGCAATCTGAGAAACGGTGGATTGACGAAACCCTTGGCGGGCGAATATCCGGACGGCCGCTTCAAGAATGCGATGATATTTTGAATTCTTGTCTCTTGGTTCCTGCGCTTCCATAGACATTTTCAAGTAATTTATGAATGAATATTCATTCATATATCATTCCGATAAAGCCCTGTCAAGCGGGTTTTCTTACACAGATTATATT
>JAUQXK010000032.1 GCA_030834695.1 Desulfobacterales bacterium
TCAACCGAATAGGAACTGCGATGGTATCTGGAACAGCAAACCAGAGAGTCGTTGCCGATCGGCTGGATTGGGTGCAGCGAATGGTTGAAGAGATCCGCTCCCTGCCGCTTGGCAGCCTGGATGAATTCATCAGCGATCGTCGGAATATCGGTGCCGCCGAGTCATGTTTGCGGAGGGCACTGGAGGCGCTGCTGGATTTAGGGCGCCATTTGCTGGCCAAAGTCTTCGGCGAAGCGGTCACCGAATTTAAGAAAATCGCCGAAGAACTTGCCCGGCGGAAGGTTCTGGATTCGGATTCGGCTCACCGCCTGGGGATCCTCGCAGGTTAACCAGCGTTGCGTTTAGCTCCGTGAAATCCGGATTACAGGCTGGCCGCTTTGCCGCGGAATGGGTGGCCGGAATCGATCGGAATCGGTGGCCGGCTTGCGTCGGAATACGCAGTTATTATCACAAAACAAGACATGACCCCGGCTACCTACCTGCTCGCCCCACGATTCCCCGCCAATGCTTGCCTTGACACCGGTTTAGGCACGTGTTACACGTAATTTACGTGTAACACATTGCGGAGGCTGCCATGAAACAGAATATAACCTTGAGCATCGAAAAAGATATCATCAAGAAGGGCAAAGTGGTAGCGGCCCGCCGAGATACCTCCATCAGCAAGATGCTGGCCGATCTTCTGAAAGGAATGGTTGAAAACGACGAGCGCTATGAGGCGGCTAAGCGCAGCGCGCTCCAGCAACTGAAAAAGGGGATTCGCTTGGGAGGTAATATTACCTGGAAGAGAGAGGATCTCTATGAGCGATAGGATCTTCGTGGACACGAATATCCTGGTCTATGCCCACGATGCCGATGCAGGTGAAAAACACGCCGCCGCAGCCCAAGCGTTGGCCGACCTGTGGGAGTCTAGAAACGGCATTCTTAGCACCCAGGTGCTTCAGGAACTTTATATCACGTTGACGCGTAAAGTGGCCTCCCCGGTAACGGGCAATGTCGCCCGCCGATTGATTCGAAACTACCTGACATGGGATTTGGTGCTGAACGACGGAGCCATCATTTTGTATGCCGGAGAGATCGCAGATAATTACCAGTTGTCTTTTTGGGATGGCTTGATTGTTGCCGCCGCGTATTCGAAGAACGCCGCTATTATCCTCACTGAGGATATGAACCACGGCCAAGTCGTTGAAGGCATCCGGATCGAAAACCCCTTCCTGAAATGAGAGCCATCAACGGGATGAAAAATCTATATGTCAACTTTTCACCATCGTCCCCTAAATCCCGGATAAATTACCGCTTACCTTTAAATCGTCAGCGGCATTTTTTTATTTGACATAATTTTGATCTATGCCATATTTTATACAAGGGTAGATTGCCGGTACGCATTGTGGTAACCAGAAAAAGGGATAAGATATATGCGTAGCTACACAGCTGTCATTGAAAAGTGTATGGATACGGGCCTTTATGTTGGGTATGTACCTGGCTTCCCAGGCGCCCACTCTCAAGGCGAAACTTTCGAAGAATTGAACGAGAACCTCAAAGAAGTCGTCGCATTGCTGCTGGAAGCTGGTGAACCGCGGCTTGAAACGGAATTCGTTGGCACCCAAAATGTTGTGATAGCTTAATTATGGGCAGACTCCCGATCCTCAAGCCGAAAGAAGTGGCTTCGATATTAGCCAAACTGGGTTTTGAAGAGGTTCGACAAAAAGGATCCCATAAACAGTTTCGGCACGCGGATGGGCGTTTCACGACATTGCCGTTCCATTCGAATAGAGACATTTCCCCGATCTTACTGCGTCAAATAGCAAGGGACATCGGATTAACCGTTGAAGAGTTCATCAGCAACCGATGACCATCAATAATTCTCCAAGTCAAGATTTGACCCCTTTGCGCGGATCGAAAACCCCTTCCTGAAATGAGAGCCATCAACGGGATGAAAAATCTATATGTCAACTTTTCACCATCGTCCCCTAAATTCCCGATTTTCCCCTGCGCCGTGCACCGTGCACCGTGTACCGTTTTTTTCAACTTTAGACACTTTAGCTCACTTTAGGCATTTTAGGCACTGCCCTACCCTCCCTGCGCCGTGAACCGTGTACCGTGCACCGTTTTCCTAAACTTTAGACACTTTAGCTCACTTTAGGCATTTTAGGCACTGCAGCCTCACCTCCCCTGCACCGTGAACCGCTTCTCTGTCACTGATTTTATTGTCACATAATTTTTAGTTGACATCGTAAAATTTACAGACTAATTTCGCTTTATGCCATCATATAAATTCATCAACCGTACCTTAGCCGGAAAGCTTCCCGACTCATCCACCCGGCGGCTGGTGGTAATAACAGGTGCGCGGCAGACCGGAAAAACAACCCTTTCGCGGCATGTCTACGATGGGCTCAGGTATGTAAACCTGGACGCTCCCGAGAACCGCGATGCGCTTCGCGAGTTGTCCACGGTGGGCTGGGCGGAAAGCGTCGGCGATGCGGTTATCGACGAGGCCCAAAAAGAACCTTCCGTCTTCGAAAAAGTCAAGTATGCCTTTGACGACCGGAAAGTTTCTTTTACGGTTTTGACCGGTTCAAGTCAGATCCTGCTGCTTCAAAAAATCAGGGAATCCCTCGCCGGCCGAGCATTTTTCTATGAACTCTGGCCCCTGATGCAATCCGAGTTGCACGCCTCTCGCATGGACTCGGATCCTCGCGATCCCTTGCTGGCGCGATGTTTCGCCTCCGAACCGATAAACGACATCCTCGCCGCGGTACCGGAAATCCTGCTGGAGAGTTCGGACTATCCCTATAAAAAGGCCGAGGAGCATCTGCTCAGGTGGGGCGGCATGCCCGCACTGCTTGAGCTGTCGGAGGAAGACCGCTGGCTGTGGCTGCAAAACTACGGCCATACCTACCTTCAGCGCGATCTGCCGGACCTGGCACGCCTGGACGATTTGATGCCCTTTCGCAAATTTCAGCGGCTTTCGGCCCTGCGCTCCGGAATGCTCCTGAACTATTCTGAAATCGCTCGGGATGCGGCCGTCAGCGTCGACACGGCCAGAAGATACCTGGAGTATCTGCGCGTTTCCTATCAGGCGGTGCTACTCCAGCCCTATTCCCGCAACCTGACCAGTTCGGTCGTCAAGACTCCGAAGCTTTATTGGACCGATGTCGGAATTTGGCGCCAGCTGACTGGGTTCAGAGGGGAAATGAGCGGGCAGCTCTATGAAACCATGGTAGTCGGCGAAATCGTGAAATGGATGCGAACCTGCCAGCCCGAAGCGGAACTCTACTTTTACAGAACCCGTTCCGGAATGGAGGTCGACCTTCTGCTGGAAACGACTTCGGGTTTGATCGGCATGGAAATAAAGTCCCGGTCCACGGTTTCCGAAAAAGACGCCCGGCCCCTGAAAGCGCTCGCCGAAGCGCTTGCCGCTCAGTGGCGGTGCGGAATAGTCCTTTACACCGGCAACCGGATCATTCGCCTCGCTTCACCAAATATCTGGGCCGTCCCCTCCCG
>JAUQXK010000033.1 GCA_030834695.1 Desulfobacterales bacterium
ACTATCCGATCCGGGGAGCGCTCGAGCTCGCGGTTCTGCGCAGCGGCCTCCCGCATGCGCGCATTGTCTCCATCGATGCATCGGTGGCCGAAAAAATGCCGGGGGTGGCCGGCGTGCTGACGGCGGCGGACATCAAGGGCACCAACGTCCTGAAATACCTGGTAGCGGATCGCCCTGTGCTCTGCAAAGACAAGGTTCGGTATATCGGCGACCCCATTCTGGCGGTGGCGGCCGACACCCGGGAGAATGCGGAGAAGGCCTTGGCGAAGGTGAAAGTTCAACTCGCACCGCTGCCGACACTGAGCGATCCGGAAACGGCGCTGGCCGCCGATGCGCTGCCGCTCCACGCCGATCTGCCCAATCTGTGTTATGACCAGCCGCAGATCAAGGGTGATGCCGAAAAGGCGCTGGTGGATTCGGCGGCCGTGATCACGGCCCGGTTCAAGACCCAGATCAACCACCAGGCACCGCTGGAACCTGAAGCCACGATCGCCTACTGGGAGAAAGATGAAACGGGCGGCGGCGATCAGTTGGTGATCATCGGCCGCAGCATCAACATCCACTACCACCTGGGCATGCTGCAGAGCGCCCTCGGGTGGGAGAACATGCGCTACATCGAGGCCTTCTCCGGCGGGCAGTTCGGGATCAAGATCGACGTGATCTCCGAGGGTATCGCCGGTGCGGCCGCCATCCATTTCAAACGACCGGTACGCTACATTCCCAGCATCGCCGAGAGCATGCTGATGACTTCCAAACGCCACGCCTTCGACATGCAGGTAAAGCTGGCGGCCGACCGCCAGGGCAACCTCACGGCCTATTGCAACGACTTCGTGGTGGACAACGGGGCCTACCATTCCATCGGCCACGTGGTGGTCTACCGCGCCCTGCTCATGCTTTCGGGCTCCTACCACATTCCCAACGTTTCTGCGCGCGGCCGCCTCGTTTACACCAACAACCCGTGGGGCAGCGCAGCCCGCGGCGCGGGACCCCCCCAGGCCAATTTCGCGCTGGAATGCGCCATGGACATGCTGGCCGAAAAGCTTGGCATGGATCCGTTCGACTTTCGGCTGCAGAACTCCCTGAAACCCGGCCAAAGCAAGTCCACCGGCCGGGTGGCGCAGGAATGGCCCTTTCCGGAGCTGATGGAGGCCATGCGGCCGCACTATCAGCGAGCCGTCAAAGAGGCGGCGGCCGGGAGTTCGGGCAAGCTGAAGCGCGGGGTCGGGTTGGGCTCCGGCGCTTTCGGGATCGGGGGGCCGGGCGACGCCTCGGTGGCTGCCGTGGAACTCGACTTCGACGGAGGCATCAGCGTCTACGCCGCCGCCGCCGACCCGGGCGAGGGCAACGACTCCATGTTGACCCAGCTCACAGCCGAGTTCATGGGCATTCCCTTGGACCGGGTGCGACTGCACACTCGCGACACCGGGAACACGGCCGCCAGCGGGCCGGCGGCCGGGAGCCGCGTCACCTACATGATCGGAAACGCACTGATCAATGCCTTGGAGCAGCTTAGGGCGGCCATGCAGGAGGCCGGGGCTAAGACCTCGGAGGGACTCGAGGCGGCGGGGAAACCCAAGCGTTATGTCGGCCGCAAGAAAAACGAAGAAGTCGGCCCCCTGGATCCCAAGACCGGCCAAGGGCCTTCCTTCGAGTCCCAGGTGCATGCCGTGCAGATGGTCGAGCTTGAAGTTGACACCGAAACGGGCAAGGTCAAGATCCGCAAGCTGACCACGGCCGTCGACGCCGGACCGGTGATCAATCCGCTGAACCTGACCGGTCAACTCGAAGGCGGCATGGACATGGGAGTCGGCTTCGCCCTGCGGGAGGAATATGTGGCCGGCAAAACCAAGGATTGGGTCACTTTCAAATTCCCGACCATCCGGGACAGTTTCGATATGGAGGCCATCATCCGGGAAACTCCCCGGCCCAAGGGCCCATTGGGTTCAACCGGCGTCGGAGAAATGTGCATGGTGCCGACCGCGCCGGCCGTGATAAATGCCATCCGGAACGCTACCGGCGTGTGGGTCTGCGACCTGCCGGCAACACCCGAGAAAATCAAGGCGGCGCTGGCGGCCGCCTGACGGTTCGGCGATGAGCGCACACTACCCGGAAGAGGGAAAACCCCAAGGCCGTCGGGTGCGTATGATCGCCAGCCAGGAGATTGCTTTCGACGACGAGGGCTTTTTCGAGGATTTTGAAAGTTGGTCAGAGGCGGTCTTCGAGGCGTTGGCTCATGAGAGCGGAATTGCGGTGATCACCGACCCGCACCGGCAGGTGGTCCGCTTTCTGCGCGAGTTCTACGCCTACAACGGGAGGGCGCCGTTGAACAACCAGCTCCGGCAGGGGACCGGCATCCGCCTGCTGGAGCTGGAGGGGCTTTTTCCGGAAGGCCTCAAGCAGGGAGCCCGGCGGCTGGCCGGACTGCCGAACCCCAAAACCTGCAATTGATGAAGCGCTGGCCGAAGGTGATTCCCAGATGATCTACCTCGACAACGCCGCCACCTCCTTCCCGAAGCCGGCCGAATGCCTGCGGAACGCCCTCGATCGCTATTTACGGATCGGCGCCTCGCCCGGTCGGGGCGGCTACGATCGGGCCGTCGAGGCCGAGTTAGCGGTGTCGACCGTCCGAAAGAAACTCTGCCGCTTTTTCGGAGCGGATGAGGCCCATCGGGTCTGCTTCACCTACAACGCCACCGATGCGCTCAACTTGCTGATTCAAGGCCTGCTTCGGCTGGGCGATCACGTCGTTAGTTCCCGGCTGGAGCACAATTCCGTGCTGCGCCCGCTGCATCACCTTCAAAGACAAGGCCGAATCAGCTTCGACCTGGTGCCGTTCAATCCGGACGGCTTTATCGACTCCGACCGGGTTTCCGCCGCTATTAAACCCGCCACCAAACTGGTCATCCTGACCCATGCCTCCAACGTGCTCGGCACGGTGCAGCCGGTCAAAGAGATCGCCGCTGTTTGCCGGAGCCGGGGGGTTCCCCTTGTGTTGGACGCTTCCCAGAGCGCCGGAGCGATTCCCATCCGAGTCATTGACTGGGGCGTGCAGGGACTGGTCTTCACCGGCCACAAGTCCCTGCTCGGGCCGACCGGCATCGGCGGACTGGTTCTCGCCCCGGAGCTCGACCCCGAACCCAGCCGGTTTGGTGGCACAGGGGTCGATTCCAGGAGCCCCTACCACACCATGGAGTATCCGTATCGCCTGGAAGCCGGCACCATCAACCTCTTGGGAATCCTGGGTTTGGAGGCAAGTCTGGATTACGTGGATCAATCTTATGCCGCGTCGTACGCACGCGAGATGTCTCTGTTACGAAAGCTCAGGGACGGCCTTGGAGCGTTGCCACGGTTGCGATTGTATTGCGCCAACCTGCTCGACCACCATTTGCCGGTTTTGACCTGCACCGTGGAGAACCACACCGCCGATGACGTCGGAGCCATCCTGGACGGCGATTTCGACATCGCCGTGCGGGCCGGCCTGCACTGCGCCCCCCTCGTTCACCAGGATCTGGGCACGCTGGAGAAGGGGGCCGTGCGCTTCAGCCTGGGGCCGTTTACCACCGAGGCTGAAATCGATGCGGCGGTCGAAGCGATGGCGACGATTGCCGGCTGAATTCGATCCGGCTGCCGGGAGGCACATCGGTGCATGAACGAGCTCAATCTGTGTCTGCTGCTGATGGATTCGCTGGACGCCGCATACCGCCAAGAACCTTACAGCGGCCCCGAGTGGTTGGCACATTGGGGCCGTGCGGTCATCAAACTGATGCAGCGCACCTTTCCCGACCAGGAAAGGTCCCGGGAAGCGTTATGGGACACCGCCCGCCGAATCCTCTGGGATTTGGCAGAGGCGCACAGCGCCGACGGCCTGTCCAGGCATTTCCTGCTTCGGCCTGAAGCGTTCGTACGATCGATCGTCATGGTGTGGGCTCACGATCCGTTGCCGCCGAACAGCCTCCCGGCGGACCCGTCCAAACTCCACTGAGCTCCCCGGCATGCCATCCGGCCGGCTCGTTGCCGGCGCTGCATTCCCACCGGCGATTCCGTTCCGCGCAAAAGGCGACAAGGTCGGGGAAGAATGCCAGAAAGTCGATCTCGAGGGCCTCGTAGTTGGCTTCGATTTCAGCAACCGCACCCTTGAAGGCTCCGCCCCGGGAGAGTCGCCCGGCAATGCGGTCTAGAGCGACCCCCACCCCTTCCAACTGGATATAACTACCCAGCCAGTTTTCCGCAATCATATGCGGCAGAATTCGACGAAGCCGCTCCGGCAGGTTCGCCCGGTTTTTGTCTAAAACGGAGTAAACCCGCCCGACGAAGGATTTCAAATCAACCGGGCTGAAATCCCGCCAATGCCGGCACAAGAAGTGGTCGAAGCACACATCGACGATGATCCCTGCAAACCGTCGCCTTAATGGGCTGATGCGGTCCCGGCTCCGGCGCGTAATGAGGTGGCTGTCCGAATATGAATCGATTTTGCGGTGAAACAGAATCGCATCCGCCACCGCTGGAGGGAAGCGACCGGCGGGGTTCCCCTTGACGAAATCCCCCAGCAGGCTGCCGAGAAGGGCCTCCTC
>JAUQXK010000034.1 GCA_030834695.1 Desulfobacterales bacterium
CTGCATTATCTTCATCGATGAATTGGACGCATTGGGGAAGGCCCGCGGGGTGAATGTCATGGGCGGGCACGATGAACGCGAGCAGACGCTGAACCAGCTTTTGGTGGAGATGGACGGGTTCGAAACGAATAAAGGGGTCATCATCATGGCCGCAACCAACCGGCCTGAAATATTAGACCCCGCTTTGCTGCGCCCGGGGCGGTTTGATCGGCAGGTTCTGGTCGACCGGCCGGATATCAACGGGCGGGAAGCCATTCTGAAAGTTCATTGCAAGCATATCGTATTGGGTCCTGATGTGGATTTGCGCAAGATTGCCGCTCTCACTCCGGGTTTTGTGGGGGCTGATTTAGCCAACCTCGTCAATGAATCCGCTTTGTTGGCAGCTCGCAAAAGCAAAGAAACAGTAGGGTCGACGGAGTTCGATGAGGCGATTGACCGTGTGGTGGGCGGGCTGGAGAAAAAGAACCGGGTGATGAATGCGAAAGAGAAGGAAATTGTTTCCTTTCACGAGTCCGGGCATGCGATCGTGGCTGAGTCTGTGGAGCATGCCGACCCGGTGCACAAGATCTCCATTATCCCCCGCGGGGTTGCGGCCCTTGGATATACTCAACAGCGACCGACCGAGGACCGCTACTTGATGACCCGCTCGGAACTGCTGGATCGGCTGGCCGTTCTGTTGGGAGGCCGGGTAGCGGAGGAATTGGTTTTTAACGAAATCTCAACCGGTGCCCAGAATGATCTGCAGCGCGCTACGGACATTGCCCGTTCCATGGTTACGGAATATGGCATGAGCGATCGCATGGGGCTGGTGACGTATGAACGATCTCGTCAGCCGATGTTCCTGCCGGTAAATTTTGCTCCGAGCAACACCTACAGTGAAGAGAAATCCGCTCAAATTGACGGGGAAATCGCGCGGTTCATCGATGAGGCGCACCAACGGGTTAAAAAAATCCTATCGGAGCGGCGGAAGATCCTGGATGCGCTGGCCCATCTCCTCTCGGAGAAGGAAAGTGTTCAGGGGGACGAACTCAGAAAAATGTTGTCCGACTCCGGAGGCGAATTGGTGAATTGATGGCCCCTGCGTTGGAAGCAGCGGACCGAGAGTGAGACAAGCTGCAGTAAGTAAAATTGAGAGCAGAACCGGCGAAGTTCAAGAAAAGATCGGCGAGATCAAGAAGGTCGTTGGGAAATAGAAAGGAGATAACCTATGCCACTAATTAACTTAGTGATCGTTCTGGTCGTCGTTGGGGTGGTTCTGTGGGTGATCAATAGCTACATACCGATGCAGTCTACCATAAAGAGAATCTTGAATGTCGTAGTAGTTATTGGAGTTATTATCTGGCTCTTGAGTGTTTTTGGAGTGATAGGAAACATCTCGGCCATTCGTATCGGGAAGTGAGAGGTTTGAAAATATGCTCAAAGGCGTGCAAAGCGTCAACTGGAATTGTGTCGACAGGCAATGACGCCTCACAGTTATTCCTGGGGAATTCCCGTATAACCCAATAGAAGAGGAGGTTATCATGGACTCCATCGGAAATGGCAGAGGCATGAAGACGAAATGGATCGCATGGAAGGCTAAAATCAATGGTCTTACACGAAAGGTCGCAGGGGGTGAATCTAAGGAAAAAGAAAAAGTCTTGCGCAACAACCAAGGGCTGAACATGCCCATCACTGAAATGCCCTCTCGTATCGCACGGCTGAAAAACGAGCGCCGCACAGAATGGACTCCACAGGGGAAAATCATCGACAATGGCTTCGTCGCTAATCCTGGTAAATATGTGCTGCGTCCCAGAATTTCTTGGACAGGGCTTTACGGTAAAGAACCGTGGCCAAGAGAGAGAAAGCGATGGGAGAGAATTTGAATTGGACAAAATCCAACCGCGAGGGGAAATTGAAGATGAGACTGGCATATAGGGGCATTTTTATCGTGTTTTTTCTATCTTTCGTTCTTGGATTAACTGGTTGTCAACAAGAGGGTACAGCCGAAAAGGCAGGGCAGAAGGTTGATCAAGCGGCTGAGAGTGCTGGCCAAAAAGTTGAAAAAGCGGGGGAAGCGGTCGTCGAGAATGTCGAAAAAGCCGGAGAATACCTGGATGATTCCGCTATTACCGCCAAGATCAAGGCGGAAATTCTGAGTGACCCTTTGCTTAAGGTGTCCCAGATCAGCGTGACCACTACAAACGGTGTGGTGAGGCTGAGCGGCACGGTTGATTCCCAGCAAAGTATCGACAGAGCGATGGAAATCGCGCGTAGCGTGAAGGATGTGAAATCGGTCGAAAACAGTCTCGTTCGTTAGGAGTGTCGGATACAACCGCAGATTTCAGCATGGATCAGGGCAACCTTTGCCTTGAAAGGGGCACGGTGTTGCTTGCGGCTCCGACTCGTCTCATATCCTCCTTCAAGAGTCTGATTCAGAGCTTGCCACATTTGACCCAATTTTGGGGAACCACCACCCAAAAAGCGCCGAAGGCTCCATCAGTGTTGCAGAAGGTAGCGTTTGTTGACAGAGGCGGCGATGAACGACCAGACCCATGGATTGAGCGGCACACCGGTGGCAGGCTGGTTTCGCTCTTGATAGAGAGACACCCAAAATGGAAATGAGCGGCAAGACCGTTCGCCGTATTTTTTCTCGTATGAGGGCGAGCATCGGCGGGGGCGATCCGGCACAGAAGTATGCTTGTGATGAACTGCCCCTTCGAGCAGAGCTGTTCAGTGCCGATCAGATGGAGCAGCACGGCAAGATCCTTGCGGGTGCGCACCGGTTGAAGTCTGGACGCCCTCGGGACCGCCTTCTGGCGCGGCTGGCCGAGAATGAACGTCTCCTGCTTGAAGTCCACAACCTGCTGACAGAGGACGTCAAAACGGACCGCCGAATTGCACCGGCCGGGGAATGGCTGCTTGACAACTTTTATTTGATTGAGGAACAGATTCGAACCGCCAGGCGACACTTGCCGAAGGGTTTTAGCCGTGAGCTGCCCCGCTTGCTGGACGGCTGCTCGGCCGGGCTTCCGCGGGTGTATGACATCGCGCTAGAGACGATCTCACACGGCGATGGCCGGGTGGATCCGGAAAACCTCAGCAGTTTCGTAGCCGCCTACCAGTCGGTGACCCCCCTGAAATTGGGCGAACTTTGGGCCATCCCCATCATGCTGCGCCTGGCCCTGATCGAGAATCTCCGGCGGCTGGCCGTCCGGATCGCCGCCGACCGGATCGATCGAGACCGCGCCGACTATTGGGCCGACCAGATGACCGAGATCGCCGCGCAGGACCCGAAGAGCCTGATTCTGCTAATCGCCGACATGGCGCGATCGAGCCCGCCGATGGTGAGTTCGTTTGTTGCGGAACTCTCACGCCGCTTGCAGGGACTGGGTCCCGCTCTGGCAATGCCGCTCACCTGGATAGACCAGCAGCTGTCCGAGTCCGGTCTGACCATCGAGCAGTTGGTGCACTCGGAGAACCAACAACAGGCCGCGGACCAGGTCACCATGAGTTACAGCATCGGCAGCCTCCGTTTCCTGGGCGCGATGGACTGGCGCGAGTTTGTCGAGACGATGAGCGTCGTCGAGCAGACCCTGGCTGAGGATCCTGGCGACGTTTACACCAAGATGGATTTTGCCACCCGTGACCGCTACCGCCACGTCGTGGAGAAGATTGCGAAGAGCAGTCCGCACTCCGAAAGCGAGGTGGCGCACCAAGCGATCCAGTTGGCGCATGCGGGCGCGGTCCAGAAAGGCGGCGACGACCGCGCGGCGCACGTTGGGTTCTACCTGATCGACGAGGGATTGACGCAGCTCGAACGAACGGCGCAGGTGCGTTTATCACCCGCTGAGGCGCTTCGCAAAGTCGGTCGCCGGTTTCCGTTGCGGCTCTATGGCGGCGCCATCCTGCTGGTGACAGCAATCTTCGCCGGGAGTTTCGCGGCGAAGGCGCATGCCGATGGGTTGCAAGGTTGGACACTCGGGCTGCTCGGATCGATCTTGCTGGCATGCGCCTGCCATCTGGCGGTAGCCCTGGTGAACTGGCTGGCAACGTTGCTGGCGACGCCGCATCCGCTTCCGCGCATGGATTTCTCCAAAGGTATTCCGTCGGAATTTCGTACTCTGGTGGTGGTCCCGACCATGCTCATGAGCACTCAGAACATCGAGGACCTGATCGAGGCACTGGAAGTCCGCTTCCTGGCGAATCGGGATGACCACCTCCACTTCGGTCTGCTGACCGATTTTCGCGACGCCGTCGAAGAAACGCTGCCGGAGGACGAACCGCTGTTGAGTATGGCCCGGCAAAGAATCGAAGAGCTGAACGAAAAGTACCGGAATTCGAGAAGCGATCAATTCTTCCTTTTTCATCGCCCGCGCCGCTGGAATCCGCGGGACCGGGTCTGGATGGGTTACGAGCGCAAGCGCGGCAAGCTTGCGGATTTGAATGGGCTTCTGCGCGGCGGGGCACCTGGATCCGCAGGGGGGCGCTTCGCGCTCGTCGTCGGTGAAACCGCAGTCTTATCGAACGTGAAGTATGTGATCACCCTTGACACCGATACGCAACTGGCACGCAATTCGGCGTGGCAGTTTGTGGGCGCCATGGCGCACCCGCTGAATCGCGCGCGCTACGCCGAAGATCGGCAGCGGGTCGTTGCGGGGTACGGCATCCTGCAGCCACGGGTGGCGGTGAGCCTGCCCGGCACGAACCGCTCGCGGTATGCGCGCATGTGCGCCAGCGAGCCCGGCATCGATCCGTATACGCGCGCCGTTTCGGATGTTTACCAGGACCTGTGCGGGGAAGGCTCGTTTATCGGCAAGGGCATCTATGAGGTCGATGCATTCGAACGGGCGCTGGGTGGGCGTTTCCCCGACAACCGGATCCTCAGCCACGATCTTCTGGAAGGGTGCTACGCGCGGGCCGGACTGTTGAGCGATGTGGAGTTGTACGAGGAATATCCATCTCGCTACAGCGCAGATGTGAGCCGAAGGCATCGTTGGATTCGCGGCGATTGGCAGATTGGGCGCTGGCTGTTGCCTGGGATTCCCGGCCCGGATGCCGGCCTGCGGAAAAATCCGCTATCGATGCTCTCCCGCTGGAAGATCTTTGACAATCTGCGGCGCAGCCTGACGGCCGCGGCATTGACCCTCCTGCTGCTGTTGGGCTGGACGGTTTTGTCCTCACCTTGGTTCTGGACCCTGTCCGTGCTCGGCATCATCCTGATTCCTTCATTGATGGCCTCTGGCCTGAATGTGCTTCAAAAGGCCGTCGATGTGACCCTGAGGCAGCACCTCACGGCTGCGGGGCGCTCGACCGTCTCGCACTTCGCTCAGGCAGCCTTCACGTTCGCATGTCTGCCCTACGAAGCGTTCTTCAGCCTGGATGCGGTGGTGCGAACGGCCTGGCGGATGCTGATCACGCATCAGCGACTGCTCGAATGGAATCCGTCCAGCGACCCGGATCATGATAGCCGCACCGACTTCGTCGACTCGTACCGGGCCATGTGGATCGCCCCCGTCATGGCCACGGCCGCGGTGATTGCGCTCGCGGCGTCAAAGCCGGCCGTGCTGGCCGCGGCCGGGCCCATACTGGGCCTTTGGTTTGCCTCCCCCGCTATCGCCTGGTGGGTCAGCCGGCCGCTCGCCCGCCGCGGAGCAAGGCTGACAGCGGATCAGAACCTCTTTCTGCGGAAGCTTTCCCGGAAAACCTGGGCGTTCTTCGAGACCTTCGTCGGCCCGGAAGATCATTGGCTGCCGCCTGACAACTACCAGGAGCATCCCGTTCTCGTGATCGCGCACCGCACGTCGCCCACCAACATGGGCCTGGCACTGCTGGCGAATTTGTCCGCGTACGACTTCGGCTACATTTCGGCCGGAAACTTGATCGAACGTACTGCGAAAACGCTCCGTACGATGGAAGGATTGGAACGTCACCAAGGCCACTTCTACAACTGGTACGACACCCAATCCCTGAAACCCCTGCCGCCCCTATACATTTCGTCGGTGGACAGCGGAAACCTCGCGGGCCATCTGCTGACATTGCGGCCGGGACTGCTCGCTCTTGCCGATCACCAGATCCTGGGAACGCGATGGTCCGAGGGCTTAAGCGACACCCTCAGAATTGCCATGGACGCTGCGGCCGCCGCTCCGGCAGAAGCCGTTCCGGAAGGTTGCGCCCCGGCCCGACTCTCTCAACTTCTGCAGGACCTGGAGTCCACGATCCGTTCTCGACCCACCTCACTCACGGCTTTGCGGCAGTGTTTGGATCGGGTATCGACGTCCGCCGCGGTAGCGGTCGCCGGCGTGGAAGCGCCCGATGCCAACCCCGGCAGCCAATTGATGTGGTGGACTCACGTCTTCGCCATGCAATGTCGAGATGTTTTAGACGAGCTGGCGTTTCTTGCTCCGTGGACAGAGCGCTGGCCGACTCAGAATCACCTCGGAGACTTTCCCGATCTCGACCAGATCCCAACCCTGAGCGAACTGGCAGCGCTGGACGAGAAGCTCCTACCGGCCATCGAGCGGCAACTGAACTCTGCCCCGCCGTCCGCGGAGAGCGCACGGCTGGGTGAACTTCAGCACCTCGTCACGGAGGCCAGCCAGCGCGCCAGAACCCGGATTGCGGCGATCAAAGGGCTGGCCCTGCTGAGCGACTCACTCGCCCGGATGGAATATGACTTTCTGTTCGACGAGGCCCGTCATCTGCTGGCGATCGGCTACAATGTCGGTGAACGCCGGCGGGACGCCAGTTACTATGATCTTCTGGCTTCGGAAGCGAGGTTTTCCAGTTTTGTAGCGATTGCGCAGGGACAAGTGTCGCAGGAGAACTGGTTCGCCCTGGGACGTCTGCTTACCACCGCCGGTGGGGAACCGATTCTCCTTTCGTGGAGCGGTTCCATGTTCGAATACCTGATGCCGCTCCTGGTGATGCCGACGTACGAACACACGCTGCTCGACCAGACCTGCAAGGCGGCTGTGGCCCGGCAAATCGAGTATGGGAAAAAGCGCGACGTGCCGTGGGGCATTTCGGAATGCGGTTACAATGCCATCGATGTCCACCTCAACTATCAGTACCGGGCGTTCGGCGTGCCCGGCCTGGGGCTCAAACGCGGGCTCGCTGAGGACCTGGTGATCGCGCCTTATGCCTCGACGCTGGCGCTGATGGTATCTCCCGAGGAGGCGTGTCTGAACCTGGAGCGACTCGCGGCCGAAGGCCTTGAAACGCAGTATGGCTTCTACGAAGCGATCGACTACACGCCGTCGCGTCTGCCGCGCGGACAATCGAGCGCCGTCGTTCGGTCCTTCATGGCCCATCACCAGGGCATGAGCCTCCTGTCTTTGGCCCATCTGCTCCTGAACCGCCCGATGCAGAAGCGATTCGAGTCGAATCCCTTGTTTCAGGCGACCATGCTGCTGCTCCAGGAGCGGATCCCCAAGGCGACGGCGTTCTATGCGCACACCACCGAGCTGTCTGAACTCCATACGGCTTCCCTCGCTCCGGAGACGCCGATCCGCGTTTTCACACGCCCCGACACGCCGAACCCGGAAGTGCAGTTGCTCTCGAACGGCCGATACCACGTGATGATCAGCAGTGCCGGCGGCGGATACAGCCGTTGGAAGGACCTCGCCGTCACCCGTTGGCGCGAAGACCGCACCTGCGACAACTGGGGCACGTTCTGCTACCTCCGCGACGTGGCCAGCCGGGAGGTCTGGTCAACCGCATTCCAGCCGACGCTCAAACGAGCGAAGCATTTTGAGGCGATTTTTTCGGAAGGGCGAGCCGAGTTTCGCGGGCGCACCCACGACTATGACACCCATACCGAGATTGCTGTTTCGCCCGAGGATGACATCGAACTGCGCCGCGTCCGGATCACCAACCACGCGCGGACGCGCCGGGCGATCGATGTGACCAGCTACGCGGAAGTGGTTCTGGCACCGCCTGCCGCGGACGCACTGCATCCGGCGTTCAGCAATCTCTTCGTGCAGACCGAGATCATCCGCCGGCAGCGAGCCATCCTCTGCACCCGCCGGCCCCGCTCCCAGGGCGAACCGGCGCCCTGGATGTTCCACCTGATGGCCGTGCATGGGGCGGAGATCGGAGACGTCTCCTATGAGACCGATCGCATGCAGTTCATCGGCCGCGGAAACACCGTCTCCGATCCACAGGCGATGAGCGGGGGGGCTGAATTTTTTTCGGGAGCGCTCTCGGGCAGCGAGGGCTCCGTGCTCGATCCGATCGTTTCCATTCGCTACCGGATCACCCTGGAGCCGGAAGAATCGGCAACGATCAACATGGTCTCCGGCATCGGCGAAACCCGCGAGGCCGCCTTGAGCCTGGTGGAAAAATACCAGGATCGGCGTCTCGCGGATCGTGTCTTCGATCTGGCATGGACGCATGCCCAGGTGCTCCTGCGCCAGTTCAATGCCTCAGATGCCGACACGCAGCTCTATGGGCGCCTGGCCGGTTCGATCATCTACGCCAATGCGTCGCTGCGAGCCGACCCGAGCGTCCTCAAAAAGAACCAACGGGGGCAGTCCGGTCTCTGGGGCTACGCCATTTCCGGCGATTTGCCGATTGTGCTGTTGCAGATCGAAGACCCGGCCAATATCGACCTGGTGCGCCAGCTCGTGCAGGCTCACGCCTACTGGCGGCTGAAAGGACTGGCGGTGGACCTGGTGATCTGGAACGAGGATCACGCCGGTTACCGGCAACTCCTCCACGATCAGATCATGGGGCTCATCGCCGCCGGAACCGGAATCAGCCTCACCGATCGGCCGGGCGGCATTTTTGTGAGACCGGCCGACCAGATATCGGAGGAGGACCGTATCCTGATCCAATCGGTCGCCCGCGCCATCATCACCGACAGCCGGGGCTCGCTGGCGGATCAGATCAAGGGTCGCAGCCTGGCGGAAGTCAGCGTGCCCCTCCTGGCCCCGACCCGAACGCACCGCCCCGAACCCTTGGCGGTGGCCGCATTGCCGCGCCACGATCTGACATTCTTCAACGGACTGGGCGGATTCAGTCCGGATGGGCGCGAGTATGTCATTACCACCGCACACGGGCAGCTGACGCCGGCGCCCTGGGTGAATGTGCTGGCCAATCCGCACTTCGGGACCGTCATCTCAGAAAGCGGTTCTGCCTACACCTGGAGCGAGAATGCCCACGAGTTCCGCCTCACTCCCTGGGGAAACGATTCCGCGAGTGATTCGAGCGGAGAGGCATTTTACCTCCGGGATGAAGAGCGCGGCCACTTCTGGTCGCCTACGCCGCTGCCCAGCCGCGGGGCAACGCCTTACGTCACCCGGCACGGATTCGGCTACAGCGTCTTCGAGCACACCGAGCGCGGCGTCCGATCCGAGTTGTGGGTTTACGTGGCCATGGATGCTCCGATCAAGTTTGCGGTGCTCAAGGTGCAAAACCAGTCGGGCCGGTCCCGCCGGCTTTCGGCTACCGGATATGCGGAATGGGTGCTGGGCGACCTGCGGCCGAAATCGAGCATGCACGTGGTTACCGAAATCGACCCGACGTGCGGCGCGCTTTTCGCGCGCAACCCTTACAACACGGAGTTCCGTGACCGGACGGCGTTCTTCGACGTGGACGATGCGACTCGCACCGTAACCGGCAACCGGACGGAATTCCTGGGACGCAACGGGTCGCTGCGAAGTCCGGCCGCGATGACGCGAACGCGCCTTTCCGGCAAGGTGGGGGCTGCTCTGGATCCCTGTGCCGCGATCCAGGTGAGTTTTGATCTGGTCGCCGGGCAAGAGCGCGAGATCGTCTTCAGGCTCGGCGTCGGGCGCGACACCGACGATGCCAGAAGTCTGGTCCATCGCTTTCGAGGACCCACCGCTGGGCGCGGCGCCCTCGATGGGGTGTGGCAGCACTGGAAGCACACCCTCGGCGCGGTCAATGTGGAAACACCCGACCCATCCCTCAACATGCTGGCCAACGGCTGGCTCTTGTACCAGGCCCTGGCGTGCCGCCTTTGGGCGCGAAGTGCAACCTACCAGTCGGGGGGCGCCTTCGGCTTCCGCGACCAGTTGCAGGACGTGATGGCGCTTATCCACGCGAGGCCTAATCTCGCGCGCGAGCACCTGCTCCGGTGCGCGGCCCGCCAATTCCTGGAAGGAGATGTTCAGCATTGGTGGCATCCGCCGACGGGTCGGGGGGTGCGCACTCACTGTTCGGACGATTACCTCTGGCTGCCGCTCACGACGTGCCGCTACGTCCTCACCACCGGGGACACCGGCGTGCTGGATGAACCCATCCGCTTTCTCCAGGGCCGGCCGGTCAACGCGGACGAAGACTCTTATTACGATCTACCCGAACGCTCCGAGGAGACGGCGAGTCTTTACGAACACTGCGTCCGGGCCATCCTGAACAGCCTCAAATTCGGTGAACACGGCCTGCCGCTCATCGGCTCCGGTGACTGGAACGACGGCATGAACCTGGTGGGCGAGCACGGCAAAGGCGAAAGCGTCTGGTTGGGATTTTTCCTGTATGATGTGCTCATGCGCTTCGCCGCGGTGGCAAACGCACGCGGTGACATATCTTTTGTGGAACGCTGCCAGAGCGAGGCGGCTTCCCTGCGCCGGAATCTCGAGGAACACGGCTGGGACGGCGAGTGGTACCGGCGCGCCTATTTCGACGACGGCATGCCGCTGGGATCGTCCGTTAACCCCGAATGCCAAATCGATTCGATTGCGCAGAGCTGGTCTGTTCTTTCGGGTGCAGGCGATCCTGAGCGTTCGCGAAGGGCCATGGAAGCGGTGGATCAGCGCCTCGTTCGCCGCGAGCACGGGCTGGTCCAACTTCTGGATCCGCCCTTCGACCAGTCGACGCTGAATCCCGGCTACATCAAAGGCTATGCGCCCGGGGTTAGAGAAAACGGCGGGCAGTACACGCATGCGGCCATCTGGGCGGCCATGGCCTTCGCCCGCTTAGGGGACAACCGGCGCGCATGGGAGCTCTTTACCATGATCAACCCGGTGAACCATGCACGATCGGCTGCGGAGGCTGCCACTTATAAAGTGGAGCCCTACGTCGTTGCAGCCGACGTCTATGCGGTACCGCCGCATACCGGCCGCGGAGGTTGGACATGGTACACGGGCTCGGCCGCCTGGATGTACCGGTTGATGGTGGAGTCCCTCCTGGGGCTCAGACTGGAAGTGAATAAACTGCGATTTTCGCCGTGCCTCCCTGCGGATTGGGAGGGGTTCAAGATGCACTACCGTTATCGCGAGACGGTCTACCACATCGCCGTTTTGCAAACGCCTGCCGAACATGGTGAGATGCGGGTGACCGTGGACGGCATTGAGCAACACGACAAGACCATCCCGCTTGTTGACGACCATAAGGAACACGGGGTCGAGGTGAGGATAAGGGGAGGCCCATGGATGTCCCGTTGATCGAATTCAAGGACGTCACCAAGCGGTTCGACTCCCGAACCATCCTCGAGCGCGTCAACCTGCAGATTTATGAGGAGCAGGTCACGACGATTATTGGCCTCAGCGGTTCAGGCAAGAGCGTTCTGCTCAAGCATATCGTCGGGTTGCTCAAGCCGGACGAGGGCACCATTCTTTTCCGAGGAAAACCCATCCACCAGATGGAAAAGAAGGAAATGAACACCTGCTTGGGCCAGATGAGTTACATGTTTCAAGGCAACGCTCTCTTCGACTCGATGACGGTCTACGAGAACGTCGCCACCCCCATACGCGAAACGCTGAACTTGAGTAAGGCTGAAATCGATCGCAGGGTCATGGCCCGAATCGAACAGGCGGAACTCGGCGAAGCCGCGCAGAAGTATCCCTCCCAGATCTCGGGAGGCATGCAGAAGAGGGTGGCACTGGCGCGGGCCTTGATCACCGATCCCAAGATCGTCCTTTTTGACGAGCCCACCACGGGGTTGGACCCTGTCCGCAAAAATGCGATCCTGAGCATGATTGCGCAATATCGAAAAAAATTCGGCTTTACCGCAATTCTGGTCAGCCACGAGATCCCAGATATTTTTTTTATTTCGAATCGGATTCTCGCCCTCTATGATCGAACGATCGTTTTTCAGGGCACGCCGGAAGAACTCGAAGCCTTTGAGCACCCTTTCAAGGATGAAGTTCTCCAAAGCATTGAAGGCTTGCAGGAGGAATTAACCGGCCTCTATTCCAAGCGATATTTTAAGGTGCGGTATCAAACCGAGCTAAATCGTGAAGCGTTCCGTGAGGCTTATGCGGTTGTGGTTTTTACGATAGAGAACCTGGACGCCATCAGCGCCGGTCTGGGTCATGAAGCAGCACCGGAGGCCATCCGCTGCATGGGCGCTTACATTGACAAACACTTTGGCGCTGTGGGCGGGTTCTCCACCCGCCAAAACACCAATGAATTTGTAACGGTGCTCCCCAATTCGGATCTGGCTGCAGCGGCGGGTATTCTCGAAGACCTTATCAGGGATTTCCAGGAGAATGGAATCCGTCAGATTCAGGCGGGAGCCTACAAGAGCGCCGCATCGGTGGAGGGCGTTGAATTCGTGATTCGCGCCGGTCTTGCCCAGGGCCTCCAAGGCCAATCCACGGTGGAATTGGAATCCATCATAGCGCTTGCGAAAGCGGATCAGAAGGAGATCGCCCGACTTCGCTGCATCGGGTGTGCTCATGCGAATTAAAGGAATGCGCCTGCCTCGAATGGATAATTCAGAATGGGAAGGTGGTTTATGACAACTGATTCGGATGCAAGACGAAAAGGTGCCCTGGAACAGATCGCCCGCCGGGCAATGCAGGAATATGGCTTTCTGCCGGATTTTTCGGCGGACGCACTCAACGAACTGAAGACTGTTTGGCCAACCAGTCGTGCGGCGGAATCTCCCGGGATAGACCTGCGCCACCTGCTCTGGGCATCCATTGACAATGATGACTCCCTGGACCTGGATCAGCTGACGGTGGCAGAGGCTTTGACGGATACAGAGGTGAAAGTTTTGGTGGCCGTCGCCGACGTGGCAGCCTTCGTCAAGAAGAACTCGGCCATCGACGCGCACGCCCGCCACAACACGACCTCGGTCTACACCGCCGGCAGGATCTTTCCCATGCTGCCGGAGAGGCTCTCCACGGATCTCACCTCGCTCAACTATCATGAATACCGCCCGGCCATGATCATCGAAATGGTGATCGGCGACGGGGGTGTCATGCAAGGCTCGAAAATCTATCGCGCCCGTGTGCGCAACCAGGCCAAACTCGCCTATAACAGCGTGGCAGCCTGGCTGGACGCCAAAGGGCCCATGCCGGCGGCTGTAGCAGCGGTGCCGGGGCTGGCCGAAAACCTCTGGCTTCAGGACCGGGTGGCCCAGCAGCTAAAAGCCTTGCGGCATGAGCACGGTGCCCTGGGTCTCCAGACGCTGGAGGCCCGCCCCGTCTTTGCTGGAGACGAAATCCGGGATCTGCAGGCGGATGAGCCCAATCGGGCCAAGGAAATCATCGAGGACTTCATGATTGCGGCTAACGGCGTCACCGCGCGCTTTCTGTACGACAAGGAAGCCGCTTCCCTGAGACGCATGGTGCGCTCTCCCAAGCGCTGGGACCGGATCGTGGAGATCGCGGCCCAGTATAAATTCAAGCTTCCGGCGCAGCCGGATTCGAAGCCGCTCGAAAGGTTCCTGGCCGCGCAGAAAGCCGCCGACCCGCTGCGCTTTCCCGATCTATCGCTTGCCATCATCAAACTGCTCGGGCCGGGCGAGTACGTCGTCGAAGCCCCGGGCGAGGCCTCCCCCGGCCACTTTGGCCTGGCCGTCAGGGATTACACGCACTCAACGGCTCCCAACCGACGGTTTCCGGATCTGATCACCCAGCGCATCCTGAAGGCCGCTTTAGCAGGATCGCCCATGCCTTACAGCCGGGACGAATTGACGGAGTTGGCCCGTCACTGCACGAAGAAGGAAAATGATGCCAACAAGGTGGAGCGGCGGGTTACCAAATCGGCTGCGGCCATGCTGCTTTCATCGAGGATTGGAGACCGGTTTGAGGCCATCTGCACGGGTGCAGCCGACAAAGGGACATGGGTCCGCATATTTAAGCCCCCAATTGAAGGCCGGCTGCTCTACGGGTTTAAAGGCGTTGATGTCGGCCAACGGCTCAAGGTGCAACTTGTGCACACAGACGTGGAGAGGGGGTATATCGATTTCAAAAAGGCCCAATAAAATTGACTTTATACAATTCCTGATTATTTTAATGACACATTTTAAGGACCACCCAACTTCAACAAAATGGAAAAAACCGAGGATAGCTAATGCCATCCAGTGGTTAAATTGAAAAAGGGAAGGTTAGAGGTGGCCTTGAAAGATGTTTCTTAAATGTGCGTGCATCTTTTTCGACTTTCTACGCTATCCAAGGTGGGTTGTTTAGAAGAATAACGGCATTAGGAGAAACATCAATCTGTAAGGCAGAGCATAAATGCTTCTGCCTTATTTTTTTATGCACTTACAGAGTCAAATTTTACATGAGAGCTTAATGGTTACGCCATAAACTCCCATTTGCCTAAAACACTGAATTTACTGGTTCCAGAGACAAATTCTTAATCTAAATCGGTTTGACAAAGATGATCGTGGTACATATCTTAGAACAATTCCAGCAAATACCGGTAACCAGTTACCGGAGCTGACCAATCGCAGCAGCTGACCTTCTTGCGATCCCTCATTTTAAGCTTTATTTCCGTAGGTTCTATTCTTGAGCATATACTTAACGACACTTGCGCCAGAGCTTTGCTTTATACCTCAATATGGATAATCAATTAAGGAAGAATGAGCACAATGGGCGCTCAAGCAGAAAGGCGAATAGAGCAACGTCATGCTTGCAGAGGCTCCATGAATTGGGTTTATTTCAATAAAGAGTGTTACGGTGCAGCAAAGGTTCTTAACTTCAGCCAGAATGGCAGCAGTTTTGAGACAGGTCAGGCTATCGTTCCCGGATCGACGGTTCTCATCCACATTTTTAAATGCATGAATTGCGCTGACGTATCTAAAACCCCTGCGAGCCTACGGTGGGATGCCTTGGCTGAAGTCAAATGGTGTCAGAAGCTATCCGAAGGTGAAAATGCGCTCTATTCCGTTGGTGTAAGATACCATTATCCCGTCTGAGGAATTTTTATTATGGCTGTTGGGAAGCTGCCATGGCTCTTAGCTGATTTGCAATGATCAACAAATCTGAGCTGCTCTCAGCCAATCTCCCGGTAATCTGAACTACGCCGGGCTAACCGCACGAGACAACCAAGGAGGTTGCCATGATGCTTGAAAATCCTATGAAAGTTGCACCCAGTACGGTAGCGTATGCTGACGAGGAGAAAAACAGGCTGGTAGTGGAGTTCGCCATCCCTGGAGCGCCAACGGAAACCGTCGATCTGAAGCTCCTGCCGGACAGCATCCATCTGACAGCGCCCGCAAGGGACATCGAGTATGTTTCAGCACTGGCTTTAGCCTGGCCGGTGAAACCTGACAAGGCTGAAGCGACTTACGAGCACGGCCTGCTCCGGATCGAGGTACCCTTCAAAGATCCGATGGAAGATGCTGTTAAGGTTGCCATCAAAGGAGGAGATGCGGAAACCGAGACCAAAAAAATCAAAGCCTGATGACCCGATAACTTTATAGAGTCTCTTCTCGGCCCACCATGGATGACGTTCGGTTCATCGGGCTGAAAACCACCCCTGCAGGTGCCACGCGGTTTCTGGACGTGCGTAGCGTCCCAACGATTCACTATAACCATCTACCAATATTGATAAATGAGTCGTTTAAGGAAGGAGAATTTCAACCATGAAATTCAGGCCTTTGCATGATCGAATTTTAGTTCAACGGGTTAAAGAAGAGGAAAGAACAAAAGGTGGGATCATCATCCCGGATACGGCCAAAGAAAAACCAATTGAAGGTAAAGTGATTGCCGCCGGTAATGGTAAACCCGGAGAAGAAGGGCAAAGAATGGCGCTTGATGTCAAGAAAGGCGATCGGATTCTATTCGGCAAATATTCGGGTACTGAGTTAAAAATAGAGGGTGAAGAATACCTTATCATGCGCGAGGATGACGTACTTGGTGTCATCGAATAAAGATAAAAATGGAGGTTTAAACAAGATGCCTAAACTTATAAAATATGACATGAAAGCCCGTGAAGCGATGTTGAACGGAGTAAGAACCCTTGCTGACGCGGTTGTTGTCACCTTGGGCCCCAGAGGAAGAAATGTCGTCATCGACAAATCTTGGGGATCACCGACGGTCACCAAAGACGGCGTTACAGTGGCCAAAGAAATCGAATTAGAAGACAGATTCGAAAACATGGGCGCTCAGATGGTAAAGGAAGTCGCCAGCAAAACAAGTGACATGGCCGGTGACGGCACAACCACCGCTACGCTTTTGGCCAGATCTATTTATGAAGAAGGGCAGAAGCTGGTGGCGGCAGGCAATAATCCTATGGCCATTAAGCGCGGGATTGATGCTGCGGTTGCGGTGGTTGTTCAAGAACTTCAAAATTTGAGCAAACCCACCCAGGACCAGCGCGAAATCGCCCAAGTCGGCACCATTTCAGCGAACAATGATGAAACCATCGGAAAAATCATTGCCGAAGCGATGAACAAGGTTGGTAAAGAAGGAGTCATCACCATTGAAGAAGCCAAAAGCATAGAAACAACACTTCGGGTTGTTGAAGGTATGCAGTTTGATCGAGGATACCTGTCGCCATATTTTGTGACCAATGCCGAAAAAATGACCGCCTCTTTGGAAGATGCTTACATTCTGATCAATGAGAAGAAGATCAGCAACATGAAAGATCTTTTGCCCATCCTTGAACAAGTTGCGAAAATGGGCCGACCTTTATTGATCATTGCCGAAGATGTGGACGGTGAAGCATTGGCCACCTTAGTAGTCAATAAATTAAGAGGCACTCTGCAGGTCGCCGCGGTCAAGGCACCGGGTTTCGGTGACAAACGCAAAGCCATGCTGGAAGACATTGCCGTTTTAACCGGCGGTCAGGTCGTATCAGAGGATTTAGGGATCAAATTAGAAAATTTATCGGTATCAGACCTTGGCAAGGCCAAACGGATCAACATCGATAAAGACACCACCACTATCGTCGACGGTGCCGGTTCACGGTCGACCATCGAGAGCCGAGTGAAACAAATTCGCGCTCAGATCGAAGAAACCACCTCCGACTACGATCGTGAAAAACTGCAGGAACGGTTGGCCAAACTGATCGGCGGGGTCGCGGTGATCAACGTGGGCGCGGCCACGGAGACAGAAATGAAGGAGAAAAAAGCCCGGGTTGAAGATGCCCTCAACGCTACCCGTGCGGCTGTAGCGGAGGGGATCGTGCCCGGCGGAGGTGTGGCGCTGGTTCGCTGTCTGCCCGCGCTGGAGAAAATGAGAATCAAAGCCGATCAAAAGCTGGGTGTAAAAGTCGTTATGCGCGCCATGGAGGAGCCACTTCGTCAGATAGCCAACAATGCCGGATCAGAGGGTTCTATCGTCATCGATAAAGTAAAAAACGGCAAAGGAGCTTTTGGTTACAATGCCGAAACGGACACCTACGAAGACCTGATGAAAGCCGGTATAATGGATCCGACCAAAGTGGTCCGGTTCGCATTGCAAAACGCAGCAAGTGTGGCTTCGTTGATGCTGACCACCCAGGCCATGGTTGCAGAAAAACCCGAAGGGAAAAAGGAGGTACATCCAGGAGCCCAAGGAATGGGAGGCGGAATGGGCGGAATGATGTAACCCTTAGTCTTTCCGATGTGTAATGGTTGGGGGTGATGCAGACCAATGTCGCCTGTGAGACAATGCATTACTCTGGGCAGCCTGTAATAGGAACACCCTCTCAACGCCTCATTCACTGGGCCTCAGTCCTCATTACGACCCCAGCATGCCCCCTCGAACAGGTGCTTAATGTTATTACAACCACACACCTATAACCTTAACGGGTCCCGAAATCTTAATCGGTGCCGTGGCAGGAGTCACCCCCTTTATCGCTATCACCTTACAGTTGGCCAACACAAGAAACCATGATTCGAAATTTATTATATGGACAAGCTTAATGAAGGCTCTGATTCGATGAGGTTTTGAGGAGTAAAGGCATGGATGATGAACTTATCGTCATGAAAGCTGAATTGCAACGTAAAGTCGTTGAGCTAGAGAACGCAACCAGCGATATCAGTAACCTTTTAGCTAGCACGAACATTGCCACTCTTTTTCTTGATAACGATCAACACATCAGACGCTTTACTCCGGCTGCCACTCAATTTTTTAGTCTTCTGCCTTCGGATGCTGGGCGACTGCTCACCGATATCAACTCAAAACTCGTTTATGACCAGCTGCACGCGGATTGTCAGGTGGTGCTTGAGAAATTGGTTCCAGTGCAAAAAGAGGTTGTTGCCACGAATGGCAGGTGGTTGAACTTAATAATCATGCCTTACCGAACTGTGAATAAAACCGTTGGCGGCCTGGTCATCACGTTGATGGATATCACTGATAAAAAGCTGGCCCAACAGCGGGAGAGAACGGCAAGGCTTTTCGCTGAGCATGTTGTTGACACAATCCGGGAGCCGATGCTGGTCCTTGACGGCACCCTGCGCGTGGTTTCGGCCAATCGATCTTTTTACAATACTTTTCAGGTATCAGAAACGGCAATCAAGGATACCCCTTTCTTTGAATTAGGGCATAAACAGTGGAACATCCCAGAGCTCGAAAAATTGCTCAAAGATATTTTACCGAATAATAAGGTCTTTGAAAACTACACCGTAAAGCATGAGTTTCCGAACATCGGCCCCAAGGTTTTGCGGTTGACCGGCCGACAGATCGTTGATGCCGAAAATAGCGAATCGGCACTGATTCTTTTGGTCATCGAAGACATCACCGACCAAGGGTAACAACGTGAAAAACAAAGAAGTTAATAAACAGGGGAGAAGCGATGCAACAAAAGCAGGTTTGTGGATTGATATCAGGAAGGCCATTATCGTGACTGTTGCTGATGAATGGCAGAAATAAGAGTGAAGCAAAGGGTGAACTGCAAGAACGCATCGAAGAGAGTAAACTCGGTGGACGGATTATAAGTTTTGAAACAGTGGACAAGATGACGGCTCGTCAGATTGCGGCGAAGGTCCGAAAGTGTTTTCTGAATTTGGATTTGCCAATGGGCTCGAATTGAACCCAAGGAGCGGATTAAGAACTGAACGAAAGTGAAAACTCCTTAAGTGATACCATCCGGCGATCAAGGTGAAAAATTCAAGTGCTGATTTTTTGTTACATTAACTGACCAAGTTCACCACTCTGAAATTTCGTACCGAGGCAACCTTTTAGAAAATTACCCCCATCTTGATTCCTCTACAATGGCTTTTTATTTACCTTCCATACCTGCCATTAGCTCTCAGATGCTCTTGACATTAATGTCTTAACAACAGTAAGTTTGCCGCTCAACTGTACCTCATTCCACATAGCACGGCCTCCAGGTTTCATCTAAATAACCAAGGAATGCAGCCAATGGATGTACGGAGAAAATTCCGAGCGGTTTTGGGCTGCCAACCACCCTCATCGTATGCTCGTCTGGTGAGGCTGACGTCCCGGCATAACAAATGAAGTATCATCATCCTTATCTCCGGAAATTATGGACTTGCGGCTGCACGACATGTCCTCGCATTCACCTACATACGGGCAGTGGCTCAATCCTCTCAAATGTCAACCAAAGGATTGCTTGAATCATGTTACGCATTCGCCGCATTTATGATGAAGTGCTTCCCGGAAACCGAAACGCGCTCGATCAGGTGAAAGTCATCATGCGTAGCCGTTTCTCGGCTATATCAGAGGAAGAGATCGATCAGCTTGGTCGCCATCTCCATGATCCTTTTCTTGAGAGATTCCGGGCCATCCTTTTTGTTGCCGAAAACGTGCGGCAGCGCGTGCAGGGATTCGCATTCCTGCTTCACGAACCGAAGATCGGTTTTTGCTACCTTGATTGGATCGCCACCAAAGCGGGCAAGAGCAGCAGCGGCATCGGCGGAGCATTGTACGACCGGGTGCGGAAAGCTGCCGTGGCCTTGGGTGCTAAAGGTCTTTTTTTCGAATGTCTTCCAGATGAGGCCTCACTGTGCCAAAATGAAGCCCTTCTCGTCGAAAACCGCAAGCGTCTCAGGTTTTACGAACAATACGGCGCACGCCCGATTATCGGCACTGCGTATGAAAAGCCATACAAACCAGATCAAGCCTGCATGCCGCATTTGATGTTCGACGGATTGAGTCGGACTGAAAGACTGGAACGTGACTTTGTTCGCGCTGTAGCCAGGGCGATATTAGGTAGAAAATACGCCGGTTACGTGCCAGAGGCTTACATCAAGATGGTGGAGAACTCCATTGATCAAGACCCGGTTCGGCTGAGGGAATTTCGCTACGTCAAAACTTCGGCAGTATCGGCGGCCGTTTCTGAGCGCCCCTGTGACAGGATTGCCCTGTTGTTTCCAGATCAGCACTTCAGCCATCATATTCATGAGCATGGCTATGTCGAGGCCCCGGTGCGAATCCGAAGCATCCTTAAGGAGATCGCAGACAGCAGCCTTTTTGAAATGATCGCACCCTCAGCCTTTTCGGAGAAACATATCACCAGCGTCCATGATATCGATTTTGTAAATTTTTTGCGGCGGACGTGCAGGGGAATTGAAGAAAACCGTTACGTTTACCCGTACGTATTCCCCATACGGAATAAAACACGCCTCCCCAGGGACCGCTACATCCTGGCCGGATACTATTGCATTGACACCTTCACTCCACTTACACACCATGCTTACACGGCGGCCCGATCTGCCGTTAACTGCACGTTGTCGGCTGCAAGGGAGATCCTGAACGGGAAAAGGTTGGCCTATGCCCTCGTTCGGCCCCCGGGACATCATGCTGAGCGACGATCGTTCGGTGGCTTTTGCTACTTCAACAACAATGCCATTGCCGCTCAATACCTGCGAGCATTTGGGCGGGTAGCGATCCTGGATCTTGACTACCACCATGGGAACGGCCAGCAGGATATCTTCTACCGGCGAGCGGATGTGCTGACGATATCCATCCACGGGCATCCCGGATTTGCATATCCGTACTTCTCCGGTTTTAAGGATGAACGAGGGGAGGGCGAAGGGGAAGGCTTCAATCTCAATCTGCCGTTGCCGGAAGAGGTGGATGGCGACAGATACCGAAAAGCGTTGTCGACCGCTCTCCAACGAGTCGCTGACTTTCATCCGGTTTCTCTGGTCGTCTCGCTCGGGCTTGACACAGCTAAAGGCGATCCCACAGGGACCTGGTCATTAACACCCCGCGATTTTGAGATCAATGGGCGCATGCTTGGAGAGCTGGGACTCCCAATGCTTGTGGTACAGGAGGGGGGCTACCGAAGTCGTACTTTAGGCGTAAACGCTCGTCGTTTTTTTGAAGGAATAGCAGCTACCCATTTCACGCCGCTTCTAAAGGAAAATGCACAAAAGGCCAGAAGCTCGAAAATTACCCTGTAGTTTATAAGAACTCACAGATGAATCTGTTGAAAAAACTCTTTTTTAGGACTGTGCAGCTTCTTTAAAGCAGCAAAGATTGAAGGTCGTCGCATTAATGGGTTTGCGGCGATGAAACTCTCCTCTGCGCATTCCCCCAAACTTGAGGGTGTTCTTCAGTTAATCGCAAGCGGTTACGTGGCTTAAAATCGACCCGCACATGGCCTTGCCGGCGGCAAGATGCCGGCTGGTCAGATATACCGGTCCACCATGTCGGTGATCATGCGTTCGACGGCATCCGGCCCCTCCTTCTGCTGCAGCTCGGCGATCATCCGTCTGATCTTGCGGTAGGTGGCCGGGTCGCGGTCGAGGTCGCGGGTCGAGCGGAAGGCGCCGCCGCGGCGGCCGACGCGGTAGATGAGCCGTTCTTCGTCCGGCAGGTCCTGGTAGGCTTGAATCACCGCCAGCATCTTGGGCTTGTCCTCGGGCAGCTTTCCGCCGACCTCCTCCAGAAGGTTCATGATGTGGTCGCTTGCCACGGTGCTGGTGATCCCGTCCAGGTGTTCGATGAACACGCGAGTCTCCTCGGCCAGTTCGTCGTCCGTCAGCATGTGGAAGGAGCCGTCTTTCAGCCGGGCATGCAGCGGCACCCGGCCGGGGATTCTCAGGCTGCGCAGGCGGATGAAATGCGGATTGATCTGATTGAGCACCCGCGCGGTTTCCACGGCATGCTCCCGCCACATCTCACGGCCGCCCAGACCCGGCATGACGTATTCGGAGACCTGCAGGCCGGCTTCCACCAGCTTGCGGCCGGCCTCCACGTGCTGGGCCCCGGTTACGCCCTTCTTCACCAGCTTGAGCAGCGGGTCGTAGCCGGTTTCAAGCCCGATGTGCACCCGATCCAGGCCGGATTCGTGGATGCGCTTCAGGGATTCGAGTGATTTCCGAGTCACGGTGCGCGAGCGCGAGTAGGTGGTGACCCGTTGAATTTCCGGGAAGGTCTGCCGCAGATATGCGAGCACCTCCACCAGGTCGTCGGTGCGCATGATCAGATTGTCGGCATCCTGGAGAAAGCAGGCGCCGGTCCCGTAGTACATCCAGCCCGCCACGCTGCGGTAGCTGCTCGCATGGGAGCCGGCGCTGAAGACCTGACTGATGACGGCATCGGCGATGTTGCCACCGTGACCGAGTTTCCAGGATACGGCCGTGATCTCGTCGGCGATGGCGCGGGCGGTCCGGATGTCATCCTTGATTTCAGCGACGCTTCGCAGGGAAAATTTGCGGCCCTTGTAAACCGGGCAGAACTCACATCGGTTCCAAGGGCAGTTGCGGGTTAAGCGCAGCAGCAGGCTCTGGGCTTCGTTGGGCGGCCGGATCGGGCCCTGCTCGAACTGGAGATCTTTCTGGGTCATTGCCGGTAACTCCGTAACTGTTTGGGGGCTTCGTAAAATTTCATCTGTTTCGATGGCTTCGTCACCAGGCCAAGGTGCGCGAATCTTGCGTCGCGAGGCGCACGGGTCGTACGCCGCAGCGACCGCGAGATGACGCGCAACGCCGAGACGGGTCTTGTGACGAAGCCATCAGTGTTTGGTGCGCTCCAACTGCTGGTAGGCTTCGTTGAGCTTCACGAAGCGTTCATGGTCGCCGCCCTTGTCGGGGTGCAGTTCCTGAGCTTTGCGGCGGTAAAGGCGCCAGAGGTCGCGCCGGCTCATCTGCTTGAGCGCTTCGCGGCTGCTGCCGAAGATGGCGGCCATCTCCTCCATACGGAAGACGACCGACGGCGGCGGCCGGTAGTGCCGGTGCCGGTTGATGAAATCGCGCAGGGTTTCCTCCGCCAGCGACTGGGAGGCGTAATCGTGGTCGAAGTACATGACCGCATAGCGCACCAGGTAGTCGCTCAAGCGGTCGCCGGCATCCATGCCGGCCCAGAAGGAAGCGTCGCGATGCAGGCGACAGACCTCTTCGACAAAGCAGCCGTCGACGTCATCCGGATCGAGGAACTCCGGGTGGTCCTTGGCGAAGCGCTGGTGGAAGAATTGCTGCAGGTTGAAAATTGCGTAGGTGTAGGTCTTGAAGTCGCGCGGCCGCAGAATGGACTCCATCTCCATGAAGCTCTGTTCGATCTCGTCGCGGGATTTGTCGCGGAATGGACGGAGCAGCGCTGCGGGGACGCGGCCCAGCGCCCGCGGATCCGTCTGGCCGGTCTTGAGAAAGTGGATGCGGCGTTTATCGAAGATGTGCGCGTCGAAGCTCTGCGGTGCCTCCGGAGGCCGGCGGCGGCTGCGCGAGCGGAACGGTTCGAGCTTCCGGCGGATGTCCGATTTCAGGAAGGGCCAGAAGAGATTTTCCATGTCTTCCGGTGCGGGCTCCGATCCGAGCGACCGGATCCCGTCCTCCACGGCCGCGTCGATGTAAAAGGCATTGCCGCCCGGATAGACGATGAATCGCTCCGGGTCGGTCCCCAGTTCGAAGAGATCGCGGCAAAGATAGGAATCCGCATCCCGGTAAGACTCCCGGATGGTGTAATGCGTCTTGCCGCTGCAGCGTTTGCGTGCGAGATACACCCTGTGATGGCCTTTGTGGGGTTGCCGACGTTCAAGGTCAGATATAGGACCCGTCCGGGCGCCTGTCAATCGGTCCGTCCGGCCGCCCTGCGGCCTCTTGAGTTTTGCCGCGACCGTCGCTAATGTGTGCGCCAACGACAACGATTGAGCCAAAGGAGTCTGGAATGGAAGCGACGCGGCAGTTGGGAAAATCGGATATACGCATTTCCCCGATCGTCATGGGCATGTGGCAGGCCGGAAAGGAAATGTGGGCGGGGATCGACGACCAGGAAATCCGCCGGGCCCTGCGGGCCGCCTTCGACGCCGGCATCAACGCCTTCGACACGGCGGAGATGTACGGCAAGGGGCATTCCGAGCGCATGCTGGCGGCAGCGACCGCCGACATCCGCGGCAAGGTGGTCTATATGACCAAGGTCTTTTCCAATCACCTCAAATACGACCAGGTCATCGCGGCGTGCCACCGCTCGCTCAAGAACCTCAAGACCGACCATATCGATCTGTATCAGATCCACTGGCCTTCCGGCGCTTGGGGCAGCCGGCCGGTGCCGATCGAGGAAACCATGCGGGCGCTGAACGACCTAAAGTCCCAGGGCAAAATCCGGGCGATCGGCGTTTCCAATTTCTCGCGCGCCCAGATCGAAGAAGCCGCCCGCTTCGGGACCATCGACAGCCTGCAGCCGCCGTATTCCCTTTTTTGGCGGCAGGCGGAAAAAGACGCCTTGCCCACCTGTGCGGTCAACGGCATCACGGTGCTGGCCTATTCGCCCATGGCCCAGGGCATTCTGGCCGGCCGGTTCGGCGCCCAACCGGCTTTTGCCAAGGATGACCACCGCAGGGGGCACCGCCTTTTCCAGCCGGACATCTACCCCCGGGTTCAGGATGCGCTGGAGCGGCTGCGGCCGATCGCCGACCGCAACCGCGTGACGCTGGGGCAGCTGGCTCTGGCGTGGGTGATCGCCCATCCCGGCGTCTGCGCCATCGCCGGCGCTCGCAGCGCCGCGCAGGCCGCTGAAAACGCCGGCGCGGCCGGGCTGACCCTTTCGGCTGCCGATCGGGCCGAGATGGATGCCATCGGCCGCACGGTGACCGCCGCGCTCGACGACAACCCGGTGCAGTGGAACTTTTAGCCGGGCGCCGGCAGCCTGAGTCGGTGGCCGGGCAAGTCCGATGCAGCCGTCCGCGGCCGGTTCAACACGTGAAGGGATAAAAGTGGTGGTAACAGTACCCGCCGGGGTCGCCGTAGGCCACCTCGACGTCCGCCAGGCAGGTGCCGATCGCCTCTTTCGACACGTGTTCGTAGTCGGACCGCTTCTCTTCTTCACGCTTGCAGGGCATGCAGATCGGCTCATGATCGTAGACCGAAAGGATGCGCGTGTCTTGCGGCCCCAGTTTTTGATTGCAGCGATGGCATTCGGTCGCGCAGGACAGTTTTTCTTTCCAGCTCGTCGTCATGGGATTCTCCTTTCATTGCGAGTGGCGGCGTTCCGGCCTTCCGGCCGCCGCGCTCTTTCTATTTTTTCTTGAGAAAATCCTGCACCAGCTCTTTCATGATGTCGAGAAGGTTGCCCCCGCGCTGGCGGCCGATGCGGTGGGCTTCATCCACAATGCCGGCCGCCAGGCGCTTCAAGTCGCTTTGCGCCGGGATCGGCAGCTTCTGTTTTTCATACTGCCAGCGCAAGAACCGCGCCGCCAGCTTTTCTTCCTGCTGTCTGATGAAACCCATGGCGTGGCCTGCTTCCTGGGAAGTTGAATTGAAATTGCTCTGACCCCCCGATGCAAAGAGGGAATCGGAGAAAATGGGACTGATCGATTTCGTTATCGAGAAGGTGGCACCGCGTACCGCCGCCCTGTTTTCAGTCATTCGGCGAGCAAATTCGCCACACGACCCGCTCCAGGATCAGCCGCGGGTGGAGGGCGGATGACTTGAGCCTGACATCGGCCTCGGCGAGCGCCTCCAGCGCGTTCAGCAACTCGGCGCGGCTGAAGCGGTCGGCCTTCTTCAGCGTCTGGTAGACCGGAAACGGGTTGCCCGGGTTGCGGGCCAGCTGCAGGTCGGTCGCCGCTTTGTCCGGTTTCTTCTTTTTTTTGCCTTCGGCCGGGGCGCTGGCCAGGGTCGCCTCCCATGCGCCGATCCGCTCGATCAGCGCACGGTCGAACGCGACCACCGCCGGCATGACGCTTTTTTGAAACTGGGGGTAGGTCGCTGCCGGATGCCAGGCTTCACCAGCCGGGCTCTCGATGAAATCCTTGGCCACCAGCAGCTTGCGGATTTGATTGGCGACGGCCGCGAGCGCCTGGAGTCCGTGGATCTCACCGGCCAACAATGCATCCAAGAAAAACAGGGAGCGGTCCCAATGGCGGTCCGTGACGGCGTTGGTCAGCTCGTACAACGGATCCTTTTTGGTGCGCGTAAGGGCTGCTTCCACGTCTTCAGCCGTGACCGCCCGGCGCTGGCCGGCATAATCGATCAGGATCCGGAGGTTGTTTGCGAACGTGCCGAGATCGAAGCCCGTCATCTCGCAGAGGGATAGAAACGCCTCGCGGCTCATGGTCTTGCCGGCCGGCTCCAGAATGGATTTCATATGGTCGGCGAGGGCCGCTTCCTGAGCCTCCTTGTCGGCGCGGCGGTCGCCCTTCGGCACCGCGCAGTCGATCACGCTGCCTTTCTCGCAGATGATTTTATAAAGGCTGCGTCGCCGGTCGATCAGATCGGTGGTGATGATGAGGTGATGGCCTTTCGGAAAACCGTTCTCGATCGCCCGTTCGAGAATGCCGGCGCCGTCCCCCGCCGGCGGGACGCTCAACCGGGCGCTGGCGCAATGATCGAGGATGGCGTCGATCCAGGCGTCGTCTTCGCCGGCATCGTAGCCGTCGGGAAACCGGCCCGATCGGTTCGATGCGTGCATGTCCTCCAGCGAAAGATTCATCTGAGCCAAAGCGGCCAGGAAGTGCTTGGCCGCACGCGGCAGATCGGCGTCGATCCGAGCGCTGCGGGCGCTGTCGAGCAGCTTGGCGGCGGTTTCCCTGGCGTGAAACAGGCGCGCGTCCCTGAGCGCCACCACTTTGGAGCCGCCCAGCAGCGAGTAGGTGTTGATGCAGGCCACGACGTCGCCGATCGGGGTGGTGGCGCCGTCGAGCGGCTCGTAATTCAGGCTTCCCGATGCGTCCGGAAGGAGGCGCCCGAGGATTTCCTCGAAGGCCGTCCGGACCAGGAGATCCTCGCCGTGAATGAGGTGGACCGGAGCCGGAAGGCGGTCGGATGGCGCCTCGATCTGCTTCAGATAGGCTTTGAGGTCCTGATAGCTGATTTCGCCCATGGCCGGACATCCGATCGGGTGGAGTCGATGTCAGTCTGCGGCATCTTCATGAATCCAGCCGAATTTTGCGGAACAAAATGTGATAGGCAAAGATAATTACGCCGATGGTTATGGCACTGTCAGCCACGTTGAAGGCGGGCCAGTGCAGGTCGCCGGCATAGAGATCCAGAAAGTCGACGACGATGCCGAAGCGGATCCGATCCACCAGGTTGCCGACCGCACCGCCGAAAAGAAGAGAGATGCCGGCGGCCAGGACGCGCTGGCCGACGGGGGTCTGCCAGTAAAAATACAGGATCAGACCGGCCGCCAGCAGGGATACCGCCACGAACAGCAGGCTGCGGATTTCCGGGCTCATGCCGGCCAGAAAACCGAACGCGCCGCCCGGGTTGTGAACATGGGTGATGTCGAAAAAGCCGGGTATGACGGGGATGCTGCCGCCGAGGGGCAGGTTCGCCAGTACCCACGCTTTCGTCGCCTGGTCGAGAATCAGCACCGCTCCGGCCACCATGCCGATCAATGTGATTTTTGAGGAGACCATCGGCTCAACGTGCATCGGGTCTAACGGTCGGGATCATGATGCCTCCGCGCTACAACACCGCCGCTAGGCGGCCAGCGCCTGCGTGCAGCGCGCGCAGATCGTCGGATGCTCCGGATTCTGCCCCACCGAGGTTTCGTGAACCCAGCAGCGGTGGCACTTTTCGCCGTCGGCCGGCTGTACCCGGATCTTCAGCCCCTTGATCTCGGCGCTCTCGAAGGCTCCTTCCAGTGGTTGGTCTTTCACCAGCTCGGCGGCCGAAACGATGAAAATGGACCTCAGGTCCTCCGCATAGCGCGCCAGCCGGTCGTAAAGCTCGCCGTCGACCGAGAGCGTCACCGCCGCATCCAGGGCGTGACCGATGAGTTTCTGGACACGGGCCGACTCGAGCGCCTTGGTCACTTCACCGCGCACCGCCAGCAACTGCTCCCAGCGTTCAGCCAGCTGCGCATCCATCCGTTCGGGTTGGGGAGTGGGCAGCGGGGCCAGGTGGACACTGGGCACCCGGTTCGGTGCGGCCACCATGTGCTGCCAGATCTCCTCGGCCGTAAACGGCAGAATCGGGGCCATCAGGCGGCAGAGGGTATCGGTCAGGGTGTACAGCACGGTCTGGGCGCTGCGCCGTTCCCGGGATTTGGCCGGCGAGGTATAAAGGCGATCCTTCAGGATGTCGAGGTAAAGCGCTGAAAGGTCCACGGCGCAGAAGTTGTGCAATGCATGGAAGATGGTGTGATATTCGTACAAGTCATAGGCCCGGCGCGCCTTTTCCACCAGCAGCTGCAGCCGGTGCAGGGTGAAACGGTCGATTTCGGGCATCTGCTCCGCCGCCACCGCGTCCGTCTCGGGGGCAAAGTCGTAGAGATTGCCCAGCATGAAGCGGTGCGTGTTGCGGATGCGCCGATAGGCGTCGCTCAATTGGGTCAGAATGGTGTCCGAGATGCGAATGTCCTCGCGGTAGTCGGAGGCGGACACCCACAGGCGCAGGATCTCGGCTCCGTAGCGGTCGATGACCTCCTTGGGCGCGATCACATTGCCGAGGGACTTGGACATCTTGCGGCCCTCGGCGTCCACGACGAAGCCGTGCGTCAGCACTCCATCATAGGGGGCGCGGCCACGCGTGCCGACCGCGGTCAACAGCGAGCTGTGGAACCAGCCGCGGTGCTGGTCGCTGCCCTCCAGGTAGAGGTCCGCCGGCCAGCGCAGGTCCTTGCGCACCTCGAGCACCGCCGCATGGCTCACGCCGGAGTCAAACCAAACGTCCAGAATATCGGTTTCCTTGATAAAGCCGTCGTGCCCGCATTGGGGACAGCGCGCGCCGGGCGGCAGAATCTGGGCGACGTCGCGCTCGAACCAGACATCCGCCCCGTGCTCGCTGAACATCCGAACCACGCGGTCGATGATCTCCTCGTTCAGGAGCAGGGTTTCGCACTGGGCGCAATAACAGACCGTGATGGGCACGCCCCAGGCGCGTTGACGAGAGACGCACCAGTCCGGCCGGTTTTCGATCATGCCGTAGATGCGCTCGCGGCCCCAGGCGGGGATCCACTGCACGCGGTCGATTTCTTCGAGCGATTTGCGCCGCAGCTCGGTCTTGTCCATGGAGATGAACCACTGCGGCGTTGCCCGGAAGATGACGGGCTGCTTGCAGCGCCAGCAGTGCGGATAGGAATGCGCGAGCTTGCCGGCCTGGACCAGCGCGCCCGTTTCGCTGAGCTTTGCACGGATCTGCGAGTTGGCATCGAGAACAAACTGTCCGCCGAAAAATTCGACCTCCGGCGTGAACCGGCCGCGGTCGTCCACCGGCGAATAGGCCTCGATCCCGTATTCCAGGCCGACGTCATGGTCCTCGCGGCCGTGGCCCGGAGCCGTATGCACGCAGCCGGTGCCGGCATCGAGCGTCACGTGCTTGCCGAGCACGATGATCGATTCTCGGTCGTAGAAGGGGTGGCGGCAGCGCTTGCGTTCGAGCCGCCGCGGGTCGATGCGGGCGAGGATGGAATAGGCCGCCCGCCCGAAGGTCGCCATGCAGGGCTCCACGAGATCCCGGGCCAGCACGTAGACTTCGTCCCGGCCCGCGTCCACGGCGACGTACTCGAAATCGGGATGCAGCGCAACGGCCAGATTGGCCGGGAGGGTCCAGGGCGTGGTCGTCCAGATGACGAGGTAGACCTGCTTGCCTGTCAGCGCGGGGACTTCCGCCGTCAGATCATCCGCCAGGGCGAATTTGACGAAGATCGAGTCGGTGGATTCGTCCTGGTATTCGATTTCGGCCTCGGCCAGCGCGGTCTGACAGGTGAAGCACCAGTGGATGGGCTTCTTGCTGCGGGTCAGGTCGCCGGACAGGCCGAACTTCATGCACTCGCGGGCGATGATCGCCTCGTACTCGTAGTTCATGGTGAGATACGGGTGGGTCCAGTCTCCCATGACTCCCAGGCGCTTGAACTCGCTGCGCTGGATGTCGATGAACCGCTCGGCATAGGCGCGGCAGAGCTTCCGCACCTGGGAGCGGGTGAGACTCTTTTTCTTCTCGCCCAGTTCCTTGTCGACGTTATGTTCGATCGGCAGGCCGTGGCAATCCCATCCCGGCACATAGACCGCATCGAATCCCGACATCTGCTTGGAGCGCACGATGATGTCCTTGAGGATCTTGTTCAGGGCGGTTCCGATGTGGATGTGGCCGTTGGCGTAAGGCGGTCCGTCGTGCAGGATGAACGGCGTGCGGCCCGCCGAAGCGGTACGGATCGATTCGTAGAGCCGGAGGTCCTCCCATTGCTTCAGTTGCTCCGGCTCGCGCCGAGCCAGGTTGGCCTTCATGGGAAATCCGGTTGTCGGCAGGTTGAGCGTTTGCTTGTAATCCATTCCATCCTCCCCGGGTCGGCTGGTTGTCGACCCGGCATTTCTAACCGCAACCGAATGCGGTGTCAAGGAAACCGCCGGCCTGACCTCAGAAGAGAAAAAACATGCGGTAGAGGGCCAGCCCCAGAAGGATCAGGGCCAACCCGAGGATCCAGATGAGCTGTTCCGGTGTGAAACGGGACATGGGATGGGTCGCGTTATGGGATCCATCGCTGCAGGAGCGTTTCTATTCCCTTGCCGCAGGAACATCACGCCGCATCCAGCCCAAACTCCGTGTGCAGCGCCTGAACCGCCAGCTCGGCGTACTTTTGTTCGATCAGACAGGAGATCCGGATTTCGGAGGTGCTGATCATCATGATGTTAATCCCCTCCCGGGCGAGCGTGGTGAACATCCGCGCCGCCACCCCGGGGTGACTGCGCATGCCCACGCCGGTGACCGAGACCTTGGCGATGTTCTCGTCGCCGAACACGTCCTCGGCTGCGATGTCCTGGGCCACCTTCTTTTCGATCTCCAGAGCGGCCCTGAAGTCGGCCCTGGGAACGGTGAAGGTGAGGTCCGTTTTGCCGCTCGCCCGGGTGTTCTGGATGATCATGTCGACGGAGATGCCGGCCGCGGCGACCGGGCTGAAGATCTTGGCGGCGATTCCGGGCATGTCGGGCACCTTCCGCAGCGTGATGCGTGCGTCGTTCTTGTTCATGGTCACCGCAGAGACCACCACCCGTTCCATGCCGTTGTCTTCATTGACGACCATGGTTCCTTCCTCCTCTGAAAAAGACGATCGCACGTGCACCGGCACGTTGTACTTCATGGCGAACTCGACCGAACGGATCTGCAGCACCTTGGCGCCGATGCTGGCCATCTCGAGCATCTCCTCATAGGAGATCTTGTCGAGCTTGCGGGCCTTGGACACCACGTTCGGGTCGGCCGTGAAGACGCCGGTCACGTCGGTATAGATTTCGCAGCAATCCGCCTTCAGCGCGGCCGCAATGGCTACGGCCGATGTGTCCGACCCGCCGCGGCCCAGAGTCGTGATGTTGCCATCCGGATCGCAGCCCTGGAAGCCGGCTACGACCACGATGGCGCGGTCGGCGAGCAGGCTGCGCACGCGATCGACCCGGATGTCCTGGATGCGGGCGTTGCCGTAGCAGAAATCGGTGCGGACCTCCACCTGGAATCCCATCAGGGAAAAGGCCGGGTATCCCATGGACCGGAGCATCATGGCCAGCAGCGCGGCGGTGGTCTGCTCGCCGGTCGCCAGCAGCGCGTCCAACTCGCGCTTGTCCGGGGTTTCGTTGACTTTCTTGGCCAGGTTGATGAGCCCATCGGTGGCGCCGGCCATGGCCGAGACGATGACCACGACGTCGTTGCCCTGCTGATGGGTGCGGACCACCCGATTGGCCACGTTCTGGATGCGCTCCAGGTTGGCCACAGATGTGCCGCCGTATTTTTGAACGATCAATCCCATTTATTTCCTCCGATCGTCGGAAAGCATCCCATATCGCATCGCGGGCATGGCTGCCGCTGCGGCATCGGGTGGGTCGGTCATCGTCCGGTGGAGCGATCCAACGCCTTTAGCAGACTCGTTGCCGCTTGTCCATATGCCAGCAACTGCAAGGTGCGACGGTCGCCCTCGCCGATTTCGAATCGGATTTCCATCCGGTCTGCAACCGCTTCGGACGGCAGCCGTTCGGCCCATTCCACCGCCGCAACGCCGTCGCCGTGCAGAAGCTCGTTCAAGCCCAGGTCCTCCGGATCCAAACCGGCATTCAGACGGTAAAGATCAATGTGAACCAGGGTCCGCCGCGCCGGGTATTCGTTGATGAGGGTGTAGCTCGGACTGGTGACGTAATATTCGGGGGGTACGCCGAGCCCGTGCGCCAAACCCTGGACAAACATGGTTTTGCCGCTGCCGAGCTCACCCAGCAGAAAGATGACGAGGGGGGTCGAAAGCAGCCGTCCGCAGCGCCGCCCAAACTCCCGGGTTTCTTCGGCGCCGGCGGTCACAACCGTGAGCGACGCCGCCGTCGGGGAAACCGCTTCCGCCATTCAAGCCTCCGCGAACAGGACCGCAATTTGTCCGGGCAGGGCGGCCATCACCTCGCCGGCCAGATAGCCCCAGGGGCCGACGTTGCGCGCCAGGTGATCGGCCGCCGCGCCGTGGAGATAGACCGCCGCCCGGGCGGCCAGGTCCGGCCGGATGCCCTGGGCGATTAATCCCGCCAGGGCCCCGGTCAACACGTCGCCCATGCCGCCGGAGGCCATGCCGGAGTTGCCGGTGGGATTGATGTAGACGGCCCCGTCCGGGTGGGCGATCAGGGTGCGGGCGCCCTTGAGCACCACCTGCAGGTTCAGGGCGGTTGCGAGGTCGCGGGCGCAGGCGATGCGGTCGCGCTGCACGGCGGGCGCCGTCGTTCCGAGCAGGCGCGCCATCTCTCCGGGATGCGGGGTGAGGACCGTATCGGCCGGCCGGTTTTTGAGCGCCTCCGATCGGCCGGCCAGATGGTTCAAACCGTCGGCGTCGATCACCATCGGGATCGGGCATGAGTGCACCAGCCCGCGGACCAATTCGCCGGTCTCCGGCGCCGGACCCAAGCCGGGGCCGAGGGCCAGGCAGGATTTTGCCTGGGTCAGATCGAGGATGGCGCTATGCGCGCTCAGGCCCAACGTCCCCGCGCCCGTTTCGGGCAGCGGCACGGTCATGGCCTCCAGCGTCAGCGTTTCCATGATGGCGTGCAGGCTGGCGGGCGTTGCGAGGGTCACCAGTCCGGCGCCGATCCGCAGCGCGGCGGCGGCCGTCATGGCGGCCGCGCCGGTTTTGCCGGGGGAGCCGGCGACGACGAGCAGGTGCCCGGTGCGGCCCTTGTGGGCATCGGCCGGGCGCGGGGCGACATAGCCCCGCACGCCTTCGGCCGACAGCAGGAACTGACGCGGCCGGATGCGTTCGACCATGGCGGGCGGAATTCCGATGTCGACCACTTCCAAACGGCCGATGTAATCCGCGCCGGGGAAGATCACCTGGCCGATCTTGGGGTAGGCGAAGGTGACGGTGATGCGGGCGCGGATGCAGGCGCCGCAAGGCTGGCCGGTATCCGCGCTGAGGCCCGAGGGAATATCGACCGCCAGCACCGGGCGGTTCAGCTGATTGATGAACTCAATCGCGTTGCGGAAAAGACCGCGGACGTCCGAGCGCAGGCCGGTGCCGAAAATGGCGTCCACCCAGACCGCTTCGGCGCGCATGTCGCGCTGGCAGCGGCTGAAGGCCGCTTCGTCCGGCACTTCGATCACCGGGACGCCGACCGCCGGCAGGAGCTTGAGGTTGGCGGCGGCGTCGCCCTGGATATGGCCTGCGTCCGACAACAGGTAAACGCGGACGGGGTAGCCCTTCTGGGCCAGGCAGCGGGCGATGACGTATCCGTCGCCGCCGTTGTTGCCGCGTCCGGCGATGACGCCCACCCCCTGACGCGCCGCATCGCCGAAATGGGAGAGGAAGACGCGCGTGGCCTCACGGCCGGCGTTTTCCATCAGCAGCCGGCCCGGAAGCCCGAATTGCTCAATGGTCAGGCGGTCCAGCGCCTGCATCTCCGCCGATGTCAGCACAAACATGCCGTCACCTCCCCCCGGTTTGCATCGGTCGCAGCACGCATCGCAACCATAAACTCCGCCCGGCCGCACGTTCGCCGGCGGTTTGGATCGTCAATTTTTCCGGGGTCGACGAACCGCAACGGTCGCTCGGCCCGGCTTGGGTCGGTTGTCTGCTCTCAGTGCTTCCATCAGTTGTCGGCTCTTGGCGGCCATGCGGCGGGCGCCCGCCGCATCGTGCTCGTGGTCATACCCGCAGAGATGCAGGAGCCCGTGCACGACCAGTTGGGTGAGCCGTTCGTCCAGACCCAGGCCGGCCGTTTGGGCCTCCCGCCAGGCGGTGTCCGCCGAGATCACCACATCCCCCAGGAGATGGGGGCTGAGATGGGCGAACCGTCCCTCCTGCATCGGAAAGGCGATGACGTTGGTGGGGCCTTCTCGGCTCAGATACGCCCGGTTCATCGCGGCGATCTGGAGGTCGTCCACCAGCACGATGGATAGCTCGGCTTCAGGATGCCCTAAGGAATTTAGGAGGATCCGGGAATTCCGCCGCATCCGGCTCAGCGAGATCCGGTGGCGTCTTTGACGGTTGGCGATCTGGATGTCCATTTTTGAGCTTGCTCTTGCCGTTCTCGGCGACAAAGGAATGCGGGTCATAGTATTCGATGCGGTGATGATGGATTCCGTTCAGAATGGTGTTGAAGCAGCCGGCGATTTTGTTGAGGTCCTTGAGGGTCAGGTCGCATTCCTCGAGTTGGCCGTCGGAGAGGACGCGGTTGAACAGGTTCTGGACCATTCCCCTGATGCTCGCCGGGGTCGGGTTATCCAACGTTCGGGAGGCGGCCTCGACCACGTCGGCCAGCATCACCAACGCCGCTTCGCGGGTCTGCGGTTTGGGGCCGGGATAGCGAAAATCGCCTTCCTTGACCTGGTCGTCTCCCTTCAGCTGCCGGGCCTTTTCATAAAAATAGCGGATAAGGCTGGTGCCGTGGTGCTGACGGATGCCGTCGATGATGACCGGGCACAACTTGTGCTCGCGAGCGATTTCCACCCCTTCCTTGATGTGCGAGATCAGGATCAGGCTGGACATCGACGGCGCCAGCCGATCGTGCTTGTTCTTGCCGTTGCGCTGGTTTTCAATGAAGTATTGCGCCTTCTTGATTTTGCCGATGTCGTGATAATAGCCGGTCACCTTGGCCACCAGCGGATTGGCGCCGATCTCCGCAGCGGCGGCTTCCACCATGGATCCCAGAATGACCGAGTGATGGTAGCTGCCCGGCGCTTCGATCATGAGCTGCCGCAGGATCGGCCGGTCCAGGTTGGCGAGTTCCAGCAGGCTGATGTCCGTGGTGTAGCCGAACGCAATCTCCGCCAGCGGAACCACCCCCGCGGCGACCACCCCTGCGCCGACGCCTCCCAGAAACGCGAAGGCACCGCTCCAGGCCCAACCGGTCCATGACGGGTGGCCGTTGAAAACATCGACCGCCACGGCCAAAGCCGCGCCGAGCAAGCCGGTCTTGACACCCGCCGTGACGAAGACCTTGCGCTCCCGGCAGGTACGGATCCAATAGGCCCCCATGCATCCGGTGATCATGAAAAAGATGCACATTGCCAGGCTGTTTTCAAACAGGATCGCCGTTCCCACCGCCGTCACGACCGCAAAGGTCAGGGCCGCCGGCAGCTTGAGAAATACGCAGATGATCATCGGCGCGGCCGCCAGCGGCACCAGGAAAACGGCGGATGTTCCCGGAATGGCATAATGCGAGGTGCGAATCGCCCCGGCCAACAAGGTCGCCATGATTTGTGCCGCGAACTGAAAAAAGATGAAAATGCACGCCATTAAAACGGCGGCGCGGGTGGGGTTTTCGTTCATCGCCAGGCTGCGCCTGAAAAAAAGAATATGGCTCGCTACGATCAGGCCGCCGATCAGCGCGGCCGTTCCCAGAAGGGTCAAGAAGAAGGATTCGGGCCTGCCTTCGGATTCGAGGGCCTGAAGCTTGAGCAGGTGCAGCTCGCTCACCCGTTCGCCTTCGCGCAGGAGCATCTCGCCCTGCTTGATCTTGTAAAGGACGGGCTTGACTTCAGCGGCCGCCCGGATCTTGCGCTGCTCGGTTTCGCTGCGGTTGAGGGTGATGTTGGGCTGGATCAGGCGTTGGCAGAAGTCGACCACCAGGTTCGCGATGGCATAATCCAGGTCCCGAAGCACGGGTTGGCCCTGGCTGCGGACCAGCGAACGGGCTTGATCCAGGCTGTAGAACTGCTTGAAGTCATGGACGACCCGCTCTTCATGGGTGCGGACATCCCGCAGCAGGACGCCTCTTTCCAAATCTTTGAGCAGATTTTCCTTGGTGGAGACAACCCCGTTGTCGGTTAACCTCTGGATGATCTCAGCGATTCCGTCCGCGATGCGCTTGGAAAACCCCTCCGCCTCCAGGGCGGCGAACGCGCCGGTGCTCACGCGGATGGCGATTTTGTCCTCGAAGGCTTTGCGGGCTTCCTCGGCCGGGGGCGGCCCGGGAACCTTGTTCTCAAGGGCGGCCCGCCGCATGGCACGCAGGTCGGCAAAGGCTTCCTCCACCATTCGAGCGAGTCGGGCGGACAGCTCGTTGTCTTGGTCATAGACCGTGAGCACTTCCTGAACCGCCTGCTGGCGCTTGATCTCCGTGGCCGCCTGATCTTTTACGAGCAACTCCCGAGGGGCCTTGACGTCCTTTTCAGCCACATCGCCGACCGCGTACTGCAGCCGGGGCACCATGATGCGGGGATAGAGGATCAGGGAAAAGACGATCGGGACGGCGACCAGCACCACCAGCCGGAGCCCGAACGGCCATTCATGCAGCAGGGGCGGCAGCGAAAAACGTTTGTCGAATGTCATGTCCGCTCCCTCCGAGCGCCTTCCGGGTGCAGATCGGTTTGCGTTCCCTGCTTGCGGGCGTCCAGCTCCTCGTATGCCCGAATGATCTCCTGAACCAAGCGGTGCCGCACCACATCTTGTTTGGAGAAGAAGATGAATTTGATGCCCTCGATGCCCTGCAGAATGTTTTTAGTTTCGATCAAACCCGAGGTGCGCTCCCGCGGCAGGTCGATCTGGGTGATATCGCCCGTGATCACCGCCTTGGAATTGAACCCGATGCGGGTTAGAAACATCTTCATCTGCTCGGAGGTGGTGTTTTGGGCTTCGTCCAGGATGATAAACGAGTCGTTCAGGGTCCGGCCGCGCATGAAGGCGATCGGGGCGACCTCGATCACCCCTTTTTCCATCAGCGTCGAATATTTTTCGAAGCGCATCATGTCGTGCAGGGCATCGTAGAGAGGCCTTAGATACGGATCCACCTTTTCGGCCAGGTCCCCCGGCAGGAACCCCAGGGTCTCGCCGGCTTCCACCGCCGGGCGGGTGAGGATGATTCGGCTGACCTGGGATTTGGTGAAGGCCGCCACGGCCATGGCCATGGCCAGATAGGTCTTGCCCGTGCCGGCCGGTCCGATGCCGAAGACAATGTCATGGCTGCGGATGGCATCGATATAAGCCTTCTGGGCCGGGCTCTTGGGCGTGATCACGCTTTTCTTGGCCGTGACATACACCGTGTCCAGAAAGACGTCTTTCAGGTTGAGGCGGTCGTTGCCGCTCAACATGCGAGCCGCATACTCGATGTCGTTCGGATGCAGGGGGTAGCCTGTTTTCAGCAGCCCGTAGAGCTGGTTCAGAAGGTTCTCCGCCAGTTCCGCCAGCACCCGCTCGCCTTCAATGAAGACCGCCGTGCCGCGGGTGGTGATGCGCACGTCGAGGAGTTCCGCCAGCCGCTGCAATTGAGCGTTGTGCTCCCCGAAGAGCTGGCGGGCGAATTCGTTGTCTGCAAATGAAACGGTAATGGTATGCGGGTGGCTCATACGGCTGACGTCCAAGAACCGGAGAGGGCTGTCCCGGAAGGCATCGGTAGACCGGCAACCCAACATGCTAGTTTCGTGCTGCCGCGCGAAACCGCTGCGACTGAATCCGGATAACCATCGGCATGTTCAATGGCCCGGGTTTTAAGTCCAAATTATTACCACATCCGGCTTCGGAAATGCAAATCGTCAATTTTACCTTGACGGACCCGGGACGGCTTTGTTAGGTCATCGAGTGCTCCGGGAAGCGAATGTGCCGGGGGCGTGGTGAAAACCGCTCACCGTCGAGTGCCGCATGAACGCGTTTGACATCGTCGTTGGCGTTATATTGATCTACGGCCTGGTGCGGGGGCTTTTCCGCGGCCTGGTCAAAGAGGTGTCCTCGATTATCGGGGTGTTGGGAGGTTTCCTGGCCGCGTATTCGTTTTATGGGATCGCCGGCGGCTATTTGTCCGGAGTGGTATCGAGCCCGGCCTACCGCAACCTCTTGGCGTTTTTTCTCATTTTCTGTGGCGTGGTCGTATTGGTGAACGTGCTGGCCATCGTCATCAAGTACCTGCTGAAGATCGTCTTCTTGGGCTGGCTGGATCGGCTGGGCGGGGTGGTCTTCGGTTTTATCAAGGGGGCGTTGATCGTCTCGGTCCTTTTTTTGGCGCTGACGGCTTTTCTTCCGAAGGGTACGCCGTTGATCAAGGACTCCATGGCCGCGCCCTATGTGGCCATCGTATCCGAGAAGCTGGCCGCCGTCGTCTCCAGCGACATCAAGCGTGAATTCGCCGCCAAACTGGATGAACTGAAAAAGGCGTGGAACTTATTGAAATGAGCCCGGCAACGGCGGCCATGGATGAATTGATCCGCATCATCGAACAGCTGAGAGGGCCGAACGGCTGCCCTTGGGACCGCGAGCAATCCTCGCGTTCCATGGTGCGCTTTCTAATTGAAGAAGCCTATGAGCTGGCGGACGCGATTGCATCCGACCATGCCGAACACATTCGCGAAGAACTCGGTGACGTTCTGTTCCACATCCTGTTCATCACCCAGATGCATTCCGAAGAGGGGCAGTTTGACCTGGAGCAGGTCTGCCGGGAGATCAGCGCGAAAATGAAGCGCCGCCATCCGCACGTGTTCGGGTCGGTGCGCGTGGCGGACAGCGCGGAGGTCGTGCGCAATTGGCAAGAGATCAAGCGCGGTGAAAAGGGCGCCGGTCAGCGGCCATCGGCGCTGGATGCCGTGCCGGCCGGTCTGCCCGGTTTGATGCGGGCCTACGCGGTTTCGGAGCGAGCGGCGCGGGTCCGATTCGACTGGGAAGACCTGTCGGGTGTGCTCGCCAAGCTGCAGGAGGAGTTGACGGAATTCAATGCCGCGGTGGGACGCAACGATACGGACCAAGCGGCGCTGGAGTTCGGCGATGTCCTTTTTACGATGGTGAACGTGGCCCGATTCGGTGGGGTCCATCCGGAAACGGCATTGGGCGCGGCCGTACAGAAGTTCGAGCGTCGCTTCCGCCGGATGGAGGCCGTCGTTGCCGACAGCGGCCGGGATCTGGCGTCCGTGCCGCAGACTGAAAAGGACCGGATCTGGGAAGCCGTGAAATCAGAAGAGCGCCAGAAGCATTAACCCCGCCGGGGGATCGATTCGAACCTGTTCCATTGCCGACGGCCCAGCGCCGCGTTCCGGCAGGCCCACTTCCTATGATTGCGATCATCGACTACAAGGCCGGTAATCTCACCAGTGTCGCCCGCGCCGTGAATCATTTGGGGTTCCCGTGCACCGTTACCAACGACATCGCCGCGATTCGTCGGGCGCAGCGCATTATTTTCCCCGGCGTCGGCGCCGCCGGCGCCGCCATGAGCAGCCTGAAGCAGCTCGGCCTCGACGAGGTCCTGACGGAGCAGGCTGCGGCGGGCAAGCCCATTCTCGGGATTTGCATCGGTTCCCAAGTGATCATGAATCACAGTGCAGAGAACGATACCCCCTGTCTGGGCCTGATCGCGGGGCGGGTTGCGGCGTTCGGTTCCGGGCATACGGATGAAAACGGCCGATCCCTCAAGATCCCCCACATGGGGTGGAACCGCATCCGGATCCGGTCGGATCACCCCTTTTTAGCCGGGATCGGTCCGGAGGATGAATTTTACTTCGTGCACGGTTTTTATCCGGTGCCGGACGATCCACGAGCGGTCCTGGCCACCTCCGACTACGGCTTGAGCTTTGCCTCGGTGATCGGCCAGGGACATCTGGTCGCCACCCAGTTTCACCTTGAAAAAAGCGGCCGGCCCGGTCTCCGGATGCTGGACAATTTCTGCACCTGGAATCCTTCCGATTAGGAATGGCCATGTTGAGCAAACGCATCATTCCCTGCCTGGATGTCCGCGACGGACGCACCACCAAGGGGATTCGGTTCAAAGACAATGTGGATATCGGGGACCCCGTGGCGATGGCCCGATTTTACTATGAAGCGGGGGCCGACGAGATCGTTTTTTACGACATCACTGCGTCGCACGAGCGGCGCGGCATCATGATCGATGTCGTCCGCCGGGTGGCCGAGACCATCTTTATCCCATTTTCGGTCGGCGGCGGCGTCCGGACGCTGGAGGACATGCGCGAGGTGCTGCTGGCGGGGGCCGAGAAAGTCAGCGTCAATTCGGCGGCGGTGCGAAACCCGGGTATCATTGCGCGAGGCGCCGAAGCTTTCGGCAGCCAGTGCATCGTGCTGGGCATGGACGTTAAGCAGGTGAGCCGGAGCGCCGACATCCCCAGCGGCTACGAAGTGGTGATCAACGGCGGCCGGACGTACACGGGTATCGACGCGATCGAGTGGGCGCAGCGCGCAGAGAAGCTGGGGGCCGGGGAGATTTGCCTGAATTCCATCGATGCCGATGGAACCCAGGAGGGGTATGAATTGAACCTGACCTCACGGATCTCCACCCAGGCAGGGATCCCGGTGATCGCCTCGGGCGGCGCCGGCCGGCCGGAGCATCTTCGGGATGTCCTCACCGTCGGCCGGGCGGATGCCGCCTTGATTGCTTCGATGGTCCACTACGGGAGCCACACGATCGCCGGAATCAAGTCCTACTTGAAACAATGCGGCATCGCGGTGCGTCCCTGCAGCTGAAAACCGCGCATTCAGGCGATTTCGCCAAACGGCAAAAACCCTGGCGGCGTCCGCTTCACCAAGCGGCCGTCCTCATCGTACTTTTCGACGATGATCCTGCCTTCTTCCAGTCGGTTGCGAGTCGTGGTGCTTCCCTCCGCGCTGGCTTCCGAATGAGCTTTTTCGCTTTCGTTGGACTTTTCCACCGCCCGTACTTCCTTCAGGGCTTCAGCTTTTAGGACACTGGCGTCCTTTTCCGCTCCGCTGCCGGGCAGGCCCACACGGGCCATCTGCTGAACGACGGTTTCTCCGACGATGTCAAACATGGACTCCTCCTTATTCTTCAGGATCGCCCCAAGTTAAACGGGCGTTGCTCTTTAGGTCGATGGAATCCGCCACGCGGTAGGTAAATTCCATCGGCACCGACTCCCCCTCACCTTCGGCGCCGGCATCGATCTCATTCATGGGATGCCGACCGGTTTTGCCGGCGCTCGAAAGCGCCACCACATCCATGACTTTATCCAGAACCTGCCGCGAGATCTTGTTCATCGCCGCTACGCGACTGGTATCCGACGAGAGGGCTAATTCATCCGCAGATTTCTTCGGAAGCCCGCCGGCGATGGTTTCTTTCGCGCGGGCGCGACTCAATTTCTTGCTGTAGCACTCAAGCACGTTGTGCATTTGATACCGGGTGACCTGCATGATAGCGCCCTCCTGTGGGCTTTATCGGCCGGGCGATCACAATACTTTAGCAAAAAATCCGGATCCGGTGGGATGAAACGAAAAGAAATGGAAGGCCGGGCGACCTGAAAGGCCGGTTTTTACGAAGCGATGCAGGTCGCTCGGTGACGGGTCGGGTGGGCGGCGGTGAAGGCGCTAAGCGTCAGTCATCGAAATTGCCCCGGGGGCCCTTGTCTGGCTGCAGGGCAGCCGCCCGTTCCTTAATTTTTTCAGGCGTCCAATCGGCAGGCTTTTCGATGCGCCGAGCCTTCGGCCCCGGAGTATAAGAGTCGGCTTTCAAGATCGCCTCGATGGCCAGCGGCGCGGTGTCCTGGGCATTGAAGACGTCGACCAGCATATGATAGGCGAAGTCCTCCACCGCTGCGACCATCCGCTGCCGCACCTCGCGCGACTGGCCGAGCATCTTGTTTTCAAAGGGCAGGTTGAGCTTCTTATAGTCCCCGGCCTTGAGGCTGCTCGCCTGGGCGTAGGCCACCATTTCAGCCCACAGCGTGTCGGTGATGCCGCAGTCCGGCCGTTTGGCGAATTGCCCCTGGGCGTCGAGATAGGCATTGCCGTAGTCGTTCACCTCCAGCCCCCAGGAGATCATCTGCAGCGCGGTGGCGACGTTGGCCTTGGTCGTGCGGGTCCTGGTCGCGATTTCCTTCAGCCGTTCGGAGCTGTTGCCGGAAGTGCCGTGCTGCGCCCCGGAAACCTTGTATTTGGCGATCGTATCGTGGATTCGTCGGGTGAGATCCACCTGGATCCCGGAGGCGCTGGCTTCAATACCGTGCGTCGTGCCGTTGTTAAGGGCGATCCAGTCGGGGAAGATGCTGTGGGCGTTCAGCCCCTGGACCAGAAAAGCCGCCTCCTCCGGCGTGGATAGACCTTCTTTGCCCTTGATCTCGCCAACCTCGGTTTCCAGGCCGGCCCATTTCGGCACGTACGGGCTCAACTCGATGCTCGCCAGGAGGTTCAGGTCATCCGGGAGATGGGAGGCATCGATCGCGATGGACGTGATGCCGGCGTCGAACATGGAAGGAATCTCGGTCTTGGCGGCCTCGACATCCTTGGCGCCCTTTATACCGTAATGGTCGGCGTGAACGGCGACCGGAACGGTAATGCCCATTTCGTTGCAGAACGCGTCGACCAGTTGCGCCATGTTCCAGAAATTCACCGCGCAGTAGGGGTTGGAGCCGCCTTCGGACTTGGCGATTTCGATGATGAGCGCTGCATTGGCCCTTTGGGCCGCGCGCAGCGCGCCCCGGATGACGAACGCGTTGCGGCCGTTGGCGGCGATGGCGATGGCCTGGCCCTTCATGAGCATGGCGCGGTCAATGTATTTGCCGCTGACGATGAGGGCCTGAGAATGGGGAAACAATTTGGTGATGTTCGGCGGTCGGCCGACGGCCAACGCCTTTTTGAAACCCTTCGGGACCTGTGTTTTGGTAGCAGGCATGACGGGACCTCCTTTTTGCCCTTTTCAAATATTGGGGAAAACCGTCAATACGATCTGGGGATCGTTGAACCCAGCACTCACTGCGAAAGGCCTGCCGTCTATCTGCGGGCCTTGGAAACAGCCTTCGGAGATGGGATAATTTAGCGAGGATCACACAAAAATGTCAACTATCCGCCCGGTGGCGCCGGCTGCAGAGGCTTCGATGGTCCGCCGGAGCGAGTACATTAGATGCGGCTGGCTCTGCCGGAGGGACTCTCCGGCCTCGGAACCGGGAGCGGTGTTTTCATAGGGGCGGGGGGGCGCGGATGTACGGCTCGGCGCCGGCCGCATAAATCCTTCCACCCGCCAGCCCAACAAGCCTTGACGGGGATCGTAGCGAATCAGGCTGTGTTCTTCGCGGATTGGCATTCGGTATCGCCTGACCGGGGGTTCGTCCCTGTGTGCAAATCAATTTATTTTACTATTTTAATCGGTTTCAGCGGCAAACACAAGATAGGGACAATCGATAGGGCATAATCGAGAGCGGATCTTTGGCCGGATCGTTCCGGGCGGAGCGGGATGCGCTCCGCCCGGTGCACGCGGGGAGTTACTTTTTGGCAGATTGGGCTAATTTGGCGTTTTCTTCGATCACTCGCGCATTATAGGCTTCAACCTGTTTGCGCAACTCGTTGCTGCGGGCTTCGTAGTCGCCGGCTCTTTGATTGAACGCTTCCACCCGTTTGTTGTAGTCGACGACTTGTTCCCGGTTCTTGGGCACCTCTTTTTCTTTGCTCAACGCCTCCTTCTCGCTGGCGAGCGCCTGGTAATCGGAATCGATCTGCTTTTTCATCGCTTCCAGGCGAGTCTTGGCGTTATCGAGCGGATCCTCCTCGACGGAGGCTGCCAGCGCGGCTTCGGCAGGGGCCTCGTTGGCGGCATCGCGTCCGGCCTTCGTTTTTTCGACGCCGTCCTCGGACGCGGTGGCATTCGAGGCGTCGGGCGGCGCGGCCGCATAACTGCGGATGTTGTTCCTCTGGTTCTCCGGAACCTGGTTGATATCGTCCGTAAATCGTATGTTGCCTTGCTTATCCAAATACTTGTAAAACTGGGCCGAGGCCGGCGCAGCGACTGCCAGGCTTGCAAGCAAAACCATGAAGACCGCCCATCTCATGCTCGTCTCCTCACTTTTTCAGGGATAAGTTCTTACTAAGTTATCCGCCGTTCGATATAAAACTTTAGCGATTCTATTCGGATGATCGGATTCAGAATTCCCCGTGCACTCACCGGAATATTTTGACAAACACGAATACTCGTGTAAATTGCCACATGCATCAGCGGTCTTTGTGGCTGCCTGTGATCGAACTCGAAATGCTGAAATGAGGGGTGAATGAACAACCGGCTATGCCGTTATTTTTGGGTCAGCATGATGGTGGCCGTGCTCTGCTCGGCCTGCGTTTCGAGGCCCAAGCCAGGCCTGGCGCCGATTCCCAAGACCCGAGCGGTGGCGGATCAGCTGTTTCAGCAGGCTGAACAGAAATACCAGGCGAGCGCCTTTCCCGAGGCGTTGGTCCTGTATTCAGATTATCTGACCCGCTATCCGGGTGAACCGCTGGCGGCGGCAGCCCTCATGCGAATCGGCGGCATCCACGCTCAACAGGGGAACGTGGCTCAAGCGCGCAGGGCTTATTCCCAATTGGTTTCCGATTATCCGTCCAGCCCCCAGCGGCCGGAGGCCGTGTTGGAGCTGCTCAGCATGCTGCTGCGCGAGGGAAAATACTCCGACGTCGTTTCCCAGAGCGCCGAAGCCTTGAGAATCGTCGGCGCGACACCCCAACAAGCACGTGCTTTCACGCTGGCCGGTGACGCGCATGCAGCCCTTGGCGCACATCTGAAGGCGGTTGAGGCTTATGTCCGAGCCTTGCGGCTTGCGGCGCCGAGCGAGCAGGACCTGATCGTGCCGAAGCTGCGGGCAGCCATCCTGCGGCTGAATGTCCAGGATGTAACCACCCTGGCGGGACGACCCGAGGACGATATTCCGATGGACTACCTCCTGTTTCAGGCCGGAATGGTCATGGGCCGGGAAGGCCGAGGGGCTGAGGCGGCGATACTATTGCGATCCTTTCTTGAGCGCTATCCCGAGCATGAACACACCGGGCGGGCGCAGAAAGCCATCGGCGAAATGGACAAGGCCCCGCACCCGGGACACCGGGTGCTGGGGTGCCTCCTGCCCTTGAGCGGCTCCTACCAGGCCATTGGCCAACGCGCGTTGCGCGGAATCGAGCTGGCCGTCAGCTTACACAATTCGGCGAATGCAGAGACTCCGGTGCAGGTCATCATCAAGGATACGGCCTCGGAGGCTGAGGCCACTCTTCTGGCGCTGCGGGAATTGGCACATGAGGGAGTGTCCGCCGTCATCGGCCCGATGGTGCATGCGGAAGCAGTCGTTCACGAGGCCCAGGCCATCGGGATGCCCATCATCGCCATTACTCAGAAGGAGGGAGTGACCGGGGTGGGCGACCATGTCTTCCGCAACTTCATCACGCCGTCGGCCCAGGTGCGTTCCCTGGTCGCCTACGCCATGACAAGGCTGGGAGCCGGCCAGGCGGTCATCCTTTATCCGGACGAAACTTATGGCCGGACCTTCATGGGGCTTTTTCGAGATGAATTCCAGGCGCGCGGCGGGGAGGTTCTCAGTGCCGTGGCCTACAGTCCGTCGGCGACCGATTTTTCAGCGCCCATCAAAAAATTGCTGCGGTTTTCGCAGAAAATTCCAAAGGAATCGCGCTCCGACCGGGACCCCCGGACCGCTATCCGGCGTAACCGGATCGAAGAAAAGGACTATGATCTGGCCTTCGATTTCCAGGCGGTCTTCATACCGGATGAACCCGGCAAAGCTGGCATGCTGGTGCCGCAGTTGGCTTACCACGATGTCAAAGGCGTCTACCTGCTGGGCACCAACCTCTGGCACTCGGAGGCGTTGATTCAGCATGCCGGACCCTATGTCCAGGGAGCCATCATGCCGGATGCCTTTCTGGCCGACAGCGCCGAGCCGACGGTCGGGCGATTTGTCAGTGCCTTCGAGCAGACCTACCAGGGGAAGCCGGGTTCTATCGAGGCCATGGCCTACGATACGGCCAAGATACTCTCTGACGTGGTCAGCCGGCCCGGGGTGCGGTTTCGCAGCGATGTAACCGTCGCGCTGCACGCCTCCGAAGGTTTCCCCGGAGCTACCGGGTTCACCCGCTTCCTGCCTAACGGCGATTGCGATAAGGAGCTGCGCATTCTGGAGGTTAGGGGCAAGCGGTTCGTCGAACTAAAGTAGGCACGAGCCCTCTGCGGGATCGGGCGCCGGCTGCCGGTGCCGCCTCGTGTTATGCAAATATCGAGTTCGGCGCAAAAACTGCGCGTTGCATCCCGGGGACGCATCGGGCCGTGTGGGCGCCGTCGCTTATCTGGTTTCGTTTTTCAGGGAACCCTGGCCGGTGGCTTCCAGGGCGCTGCGCCAGAGCATGCCGCGGGGATCGACATGCTTGCGCTTTCCGGCCAGCAGCTTCATGGGAACGTGCACGAAGTGGTTGTTCCAATTCCCGATCAGAAGGTCCGTTTTTCCGGCCATGCCGGCATGCACGGCGTTGCGGCCTAAAAAATTACAAAAAACCCGGTCGTTGGCATTGGCCGGCAGGCTGCGGATCATATAACTCGGATCGATATACTTGATCGAAATCTGGATCTGACGTTCCTCAAAATAGGACAGGATTTTTTGTTTGAGGAACATCCCGATGTCCTTCAGTTTGATGTTGCCTGAAAGATCCCGCTCTTTTTCCTCGTTTTCGAAGAACTTCTGGCCGGCACCTTCCGCCACGACGATGACGGCGTGCCCTCTTTCGGCCAATCGCTGTTCCAGGGTGCGGAGAAGGCCGTTGGCTCCGTCGAGGTCAAAATCCACCTCGGGGATCAGGACATAGTTAACATCCTGCTGAGCCAGGGTGGCGGTAGCGGCAATGAACCCGGAGTGGCGCCCCATCAGTTTGATGAGGCCGATGCCGTTGGGGTAGCCATCGGCTTCATTGCTGGCGCTGACGATGGCCCGGGTCGAGACGTCCACTGCGGTGTCGAAACCGAAGGACCGGGACACCAGGTAGATGTCGTTGTCGATGGTTTTGGGAAGACCGACCACGCTGATCTTCAAGCCGCGTTTCATGACCGCATCGGCAATGGAGGTGGCCGCTTGCAGCGTCCCGTCGCCGCCGATCATGAAAAGGATTCCGATGCTCATGCGTTCCAGGGTGTCAACGATTTCGTCGATATCCTGGGGGCCGCGGCTGGAGCCGATGACCGTGCCGCCGCGTTCATGGATGTTGAGCACGGCGTTCGGGGTGAGTTCCATGAAGTCGTAGCCATAGCGAGGGATAAAGCCGCGCAGACCGTAGCGCACACCGAATATGTTGCGGACGCCATATCCATAATGAAGCTCCAGGACGATGGATCGAATCAGATCGTTCAAGCCCGGACAAAGCCCGCCGCACATCACCAGAGCGCACTTGAGTTTGCTCGGATCAAAGAAGACCTGCTTGCGGGGGCCGGCCAGCTCGTAAGAGGGGGCCGCCGGCCCGTCGGCCAGTTGCCGACAGGCGCGGTTGACGTTGACTTCTATCAGAATGCGGTCTTCGTCGGATACATAGCTGATGCTGTGAGTGCCTTGCCCGCGCTTGCTGACCGGGCTCGGGATGCGGCAGTCACCGAGGGTGGTGATGAGGGTGTTGGGTGATTCGAGCGGCATGGGAGATCCTATATTTTTGGTTGAACCGAATGATGATGAGCTCGCAAAAAGTCTGTAAATGCTGTTTTTTGTCATTCCGGCGAAAGCCGGAATCAAGCATTTACAAGCAGTTGGAAATCTCCTGGGCTCCGGCATCCGCCGGAATGACGACTTTTTGCGAGGCCATCAAGGATGTCACCAAAAAAATATTGACAAGTTAGATTCAATCGATTATTCTACATCTTTAAAAAAATTTTAACCGGATGGAAGTGTGTCCGGCTTTTTTTTTGATCTGATTTGAACCGCATGCTTCATAAATCTGAATATCTTGATGAAAGGGGATGGTTTCCATGCGATGCACCAGCGTTAAACCGGGAATAGAATGCGCCTTCATGACGGCCAAGGGATGCGGCTACAAGGGCGGAATTTGCCAACAAATCGTGGAACAATGCAGCGGCTGCGGCCGCCAGGGCCAATACAGTTCTGGCTGGTATTGCACCGCTTGCCCCGACCCCACTTCCAAATGGCGGAACGGCATCTGCAACCTGGCCACCCACGTTTCGGCCACGGCACCGAAATCCGAGACCAAACAGAAGCTCAACCCGATCAAAGCCTCCAAGCGTTCGGCCGGCAAATAGCCTTCGATCATCCGAGCACCTGCCCCGCCCGGTTTCGGGCGGGGCTTTTTTTATTGCTGTTTTTCCAGGAAAGCCAGCTCCAGACTGACCGCCAGTACACCCATCGCGTTACGAATGTCCGTCATGGACGGGAAAGACGGCGCGATGCGGATGTTCCGATCGCAGGGATCCTTTTGGTAAGGATAGGTGGACCCCGCCGGAGTGAGCTTGACGCCGGCTTCGGCTGCCAGCTGCACAACACGACGTGCGCACCCGTCACGGGTATTGATGCTGATGAAGTAACCGCCGGCGGGTCGGGTCCATTCGACGATCCCACGGCCGGCCAGCTCGCGGCCGAGCACGTCCTGAACGGTGTCGAATTTTGGTTTCAGGATGGTCGCGTGCCGCTGCATGTGGCTCTCGATGCCGGCCATGTTCTTGAAGAAGAGCACGTGTCTCAGCTGATTGAGTTTGTCCGGGCCGATCGTCTGAAATGCGAGGTGCTGCTTGGCCCAGGCCATATTGGCCGGGCTGCCCGCCATGAACGCCAGCCCACTGCCGGCAAAGGAGATCTTGGAAGTGGATCCGAAGAGCAGCACCCGATCCGGATTCCCGGCTTTCCGGCAGGCTTGCAGTATGTCGGCCAGTCGTGCCGGTCCGGCCCCCAGGTGGTGGTAGGCATAGGCGTTGTCCCAGAAAATTCTGAAATCCGCGGCCAGGGCGGGCATGCGGGCCAGGCGCTCAACGACTTCGTCCGAATAGACCTCGCCGGTGGGGTTGCTGTATTTGGGGACGCACCAGATGCCCTTGATTCCCGCATCCGCCGCGGCGAGGGTTTCGACGACATCCATGTCCGGTCCGTTTCCGCGGAAATCGACCGGGATCATTTCGATGCCCAAGTGCTCGCAGATGGAAAAGTGGCGGTCGTATCCGGGGCTGGGGCACAGGAACTTGGCGGGAGTCTGGCGGGACCAGGGGGCGGACTCCGGCGCCGCCCCGAACACCCACGCCCAGGTCATGGCGTCGTGCATCAGGCTAAGGCTGGAGTTGCCGCCGATCATGATCTCGTCGGGTCGAACCCCCATGTATTCGGCAAAAAGCCCTTTCGCTTCCGGGATGCCGTCGAGCCCTCCGTAATTGCGGCAGTCGGAGCCGTCCATGGCCCTGAAATCCTTGCGGCTCATGCAGTCCAGCAAGCCTGCGGATAGTTCCAGTTGTTCGGGGCAGGGCTTGCCGCGGGTCATGTCCAGAGTGGTTTTTTGTTTTTGGAACCCGCGGTAGCGTTCCAGGAGTTCCTCCCGGCGTCCCGAAATCTGACAAGGATCGGTTCGGGTCGAAGCATTCATGGCATCGCCGTCCTTTCAACCATCCTGAGATAATGCTGCCAGGCTATACCACCGGTCATCGCGGTCTTCAAGCGGGAATTTTTAAAAATCCTCGTCCGGCTTCCGGCTGGGTTAGTATTTCACTTCGACCAGGAAAAGGCCTCGCGCCGGAGCCATGATGCCGGCGCAGCGGCGGTCCCGGCTGGCCAATATCGTTTCGATCGCCTGCGGGTCGAGCTTGCCCAACCCCACTGCTACGAGCGTGCCGACCATGTTGCGTACCATGCCGCGCAGGAACCCGTCCGCTTCGATCCGGAATGTCAGGCAGCGATCCGCCGGCGCTTCAACCCAAACCGCTTGCATGACGTGCCGCCGGGTATGCGCCCGTGGACTTCCAGAGCTTTCGAACGATTTGAAATCCTGCAGACCGATGAGACGTTCGGCGGCCTGCCCCATGGCCCTTGCGTCCAACGGGCGGTGAATGAACCAGGCGTAGTTGCGGCCGACAGCCGCTCGCGTCGTGCGGTTCAAGATGCGGTAATGATAGCGCTTGCTTTTGGCAGAAAAACGGGCATGAAAGTCATCCGGCATCCGGCAGCAGTCACGGATGGCGATGTCGCGGGGCAGAAGGCTGTTCAAGCCCCTGATGATTTCCTCGGGGGCCAGGCGGGTTTCACAGTGAAAGTTGGCCACCTGACCCAGGGCGTGGACGCCGGCGTCGGTGCGCCCGGCACCGATCAAGGTGACGGTCGAGCGGGTCATGGTCCCGAGGGCGCGCTCGAGCGCCTCCTGCACGGTGGGCGCGTCGGCTTGCCGCTGCCAGCCGTTGTAGGCCGATCCGTCGTATTCGATGGTAAGTTTGAAATTCTGCATGCGACTGTGGGCCCCGCTGTTCAGATGAGCAGTGCAGCCGAGAGGGAAATGATGGACATCAGGGTCGAAAGCGCGATGGCGGCCGAGGCCAGATCGGTGTCGCTATTCATCTGGGAAGAGAGAACGTACAGGGCGGTTGAGGTCGGCAGGCAGAGGAACAACAGCCCCATTTTGAAAGGCTCGCCCCCTACGCCGAAGGCTTTCATCAGGCACCATCCGGAGGCCGGTAAAACCACGAGTTTGAAACCGCAGGCAACCATGGAGAGGCGGGCATGATCCCGGAGGCCTTTGAGGGAGAGCACCCCGCCGATTGAGAGCAGCGCCAGCGGCAGGGTCACATAGGAGGCCAGCCGAAAGGCGTTGTCCAAGAAAAGCGGGAAACGGTTGACGGTCTGGCCGTAGGCCAAACCGGCGACGCAGCCCAGAATAAGGGGATTGACGGCCAGGGCCTTCAGGGTATGTTCAACCCGTCGGCGCAAGGGGGCTGGCCCCCCGCCGAACCATGTCAGCGTGCCGACGGCCAGCACATTGATGAGGGGGATGGTCAAAGCGATCAGGACTCCGAAACGCCGCACGCCGTCCTCGCCGAAGGCGCTCATCATCACCGCCATCCCGACATACGTGTTGAATCGGTAGCAGCTCTGCGAAAAGGAACCGGCCTGGCGAGCTTTGACGCCGGCGAGTCGAATGAAACCCGTGCTCAGTGCATAGACGACCAGTACGGACAGGACTACCGCCAGATACAATCTTGCCTCGCCGAGGAGGTCGGGCGGGGCGCAGCCGATCTTCCAAAACAGCAGCGCCGGAAAGAAAATGAAGTAGACTAGGCGGTCGGAAACCCTCAAAAAACCTTCGGTGGTGAAATTCCATCGGCGCAGGGCGCTGCCGAGGGCGATCAAGGCGAAGACGGGAAAAAGGTTGTCTATGACCATGGCCATCACAGGCGGTCGCAGCGGGTGTCGGCCAATTCCTCCTCGAGGATGTCGTCCAGCCGGTCGCGGTATTCCGCTAGGCGGTAACGGGCGCCGCAATCCCTGCAGCGCAACTGCACGGCCGTTCAGGTGCGCCGAAGCTCGAGCCGGCCGTTGCATTGCCGGCAATTCAATCGTGGGTCTCGCGAGCGTTTAATGTCAGTTCTCCGATCCGGGCTGTCGTTTGCAAACGGAGGTGCCACCATACTTGAAAGGCGGGGCGGGTGTCAAACGTCTCCAGCGTGGGGTTCCTACGGCGGCCGAGCGCCAGACGAAAAGCCGGTTTCGAGGTCGGGCACAGGGCAAAAGAGCAAAGATCCAACCGGCACCGCTGTCGGCAGAGACGGGTCAATTGACAAGCGGCGGCGATTCTGTCAAACCAGCTGCAACCATTAAAGGGTTTCGGCGGATGGTATGGCCGGAGCCGCCTCAACAGGAGACGCAGCATGTCCATCATCCCATGTCCTGGATTCAGGGCTGCCGGCGTGGTCAGTGGAATCAAGAAAAACGGCCGCAAAGACCTCGGCCTGATCGCCTGCGATGTTCCGGCCAGCGTGGCGGGTGTATTTACGCGCAACCGGGTGCAGGCGGCGCCGGTGATGCTGGATCGTGAGCGTGTCGGCAGCGGGATCTGCCGGGCGGTGATCGTCAACAGCGGCAACGCGAACTGCTGTACCGGAGAAGACGGCTATCACAACGCCGTGCGCATGGCGCGCGCGGCGGCCACCGGATTGGGCGTTCCCGAAGAACAGGTGCTCGTAGCTTCCACGGGGGTCATCGGCGAACCGCTGCCGGTTGAGCGCATCGAGCAGGCCTTCCCGGCCCTGCTCGGGTCGCTGTCGGTCGAAGGGGTGGCGGATTTCGCCGAAGCCATCATGACCACCGACCGTGTGCCCAAGGTGGTCTCCCGGCAGATTGAGATCGACGGCCGCCGGGTCACTCTCACCGGCGTGGTGAAGGGCGCCGGTATGATCCGGCCGGACGTGGCCACCATGCTCTGTTTCCTCATGACGGATGCCCAGGCGTCGGCGGGGCTGCTGAGAGATCTTTTAGCCGCCGGGGCCGCGCGCTCCTTCAATCGGATCACGGTGGACGGCGACACGAGCACGAACGATACGATCCTGATGCTGGCCAGCGGGTGCGCGGAGGCCGGTCTGGAACCGGCGGCCGCGCGCGAGGCGTTTCAAGCGATGCTGGACGACGTGATGCTCGCCCTGGCCAAATGGGTGGTGAAGGACGCCGAGGGTTCGAACAAGCTGGTGGAAATTCGGGTCGTCGGTGCAGCGGCCGATGGCGAGGCGCGCGCCATGGCTGATACGATCGCGCACTCGCCGCTGGTCAAGACCGCCTTGTTCGGCGAAGACGCCAACTGGGGCCGGATATTGGCAGCGGCCGGCCGTTCCGGAGCCGCCCTCGATCCGAGCCAGGTGGATATCTTCATCGGACCGGTTCAGATGGTATCCAGGGGGATCGGCTGCGGCAAAGCAGCCGAGGCCGCGGCCACCGGTGTGCTGAAAGCAGATGAATTCAGCATCACGGTTGACCTGCATCTCGGTACGGGTCGAGCAGCGGTTTACACCTGTGACCTGTCGATCGACTACGTGAAAATCAACGCCGACTACCGGAGCTAACCGGGGTCATTATTCCTGCGAACATTTGAATTGGTTCCGAGTCGCGTGCTCCGGATTTTGAGGTGGGTTCCGGCCGCACCCGTTTAGGGTTCGGCATGGCCAATGGCCGGTATCGCCGAACCCGATGCCTCCGCACGATGCTGCAGCAAGCTCCATGAATCTCATGCGTCTTCAAAAATTTCTGTCGGCCGCAGGCGTGTGTTCGCGCCGCAAGGCCGAGGACCTCATCCGCGCGGGCCGTGTGCGGATCAACGGCCAAGTGGTGGCCGAACTGGGCGCCAAAACCGATCCTCAGACCGACCGGGTATCGGTGGACGGACAAGCCGTCCGTCCGGCTCAACGGCTGATTTATATCGCCTTGAACAAACCGCGGGGCTATGTCTGCAGTTGCCGGCATGCCGGAAAAAAAATAGTGCTCGACCTGGTGGACGTGCCGGAGCGGGTTTACCCGGTGGGGCGGTTGGACAAGGAATCGACCGGCCTCTTGCTGCTGACCAACGATGGACGGTTGCACCTGAAACTCTCGCACCCTTCCTTCGACCACGAAAAGGAATACGAGGTCGTCGTGGAGCGCCCTATTTCAGACGGCGCCCTGCGGCGCATGGCGGAAGGGATGCCCATCCTAAATACCCGCACCCGGCCGGCGTTGGTGCATCGAATCAGCGAGCGGCATTTTCGGATCGTGCTTAAAGAAGGACGCAACCGCCAGATTCGGCGCATGGTGAGCCGGCTCGGCAACGAGGTGGTGGCGCTCAGACGCGTTCGAGTGTCCCATATCCGGCTGGATCGCCTTCCGGAAGGCAAGTGGCGATATTTGACCGACCCGGAAGTGCAGGCGCTTCTATCCTAAGCGATGGGGTAAGAAGCGACTCAAAACGAATTCGATGCGGTCGGGTACCGGCATGACGGGAACCCGGATGATGGCGTAGCCTAACCCGTTGTAAGCCGCTTCGATCAAGCGTTCGATTCGATCCGCCAATCGTGCATTTTCCGAGCGTACTCGATCCCTCATGAATTCAAGCCGTTCAAAGAGAAATACCTGCTGGTATCGAACCCGAAGACTTTGCCGCCGTGGTTCCGACGGGTCCAAGCCTTCCAGGACATAGTAGGCGATGCTGTCCGGAAGGGCGCGATCGAGAAACAGGGCGTCGCCTGCGGGCAGGCCGGCTTCCACCCGGAGTTTCGCTCGGAAAATCCGGCCTTCGAAACGGCGGGGGTCGGCCTTGATCTCGCTCAGAGGCCGTCCCTTTTTCAGTTCGGCGTCGATGTGGGCGCGCGCCGCCTCGGGTACCACCCCAAATCCCCGTCGAGAGAGCTCCGTGATCACGGACGTTTTTCCGGAACATGGTGCTCCGGTGATCACACACCAGTGCGTTCGGCGGATGGCGGGTCGGTCTTCGGCGACCATGCGTTACGATGGGTTTTTAGCGGGTTTATGTGATATACTTAATCTTATGCCGAGCTCGATGCGGAAGATCCGGATAAAGCCTGTATAAACGATTTCCCTTGGGTTAACAATGGTGCGGCTTTAATAAACTGTTGTCGTAAGGATCCGGGAGGCCGGCGAACAAAGAAGGGAGAGATCCTGGTATGATTCGATTCGAGGCGTTGTTGGGGAGACAGGAGAAAGTCGCGGTGGTGGGCTTAGGATATGTGGGGCTCCCCCTGCTGGCCCGGTTGGCTGAGCACTTCGATGTGGTCGGCTACGATCAAAAACGGGCGCGTATCGACGAGCTTAAAGCGGGGGTCGACCGCACCCTTGAGGTCTCCGGCGATACGCTGCGTGCGGCACGAGTTCATTTCAGCGACCATCCTCGTGACCTCTCGGACTGTCGAGTGATCATTGTGGCCGTGCCCACGCCCATCGACTCCTACCGCATCCCAGACCTGACGCCGGTGGAAAGCGCCTCGGTTGCGGTGGGCAAACATATGCCCAAGGGCAGCTGTGTCGTGTTCGAATCAACGGTTTACCCCGGTGTTACGGAAGAAGTGTGCGTGCCCATCTTGGAGCGCGAATCCGGATTCCGTTTTGGAAAGGATTTCACGGTGGGCTATTCGCCCGAACGCATCAACCCCGGCGACAAGGTCCACACCCTGGACCGAGTGGTGAAAGTGGTGTCCGGCTCGGACGCCGAAACGTGCGACCTGCTGGCGCAACTTTACGGCAAAGTCGTGTCGGCCGGCATCCATCGTGCCTCCTCGATCAAGGTGGCCGAGGCCGCCAAAGTAATCGAAAACACCCAGCGGGATCTCAACATCGCCCTGATGAACGAGCTATCCATGATTTTCGAGCGCCTCGGCATCGACACGCTGGAGGTCCTTCAGGCCGCCGGAACCAAGTGGAACTTCCTGCCGTTTCGGCCGGGGCTGGTGGGAGGGCACTGCATCGGGGTGGACCCTTACTATCTTACTGCAAAGGCCGAATCCCTGGGATACCACCCGGAAATCATCCTGGCCGGGCGGCGCATCAATGACGGTATGGGGAAATACGTGGCCGAGCGAACCGTTAAAATGATGATCGCAGCCGGAAAACCGGTGCTGGGGGCGCGAATCGCCATACTGGGGATCACATTCAAAGAAGACGTGCCGGACCTGCGCAACACCAAGGTAGTGGACATCGTCCGGGAGTTGAAGGATTTCGGCACCGACGTGGTGGTCAGCGATGCCTTGGCGGACCCGGAAGAGGCGCGGGCCCATTACGGAATCGAGCTGGCGCCTCTGGAAGCCGCATCCGGGGTGGATGCGGTCATTCTTGCGGTTCAGCACAAAGCCTATTTGCAGCTGGGGCTCTCCAAGCTGGCGAGGCTTTGCCGTTCCGACCCGCCGTTGTTTTTTGACGTCAAGGGCTGCTTCCGGCCGGAGGAGGCCAAGCGGCTCAACATCGTCTACCGCAGGCTTTAGTTCTCGACGATGAGTTTTTGGCCGGGCTGCAGCTTGGCGTTGGCGTTCAGCTGGTTGAGGGCCAGCAACCGCTCCAGCGCCATACGATGCCGCTTGGCGATCGCGTTGAGCGTATCGCCGTTGCGGACTACATAAACCGGTGGTTTGGCCTTCGGCGGTTCGTTTTTTGCGGGAGCGGCGGCAGGCACGATCTTGAGGACCTGCCCGATGGCCAGGCTGGAGGCGGTTACCCGGTTCAGGCGCTGGATTTCCTCGGTGGAGGTGCCATAGCGCTTGGCCAGGTTGTAAAGCGAGTCTCCGTGACGGACCACATGCTCGATCGTTTCATGATGGGCGGCCGGAACCTTCGGCTCCGGTTGCGCCGGTGATCTTTCCGGCGCGCACTCGACAGGGACCCGGAGGGTCGTTCCGACCGCCAGCGCGCTCGGATGGCGAAAATTGTTCGCCAGCAGGATGCTTTTCGCATCGGTGCCGTATTTCTTGGAAATGGTCTGAAGCGTTTCGCCCTTGCGCACCTTGTGGCGGACCACGACCGCTCGTTGCGATTTTCGCGGCTGGTAGGACGGGATGTCGTCCAGCTTCGCCAGCGCCTGGCTCTTCTCACCGGACGGCACGCGCAGGTCATAGCCGCCTTCCGGAAGCACCCCCTGCCGCAGCTCCGCATTGAGCAGGCGCAGCAGTTCCTCGTCGATTCCGGTGGTGCGGGCAATGGCGGAAAGAGATGCCTGTCGCTGGATGGTGACGATTTCGCTCTCCCGAGGCGGGTCGACGGCCACATCCTGAAGCCCGTATGCCTGAAGTGAATGGACGATATGCAGCGTGGCCAGGAACCGAGGCACGTAACGCGCCGTCTCTCGCGGCAGACGCTCGTACAGGTCCCAAAAGTTGTCGAGGTAGTTGATGTTCTGGCTCTGAATGGTCCGCAGCACCCGATTTTCGCCGCAATTGTATGCCGCCAGCACCGTTGTCCAGTCGCCGAACATGCCGTGCAGCTCTTTCAAATACTCGATGGCGCCGCGGGTGGCCTTGTCCGGGTCGAGTCGCTCGTCGATGTAAGTGTCGCGGTTCAGCCCGTAACGATAGCCGGTGGAGGGAATGAACTGCCACAGACCCAATGCCCGCGCAGGAGAAAGCGCGGTCACCTTGAACCCGCTTTCGATGAGCGGCAACCATGCCAGTTCGGCCGGCAGGCCGGCCTCGACCAGCGCCGCTTCAATTTTGGCGCGGTAGCGTCCCGAGCGGCGGTAGGCCTCCAGAAAAAAATCCCGTTCGCGACCGGCCGTGAAAGAATCGATTTCATCCTGCACATGTCGGTTGATGGTGATCGGGATTTCGTTGCGCTTCCCGTTGACCAGCACATGGCGGGATGAATAGATTTCAAGGATTCGTCTGGAAATGGTGATCCGCAGATCCTCCATCTCCTGCAACAGTTCGGGATCGTTCCCGGGATCCACGCTCAAGACCAGGCCATAGGCCTGATCCAGGGCGTCGATGGCCAGGTCGATTTCCCCGCGCTTCCAATAATTTTGAGCGGCCCGACAGAGAGCCAACGCACGGTTGACGGATATCGCCTTTCCCTGCGGAGGCTGCCCAGGGGTTTCATCCTCCTCATCCTCGATGACACACTCCTCGCCGTTTTCGTCTAAAGGCGCGGTCGAGGTCTTGCTCGATGCCGTCGCGGGCGACAAGGTTTTCTGGGCCGGAGCCGGTTTGGGTGGAACGGCGCTGGTGTCCGCGTTGGCGGCGAGGGTGCCCATTGCCGGTGCCTGACCCGGACTCGCCGGCGCTGCCTTGGCCCGTTCGGCCAATGCGGGGGGAGCCGCAGCCGTCGAGGATGAGCGGTTGGTCGGCGGGGTGGAGCAGGCGGTGAGCAGGGTCAGGCCAACTGCCAGACAAAAACTTAAACGGAATGTCATGCGGATCTTCCCGGGCGAGCAAGACGTATGCCTTGCGGTGTTTGTCGTTTTGGGCCGGCTCGTATCGGGAAACGTCCCGTATTGATTGGCGCGACGCGCAATAGGCGCATATCCCGTCGCCGGTCTGATAAAAAGTTGATCTCATAAAACAGAGACGACATGGTTTGTCAAGACCCTGCGGCGGAAAGGGCAGAGGCCTTCGGTGCCGATCGATCGCATGCAGGGCCAAAATCGGGCCTATTGAAAAAAAATCTTGCTTTTTTCATGCCAGGTTTTATAATCCCGCTGTTTTTAGCTTGACATGGATCCTAAAAAACCCTAATAAAGCTCTTTTTAAAAGAGCGGTCAGGGATTTTTTTGCGTTTTTAGCCGCCAGCGTAGCTCAGCTGGTAGAGCTACTGATTTGTAATCAGTGGGTCGGGGGTTCGAATCCCTCCGCTGGCTCCAGGACTCGTAAGGTTCAAACGAGCGGATTTCGCCCTGCCGGGTTCTGCGGGTAGTTTCAAGGTTCCGTTCGTGATGGCTGTTATCCGGTGGGGTTCCCGAGCGGCCAAAGGGAACAGACTGTAAATCTGTCGGCGAATGCCTACGGAGGTTCGAATCCTCCCCCCACCACCAACCGGAAATAGGTCTTAATGTAGGAGATCTCGAATTCGAATCTCGAGATCGATAGTCACTACAGGACTTCCTGCATGAGTTTTTTTTCAGCGCGTCGGGATGAAGCGATGTATCGGTGTGAGCCGGTATGGTCGCAGCGGCTGCTGGGTATGCATGCGGGTGTAGCTCAGCTGGTAGAGCTCCAGCCTTCCAAGCTGGATGTCGCGAGTTCGAATCTCGTCGCCCGCTCCACCTTTATCAGACGTGTGAACAACGATACCGGCCGGAAACTCCGGCTGTTTGGGCCCACGTAGCTCAGTCGGTAGAGCGCTTCCTTGGTAAGGAAGAGGTTCGCCGGTTCGATTCCGGCCGTGGGCTCCACCACCTTACAAACCGCCCCGTGCGGTGGAACCAGGGGGTAAGCATAAAGTCCACTTACCAACGCTTAGGGAGGAGCGTAACACATGGCCAAGCAGAAGTTTGAGCGGACGAAGCCGCACGTGAACGTGGGGACGATCGGTCACATTGACCATGGCAAGACGACATTGACGGCGGCGATCACCAAGCAGTTGAGTTTGAAGGGGATGGCGAATTATGTGC